>CAYZAV010000010.1:0-11220 GCA_964475855.1 uncultured Candidatus Saccharibacteria bacterium | reverse complement strand
TACGATTTAAAAAAAGAAGCCCAAAGGCAAGAGCAAAAAAAGCTCGAAAAGAAACGAGCCATTAAAAAATGGATGCTATGGGGCTTGGGCGGGGGTCTGGTTATTGCTTTACTAGGAGGCCTTATTTGGTACATCGCAACAAGGCCTCCGATTCTGGAGAGCGATATTGTTTCCAAAAACGGTTTTCATTGGCATCCAGAGCTTACCATTTACGTCAAAGGAGAAAAATTGGAGATCCCAGAAAACATTGGCATTGGTGCAACTCATCAGCCGATCCACACTCATGATGACAGCGATGAAGGAGTTGTTCATATGGAATTTCAGGGCCGTGTTCTAAAACAAAACACAACCCTCGGCCAGTTTTTCAAAAACTGGGGCAAAGACATGCGCTCATTCGGCACGAATATGAAGATGACCGTCAACGGACAAGAGAACACCGAATATGAAAATTATATCATGCAAGACAAAGATAAAATTGAACTTCATTACGAATAATTAAAAACATATATGCAAACTACAATTACTATTCAAGGAACACATTGCAACGCCTGTAAGGCGCTTATCGAGGATGTTGCCAAAGATATTAAAGGCATTCAATCTTGTGCCGTTGATTTTGCAACTGGTAAAACTGAGATTGAATATGAATCAGATGCTGCCCTGGATAATTTTGCCAAAGAGGTGGGTACATTGGGGAACTATAAAGTTATTTTAAATCAATAATATGGAATCTAAAACCTATAAAATTAAAGGAATGCATTGTGCTTCCTGTGCAAGCATTATAGAAAGAACCTTCAAAAAAACTGAGGGCGTTGAATCCATCCAAGTGAATTATGGGACGGAAAATGCAAAGATGTCGTTTGACCCCTCAAAGACAACTCTTGAAGCCTTATCAAAGAAGATTGAGCCCCTCGGCTATTCTATAATTATGCCTACCGTAGACGATATGAGCACATCAGCTGACGATCGTGCAGCTCAGATTGGTATTGACCAATCAAAGAGAGAAAAGCTCGCAGAAATTGCCAGCCAAAAAAATTTAGTGATGTCGGCCATTCCGCTTGCCATTATTAGCATTTTCATTATGGGCTGGGATATTTTAGCGCAATTTAAACTTATCGCTGTGCCATCTCTGAATCTCTCTGAATTTTTCCATCATCTTTTGCCGATCATGGCTACCTACACACTTTTTGTGGTGGGGAAACCCTACTTACTCGGTATGTACCGATTTTTCCGCTATGGCAAGGCAAACATGGACACCTTGATCGGTATTGGAACATCAGTGGCCTTTTTATACAGTTTTATTGTGATGGCGCTGGAAGAGCCGCTCAGGCAATTTATCAATGTGGATCACACCTATTATGATGTTACCATTGTGGTCATAACATTTATTGCATTAGGAAAATATCTTGAAGCCAGGTCAAAATTGAAGACCGGAGACGCCATAGAAAAACTCTTAAATCTTCAGGCAAAAACTGCTTTGGTAATTCGTGGTGGAAAAGAAATAGAAATTTCCATAAATGAAGTAAAGCATGGTGATTCTATTATTATAAAACCGGGTTCCAAAATACCGGTTGATGGAGTAGTTACCGAAGGAGTTTCATTTATTGATGAGGCAATGATAACGGGAGAGCCGATGCCCGTAGAGAAAAAAGCCGGAGATTCAGTCGTTGCCGGAACGATAAACACTAACAGCACATTTACCTTTAAGGCAACGAAAGTGGGGTCTGAAACTTTGCTTGCCCATATTGTTAAAATGGTGCAGGATGCCCAGGGAAGCAAGGCTCCTATTCAAGCGCTGGCTGACAAGATTTCCAGCGTTTTCGTGCCGGTCGTGCTGGTGATTTCATTCGTCGCTCTTTTAATTTGGCTTACTGTGGGGACATATTATTTAGGTTTTTCTCAGGCCCTTTCATTTGGCCTTACCTCCTTTGTTGGTATTTTGGTGATTGCCTGCCCATGCGCCTTAGGGCTGGCTACGCCTACGGCCATTATTGTCGGAGTAGGAAAGGGAGCAAGAGAAGGCATTTTAATTAAAGATGCCGCTACTCTTGAAAAACTTCATAAAGTTAATGTGGTAGTGGTTGATAAAACAGGAACCATAACCCGTGGCAAACCCGAGCTTACCAGCCTTAAAAACTATTCAAAATTATCCGATGAAAAAGTGTTATCCATACTTGCCGGACTTGAAAAAAAATCAGAGCATCCGATCGCCCATGCCATCATAGAATATGCCAAGGAAATAGAAATCGATATTGCTTCAGTGCAGGATTTTGAAATTATTAAGGGCAAAGGCCTTAAAGGGCGATTTACTGATACAGAATATTTTGCCGGCAATACAAAACTTATTTCAGACCTAAGGTTTTCGTTTGATGTAAAAAGTCTCCAAGCAGAAACATCGCAGGGTAAGACACCTGTTATTCTTGCCACCAAGAACGAAGTGATAGCTGTGGTAATGGTGGCTGACGCAATAAAATCAGAAGCGATTGAGGCCGTAAAAAATTTACACAAACTCGGGATTAAAACAGTCATGCTTACCGGCGACAACAAAAATACAGCTCAGGCTATCGCAAAAGAAGTTGGTATTGATGAAGTAGTGGCCGAAGTGCTTCCCGAAGATAAACTTAATAAAATAAAAGAGCTTCAAAAGCAGGGCAACATAGTAGCCATGGCAGGAGATGGGGTAAACGATGCGCCGGCGCTTGCCCAGGCCGATGTAGGAATTGCCATGGGAACTGGCACCGATGTGGCTATTGAAACTGCTGGCATCACTCTTTTACATGGAGATATCTCAAAATTGGTAAAAGCCATCAAGCTTTCAAAGATGACCATGCGGGGAATAAAGCAAAATCTCTTTTGGGCATTTATTTACAATCTCGCAGGCATCCCCCTCGCCGCAGGATTATTTTACCCAGTCTTCGGCTGGCTGTTAAATCCTATTTTTGCAGGGTTGGCCATGGCTTTTTCAAGTGTGAGTGTAGTGGCAAATAGCTTAAGGATTAGAGGACAAAAATTATAATCAGTGGGTCTAATATTAAAAGCGGAGAAAATACTCCGCTTTTAAGTTATTCACAGATAGCGGCTTGACATATAGGGTATGGGGGTATAACCTATAAGTAGATGGCGTTACTATTAAAACCATAACACATATGTTAGACCAAAAACTTAAACATCGTGCCGTGCATAGGGCCAAAATCATTACCGGCCAGTTAGAAGGATTAATTAAGGCTATTGAGAGAGAAGAGTATTGTCCTAAATTGCTAGAGCAATCTCTTTCAATTCAAAGGTCGCTCAAGAGCCTTGATAGTTTTCTTTTGGAGAACCATTTAAAGACTCACGTGAAGCATCAGATGAAACACAAGGGCCAGGAAGAGAAAGCTGTCAAAGAACTAATCCATATCTATAATTTGTCCAACAAATAACATTTTTACTATTAATTTAAAAACTATGAAAATTTCAAAAGTATTACACGTGTTAAGCGTCATTTCGGGAGTCCTCGGTCTTCTTATGTTTTTTGGACTATGGGGCGCCAATTCAATGAATATGATGTATCAAGGAATGTATTCCCAGGGATCTATGATGGGTGCGGGCATGAATGCTGCAATATTCTTTTTAATCGCCATCTGGCTTCAGGTTGCTACTATCCACCATATGATGCTTGAGAAAAAAGGAGAAATAGTTTAGTTTATCATCTAAAATACTATTAACATTTTAAAACTATGGAAAACCTATCAATAAAAAAATATAGCTTGCTCTGTGTACTGGGCGGAGAGATTGCATATGGGGCTTGTCTTATATATGGCACCACTCTCGCTGGAAGCTCCGCTGAGCTTCATCATGCAATTTTCGAATTATTACCGGGATTCACCTGGTTTAGTTTCGGAAGTTTAATTGCCGGAGCGGTTACCGTAGCAATCTGGTCCGGTCTTGGAGGCGCATATATCGCCTGGATGCATAATTCAAGCTTAATAGAAAAATAATATGAACAATACCTTTTCTAAAAAAACCTGGATTGTTATTTTTATCATTGGGCTATTTGGCTTGATATTTCTTTTGAGAACTCATACCTCGCATGTGCTCTCGGTGATTCCTTACTTGATTCTTTTGCTCTGCCCATTTATGCATATTTTCATGCATAAGAACCATGGGAATAAAGATGGCCATCACCATAATCAAAATAATAACGAAAATCCCAAATAAATTATTGCGCTAAATGAGCATTCAATATGCATGGTTAATTTGGAGCTTGCTGTTAGTCGGCATCTGGCTGGTGATTTATATTGTACTTAACGACAAGGATAAAAGAAGGGAAATGCTTATCGTAAGCCTCCTAACGTCGCTCACCGGGCTAACCGAACCGCTCTTTGTGCCAGCCTATTGGAATCCGCCATCACTTTTTAACCTTGCGCAATTAACCGGTTTTGATATTGAAAGTTTAATATTCTCTTTTGGAGCCGGGGGCATTGCTATTATATTGTACGAATTGATTTTCCGCTCTTCCCATGAGAAAATGATGGCCCCATCTCATCATTTGCCAAAGCATCGCTACCATCTTTGGGCGATTCTTGCCATGCCAATTGCTTTTACTATTCTTTTATTTGCCACCCGTCTTAATCCGATTTATATTTCAGTGATCAGTTTAATATTAGGAGGTATTGCCACTTGGTATTGCCGCCCCGATCTGAAAAAGAAAATGATTACGAGCGCCTTCTTATTTTTAGGATTATACTTTTTATATTTTTTAACCCTTATTTTACTGTTTCCGGGATATGTTGACCAAGTCTGGAATTTTAAAACTATATCTGGAATTCTTTTTATAGGAATTCCTTTAGAAGAATTACTGTACGCCTTTAGTTTTGGCTTTATGTGGTCAAGCATTTATGAGCATTTAACGTGGCGTAAGTTAAACAACCAATAAATTATATGAACCATAATAATCACAATTTACAGCATCAAGAGGATACCAAGGCAATCTATGTTTGTCCTATGCATCCTAACGTCCAAAAAGACAGGCCGGGCTCATGCCCAAAGTGCGGAATGATGCTGGTTAAAAAAGTAGAAACAAAAAACGAATCCAATCTTCATGCAGGGCACACGATGGACGAGGCGACCAAAATGACTTTTTGGCAAAAGTTTAAAATGAGCATGTCCATGACTATGGGCATGGATCACACCGGCCTTGCGGGAAGAGAAATGGCACGCTTGATGGAAATTGACATTAGAAACAAATTCTTTTTTGCCCTTGTATTAACCATACCGATTATTCTTTATTCTCCGCTTGGAATTGATTTTTTAAAACTAAATCTTCCGGCTCCGCTTCCAATTCCATGGCTTTTATTCATTCTAACTACTCCGGTTTTCTTTTATTCTGGTTGGATTTTTCTTTACTCAACTTTTTTTGCACTCAAAAATAAAACCCTGAACATGGCCGTATTGATTGCCGTTGGCATTACGGCGGCCTATGGTTTTAGCATTTTACTTACCCTTATTGGCAGTGCTGATTCATATTACGAAGCTGCTGCCATGTTAATTACTTTTGTGTTATTTGGCCATTGGATGGAAATGAAGTCTCGTCGTGGTACTACCGATGCTTTGCAAGCCCTTTTTAACCTCGTTCCACCCCAAGCAAGAGTTTTTAAAGACGGCAAAGAAATACTGGTTGCTACCTCGGAGATACAGCTTGGAGACATTATTATTTTAAAACCGGGAGATAAAGTTCCCGTTGACGGTGAAATTATTGAAGGAGAGACCGCTATTGATGAATCCTTAGTTACCGGAGAATCAATTCCAACGAGCAAAAAGATTGGAGATTCGGTCATTGGCGGATCAATTAATACTGCCGGTTCAGTGAAATTCAAAGCAACAAAAATCGGCAAAGATACTGCTCTGGCCCACATTGTCCGCATGGTTGAAGAGGCACAGAATTCAAAAGCCCCCGGACAAAGACTTGCTGACAGATTTGCCAAATATTTGGTTATTGCAGCGGTTGGGTCGGGTCTTTTAGTATTTATCATTTGGTATTTTATTGCAGGGTCGCCACTTCTCTTGGCTCTCTCTTTTGCGATCGCCACGGTAGTTATCGCCTGCCCCGATGCGCTGGGACTTGCCACGCCAACGGCAGTAGCGGTAGGTACCGGTCTTGGGGCAAAGTATAATATTTTAATCAAAGATGCGCCAACGCTTGAGCAGGTATCTAAAATTCAAGCGATTGTATTAGACAAGACCGGCACGCTCACCGAGGGTAAGCCAAAAGTAACTGATATAGCTACCGTAGATGGTTTCAATGCCGATGATGCACTTCGCTTAGTTGGTGCGGCAGAAGCAAAATCATCTCACCCCTTAGCAGGGGCGGTGCTTGATGATCTTAAATCCAGAAAATTGCAGCTGCCAGAAAGCGTAGAAAAGTTTGAGAATCTTTCCGGACTTGGAGTAAGGGCTATTGTTGAAAATAAACGGGTGCTTGTCGGAACCGTACGGCTTATGAAGGAAAATAATATTGCCCTGGGCAAATTAGAACAAAAAATTAATGAGTTTTTAGAAAGAGGAGAGACCATTATGGTTCTTGCCGTTGATGGAGATATTAAGGCTGTTGTTGGAGCGGCTGATCCTATAAAACCCAATGCCATAAAAACGGTGGAGCGTTTAAAAAAAATAGGCATTGAGATTGCTATGATAACCGGCGACAACAAAATGACCGCAGAGAAAGTGGCTAGTCAAATTGGGATAGAAAGAGTGTTTTCAGAAGTGATGCCTGCGGATAAAGCCAGTTATGTTAAAAAACTTCAGCAGGAAGGAAAATTCACAGCGATGGTAGGCGATGGCGTTAATGATGCACCAGCCCTCGCTCAAGCTGATGTAGGCATTGCCATTGGCGCTGGCACGGACGTAGCTATTGAGACAGCTAAAGTAGTACTCATGAAGTCAGACCCTTTAGATATTCTTCGGGCCATCACGTTAAGCAAAGCGACAGTTACCAAGATGAAACAAAATCTTTTTTGGGCTTCAATCTACAATGTCCTTGCCATACCAGTTGCCGGTGGAATTTTGTATCCAGGTTTTGGGATCATGCTCCGTCCGGAATTTGCGGCGCTTTTAATGAGCATTTCTTCAATCATTGTTGCAACAAATGCTGTGCTGCTTAAACGCGTAGAATCAAAATTAAAAATATAACTAAAATATATGAACAAAAAAATAATTTTCATATCTTTACTTTTTGTTATTCTGTTTGGATTTATTGTTGCTTTTAACATTGGATATAAAGATAATACTAAAAATGTTTCCGGGGTAATGGAAAAGGTGTATGTGGCTGTTGAAGGCACTGGTGAGATTGCAGTAATAGATGCAACCACAAATAAGGTTTTAAAAAGAATAGATTTATCTGAGGATAAGAATGGAACAGTTGTTAATTATATGCCACACAATGTTCAAGTTGCGCCAGATAATAAAAGTGTATGGGTAACAGCGAATGTGTCAGATGTAAAAATGAAAATGTCATTTAGTGTCTTCCCCATAGCTTACGCGGATACGGGTCACGGTGACGAAGAATCATCTGGTAGTACAAATAATAAAGACGAAATTATTGTCATAGATCCATTTTCAGATGTGATTGTAAAGAGAATTGAAATAGGAACAGATCTTCACTTGTCACATATTTCTCTGACGCCAGATAGTTTGTATGCCGTCGCTGCTTCTCAAGAAAAAGGAGTATTATATAAAATAAATACGACCACTTTCGAAATTGAAAAAGAAATTAATACGAAAAAAAATGGGGGACCGCACGGACTCCGTATATCGCCAGATGGCAAGATGGCATATATTGCAATGCTCGATGGTAAGAGTTTAGGGATTCTTGATATCGAAAATTTTAAGTTAACAGATGTCGGCCTGAAAGGTTCTGCGGTGCAAACTGGGGTTACCGCTGACGGCAAGTATGCGCTGGCTTCAGTGTATGAAACTAAAAGTTTAGCGGTATTTAATACTAAAACTTCTGAATTAAAGTATATTGATTTACCAAAAGAAGCTAAGGGTCCAGTACAGATTTATCCAGCTCCGGATTCAAGATATGTATATATTGCTGATCAGGGGTACTATTTTAATCAGCCCGCAGGAGATACTGTTTATGAAATTGATCTAAAAGAAATGAAAGTATCAAAAGAGATAAAGGCAGGGTCAGCACCTCATGGCACGGTGGTTTCTTACGATGGTAAATTTGTGTATGTTACCAATCTATTAAGTGAAGATGTATCTGTAATAGATATAATGCAGGGTAAAGAAATTGAAAAAATAAAAATCGGGAAAATGCCAAATGGAATAAGTATATGGCATAATGAAGGAAAAGTTGGGTCTGGAAATTATAATGAGCTTATTTCTGAAGAAAAATCTTTTGACTTTGGCTTAGTTTCAATGTCTAAAGGATTAGTAGATCACACATTTAAACTAAAAAATACCGGAGGATCTAAAATTAAAATTACTAAAATATATACATCATGTATGTGTACAAAAGCCACTCTTATCAATGGCCCTACAAACAAGGGACCTTTTGGGATGCCTAGTCATGGGGGGAACTCATCCAAACTAAGTGAATTTGTAAACCCTGGGCAAGAAATAAATATCAATGTTGTTGTAGACCCAGCAGCACACGGACCACAGGGTACGGGGCCGGCTAAGAAAGTTGTTTATATAGAAACAGATTCTGCCATTAACCCAATGCTAGAATTAGAACTTAATATTAATGTAATACCTTAAAAAAATATATGAATAAAAAATATCTTTACGTTATCCTCGTGGTTGTAATTATTGCTCTTGTTGGGTCGGTTTTCTTCTGGCAAAATAAGCAGTCTGCGTTGCAAAAAGCCTACATAAGCAATGATATTACCGGACTTACTGCATCCAAGCCAACTCAAACGGTAGAATTAAAAAACGGAGATGCTTATAATTTAACAGCAAGCTACGTTAAAAAAAGTATTAGTGGAAAGGAATATAACATGCTTGCATATAACGGCTCGATTCCGGGACCGCTCATTAAAATTGCCCAAGGGGCAGAAGTAACCATAAACTTCAAAAATGATACTGATATGAAAACACTCCTGCATTCCCATGGTGTCAGAATGGATAACGCTTTTGACGGATCGCAATCAACGCAGGAAGAAATGGAACCCGGCGAGATGTTTTCGTATAAACTAAAATTTCCCGATGCTGGAATATTTTGGTATCATCCTCATGTAAGGGAAGATTATGAGCAGGAACTTGGACTTTATGGTAATTATCTAGTTGTGCCTTCAAACACTGATTATTGGTCTCAAGTCAACAAGGAGGTTCCGTTATTTCTCGACGATATTCTTATTGAAAATGGTAACATTATCTTAAGCAAGCAGAAAGCCGATCGCACACTTATGGGTAGATTTGGCAATATGATGCTGGTAAACGGTGAGGCCAACTACGCATTATCGGCAAAGAAAGGAGAGGTTATCAGATTATACATTACTAATGCAGCTAACGTCCGACCATTTAACTTTGCTATTGAAGATACAAAATTAAAGCTTGTAGGGTCTGACGGAGGAGCTTACGAAAAAGACCAATGGAAGGAATCAGTAATCATAAGCCCCTCAGAGCGTGCTATTGTGGAAGTGTTATTTGATAGAACAGGATCATTTGCCATCCAAAACAAAACACCTAATAAAACCTATACACTTGGAACGGTAACGGTCAGTGCCGAGGTGGTTGAAGTTTCCTATGCTTCTCAGTTTAATCAGTTAAGCACCCACAGCCAGGTTATTGAAAGCATTGACTTGCTTCGCCAATATTTTGACAAAACTCCCGACAAACAGATCAAACTTTCTTTACAAATGAGCAGTGGGATGATGGGAAGCATGGGAACACATATGATGCCCGATGGCACCATGATGGGCGGAATGGGCATGGGTGCGCCAGCAGGGGGCATTGAATGGGAAGATGATATGCAAATGATGAATCAAGTGTCAGATACTGATTCAATTAAATGGAAAATTGTTGATCAAGAAACTGGAAAGGAAAATATGGATATTGACTGGTCACTTAAAAAAGGTGAACCGGTTAAAATTAGGATTTTCAACGATCCAAACTCCATGCACCCGATGCAACACCCCATACATTTTCATGGCCAGAGGTTTCTTATCTTGGATCGCAACGGCGTTAAAGAGACTAATCTGGTATGGAAAGATACGGTATTTATTCCATCCGGCGAGACAGTTGATATTCTGCTCGACACCTCAAATCCTGGCACATGGATGGCCCACTGCCATATCGCTGAACACTTAGAAGCGGGAATGATGTTTAGTTTCAAAGTTCAATAAAAAATACATCTTATTTTAATTAATAAAACAAAAAACGAGGGGATTGGAACCCTCGTTTTTTAGTGTTGCGTTATTTACGATCTAACCTTTTTCGAGCTTCTTCGCGCCGTTTATCGTATTTAGCAAAGAATTCTTTTAGGTTCACCCCTTGTCTCTTGCCAACCTTGATTTCGATTTTTTCAAAATCTTCTTCGGTTTTTGTTTTCCATTCAGGTTCTTCCTTTGCTATCCCACGAATTATTTTTTCTTCGTTATTCATTTGACGTTGCTCTTTCTTTATAATATTCTTTTCCAATCTTTCCTGAGCTTCCCTGTTCATCTTTATGATACTTCCCATACCGATGTTGTGAAGCGCAAAATTAATCTGGTCTACCTGTTCTTCGGGAATCTTTATGGGCATCTCCAATTCGTGCGTATGTCTGATTCGATCAGAATATCCGCCGTGGTGATTTTTAAGCCAGAATATAATGGCGGTATTGCTGTTGGCTTGGATGTTTTTGATTAAACCACTTTCAGCCATATCGGTAATAAGATCAACACCTAAGCTAATTGCCCGATCTGCCATCTGACAGAATTGCTTGTCTTTCTGGCGCCAGTCGTAATATGTCGACCTACCAACGCCAGTTTTATTACATGCCACTTCCACAATTGGATACTTAGTCAGTTGCACAAGAAGCGCCTCTTTTTGTTTTTTAGTTTCTTCATTTAAAGTTGCCAATCTTTTCTTCAGTCTAGGTAGTTTTTTCTTTTCTGACATATGTTATAATGAAGTTACTTTCTTGGCTTTCTGGCCAGTCAATTTCTCCCACCTTCGACGGATCACTTCTGCATAGGTAGGACTTTTTTCCATTAAGTAGCACTTTCGCCCCATCATCACTGAGGCCGCTAACGTTGA
>CAYZAV010000009.1:0-15303 GCA_964475855.1 uncultured Candidatus Saccharibacteria bacterium | reverse complement strand
CATCCCCCTACTTTTCACCTTTCCCTCACGGTACTGGTTCACTATCGGTGATATTACATATTTAGTCTTGGCCGATAGTTCGGCCTGCTTCCTGCCAGGTTGTCATGCCCGACAGTACTTAAGAAATCTAACAAGGAGCGTGAAATTATTTTAGAGTACGGGACTATTACCCTCTATGGTGCCCCTTTCCAGGGTGCTTCTTTTAATAAATCACCTAAATGTTCTCCCTCGATAGTCATTATCCAATCCTCAACTATATGAGGACTAAATAATGCTCCCGACGTTAAAACCTTACAACCCCAGAATAAATTCTGGTTTAGACTGTTCCCTCTTCGCTCGCCACTACTAAGGGAATGTGCTCTTGCGAGCATTGTTTTTTGTTCCTCCGCTTACTGAGATGTTTCACTTCGGCGGGTTAGCTTCCACATATTTCTACATGGATTATTTCGTATTACCGAAATAGGGTTTCCCCATTCAGAAATCACCGGATCAAAGGTTGCTAGCCACCTCCCCGATGCTTATCGCAGGCACGCCACGTCTTTCGTCACTGTAATATCCCAAGGCATCCACCATTCGCTTATAACCTATTTTCTTGCGTAAGTAATAGATACAGATTTTATGTATCTTTTATTATTATATTATTTTATGTTGTTCCAATTGCAGTTGGCATAAGAATATAATAATCGCCAAGCCAGATATAATCTGGATTGATGAAACTTGTAATACTAACGTCTGGTGAAAGACGTTAATAATTGTATGCTTTGTTACCTTTTATCCTATTCAATAAGACCCTAGTCAAAATGAATAGAATAGACCCTACTATTTGTTGCTTTACCAACAAAAAATATATGCCTTTTGAACATATTTTAATAAGGGTAAGATTGTCAACGTACCTGATGCTATCAAATGAAAAACCACCTTGAAGGCGGTCATCCTGAACACGAAAAATGTCAGAATTTATCCGCGCTTTTTTAATGGAAAATTAATCTGATGCATCATGTAAAGCTATCTTAATTTATTTATGGAAGCGTGTCAATAGGCTGCATCATGGAACATGAAGCATGAAACATAAAACATAAAAAAACCAGCTATATTTAATAGCTGGCCATGGGCCAAAAACCTTATTTGCTGGAATTATCGCCCGCAATTCCGGGACCAACTTGCTCCAGAGCCGCCACAACTTCAGATCCCTGTGCCTGATTGCGTGTGACACGTTACCTGTCCCCTTGTCTTTTTCAGCTTCTTCGGGATCTCTTGAAGAAATAGCTCTTGCAATCATCTCGTTAAGCTTCGCTGCCTCTTCATCGTAAGCAGCGAACAACATTTCCTGCTTTGCGATTTTTTCATCAGAGGTCATACTCTCTCCTTTTCGTAAGAGTTTCTCCCTATACTGACTACAGATTATCGATAATTTAGTAATTTGTCAAATACGTAAAATGCAAACACGCAAGTGGACTTGCGTGTTTAGTTGCGTGTTTGCTAAACCCTAGTGCCTAGCTTCTGTGGTTAATTTTCCCCCACATTTCAGCAATCGCTTCGCCGGCGGTTTCTTTGCCGCCCAAACCAATGGCAATAGCAATACCCAAACCAAGCGTGCCAACAATGCCCCATACTATTGCCATATACAATGTTTTTACCAAATCAGAATTTGGCAACAACTGTTCTAAAATCAGGAAAAGAGTAAAAATCCAAATGGCCCAGCGCACAATGCTGCCGGCCAAGTAGCTGTGCCCCACTTTCATGCGCTCAACCGTGACCCGCACCAGCTTTTCAATAATGTCGGAAATAATAACCGCCACCACAAAAATCAGTGAAGCCACTATTACGTTTGGCAGATAATTTAACACCTGGGTCAAAATAATACCAAATTGGGCCAATTCCAAAATGTCCACGGCAATCAATAATGAAACAATTACAAATACCCATTTAAAGATTGCACCGATAAATTCCGCCGGATGCACATCGATGTTGGCGGTTTTCAAAGCCTTTGTCCATCCCTCTTTCTCAAACAACCGGTTAAACTGTACCGATTTCAGTACCTTTGAAATAATATGCCCGATACCTACGGAAACCAAATATCCGATAATAAAGACAATAACCGCTAAAAAAAACCTCGCAGTAAAGCCCACTAAATCCTGCAAAAACGGCTGCACAACGGCAAAAGACCAGTCACTATAATAGATCATAATTTAATCTTAAAGTTAATAAAGTTTATAAAGTTAATAAAGAGTTGAAGTTCGCCGACCTTTATGAACTTTATAACTTTAAAAACTTTACAACTATGAATTATTTGTTAATTATCCCCTGTATGGGTACTAAAAATCAATAGCCTAGCTGTGAATAAGTTTTCCAAGTTTCAGGGATGGGTGTACTAACGGTTATCACTTCATCTGTTGTCGCCGCCCTAAAAATAAGCTCTGTGGCACACAAGGCAATGGCTTTTTCATCAGGCCACTTTTCGCCGCCATATTTCACATCCCCCACAATCGGCATACCGGCCAGAGATAACTGAGCGCGGATTTGATGAAATTTTCCGCCATCAATATGTATTTTGAGCAATGAATATGTTTCACTTGAAGCAATAACTTCATACTGCAAAAATGTTTCTTGTCCGTCTGCATATTCCTTGGCTTTTTTCAGCTTTTCGTCTTTACCTAATTTGTTCGTCAAAACTCCTTTTGACATTGCAGGTTTCCCTGTAACTAATGCCTGATACGTTTTTTGGACTTGTCTATTTCTGAATTGTTCTGAAAGACGCGCTGCCCCTTTGCTTGTTTTGGCAAAAATCATAACTCCCGAAACTGGCCGGTCCAGGCGGTGCAAAAGTCCTACAAATACATTGCCCGGTTTTTTATACTTTTTTTTCAAATATTTTTTCACCTGGGTCAGCATATCTGTGCTACCCTGTTTTACCTGCCTGCCGGCAGGCAGGTCCGCCTGCGCCAAAACTCCCGCCGGTTTTAGCGCGGCAATGATATGATTATCCTCGTATCGTACAGTAATTGACATATTTAATGTTTTGGACTATAATAATATCGGTGGAAATCAATTTCTAACCTAGGGGAAAAATCATGGATATCGAATCTCTGCTTCACGAATGGGTGATCAATAACCTGACCCGCCACGTGCACGGAAAATTCTGGTGGCAAATCAAGCCCGAATTCCTGCAGGAAGCCCTGCGAGAAACGGGTATCAGTCAGGACGATTACCACAAACTGCACATCGCCAAAGAAGAGGAATATGCCATGCCAACCGGCTCGGAATAATCGGCATCTTTCTTCTCCTTACATGAGGCAACCATTACCGGCTGCCTCTTTTTTATTTTCTAGCGAGAGAGTGTAATAAAAATATAACAATGTTTTTATTACCGAACGAGCGACGAAAATATAGATGGTCATAGACTATCCATAATATTGCAATAAACTTCTTATCCTTTCCGCTTCCCCATCCACTACCGGCCCATCATAATCCCCACTGTGTCCCGTTTGCCCTTCATACGAAGGTTTTTTTTGGTCCAGGTGCAAGTTAAAAGAAAAATCCGTGCCAGAATTTTTTATATACAAATGAAAGCGAGGATAATCATTACGCCCAATCTGTCGCACAATAGAAACCTCACCCGGTTTTTGAAAATATGCCGGCTTATATCCTATAGTACGCATAAGGTCATTTTGGCTACGCGTTACATTTTTTATTTCAAACTGCATGGTTTTGTGGTTTAAATATGGAAATACTTTCCAAGAAAAATGATATCACCGCGGAATTGAAGCAGGAATTCCAAGCCTGCGGAAAGGATTGCCAACGCTTAGTTGAAGAAAAAATGTCTTCTTTAGCTGCAGAATGGACTCTTTGGGCAGAAATGGCAGCCGGGGCCAATAAGGACCTTATTCTCAAAGAATAGTAATGCTATTCCTAACAGGAGCAGACACACTGCTTCTTTTTTTATCCGTGTTTAAACTCAATGACATCGCCATCGCGTACCACGTATTCTTTTCCTTCCGTTCGGATTTTACCGGTTTCGCGGGCCTTAGCGTAACTGCCGGCGGCCAAGAGTTCTTCCCAAAAAATTACTTCCGCTTTGACGAATTTTTGTTCAAAGTCGCTATGGATAACACCCGCTGCTTGCGGGGCTTTATCGCCCTCATGGATAGTCCAAGCTCTTGTTTCATCTTCACCTGTGGTTAAAAATGTCTGCAACCCAAGTAATTCATACGATTTTTTAATTAACAGGTCAGTACCGGAAAGTTCCACCAACCCCAATTCAACGCGGTCTTGCCGGCTTAAATTTTCCGCTTCAAGTTCGGTGCCAACGTCTACGATCACGTAGCTTTTTAATTGCGTCAAAAGTTCCGGCGAAACTTCTTCCGGTTTTCCGTTTAATAAATATAGGCGCGGTTTAAAAGTAAGCAACTGATATGCCTTCAATATTTCCGCTTCATCTATTGTCCATACTTGCTCAATCAATACTTTTTGCTGGCTCAAAAAATCTTTGGCTTTGGCTAAAACAGCCTGCTCTTTTACCGCTTCTTTTTTCCCAGCTCGTACATCACCGGCCAGACCATCAACCCGCTTGTTCACCGTTTCTAAATCTTTTAGAATCAGCTCTACATCTAAAATTTCTTTGTCTCGCCTAGGATTAATATCGTTTTGGGTGTTAATAATGTCATCATTTTTGAATGCCCGCAGCACATACACAATAGCATGACATTCGCGGATATTGGCTAAAAATTTGTTCCCCAAGCCTTCTCCTTCCGCTGCCCCTTTTACCAAGCCGGCAATGTCTACAAAGTCCACGGTGGCATAAATTTTCTTTTCACTTTTTGAAAATTCAGCCAACTTGTCAATACGTTGATCGGGAACCAAAACAACCCCGACATTGGGGTCAATGGTTGCAAACGGGTAATTGGCAATCAATACCTGTTTTTTAGTGAGTGTTTTGAATAAGGTGGACTTGCCCACATTAGGCAGCCCCACAATAGCGATACTTAATGCCATATTAGTTCTTGGTTTTAAGTTATTGGTTCTAGTTGTTTAGTTTATAGTTAACTGCTAACTCTTTAACTATAACTAAGGACCATTAACTAATAACTACTTTTTATATTTACTTCCGATTTTTACCCGATTTAACTCCTTTTCTATTTTTGATTGCAGCATGGCGAATTCCACATCTATCACATTCCCCTTTTCTTGCATGGCTTTTTGGGCACGATCATGGGCCTCCCGCGACCTTTGAACGTCTATTTCGTGGGCAAATTCAAGGTGGTCGGCAAGTACCACTACCGGGGTGAGAGATGTATCCGCTCCCGGTTCTATGGGCTTTACTTCCAAAATTCCACCAGATACCGCCACCGGAAAATCAACCCCATTTTTGCGAATTACCATTTCGCCGGGCTTCAACGCTGCCACCAGTGGGATATGCCGGGGAAGAATACCAATTTTGCCCATTTGCGTGGGGGCATAAAATTCATCTATAACGCTCTCATAGGCCAACTTCTCCGGTGTGATTATTTTTAAATTCAACTTATTCATTACGCCTGGTGTTTTTTGACTTCTTCAATGGTCCCCTTCATATAAAAAGCGGATTCAGGCAGCGCGTCATGCACGCCTTCCAGAATTTCTTTAAACCCCGTGACTGTTTCTTGTACTGGTACATATGCCCCGGAAATACTATTGAATTCTTCGGCTACAAACAACGGCTGTGACAAAAAACGCTGGATTTTCCTGGCGCGAAATACCGTTTTTTTATCTTCTTGTGATAATTCATCCATTCCCAAAATGGCAATAATATCTTGTAAATCTTTATACCGTTGCAATACTTTTTGCACGCCAATGGCCACCTCATAATGCTCTTTACCGACAATATTAGGGTCAAGCATGGTTGAATTGGAATCCAGCGGGTCAACAGCTGGATAGATGCCAAGTTCTGTTAATGCGCGGGACAATACTACGGTGGAATCTAAGTGCGTAAAAGTATTGGCTGGGGCTGGGTCCGTTAGATCATCGGCCGGCACATATACCGCTTGCACGGATGTGATAGACCCTTTGTCGGTTGAGGTAATACGCTCCTGCAAAGCCCCCATCTCTGTGGCCAACGTTGGCTGGTATCCCACCGCCGAAGGAATTCTGCCAAGCAGCGCTGACACTTCGCTACCGGCTTGGGTAAATCTGAAAATATTATCAATAAAAAGAAGTAAATCTTTTCCTTCTTCATCACGAAAATATTCTGCCATGGAAAGGGCTGATAATGCCACTCTTGCGCGGGCCCCGGGCGACTCGTTCATTTGTCCGAATACCAGTGCGGTTTTCTCAAGCACTTTTGATTGTTGCATTTCCCTATACAAATCATTCCCTTCACGCGTTCGTTCCCCCACTCCCGCAAAAATAGAGTACCCCCCATGTTCGTGGGCAATGTTACGGATAAGTTCTTGGATCAATACCGTCTTTCCCACACCGGCTCCACCAAACAATCCAATCTTGCCACCCCGCAAAAAGGGACAGATAAGATCAATAACTTTAATGCCCGTTTCCAAAATTTCTATTTTCCCTGACTGACGGGAAAACTCCGGTGCGCGACGATGAATAGGATATTTTTTAGCTGAAACTATTTCCGGCTTTCCATCAATTGCATTGCCTAGCACGTCCATCATCCTACCCAACACTTCCTTGCCTACCGGTACGGAAATTGCCGCTTTAGTATCGGAAACCATATCGCCACGTGCTAACCCATCGGTAGACGACATTGCAATGGCGCGCACTTCGCCAAGGCCAAGGTGGCTGGCTACCTCAAGATATACTTTTTCTTTTTTGCCATTGGTAACAATAAGGGCATTTAAAACCTCCGGCATTTCACCTTCTTCAAAGCTGACATCCACTACCGGCCCAATAATTTGTGTTATTTTTCCTTGATTCATATGAAATGTAATAATTAGTCTGCCTGGAGTGTCGCAGCGCCGCTCACAATTTCTGAAAGCTCGCGGGTGATGGCGTCTTGTCGGGCATGGTTGAATGAAAGTTTTAAATCTTTGAAAATTTCCGATGCACTATCAGATGCAGTTTTCATGGCAAGCATTCTTGAAGAATGCTCCGAAGCTAAGGATTCCAAAAATGCCTGGTAAATGATGGATTGTATCAATTTTGGCAGCATAGTTTCCAGGATATAGGCCTTACCAGGTTCAAATACGTATGCGGCCAATCCCGTTTTACTTTGGTTTAATTCCTGCTTTTTTGCAAGATCTGTCTCAAATAGCATATTCCCGACAATGCCTTCGTCAAACGGCAGTAACTTTTTCACCGAAGCGGTAAATTGCAAAGCTTTTGTGAATTCCGTATAAATAATAACTATTTCCCGGTAATCTGCGCTGTTAAATTTTTCTATGGCAATAGTTGAAGCAATCCTGATATCTGACGCGACGTCTTTTTCAGATATGGAAACAAAACTGGCAATAATCGGCAGCGAAAGGCGCGCCGCTGATTTTTCCGCGTGTCTGCCAACGGTAATGCAGTCAATGCCCCCACCATATTCTTTTTTTATCACCGAAAGTTTTTTGTGGATATTTAGGTTATAGGCACCGCAAAGCCCCTTATTGGAAGAAATTACAATGGCCAGCGTTTTACCCGTAGCTCGCAGTAAAAAAAGTGGGCTTGATTCTTTTACACCCTCTTGTCGGGAAATATAGCTTATCAGGCTAAACACCGCCATGGTATAGGATTTTGAGGCCTGCGCTTTTTCAACCGCCCTTCTCATTTTAGAAACCGAAATCATCTCCATGGTTTTGGTGATTTTCCGGATATTTCCCACCGATTTCATTTTTTGCTGTATTGCTTTTGCTTGCAGCGCCATGACTTATGGATTATTTTTTGTATACATCCTGTTAAATTCTTCAATGGTTTCTCTTAATTCTTTTTCCAAGCCTTCATCCCAACCTATCACCAATCTGACTAATAACTCTTCCTTGAAATTATCCAGGTGCTGATAAAAACCTTGTTCCCATGCTTTTATTTGACCGGTTTCAATATGTTCCAAGTACCCTTCGTTTACGGCAAAAATACCGCATACTTGCTTTGCAGCAGATAATGGTTCGTATTGGTTTTGTTTGAGCAGTTCAGTAAGCCTGCTTCCTTTTGATAATACCTTTTTTGTTTCAGGGTCAAGATCGGAATCAAATTGGGCAAATGATTCCAACTCACGGTACTGGGCCATGGCCAGCTTCATTTTTCCGGCTACTTTTTTCATGGCTTTTATTTGCGCCGATGAACCCACGCGCGAAACCGAAAGCCCTATGTTAATGGCAGGCTTAATTCCTTTATAAAATAAATTCGTCTCTAAAAAAATCTGCCCATCAGTGATAGAGATAACATTAGTGGGAATATAGGCGGAAATATCCCCTGCCTGCGTTTCAATGATGGGTAAAGCAGTAATAGAGCCCCCGCCGGCTTCTTTATTTAATCTGCAGGCGCGTTCAAGAAGCCTGGAATGCAAATAAAAAACATCTCCCGGATACGCTTCTCTCCCTGGCGGCCGGCGCAACAGCAATGAAATTTCACGATAAGCGGCTGCGTGCTTTGAAAGATCATCATATACTACTAGCACATCTTTCCCTTGGGCCATAAAATGTTCCGCCAAGGTTACCCCTGCGTAGGGCGCCATGTAAAGCAGCGAAGCATTGTCTGAAGAGCTTGCCAGCACAATGGCAGTATATTTCATCGCCCCTGCCTCTTTCAATCTGGCGGCAATCTGGGCCACTTTTGACTGTTTTTGGCCGATAGCCACGTAAATGCAAAAAATATCCTGCCCCTTCTGGTTCAAAATAGTATCAATGGCAATGGCAGACTTTCCTGTCTGGCGGTCACCAATGATCAATTCCCGCTGACCCCTTCCAATGGGGATCATGGCATCAATGGTTTTAATTCCCGTTTGCAAGGGCACTTTCACTGGTTCGCGCAATATCACGCCCGGTGCCACTTTTTCTATCTTGGCTTTATATTCGGCGGTAACCGTTCCTTGGCCATCCAAAGGATTCATTAATGGATTCACTACTCTGCCGATAAAACCATCCCCTACTGGAATAGAAAGAATTTCCCCGGTCCTTTTAACCAACTGGCCTTCTTTTATTTTTGAATAGTCTCCCAGAATAATAACTCCCAACGCATCAAACTCAATATTTAAGGCAAGTCCCTTTTCACCATGTTCAAATACCAGCATTTCCGAAGACTGGCACTTGGTCAGTCCGCTAACTTTTACAATTCCATCAGCTACCGAAAGCACTCTTCCGGATTCGGAAATTTCTATTTTAGAATCAAACAATTCTATTTTGCCCTTCAAGTTTTCGACCAATTTTTGTATTCCCATAAGGAGCGTATTTACGAAATAGTATTTTTAAGAAAAACTCTTAATTTTTCCAGCTGGCTTTTGACGCTGGCGTCATATATCATATTATTATATTCTACCACAAACCCGCCGATTAAAGTTTCATCAATACCGCGATCTTCCACCATATTTTCTTTTGCGCCCGCCAATTTCTTTATTTTTGCCAGGGCCGCGGGCGATAACTTATGACGGGATCGGATTACCACAGTCTGACGGTTTTTTTCCGCTACCGCTTCCCGATCCAACTGGCTAAGAATATGGGGCAAAAAATGCATAAGCCCTTTTTTTTCAATGAAATTAAAAAACATGGCCGACGCCTTTGGTCCCGGATATTTTTTAGAAAGCGCGATATATGCGCCTGCAAGGTGCTTAGATTTCATGAGGCATCATATCCTTAATATATTTTTTGTCTTCTGTTTCACTAATGCTTCTCTTCAATACTTTTTGCGCGGAGGCAATAATAAGGTCCACACTTTCTTCTCTGAATTTTCGTTTCATTTTTTCCAGTTCATCATCACCGGCTTTTTTCGCTTCAAGCAGAATGTGGCGCGCATCTTCACGGGCTTTCAATTTTGCCCGCTTAACCGCATCTTCTTTGGCTTGTGCTGATTCGGCCATGATTTTCATTGCCTCATCTTTGGCGACACGCACCAGTTCTTCACCTTTTTGCCCGGCCATCATGAGTTCTGTTTTAGCTCTTTTAGCATTTTCCAGGCCTTCTTTTATCTTAGCTTGTCGTTCATCAATAATTTTTTTTACCGGTTTAAAAGCGAATTTTTTGAGAATAAAAAGTATAATCAAAAAGTTAAACAAGTTAGCCAACGCCACCTGCCAATCAAACCCTATTTTTCCCAAAATACTAAGAATATCGGCCATAGCGCAAACATTGTTAGATAATAAAGAATGCCACTAACGCGTAAATGGCGGTTGATTCGCACATTGCCACGCCAATGATCATTTTAGTGAAAAGGGATTCGGAAATTTCAGGATTTCTTCCCATTGCCTCAAACGCTTTCGCAATAATAAACGCTTCGGCTGGCGCGGTAACTACCATCGAAAGAATGATCGCCGCCTTTGCCATCAAACGGACTGCTTCTGTTTCCATGTTATATTGAAACTCGAAATTCGAATATCGAAATTCGAAACTTTTGGATTTGTTTCGGATTTCGTGCTTCGTGCTTCGGATTTATTATTTATTTTATATATCTTCTTGGGGCGTTGGTTTTACCGAAAGCGAATAATATACGGTAACCAGTGAAGTAAATACCACCGCCTGAACCACCGCAAACATCAGCCCCATGATTAACAGGAACGCCGGAGCCACATACGCCATCATACCAAAAATAACGGTAGTCAACACCATCCCCGCGTAAATGTTCCCAAATAGCCTCAATGAAATGGAAATAATTTTTGCAAACTCGCTAATGATATCGAGAAAGCCAATAGAAAAATCTACCATAGAGAGTAATCCTTCGGTAAATCCGGACTTAAAGCCGCGATATACTTCCTTGACCCTAATAAACCTGCCCAGATACCCCAGAATGCCAAAATCCTTGATGCTCATTAACTGGATTAAAAGAATTGCCGCCACTGCCAGTGAAAGTGTGGTGCTAAAATCAGATGTGGGTACCCGTAAAAGGGGCTTGCCACCAAAAGTAATACTGGTAAGGCCAGGGATATTTCCCAAAAGGTTTGCGGCGGCGATAAAAAGAAAGAGGGATCCTGCAAATGGCAACACCAGATTTGTCTGGTTACGGCTTCCCGTTATTTGCAAGATAAGTTTTTCTATAGCTTCATACACTATCTCAACCAGTACCTGCGCCTTGCCAGGCAAAGTTTTGAATTTGCGAATGACAAAAAAACACAATACCGCAAACAGCACCAAAATAAAGAATGAAAAAAGGGTGGAGTTGGTTATTTTGAAGCCCCACAACATAAAGATAGTTTCTGAATAAATCACATCTATCGGACGGGGCACCTGAAGAAAACTGATCATGCTAATATTATTTAAGATTGTTATCGGTTTTCCTGGAATGGGCCAGTGCGCGATACTTTATCAGTACCAGGACCCAGGAAAATATAAACGTTATCAATAAAATAATCATAGTGGCAATACTGCCGGTGTCAAACCATTTATCAAGGCTTTTTCCTGCAAAAACCCCAACCACTGCCGGAATGGCAAATATAAAAGAGGTCTGGAATGCCAGCCAAAACACCCTGGTAGCATACGTCTGTTGTTTATTTTCTAATGTATTCATCTTTTTTGGCTGCGTGCTAAAAAGAGGCGATCCATAATCTGGCTTAAAACTATCGCCGCCGCCAGCGCGCCAACATATAGTAAAAGCAACGGGAAAAATGTAAGTCTAATGCTCCGCATCGCACCTAGTAAAAATGCTGACAGCCACGATGTCATTGAAACGGCGCCAAGGGCAAAAGCAAGACGACGCATATAGCGATATCTTTTTGCATCGCTACTATTCCCATCAAATGATATTTTGGTTAGATTGGGCGCCACAACCAAATTAAGTAATGCGCCATTAACCGTAATAACCGCCACCACAATCATTTTAACTAAAAATTTTGGTGATTGATTAAGCTCTACGGGGTTTACCAGGTAAAAACAAAGCCCAGTAATAATCAACATGCCAAGGGCAAACCAAATCACTTGTGAAACGGTATGCATAACACCCACTTCCCATGTGGAAATCTTAAAATCTTCTAAAAACTTAAAAAACAATACATCGGCTATCAGCGCGCCGCCAAGCCCAAGCGCCACCCCAAATACATGGAACAACAAAAAGGTTTGGTAATATGCCTCAAGAAGCGGAATAAATCCGAATCCGGAGCCAATAATAGCCAGGGTAAAAATAATACCACAAAGCGCGGCTGACGTAAGGCACCATACACACCACTGTTTAAGGCCGAAGATTTGGATAATAGTAAGGTACACTGAAAAAAGTACCGCGGCTGTGCTGGCCACCAACACCAAAAAAACTATCAATGAACTGGCGTTATAGGAAGTTACCAGAAAAAACAAGTAGCTTATGGCAATAATCCCGTAATAAACCAGCCCCATCACTTCTACTGGAATGCCAAAAAAGGTTGAGTGCTTACTGTAAATAACGGCATTGCAATCGGAATTAAGCGGACAGACCATGGTTTGCCCAAGCCGCTTTTTACGCCAAATAAAAAAGGCTAAAGCGAAGCCAAACACCGAAGCGCAAATTAAAAGAGTATTAAGCAGTGGATTCATTGGTGGACCCTGTGGGAATCGAACCCACCACTCCTCATTGCAAATGAGGTGTATTACCGATATACTAAGGGCCCAAGCCCCGCTTCTTGCGGGGAATTTACAATTTTCAATTTACAATTTTCAATTTACAATTTTCAATACTGCTACGGCTATTTTTTTTCCGTTTATTTCGTAGACAAATTCATCACCCTTCTTTTTACCCATCAGTTTCTGGCCCATGGGTGACTGGTACGAAATTTTATTTTTTAAAATATCAGCCTCTGTCGGGCTTACCATCTCATATTGCACTTTTTCCCCATTAAAATCAATATGTACGCTTGAACCAAGCTGCACCACGTCCTCCCCGCTTTTTTCCTTGATAATCGCTTCGTTAATGGCATTTTCAAGCTGCTCAATCCGGCCCAGCAAGAATGATTTTGCATTGCGGGCGTCGTGATATCCGGCATTTTCTTTCAAATCGCCAAACGCCGCCGCTTCGGCAATCAACTTAACAATCCGCCGCATTTGGGTGGTTTTTAATTCATTCAATTCCTCTTTCAGTTTTTTCAACCCTTCGCGGGTAAAATATTGTGCCATAATCGCTGAAATCTACAATATACAATACACAATTTACAAATTACTAATTTTTTAAAACGTTTTGTAAATTGTGTATTGTCTATTGTTTATTATCAATCAATATGCCAAAACTTTAACACTTCTACGTTATCCGGGCCCCAGCACTTCAAGTTTATCAAATCTTTCAAATCACTAATAATCAAGCCTGCTCCAAAAGCAAATAGGATAAAAATAACAGGGCCGGTGTACCAAATCCCGGGAGCAAATAATACTGCCCCATGAATCCAGTGGTCCGGGCCGTCCAGATGACCGCCCATAATATGGCCTATTCTGCCAATGGCAAATCCGGCAAAAAACACCCAAAAATATAATAATATCAACCAAATAATAAACATAATCTTACTATCATTATAGTCATTATACAAGAAAAAAGCCACTGCAGTACAATAGCTTTTTTCTTAACCAATGTTTAGTTTCTTAAAGTTGTTTCGAATACCAGGTTTTTGAGGTGAACCGTAGAAAACACCTAGGGTTAAAATCCAAATTTAAGATTTCAACCAGAGTCAACACTTTTAAAAAAATGATCCACGAGCAGCTTCCGCTACCCGTGCCTTGTTACGACTTAGCCCCTCTTACTGAATCTAGCTTAGGCCCATTTGCATGGAACTTCGGCTATCCCCAGCTTGCTTGGCTTGACGGGCGGATTTCGATAGTTAAGTTTACTTCGAGTTCCCACGTAGCGTGCGAATTTCTCGCACTACGCGAGTCCAAATTATAAATGCTAGAAGATGGGGGTGTCGTCATAAAATGACGACACCCTTGAGATTGAGAAAGTTTATTTTACCGCTGTGGTTTCATTCTGGAGAACCCGCGTTGCCTGGATTGTGAAAAATACCAGGGTAAATAGTCCCCAAGAGAAACACCCGCCCGCCAATGCTGGCAGTGCTTCCCCTAACTCTCCCTTGGGAAATTCCATCCGTCCTGTCAATGCCACAATCTCAATGATTGCAGATATTGCAGTCAGGCAGAATCCCGAAGCCAAACCGATGAAAATTTGCATGGTTTTTCTCCTTTCTAGAGTTTCCCATCTTCTAACATTTATATATTTGGTTTTGTCCTTCCCTCAAAACTTATGAGGTACTACGACGCAGCTGACTTCTCGTAATATTTGATAACTTTTTTACGTTACGAGATCTCCTCGGGTCATATATATTTCTCTTCCCTGCATCCATTCAAGGTTCCTTATGCGTCTTCTTCACGACCCACCGCGAATTCTGCGTGAATCGACGCGCCTTTTTGTTGTGAATGGCTGTAGTTTGCGTTCCGGTCCTTCAGACTGCTTCCTCGCGGAAATAGTCCTACCGTTCTGCTACGCTTTTGCCGAGTCTTAACGGCAAAAGGAAAAGATTTTAACTTTTTAGATATATATACTGCCGAGCGCCTTTAAATTTTGAGTACAAGACTCAGGAACGTATTCATCGCCACGTAGCTGATTGGCGATTACTAGCGATTCCAGCTTCATGAGGGCGGGTTTCAGCCCTCAATCCGAACTGAGATAGGCTTTGGTGAGATTAGCTTCCCCTTGCGGTTTTGCTTCCCATTGTACCTACCATTGTACCACGTGTGCAGCCCAGGACATCAAGGGCCATGCTGATTTGGCGTCATCCTCGCCTTCCTCCCAATTATCTCGGGCAGTCCCCTGTGACATGTAAAACACAGGGCAAGGGTTGCGTTCGTTACCCGAATTAACGGTACGTCTCAAGACACGAACTGACGACAACCATGCAGCACCTGCCCAACTGTCTTGCGAAGTACTACTTTCATAGTATGGTCAGTTGGGTTTCTAGTCCTGGTAAGGTTCTTCGTTTGTTGTCGAATTAAGCCACATGGTCCACTGCTTGTGTGAGTCCCCGTCTATTCCTTTGAGTTTTAATGTTGCCATCGTACTTCCCAGGCGGGATGCTTAACGCGTTAGCTTCGACACTGGCAGGGTCGACACTGCCAATATCCAGCATCCATCGTTTACAGCGTGGACTACAAGGGTATCTAATCCTTTTTGCTCCCCACGCTTTCGTGTTTCAGTGTCAGGGTCGCCCCAGCAAACTGCCTTCGCTTTTGGTGTTCCCGATGA
>CAYZAV010000008.1:0-16691 GCA_964475855.1 uncultured Candidatus Saccharibacteria bacterium | reverse complement strand
GGCACCTACAGCATCCATTTTGGCAAAGCTTTAATCAAGGAATTGTCTTTACCTCTGACAAATTACAAAAATTACCACACAAATCACTCTGGAGAAATAAAGAAGAAATATATCCGTTGAAAATTTTAAATTTGTTATATGTGAAAAGCCGTTGCAGATTATGCAGCGGCTTTTGGTTTGTGCTGACGGGTTGGCTACTTGCCAAACCCATGGCTGTCCATCCATGCGATGACAATATGGGCGAGTTCGCCGTTGCTCGTAGACATGTCCATGACCATGTGGTGCAGCCTTGCAAAGAGCATGAGATACTCCACATCGGTGAGAGTAGCTTCAATCCCCGCGATTTTCATGGTGATCTTACAGTGTTTTCGCACGTGGTCAATTTGGGGATTCTTGAGAAGCTGTGCCAACGTTTCGGCGATGTTGTCCATCTGGTAATCGATGGTAACGTCGCCTGATACGACCACGAGCTTCTGACTTCCGCGTTCCATGGTGAACGTGGTGCTAGACCGGAGGGAAGAAAGTTCTGTCATACGGCATCTCCAAAAGGTTGTGAAGGACTAACTATATCTTAATTATAGCATAGAGAACGTATATTTGTCAATCGTTGTGGAAATTTGTCAAGTTTGATACCATAGGATAATGCCTGAACTAAAAAATCTTTCGGAAGCTGCTTTGCGCATTAAAAAAGCGGCTGCAGAAAACGAAAAAATAATCATTTACGCGGACTCTGATGCCGATGGTGTTTGTTCTGCGGTAATTGTGCAAGAAGCCATCAAAAGTCTTGGTGGTAATATTGAAATGGTATTGTTCCCGAACCGAGAAGAAGATGGTTATGGTATTAACGCGCGCGCGCTGGAATTGGTAAAAGGCAAAGATCCAGCATTGTTTATTACGCTGGACTTAGGTATTTCCAACAATAAAGAAATTGCTGCGCTTAATGATATGGGTTTTGAGGTGATTGTGGTTGATCATCATCAACCGCCTGATACGCTGCCGCCCGCAAGCATTATTGTTGACCCAAAACAGCCGGGAGATGAAAGTGGGCTTATTCATTTGGCTAACGTGGGGTTGGCGTTTATATTGGCGGAAGAATTACTAGGAAAAGATTTTTCTGTAACCCAGCGTGTCAACTTTTTGGAACTTACGGCCCTGGCCACTATTTCTGACATGGTGCCTCAGGTTAAAGAAAATATTGGGTATATTCAGGATGGCTTGCGCTCGTTACCTAAGAGTTTCCGGCCGGGTCTTTCTGCGTTTTTTGCAGCGCTGCCGCCGGCTGACCCTCAAACGCACATGAAAATTATTGGGGCCATTAATGCCGCCGAGTCAGTTGATTTTAAGAATGCTGCCTTTACCCTGCTTACAACCTCAAGCGCGGCGGAAGCCCAAGAAATGGTAGAAAACTTGCTAGGCCGAGTGCGCCAAAAACAAATGCGCATTGAGTCTATTGTGCAAGAAGTGGAACGTCGCATAGCAGCGCAACCCTCCCAAGCCATTATTTTTGAGGGGGACCCAGCCTGGAAGTTGGTGTTGGCCGGCCCCGTTTCTTCTATTATCGCCTCAAAGCATAGTAAACCCACTTTTATTTACAGAAAAATGGATACGGAGTCTTGTGGATCTGTTCGCAGTTTGAAGGAAGGCGAAAATTCGGTGGACGCCATGAAAACCTGCGCCGATATTTTAATAACGTATGGCGGCCACCCAAAAGCTTCGGGGTTTAGGGTGGCAAATGAAAATTTGGAAGAATTTAAAAAACGGTTAATTGAATATTTTAGCAGATGAGTAAGTATGTAATTTTTACTGATGGGGGAAGCAGAGGCAACCCAGGCAAGGCCGCCATCGGGGTGGTTTTTTACAATGAGAATGGGGAAATTATAAAAAAGTTTGGTGAATATTTGGGCGATGGCTTAACCAATAACGAGGCAGAATATCGGGCGGTTGTTTTTGCTTTTAAAAAATTAAGAGAATCGGTTGGGGAGGGCGAGTTGGTAAAAACTGAAGTAGAAATCCGCAGCGATTCTGAGTTGCTGGTCAACCAAATGTCTGGCCGCTATAAAATAAAAAACGAAAATATCCGCATGTTTGTGGTAAACATCCAGCGGTTAATGGAAGGCTTTGCGAAAGTTTCATACACCGCCATTCCACGGGAACAAAACAAGCTGGCCGATGCTATGGTTAACCAAGCACTGGATGCGCAGGGATTTGACAAAGCTTAAAAATACTGATATCTTTAATTTGGGTAAGCAAGATGAGTGATTGCCCCGAAATAAATCCTATAGATTTAAACGGGGAGGAAAGTCCGAACTCCCTCCCGATGCAAATCGGGATAAAAAAGTAGCGGCTAACAGCCGCACACGGTAACGTGCGAGGTGCGAACAGTGACGCCAAGGCCGAAAGGCTGAGGCTCCGACCTTTGTCGGAGAATCCCGTAGTAATACGGGGGTGCAACGGCTAAATCCTTACTGGGTGCAAGAACAAAGCAGAAATTTGGGTTTCATCTCAAAAATCTGTTAAAAGTAGTTCGCCATAGTCAGGTGCAGTATTGTACCTGACAGAGCTTGTTAGTAATAACAGGCCCAGATAGATAATCACACTTCGACTCGCTATGCTCGCTCAGTGCAGGCATAATGTTGAAGCACAGAATTCGGCTTATAGTCTTGCTTGTCCAACAAAAAACCGGTCTCCTGGCCGGTTTTTTGTTATTTGTAAAATGACACAAAAAATACTAAGATACTGTATATGGAATTACCGCCAAACAACGGGAAAAATTTGGTTATCATGGTAGATGGCAAACAATTTGCACGCTATCCAATCAAAACCAAGCTAATTACCCCGGAAGATAAAGATATCACTGCTATTGTCAAAGAATTTGCCGCCCCACACCTCGCGCCGGGCGACATTGTGTTTATTTCTGAAAAAGCGGTGGCGGTAACGCAAGGGCGCAGCTATCATATTGACGATATTAAACCCGGTTGGCTGGCAACGAACCTGTCGCGCTATGTCATGAAAACACCCGTGGGCATTGGTTTAGGTAGCCCTCAAACCATGCAACTGGCTATTGAAGAGGTGGGTGTTGTACGTATTTTGCTGGCAGCCATTATTGGTGGTTTGGGAAAATTGATAGGAATTAAGGGTCTTTTTTATCATGTGGCGGGACCTGGGGCGCGCAGCATAGATGGGGCGGTATCTTATGCTATTCCGCCGTATAATAATTATGTTTCCAAAGGCCCGCGCAACGCCCAACAAGTAGCCGAAAAAATCGCGCAGGAAATAAATGCAAAAATAGCCATTGTCGATGCTAATGATCTTGGAGTAAATATTTTGGGAATCAGTAAGGGGGTAAGCAAAAAATTTGTCGCTGCCGCTATTAAAGACAATCCGCTCGGTCAGTCAGATGAGCAGACGCCTATTGGAATCATTAGAATGATTCCTGAATAAACAATATACAATAAACAATATACAATACACAATACACAATATACAAATAAATTCGAATGGGTGAAACTCTAAATAAAAAACCTTATGATCTTGAAGAACGAACAGCATTATTTGTAGAAGATTGCAGGGATTTTACGAAGAAATTACCAAAAACAAGCGCTAATTTTGAATACGTAAAACAATTAATCCGTTCATCGGGTTCACAGGCTGCTAATTATATTGAAGCTAACGAGACACTTGGCAATAAAGATTTTATGATGAGGATTAGGATTTGCAGAAAGGAAACAAAAGAAACATGTTTGTGGTTACGACTATGTGACATGAGTAGTGATGAAAAGTTGGTTGAGGAGAAAAAATTACTTATGGCCGAAGGAATCGAATTGCGGAAAATATTTACTGCTATTCTGGAAAAAAGTAAACCAAAGTTTAGAGATTAGGAATTAGATTTTTAGGTATTGTTTGTAAATTGTATATTGTAAATTGTATATTTTCTGATGATTTCAAAATTTCTCAATACTCAAACAAAATCAGTCACCTTTGCCTCCATTATCCTGGGGTTCTTTTATATTTGTTCGGCTTCGCTGGGTTTGTTGCGCGACCGATTGTTGGCAGGCACCTTTGGCGCCCAAAATGAACTGGATGTATATTATGCTGCTTTTACTATCCCTGATTTTATCGCATTAATTTTAGTGTTTGGCGCTATTTCTGCGGCTATCATTCCTATCTTCAGCCAGTATTTAGTCAATTCCAAAGAAGAAGCCTGGCGCTATACCAACGCGTTGCTGAACGTATTTTTGGGGGGATTAATAATAGTAAGCATTTTTTTTATCATCTTTGCGCCATTTTTTGTTAAATTAATTGCCCCGGGGTTCACGCCAGAAAAACAAGCCATGACCGCCAGCCTCATGCGTATTATGTTTTTAAGCCCTATTTTGTTGGGGTTAAGCAATATTGTCAGCGGTATTTTACAGGTGTTTCACCGTTTTTTGGTAACGGCCCTGGCTCCCTTAATGTACAACATCGGCATTATCATTGGCATTTTAGTGCTGGTACCACGGTTTGGATTTGTGGGTCTGGCCTGGGGTGTGGTGCTTGGGGGAGTGCTGCATTTGCTTATCCAACTGCCGGCGTTTTTTTATTCAGGGTTTAGGGTTCAGGGTCTAGGGTTTAGGCTGCAAAACTTTAAACATCCTGGTGTCATAAAAACATTAATCATGATGGTCCCGCGCTCGCTTGGTCTTGGGGCGGGGCAGTTTAACACCATGATTACCACTTCGATTGCCTCCACGTTGGCGGTGGGTAGTGTAGCGGTATTTAACTTGGCGGGGAATTTATCTTCATTGTGCGTCAATGCTATTGCCATTTCACTGTCTACGGCTATTTTTCCTTCCATGTCGCTCGCGCATTTACAAAATGACAAACACGTCTTTAACCAGAAATTTTCCCATGCCCTGCGCCAAATATTATTCTTGCTGGTGCCTATTAGCTTTTTGATTTTTTTACTACGCGCCCAGATTGTCCGCGTCATTTTGGGTACGGGACGCTTTGGCTGGACGGATACCCGCCTGACCGCCGCCTGCCTTGGCCTGTTTGCCGTGGGCCTCTGCGGCCAGGGATTAGTGTTTTTACTTTCTAAAACATTTTATGCGCTGCACAACACTAAAATCCCTGCTATCATCAGTGCGTTTACGGTGGCCTGTAATATTGGCTTGAGTTTACTGCTAGTGTGGCTACTCGGCTTTAGTGCCGGATTTTCACAATTTGTAAGTATGGCACTGCGACTAGAAGACATTGAGAATATTACCGTGGTTGCGTTACCTATGGCATTTGCGGCCACCATGTTACTGGAAGCCTTACTGCTACTGGTATTTTTGTATAAACAATATGGCACCTTTAGCGTGCGCTACGAAGTTCTGGCTTTTGGTAAAATGTTATTGGCAGGCGCGGTACTGGTAGTTGCTACTTTTGTGATACGTAATTTTATGGTACAGTATGAGCTGATTCATTTACAAACCTTTTTGGAAGTATTTTTACAGCTATGTCTTTCCGCCGCCGCCGGCCTTGCTGCGTACGTTGCCACCAGTTTTTTGTTGAAATCACAAGAGCTACAAAGAATCATCGCCTCGTTTTCCAGGGGTAAGATTGTACATTAACAATTATATTTTTCGCCTTCACACAGGAGTTTGCCATGAAAAAGCTGTTTGGTGTTTTTGTGAACGCCTCGATGGTTGCCATGTGGTTCACCTGGGTCCAGTCCACCTATTATGATTTCGGCCCCGATCTTGGCAGTGTCACGTTTGGCGTTACCGAGCTCCGCGGGTTTCCGTGGTTGCTGTACGTGCTTGGCATGCTGCCGTTTGCGTATCTTCTGTGGCAGCTATTTAAAGATAAGCCGCCAAAGGACGCCTATGGTAATCCCGCGTGGATGCACGTAACTCTCTTTTTCCTGCTCTGGCCGTTTTGGGTGGTAATGTGGTTTGTAGTCCTCCCAGTGGTCATTATTGTTTTCGAAGCGGGGTGGCAGAGGAAGATAAGGCTTATGTGGAATGTGGTAACTATCACGTTACCACCGCTCAAGAAGGAAATATAAGTCTGGCACACGCTCTCTTGCCTGCAATATTAAATGTTGCAGGCTTTTTTATGCATAATAACTGCCTCTAGCCAGAGAGACTGGAAATTTAGGGTAAAAAAGGGTAATCTGAACACATTATGTCCCAAGAACACATTCGTAACTTTTGTATCATCGCACACATTGATCACGGCAAGTCAACGCTGGCTGACCGGCTTTTGGATATGACTAAGACTATTGCGACGAATAAAATCACGGCGCAGTTTTTGGACAGCATGGAACTGGAAAAAGAAAAGGGAATTACTATCAAGTTAAAGCCAGTTCGGATGCACTACCACTATAAATCCGAAGCACGAAATCCGAAATCCGAAACAAATTCTAATTCCCAAAATTCAAATACTCAAAATGGTTTCGGATTTCGAGATTCGAATTTCGAATTTCCAAGTTCAGAATATATTCTGAACTTGGTGGATACTCCGGGCCATGTGGATTTTGCTTACGAAGTTTCGCGTTCGCTGGCAGCGGTGGAAGGCGCGGTGTTGCTGGTTGATGCTACGCAAGGCATCCAGGCTCAAACGCTGGCCAATATTGACCTCGCAAAAAAACAAAATTTGGTCATCATTCCGGTGGTTAATAAAATAGACATGCCTGCGGCACGCGTGGAAGAAAGCTGCCAGGAATTGGCAAACGTGTTGGACGTGGATCCTGAAACCGTTATCAGGATTTCCGCCAAAAACGGACTGAATGTCGAACAGGTATTACAGGCGGTGGTGGAAAAAATCCCAAGTCCGGAAGCGCGAAACCCCGGCGCCGATCAAAAGCCCTTTCGAGCTCTGATTTTTGATTCAACCTATGATTCGTTCAAAGGTGTGCTGGCGCTGGTGCGAGTAATGGACGGCAGCATCAAAGACCGCGAAAAAATTGAACTGCTGGCCGCAAAAACGCAGGCGGAAATAAAAGAATTAGGGTGCTTGGCGCCGGGCATCACGCCGCAGCAAGAAATTTTAACCGGGGAAATCGGCTACATTGCCACCGGTATTAAAGAGCCGGGCAAAGTGCGGGTGGGCGATACTATCGCAAAAGTGCAAGCGCCGAACGCGCCAAAAATCCAGCCCCTCGGTGGCTACCATGAACCAAACCCCATGGTGTTTGCCAGTTTTTACCCGGAAAACCCGGAAGATTTTGAATTGCTGAAAGTGGCACTGTCTAAACTAAAGTTGCAAGATCCCGCACTGGTATATGAAGCGGAAATGAAAGAGGCGCTGGGCCGTGGGTTTCGCTGCGGGTTTTTAGGCACGCTACACGTAGAAATTATTTCCGAAAGGCTGGAGCGGGAATTTAATTTGGGATTGGTTATTTCAACCCCCAGTGTAATTTATAAAATTTTTAATAGACGCGGACAGGAGCAGGTAATTTATTCTGCCAGCGATTGGCCGGACCCAACTAACATTGAAAAAATGGAAGAGCCTTGGGTGTTGCTGGAAATTATCGCTCCGGCAAATTATTTGGGAAAACTGATGGACGTATTAAAAGACGTGGGAGGCAATTATTTGGAAACAGAACATTTGGCGAGCGGCCGCGCCATTATTAAATATGAAGCGCCATTGCGCGCCATTGTAGCCAATTTATACGACAAAATAAAAAGCACCAGCCAGGGGTATGCTTCGTTAAATTATAGCGTGCTTGGTTACCGGCCAGCAAAATTGGTGAAGATGGAAATTTGGATAGCCGGGCGTGCCGAAGAAGCATTTAGCCGTATTGTGGAAGAACATGATGCCTATGAACAGGGAAAAAAACTGGTGGAAAAATTAAAAGAGGCATTGCCAACGCAACTCTTTGCTGTGGCCTTGCAAGCCATCATCGGCGGAAAAATTATTGCGCGCGAAACTATTTCAGCCAGCCGCAAAGATGTAACCGGACATTTGTATGGCGGTGACAAAAGCCGGAAAATGAAGTTGCTCCAGAAACAGAAAAAGGGGAAAGCATTAATGAAAGATAAGGGCAAAGTAAACGTTCCCGCTAAAACGTTTTTGGAGATTTTTAGAGCGTAGTCTTTTTAAATTACAATATACAATTTACAAATCACAAACAATATCAAAATTCTAACGTTTTGAATTTCTAAATTTAGTTATTGGGATTTGTTTGTATATTGTGTATTGTAAATTGGAATTTAAACATATGTATGACGTGGTAGTTATTGGTGGCGGTGCTTCCGGAATGATGGCAGCCGGAACAGCGGCGGCACGGGGCCGGCGCGTTTTGTTGTTGGAAAAAAATGGTAAAGTGGGTCAGAAACTGGCTATTACTGGCGGTCAGCGCTGCAATATTACCAACGCAACGTATGATGTACATGCAATGTTGGCAAATTATAAAGAAGCCGCCAACTTTTTATTTTCTCCTTTTTCTAAATTTGGGGTAAAAGATACATTCACTTTTTTTGAGGGGCTGGGCTTGCCGCTGGTGGTTCAGGCCAATAACCGGGTATTTCCAAAAACAGAAAAAGCTGCAGATGTGGTTTTGGCAATGAAAAAATATCTGAAAGCCGGCGATGTCCACGTAAAAACCGGTGAAGCAGTGCAACAGATTTTACATAAAGATGGCGCGGTAACCGGCATAGTGACTAATAAAAGCACCTATACGGCTAAAAATTATGTGTTGGCCACCGGCGGGGCTTCCCACCCGGAAACCGGCTCAACCGGTGATGGGTTTGCCTGGCTTTCTAACTTGGGCCACACGGTAAAATCGCCAACGCCCACTATTGTACCCATAAAAACCAGCGATGCCTGGAGTCATAAGCTTTCCGGAACTTCTATTGATGGCGCCAAAATAACCTTTTTCCTAGACGGAAGAAAAGCATTCAGCAAAACCGGTAAATTATTACTGACCCACTTTGGATTATCCGGCCCAACTATTTTAAACAGTGCCGGCCAGGTTGGTGATTTGCTTGCCATTGGCGCAGTTACGGCCACTATTGACCTATTTCCAACTACAGACCTTGGGGCGCTGGATCAAACTATTGTTACTTTATTTGGCATCCACCATAACAAACAGTTAAAAAATGTCATCCGTGAAGTAGTGCCTACCGGAATTGCCGCCGGGGTGGTGGAATTACTGGAAGTTGACAAAGAAATCCACATGGGTAGCAAGGTGCAGGCAGTACCAAAAGAGCATCGTAAAAAATTAACCGCCCTACTAAAACACTTGCCAGTAACCGTAACCGGCCTGATGGGTTTTGACCGCGCCGTAGTTGCCGATGGCGGCGTGATTCTGCAAGAAATTGATACCAAAATTATGCGCTCAAAATTATTCAGCAACCTTTTCATCACCGGCGACTTACTACACATCAACCGCCCCAGCGGCGGCTACAGCCTGCAATTATGTTGGACGACGGGATACGTGGCGGGTACTCATTGTTAGATCTGTTTACCCTGAGCTTGTCGAAGGGTGGCGGGGAGTAGCGTTTAATCGCATCAATAATTGACAATAATAAATTATTCGTTTATTATCAAGATACAGCATCTATCTTTCTCGAACCAAAGGAATTTACCATGTTTGGAACAATTCAGCAGGTACTGGAAGCTTACGAGGCCGAGTTGACAAAGTACAGGGGATGGACCGAAAAACTTAAGGCCGAGTATGCTCCCGATACGCAATTCATGGCCTATAACGAACAGGATTACCGCCGCATTCTGGAATGGAATGCCGAACTAAAAGGCATGGAAAAAGCTCTTGGCTTAGATAAGGAGGAGGTTAAGAGGATTTCCAAGAAGGTCGGCATTCTTACCTAGTCTATCCAATCAAGGCCCCTAAACAAAGATATAACAATCTGAGTCTGGGGCTTTTTTCTTGCAAAAGAATTGAATAGGCATTGCACTGGCACGTTCGCCCTGGCGTTTTGCCTCGGCCTCTGGACAGGCAGTAGCATTCAAGCCATTTTACGTCTAATTTGTACCCAACTTGAACGCTTCAATCTATGGGTGAAGCGTTGCTTTTGGGATTGAAAATGGTCGAGAATGGGAGTAAAGTGGAGTAATTATGAGTAAAGAAGCAAAAGCACGAATAAAAATAAACAAATTGCTTGAACAGGCAGGTTGGCGATTTTTTGATAATGAAAAAGTACAAGCAAACATTTCGCTTGAACCAAATGTAAAACTTACCCAAAAGGACATTGACGCATTTGGCGAAGATTTTGAATCTACGAAAAACGGCTTTATTGATTTTTTATTGCTCGACGAAAAAGGTTTTCCTCTCGTTATTTTGGAAGCCAAGAAAGAAGATAAAAATCCGTTAGACGGAAAAGAACAGGCGAGAAAATATGCTCACACTGAAAACGCTCGCTTTGTTATTCTTTCAAATGGCAATCTTCACTATTTCTGGGATTTGGAAAGAGGCGATCCCGAAGTCATCACCGAATTTCCAACGCAAGAATCTTTGAAACACAGACAAGATTTCAAGCCTGACAATCAACGCTTGGCGGATGAAAAAGTTGAAGCCGATTATATTGCACTGACACAAAACCCAAGTTTCAAAGATGATCCTCGTTATCTCAAAGAAGAAACCCGCGAACAATATTTGTGGGATGAAAACTTGCGGATTTTGCGCCCGTATCAGCTCAAAGCAATTCATGCTTTGCAAAAATCAGCAGAAGCTGGAAATGATCGCTTTCTTTTTGAAATGGCAACGGGAACAGGAAAAACTCTTATTTCCGCCGCTGTCATCAAACTATTTTTGAGAACAGGAAATGCAAAGCGAATTTTGTTTTTGGTTGATCGCTTGGAATTGGAAGATCAGGCACATAAAAACTTTGTTCGATATTTGAGTAATGACTTTTCCTCTGTTATTTACAAACAAAATCGTGATGACTGGAAAAAGGCAGAAGTGGTCATTACAACCGTTCAAAGTCTTTCATCGCAAGACAAATACAAAAAACTTTTCTCGCCGACTGATTTTGATTTAATTATTGCGGATGAATCACACCGAGCAATCGGTGGAAATTCACGAGCAGTTTTTGAGTATTTTATCGGCTATAAACTTGGACTTACTGCTACGCCAAAAGATTACTTAAAAAATGTTGATCCTCAAAAACTTTCGCAGAAAGACCCGCGAGCTTGGGAAAAACGGCAATTGCTGGATACATATACGACTTTTGGTTGCAAAAACGGCGAGCCAACTTATAAATTCAGTTTGCTTGACGGTGTTCGCGGTGGATTTTTGGTCAATCCCGTTGTTTCAGACGCACGCACAGACATTACAGCAGAATTACTTTCCGAAAAAGGTTATGCCGTAATGGTAGAAAATGAAGAAGGCGTTGAAAGCGAAGAAACATTTTTCCATAAAGATTTTGAAAAGAAATTCTTTTCCGAAAAGACAAATCGTGTCTTTTGTCAGACATTTTTGGAAAATGTTTTGAAGGACCCGATAAGCGGAGAGGTTGGTAAAAGTATTATATTTTGCATAAGCCAAAAACACGCCTCAAAAATCACGCAAACGCTCAATCAAATGGCGAGCCAACTTTGGCCTGAAAAATACAATTCTGATTTTGCGGTACAAATCACTTCAAATATTTCTGATAGCCAACAATTCACAATCAATTTTGCCAATAACAATCTCAATGGACACACAAAGTTTTTAGAGAATTACAAATCAAGCAAAACGAGAGTTTGTGTAACTGTTGGCATGATGACAACGGGCTATGATTGCCAAGATATTCTAAACCTTGCGCTCATGCGTCCGATATTTTCGCCGACTGATTTTATTCAGATCAAAGGACGAGGAACACGAAAGTTTGTTTTTGAATACAAAGACGAATACGACGAAACTCACAAACATGAAAAAGATAATTTTAAACTTTTCGATTTCTTTGCTAACTGCGAATATTTTGAAGAAAAGTTTGATTATGACGAAGTTTTACAATTGCCTATCAAACAAAAAGGAACAGGAGGAGAAGGACCCGTCGGCGTTGATATTGATGAAATAGAAGTTTTTAATCCCGATAAGGTTAAAACACTCACAGAAACCCCTGTCGGAATTGAGGGAATGAAAGTTGATAGAAAACTTTTTGAGAAAGCCCGTGAGGAATTACAAAACGATCCCGAAGTAAAAACTGCCGTTGAAAATGAGCAATGGGAAAAGGCGGTGCAAATAATGCGGGATAAATACGAAGACAAACCGAAATTATTCTTGAATCTTGAAAAAATCCGCAAAAGCGAAAATCTTGATCGCCGTATTTCTTGGCGTGAATTTTTGGAACGAGCCTTCGGCTTGATTGATGTTTTTAAGTCCAAAGATGAAAAATTGGAAGAAGAATGCGAAAAGTTTATTTCTATATACAAACCCGAAAGCAAGTATGTTCCGCATATCAAAAACTATCTGAAAGCGTATGTTACGAGTGAATATTTTAGAAATGAGATAAATAATCAGCGATTTCCCAGAGAATTTGCGGGTTTTACAATGGCAGAATTTAGGGAACTGAATGGTTGGAGGGAAACTGTCCCTATATATGTCAAAGACTATGTTCCCGTTAATGTTTATATGAAATAGCCAAAAAAATTATTATGCTTGATTCAACTACAAAACACAAACTTGATTCCGCCCGACAAATTCTTGTCGGCAAAGTTCCTGACCCAAAAGCACAGGTTGAACAAATCACAACAGCCCTCATCTATAAGTTTATGGATGATATGGATAAGGAAAACGAAGAGGTTGGATTAAAAACTCAATTTTTCGTTGATGATTGGAAAAAGTTTTCATGGACGAAAATTCTGGATAGCAAACTTTCAGGACAAGACCGTCTTGATCTCTATGTTCAGGCAATTACAAATATGCCTAAAAATCCGCATATTCCGCAATTATTCAGAGATATTTTTAAGGGGGCATTTTTACCATATAACGACGCGCGAACACTTTCGCTTTTTTTGAAAGAGATCAACGAATTTAATTACGAACACAGTGAAAATTTAGGAAATGCTTTTGAATATTTGCTTTCAATTCTTGGAAGTCAAGGCGACGCTGGGCAATTCCGTACGCCACGCCATATTATTGATTTTATAGTTGAAGTGGTTGATCCAAAGAAAAACGAAACAATTCTTGACCCCGCTTGCGGAACGGCTGGATTTTTGATTTCCGCTTACAAACATATTTTGAAGCAGAACAAAGAAAAAACCCTCACACCAGACGAGAAATTAAAGTTAATGAATAATCTTGCTGGCTATGATATTTCGCCTGATATGGTGAAATTAGCACTCGTGAATATGTATTTGCATGGATTTCCAGAGCCAAAAATTCACGAATACGATTCGCTTACAAGCGAGAAGCGTTGGGACGAAACTTTTGATGTGATTCTTGCAAATCCACCTTTTATGACACCAAAGGGTGGAATTGTTCCGCATAAGAAATTTAGTATTCAAGCAAAAAAAGCAGAAATTCTCTTTGTCGATTACATTCTGGAACATCTAAACATAAACGGAAAGGCTGGAATTATTGTTCCTGATGGAATTATTGCTAATTCGCAAAATGCCTATAAAAAATTAAGACAAAAATTAGTTGAGCATAATTTTTTGTACGCACTTGTATCAGTACCTGCGGGCATATTTCTTCCTTATTCTGATGTTAAAACTACTATATTGTTTATAGATAGAGATGTTGCAAAAAAAACAAAACAAATTTTGTTTGTGCAGGTGAAAAATGAAGGCTTTGATCTGGGCTCAACTAGACGCTCGATTACAGAAAATGATTTGCCATTTGCAGTTAAAACAATCAATTCCTTCAAAAATTCTGTTCTGTCTGGTAAGACATTTGCTGTACCTAATGAAGACTTTGATAAGGCGAATGTAGAAGTAAAAAGTGAAATATTAGCAAGTCCGTCAGTTAGTTTGTCTGGAAAAAGATATAAAAAGGAAGTATTTATAAAATCAAAATATAAATCAGTAAAACTCGGCACTCTTACAAGTGAATTTAAGCAAAAAGTTAAAGATTCTGTTGTCCCTGTGTGGTCAGTTTCAAATTCACAAGGTTTTGTTGTTTCTTCAGAATATTTTGGAAAACAGGTTGCTTCAGAGGATACTAAGAATTATAAAAAAGTATTGGAAAATTATTTCGCATATAATCCTGCAAGAGTAAATGTTGGGTCAGTAGCTTTGAATGAAAATAATAGCGTTGGATGTGTATCTCCAATGTATGTTGTATTTAAAATTCAAGATGTGAATGTTATACGACCAAAATATTTACTGATGTTATTAAAAAGTAAATTAGGAATTAAGCAGATTTTAAAATATTCAGACGGTGCTGTTCGAAAGATTTTAAGCTATCAAAATCTGTCTTTAATTGATATTCCTCTGCCTAGTATCAAAGAGCAAGATAATATTTTGGAACATTTCTCCGCTATCAATGACCTAAGAGCAAAAATAATAGCTGAGGAAATTGAGATAAAAAAAGATGTTGAAACTTGTTGGGGAATAAAAGAATCGGAGGTCATTATTGAAGCAGATGAAATTTCTACTGATACCGATGACGATGATTCCGACGAAGTTTAATCTGATGAAATATGATTAGCAAAATCTCAAAACTCGATAAAATTGGAAAATTCTCTTCTATCAACCAAGAGGAGAATTTTAAATATGGTGGCAAGGGGCAAAATTGTAATATTGTTTTTGGATTTAACGGATCAGGTAAAACTACTCTATCAGGAAAATGGTGACAGTCACCATTTTCCCACCATTTTCCTCTAGCATTTAATGCGGTTTCACAGACCTGTTAGAAGTCGAAAATTTAAAAAATAATTTAAATAAATATATATGTCTCTATTTTGGTATCAAACTTATAATTTAGCTTCTAAGAGCTTCACGTGTGGTCACTGTGGTAACCCACTAGCCTCTAATGTTGGCTATTATAAAGCTATAAACGAAGATGGTGGTGGGCCACGTGTTGAAGATATTTATATATGCCATCATTGTTATAAACCTACTTATTTTGGAAGTGGGCAACAAATCCCAGGAATACGTCCCGGAGCAGATGTTAATGGCATAGATGATGCTGGAGTATCTTCACTATACAATGAATCAAGGGACTGTTTTTCAAAAAATGCTTTCACTTCAACTGTTCTAGGTTGTCGTAAATTACTTATGCATATCGCTGTCGCCAAGGGCGCCGAAGAAGGAAAGAATTTTATAGATTATGTAGAGTATTTATCTTCAAAGGGATATGTACCGCCGGATGCAAAAAGTTGGGTAGATCATATTCGCACAAAAAGCAACGAAGCAAACCATGAAATTGTTATTATGTCTGAAGAAGAGGCAAGGGACCTTATTTCTTTTTGTGAAATGCTATTAAAACTTGTTTATGAATTTCCGGCTACTTCACGGAAATATGTCAAAATAACCTAATTTATTACCCATTAATATTCTTATGGATGATGATTTAAATACAGAGGAAAAATCAAATAGTGAGAGCGGAAGATTTTCCGAGCGAGTTTCTTTTATTATCGGTTTTTCCGCTTTAGTTATAGCTCTTCTGCCCTATAAAGAGTTTGCTCAAGATATTATCATTTCAATATTTAGTTGGAATTTTTCTCTATATACCCTGATAGGAATTTTCTTTGCAATTCTCTTCTTTTCTACTTACTTTTATGGTTTGAATTATATTAGATATCGTTTCCCACTACTTTTAAATATTCGTTGGTTGAAATTCATAGAATTAATTGCAGATATCCTATATATTACTGCTTTTATCTTTCCTATATTGGTGATTATTTTAGCCTTCGTATCATATTGTGCCAAAATAGTTCCAAATTTAACTCCATATGCAACAATAATATCTATCATAATTAGCGTATTAGTTGGTCTATTAACTCCCTATATAAGTTTTTATACTTACAGAAATAAGGAAAAAGAATTAATTAAAAAACTCTTTGAACTTCATGATTTATCAGAAGGAATGAATCAGGAACAAGATCCAAGAAAATTATATATCCTTAATTTGTACGAATCAATTGTCTCAAGTTTAGAAGCATTACTTGTTCCGTACGTAGGTAGAGACATCCAAAGAGTATCTCGATATGAAATATTAAAATTAGCCCATGGTAAAAAAATTATTTCCCAGGAGGAAATGGCCATGATTGATGATTTGCGAGGGTTAAGAAATCAAATTGCGCATAATAAATCATTCAATAAAACTGGAATTGATCAAGAATTTTTAGGAAAGGCCAAGAATATTCTTACAAAACTAACCGCCTTAAATCTTTCTCGTGACCTAGCTAGGTAAACGAAATTCAGTATTAGGAAAGAAAATGGGGAGAAAATGGGGACAGTCACCATTTTCCTCTAGAAATCTGTATGAATTTTATTGAAAAAATTGAAGTTAAGTATTTCCGTTCATTTGCTGATAAAAAAGTTGAGATTTTAGGTTTGCGTGATATTAATATTTTTTCAGGCGGGAACGACTCAGGAAAATCAAATGTACTAAGAGCTTTGAATCTATTTTTTAACGATGAAGTGTCTCCAGGAGTTAAATTTAATTTGGAAAAAGATTTTTCAAAAATAACAGAAAAAAACTTTGATTCAACTTTTAAAAAAGCAAAAAGAAGAAGAAAGTCCGATAAATTTGTTTCAATTAAAGTTCATTTTTTGAATCCAGATCGAACAAGAAATTTACCAGAAAAATTTTGGATCTCTAAGAAATATACGAA
>CAYZAV010000007.1:0-31048 GCA_964475855.1 uncultured Candidatus Saccharibacteria bacterium | reverse complement strand
GCACTGGACCATCTCTTCGGGGTCGCGCTGGCTCGATGGCGATGTGCCCAGCGTGGACTGGAGCGGCGACTACTCCAAGGTCAGAGTGCGCTGTTACTACCCTTCCAATCGCTACGATCAGTTGCGCCTTCGCTCCGTAGTTTCTTTGCCTGTGGAGCCGCGCGTAAGTGCGGCGTAACAGGCAACTATCGTTTTGTTGTTTAAGCCGTTTGCAATACTATTGCAAACGGCGCTTTTTTTATTGTAAAAATTATATGTTAAAATAAGGCAATGGATTACTCGAATTTTAATGAAGAAAAAAAGTTGTGGGGACGGGGATTTGAATGTGTGGTTGGGTTAGATGAAGCCGGACGCGGGCCGTTGGCGGGACCCGTGACTGCCGCTGCAGTATCCGTAAGTTATAAAGTTCATAAAGTTATAAAGTTACAAGGGATTAACGATTCTAAAAAGTTATCGGAAAAAAGGCGGGAAGAATTGTATGAAATTTTGACTAATCATCCAGATATTATGTGGCGCGTTGGCATTGTTGATGAAAAAGAAATTGACCGGATAAATATTTTACAGGCGACCAAGTTGGCCATGCATCGGGCGATAGAAAAACTGCAGCCGGATTATATATTGATAGATGGGAATTTTTTATTGGATGGCGTAACTATTAATCAATCCTCTATTATAAAGGGCGATGCAAAAGTGTTTTCCATTGCCGCGGCTAGTATTATTGCCAAAGTTACGCGGGACCGTATTATGCTAAAGATGCATGAGAAGTATCCTGAATATGATTTTCAAAAACATAAAGGTTATGGCACGATGGCGCATATGGCGGCGCTGAAAAAATTCGGCCCTTGTGATATCCACAGGAAAACATTTTTTCCTGTCAGCGCCATGGTACAATAAATATAATGAGCAAAAAATATCTTATTTTCACCGCTGTGGCTGTATTTTTTCTGGTAAATGCCGGATTTGTGTATGCGGACCAGCTTTCTCATATCAATAATATCATACCAGTATCAGTAATCGCTGGTCATAATGCTTTTACCTTATATGTTAACGGTACTCATTTTAAGTCGGAATCCGTAATTTATTTCGGTAGTCTTGCGCTTGATACGACCAGATTTAGTTCTCAACAACTACAACACTCTTTTCCGGCCGCTTCACTGTCTTCGGGGATATATTATATTTCCGTGACTGATCAAGAAGGGACATCAAACGCCGTAGAGTTTAAAGTGTACAATGCGCCGCCGACAGCAGATAATTTGGCGGTTTCATCTAATTCTTGTCCGGTGGCCGAATCCACGGGACTTGCCATTTTTTCCTGGAATTACCAAGATTTGGATGATGATCATGAAGAACAATTCCAATTGCAAATAGATAATAATGCCGATTTTTCTTCGCCGGCAGTAGACCGTAATTACATCGGCCTTTCCAATCCACCCGGAACCCAAAACCAGCAGGCTGTGAGTATTGTGGTCAATGGCGATGAAGTTGATTCTCTGAAATATAATACCAGCTATTATTGGCGGGTGAAGGTGTGTCAGGTTGATGTGGATCCTGCTTTGGTCGGGCCAGGTGGTATTTGTTCGGCTTGGACAAGCGGGGTAAACTACACTACTATTTCGCACCCCGGGCCGTATGTGACTTTCAGTATCTCGGATACTTCGCCCGGCGTAACGTTTACCAATAATTCGATTTGTTACAATACTAGCGGAAGCGAGGGTTGCGCCTCTTATTTGTATGACTTCGGTGATGATATCACTTTTATCGTAAGCAATCCTACGCAAGGTATTTCCAATACTACGCATACGTATAGCGAATTAATCACCTATGACGTAAGTGTAGTGGTAACTGATGCGAGTAGTTTGCAGTGCCAGGCAATACAACAGGTATCTATTACTAATCAAACCGCCAGTGACTTGCCATTTTGGAAAGAAATTAGTCCATTTCAATTTTCATCACCTAGTCAATGTGTGGCGAATGGGGGATATTGCCCGATGGGACTTGGGTCACTGTGTTGTTCGGGCTGGTGCGTGACAGAAATCTGCACACCGGTTTGTTCAGAGCCATTAACTGTATGTACTACTAATGAGGAATGTTGTTCGGGTAGTTGCGTATCGACTGAATTTGGAAATTACTGCGCTGCATGATTTTTATGGTATTAAAGTAGTGCTATTGACAAAGTTTTATCTTGTACTATACTAACATTAACGTTATGTTGTTCTTTTAATTCCTGTCACCTGGAGGTATGCTATGTTCAAATGGATCGGGTTCGCCCTGGTCACGATGATCGTGGTCGCCACTGTGACGACGGGGTTCCTTTTCCTTGATGACTTCAAGAAGAAGCAAGACACGTTCTGGATGAACGAAGTTGTGGCCAAACAGAATCCGCAATTTAAGGCGATCTGGGAAAAGGAGAAACCTTGGTTCTGGTTTCGGTGTTGGTTTCGTTAGCCCATGTGTTGTTCTTTCTTACATCATTTGAGGTAAACATGTCCAAGCTTTGTTGCTTTCTGATTGTTGGCTTGGTGCTAGCGGTGGTTGCCACCCTGCACACTGCAGATGCTATGCTGCAGGAAATGGCCCATGTCAGGGAAGATGAAGCTTTTCAGGAGAAAAAGCGTGTTGAGTTCAAGGATTGGAGCTGGGAGAGGGATATCGAAAACAGCGCGGCAGCTCGCGCTCGAAAAGAATTGCAAGGAGAATAATTTCTCCACGAAGGCCCCGATAACATGATGTTCCGGGGTTTTTCCATATAAATTGAGCAGGATATTGCAAAGTAAGGGATTATTTGGTATAGTTGAACCCACATAACATAGTATATAAAATATATGGCAGTTCCACGACATAAACATACGCGATCTTCGGTAGGACAGCGCAGGATGCATATTTTCATCACCCCTGCGGCTTTGGCATCTTGTCCAAAATGCGCCAAGCTTGTACGTCCACACACGATGTGTAAAAATTGCGGATATTATAAGGGGAGGCAGGTGCTGGATGTAATGGGTAGCCTGACTAAGAAAGAAAAGAAAGTAAGGGAAAAAGAGATTAAAGAAGCAGAAAAGAAATAATCTATGGCATCACGGCATTTATCCCGCTCAATTGTCATGCAATCCTTATACGAATGGGATTTTTATGGCAAAAAAGCCGGAGGCTTAGAGCCTATTGTCGATCGCAATATTCGGGATTTCGGCCCAGGACTGGAAGACCTGAAATTTGTCCGCGACTTGGCTGATGGGGTAGTTGAACATATTACCCAGTTGGATACCATCATAGAAAAAGCGGCGCCGGAGTGGCCTATTTCCCAGATTTCCCTGATTGATCGCAATGTATTACGAATGGGGCTGTATGAATTATTGTACAGCAATAAAGATGAGGTGCCGCCCAAAGTAGCCATTAACGAAGCCATTGAATTAGCCAAAACGTTTTCCGGGCAGGTTTCCGGGAAGTTTATTAATGGGGTATTGGGGACGGTGTATAAACAACTTAATCCTGAAACATAAAACATGAAGCATGAAGCAACGTACGGTTGTTTCAGGTTTCATGTTTCATGTTTCATGAATGCATGAAGGATTTCGATTTATTTGAAAAAAAGCTGGGGGTCAGTTTTTCCGATAAAGATTTGCTGACACAGGCATTTGTACACCGATCATATTTGAATGAAAATCCGGAATTCGGGCTTGATCAAAATGAACGGCTGGAATTTTTAGGGGACGCGGTACTGGAGCTGGTCATCACAGAACATTTATATAAAGAGCATCCCGGCAAGGCGGAAGGCGAGCTGACCAATTGGCGGGCAGCGCTGGTAAATGCCAAAATGTTAACAGCGGTTGCCGAAGAATTGGGATTTAATGATTTTTTGCTCTTATCGCGTGGTGAGACCAAAGAATTGGGAAAAGCCCGGCAGTACATTTTAGCCAATACGTTTGAAGCATTTATCGGGGCATTGTACCTTGATGCAGGATACGCGGCGTCAGATATCTTTATCACCAAATATTTGCTAAAGCGCTTACCCGAAATTATTGCCAATAAATCGTACAAAGACGCAAAATCGCATTTCCAGGAAGAAGCCCAGGAAAAAAATGGAGTGACACCGTTATACAAGGTAGTGAAAGAATGGGGGCCAGACCACAAGAAAAAGTTTACGGTGGGAGTATTTTTAAAGAACGAAGCGGTGGCAGAAGGCGAAGGATATTCAAAACAAGAAGCCGAGGAAGATGCGGCAAAAGCGGCACTTATAGTCAAGGGCTGGAATTAACCTAATTATTCTAATTATTCTAATTAACCTAATATGCTAACTATACGTTTAACTCGCAAGGGCAAAAAAAACCAGCCATTTTTCAGGGTGGTGGTTATTGATAAGCGCCGCAGTTCAAAGGGTGGCCGTGCGGTTGAAGAAGTGGGATACGTTGATCCGCTGACAAAACGAAAATCTTTAGACAAGGACCGGATTTTGCATTGGATAAAAATGGGAGCGCAGCCTTCTGGTAGCATCCATAATTTACTGGTGGCTGAAAAAATCATTGACGCGCCAAAAATAAAAACGTTCAGCGTGACTAAGAAAGCCAAGGCCGAAGCGGCAAAGCCGGTAGCACCTATTGCTCCTATGCCAGCGCCGGAAGCGGCCCCAGTTGCAGAGCCACCCAAGGAAGAACCAAAAGCATAATTACTGGCGGCCCCTCGGCCGCTTTTTGCTTGTATTGACAATACTATTTAATAGTTATATAGTTACTTGGAAAGGAATCCGTTGGGTTCCTCTGTACCTTAATTGTTTCTAGTGAAAGGAACTGTCATGGTTCGCAAGGGAAAGATTGCGGCTGAATTGGTGGTTTGGGTCTTGGTGATCTCAACCTTCATCGGCGTTGTCGTCTATCGCAGCTGGAAGTTGTTTTTCGACTCCGCACCCGCCGTACACACTATCAAGCCAAAAGAAGATCCCGTTCTACTACCTCCCGAACCTGTCCCGGACTTGGTAAATGCCAAGCCCGCCCCCGGCCCGTTAACATTTTGGTCGGGTGAGGTCATTATCGGCCGTGGCCCTGACCGTGGCAAACTGGAATTACTGGCGCACTCAAACTTCAAGTCAGTGGTACTAACTGCTGATCAAGAAGGCAAGTGCTGGTTTGACCAGATTGACGGCTTAAAGCCCGGCGAAATGTACATCCGTTTGCAAAAACGGGGACAGGCACCACTGATGTGCATAACGTTATTTGATGTGGGTAAGGAAATCCGTTTGTGGCCCGTGCAGCAAATGACACAACGCGCCAAAGAAGGAAAGTGGGGCCCGAAATTAATGCCCCATGTTGACCCTCTACTGGAACGCGTCACCTATCAAAAAGGCCAAGTGTTGTATGGTCTTACCTGGAGCGTGCGAACACTCCCCGGGAAAGATCCCACCAAAGGCAGTGACTTGCACTGGGACCTGCCCCCGCCTCTTGCGATTAAGAAGGTGGATTTTAATCCTCGGGTAATCAACCTGGTTGATCGGTATGCTTCTGCTGAGGTTTTGGCCAACATGGCTGCCGCAGACGAAAAATCTGCCGGAAAATACTCTCAAAACAATCACTGGGATTTTGCCACTTCGGTGGGGAATTTTCAGATTGTTTCCAGTTGCGACCGCTATTCAGCCAACCCCAAGGCGCGCAATGGTGGAGGACGGTGCTTTTCTATATTACTGTTGCCAAATGGCAAAGTAATTACTGGCGCCTTGGGAATTTCTACCGTCATCGAAACCGATAGCAGTATTTTTCTCATCGGCCGCACTACCATTTATAAGTGGTTGGGCGGCGACAAAGTCCAGCAAGAGGTTGATTTCCTCGACCGCTTTGCCGCAGGAGACATGCCGTTTACCAGTCCCAATCGCGGCTTGATGGCAGGGAAGTACATTCCGGTCAACACATCTTCTGAAAGTAATTTTGGCGGATTGCTGGAATATGCCAAAGGAACTTGGAGGTTCCATGTTTACGATGGCGATTACGGAAGCTTCGTGGAAGCTGCCGAGAAAAAAGAGGACCATGTGGTCCTAACGCTGTATGGCAAGCAACAAATCCGCTTTAATCCCAAAGATGGGACATTCACGGATCTGTAATAGCAAAGGCCAGGTGTCGCATGATACCTGGCTGTTTTTATGCTGCGATTCCTTATTATGTGCCTGCAACGTAAAATTTCTTTGAAATTTGTACGTTGACAAACCTTGACACTATTGACAAGAACGTTGCATAGTAGTATAATGAAAGTATAGGGGTTAATTAAGGGAATTCCCCTAGGAAATGGCTCATTTCCTCCTTTCTTTCAGATCACCAGGCGCACGCGCCAGATATATCACATTCACCGTTGCTTGCAATGGTAAAGGATATATCGAATGCCGCGCCGTGATGATTTGAAAGAAGGGAATATGCACTGGGTGTTCCGGGGGTTTCCTTCAAAAAATGTTAGGTTTCTTGCCGCCATTGGCAGGAACCCTTCCTAGAATGGAGTATATACAATGGCAAGCTTCATGATGGGCGAACCGGGAATTGATTTTGGTGCCGAATTGACAAACAATTCCTGGGAGGCGACGGTGGAGGAGATCCACCAGTTCGCGGAAGATGTGGAGCGCTCGATTGCGCTCTATGAGAAGCAAAAAAATAAGAGGCTGGCGCTCCTGCGCGCAGCACAGGCCAAGAGGTCTGTTGCTACTCCGCAACTGTTAAGGTGCTAATCATTGCACCAAAAAGGGCATTGGACTATATAGTCCTTTGCCCTTGTTTTTTTGTCTGAAAATGATAATATTTTCCCTACAGGTTATAGAATTGGCCATGCACTTTTTACGGGAGTTTATTATGCGACTAGATTTACAGGAGTTGGTTTTGGCGGCCATTGCCAAAAGGATCCAAGCTGAAATACAGCTCTTGAGCGTAACTTTTGAAGAAAACAGTATTGAACACTGGAAATGCAAGAGAATGTGCGATAACCGGGAAATTACCGTGATTGTGGCGCCCGGAAAAAGGATAAACAATCTGGATGTACGTTTTAAGATCGGTAAACGTTCAAAAGAAGGAATTGTTACGGTCAAGATTATCGACACGTAAAGTTATCAGCTCTTTTTTATGGAGAAATGACATGCTTTCTTATCCTCTTGACGATGAATCCGTCCGCCAAATGCCTTGTCGGCCAAGTGATATCCATATTAATGGATACTACGCCTTGTCCGAGGCTAACGGGTACGATGACCATATCCGTGAAGCTGTTGGTCGTATTGTGTTTTTTTGCCAAAAACAAGGCGTGTGGACCGGGGTGCACAAGAACGATTTTATCAGGATGATTCAAGAAGACTTGTGCGTGTTTGCCCCAATCGCCACGGCTGACCGGGATTATCAAAAAGCCATGGAACTATGGCAAGACCAGGTTGGTATTTACAACATTTGGTCGCTGCTGACCATCGGGTTTTATCGGATTTTTGTCCAAAAACCTGTCCAGCCGACAGACAACCGACCAAAGGTGAATTTGCCCAAAACCGGGGTTTACGGTGATTTCGGGTTTTTCATTCCCGGTTTGCGCTGGCTTGTCCGGCAAAGATACGTGATTGAAGAGCTTACGCCCGATGATAAATATGTCATTTATCCCACTCTAAAAATGGTTGAGCTTTTGCTTAGCCATCAATCTCAAACACACTAAGGCCCGCGGTTCGCCCGGGCTTTTTTCTTGCTGCAGTTGACGCCGCATTTTTTTACGTGTATAAACAACTATACGAAAAAGATTACTCGATTTAATGGAGGATTTCGCATGTACGTGATTTTTGTTCGTTTATATTGCGAAGGTGCCAGTGGCCCCGTTCGCGTCCGCCTTGAAGTCAATGGGTGGTTGGCCGAGGCTTCCCAAGCCACGTTTCTCTGCGGAAGTTTTGAAGACTTGAAGGGTAAATCCCTACTTCTTCATCTTGAGCAAGACGACGGGGAAGATCAAATCGGTGCCCTATTGCCTGGTGATGCCAAAGAAGAAAGCGATTGTTTCCAATTGGCGCGAGACTCTTTGCGCGCGCATCTTCGCGCTGTGGCTCGAAATGGTGGATCCAAAAAAAAAGTTCATTAACAAATAGGGAAATTGAACGTGGTCGGTTTATGGAGAGGATTACCCCTCTCTTTTTTATTGTACGGGCCGGTACGGTTTGACATATTGTATGAAAAAAGTACAATGTAGGTAACCGAGCAGAGTGGTCCCGCGGACCCAAGCGTCGAACTGCCGAATAAAAAGATAATAGAAAGAATATGGCAACAGACAACGACAAGGAATTCCTTGAGTACTTGGTAAAAGCGTTGGTTGACAACCCAGCAGACGTCAAAGTAGAGCGCAAAGTTGACGAAATGGGAGTTTTGCTTTCATTGACCGTTAACCCTGCAGATATGGGACAGATCATTGGACGCGAAGGATCAACCGCCAAAGCTATCAGGAATTTGGTAAGGATCGTCGGATTGAAAAACCACGCCAGGGTAAACCTCAAGATTGAGGAACCGATTGGTGGCAGGATGCCAAGGCCCGAAAAGGTAGAGGCACCAGCTCCAGACGATATTGATAACATTTCGCTGTAATTTATCCCCCTACGAGGGATCACCCAAGGGGTGACAAAAAACAGAAACCGTGATATGATAAGCACGGTTTTTGTTTAGCTTCAAGTACCATGTTTTATGATAAAGTTTGACATTATTACCATTTTTCCGGAAATTTTTAACTCCTACTTGGGAGAGAGTTTGATTGCCCGGGCGGTGACAAAAAAGCTGATAAAAATCACGGCGCATGATTTGCGTGATTTTACCGATGACGATCGCGGCACAGTGGATGGCCGGCCATTTGGCGGAGGATTGGGAATGGTGCTAAAGGTGGAGCCGATATATCGGGCAGTCAAAAAAATAAAGGTTACAAAAGTTACAAAGGTGGCAAAAGCGGCAAAGGTTATTTTGTTTACCCCGCGCGGAGAGAAGTTTAATCAAAAAATGGCGCTTAAGCTTTCCAAATTAGATCAAGTTATTTTCATCTGTGGGCGGTATGAGGGTGTGGATGAACGTGTGGCAAAAGAAATTGCCGACATGGAAATTTCTATTGGTGACTATGATTTGATGGGTGGCGAACTACCGGCCATGGTGGTCATTGAAGCTGTCAGTCGCTTGGTTCCGGGAGTGCTTGGCAAAGAAGCATTACTGCAAGAACGCATTACCAAAAGCGGAGGATTTATTGAGTATGCGCAATATACAAGACCGGAAGTTTATAAAGTTCGTAAAGTTAAGAAAGTTGAAAGTTGGAGTGTTCCTAAAGTGTTGCTTTCGGGCGACCATAAAAAAATTGAAGCATGGAAGCAGGAGCACGGAAAGGTTATTGAGTAAAAGTTCGCCATATAGTAGAATAAGCAAAGGAACTATACCTATGAATATAAAGCCTTTGTCTTTAGTTACGATTAAAAGTTTTTACTATAAAGATGGTTTGAGTAGCGTTGAAATAGGAAAAAAACTCAATGTTAGTCCGTGGGTTGTAATAAGGTTCATGAAAAGAAATAGCTTATTGCTTCGGACCCGCGTCCAGTCAAATGCAAATTCATTTAATCGGAAACCCTTAACATTTTCTATCAAAAAAGGTCTTTCGCCAAGTGAAAAAGAATTAAAAATTGCAGGAGTACTTTTATACTGGGCTGAAGGCGGAAAGCCTTATCAGCATACAAGAAACTGGACAGTTGACTTGGCCAATAGTGATCCAAAAATGATAATGCTATTTCTTAGATTTTTAAGGGAAATTTGCAGAGTTGATGAAAAAAAGTTAAGTGTTCAATTATATTGTTACGCAGATCAGAATATTGAAGCGCTAAAGAACTATTGGAGTATTTTGACAAAAATTCCTTTAGAAAAATTCATCAAACCATATGTCAGGCAAGATTTCAACCCCAGCGGAAGAAAAATGGTCCATGGGCTAGTGCATATTAGATATTGTGACAAGAAGTTGTTGCTTCAAATCGATGCGTGGATTAAAGAATATTGTAAAAAGTTTAAAATTATGGTTGAATAAACTGGTGGAATGGGCGTGTGGCTGAGCAGCAAAGGCACTAGACTGTCAAGAGGCAGCTTTCTGAGGAAACTTAGATTGAAAAACCTTGGGATAACGAAGAAACCCTAACGTAAAGCCGAGGGCAACATCGTGGGAACCCTTATATAATTGATAATAAGGGGCACCGTAGAGACTAGATACCGAGGCACCCAATAGGGTGATGATATAGTCCATGCCCTAGGAAACTAGGGAAGAGCATGAAATCTAGCGGGGTTTCCCCTTCGCAGGTGCAAGTCCTGCCGCGCCCACAAACGAAGTTATCAAGTTTGTAAAGTTATCAAGTTTATAGAGTACGTACTTTATAACTTTTAAACTTTATAACTTTCAACTATTTTTGCATGGCCAAAAATGTGCCGATGTAGCTCAGTGGCAGAGCATCTCCATGGTAAGGAGAAGGTCGAGAGTTCAATCCTCTCCATCGGCTCAGGCATTGCAAAATTACCCAAAATAGGGTAGTATTCAATAAATTTAACTATACTTCTGATTATATAAAACTATGGCTGCAAAAAAACCATTCATGAAAATCCAGTGCACCGCCTGCAAGCACTTCAATTATTACCTTAAAAAAACCAAGGCAATGGGTGATAAAAAATTGGAAATGTCCAAATTTTGTTCAACCTGCGGCAAGCACACTCCCCATAAAGAAGGTCGCAAATGACCAGGTGACGAATTACGCCACTCGTGGCGTAATATGGGTAGTTTAAGCACAAAAGAGGCTACAGAGGCCTCTTTTCGCGTTATGTTTGACATTAAACTTATAGTATGTTAAAGTATTAATAGTCCTGATAGTAACCTGTGTTATTATCTTGAACCACAAAAACAGGGATGTTAATTACCCTGTAAACCTCTACTCGAAAGGATGCTGAACAATGAAAGAAGTCTTCGCAGCCTATTGGCCGAGCGTGTCCAAACACCGCTGGCTGGGATTCACCATGCTGTTCGCCGTAATACTGGCGACACTGGGCAAGGTGGCTTATCCCTTCTTGTGGCGTGAACTGGCGCAGGGTGTCAGCGACAATTCCAGTGAGGCCATGGAAAAGGCTCTCTGGATGATCGCCGGACTCTTCATCGTAAGAAATGTGATCTGGTACTTCTTCGGCCTGACGATTACGTTTTTTGAGGCACGCGTCATGCGTGACCTCAATCAGCGTACCTTCACCGTCGTCCAATCACAGTCCATGCGGTTTTTCGAGAACACGTATGTGGGTTCCCTCGTCACCGGTGCTCGGCGCTTCGTCAAGTCGTTCGAGCCTATCGCTGACGCATTCTTCTTTCAGCTTGGTCCCAGCTTCGTGCTGATCATTCTGACGTTAGTAGTACTCTCTCAAGAGTACCCTTCGTTAGCACTGATCTTCGCTATCTGGTCTGTTATGTTTTGTGTCGCGAGCTTCGGCATTGCCAAGCTCCGCATGAAACGTGACAGGATCGCGGCTGAAAAAGATTCGAAGGTTGGCGGAGCTTTTGCCGATTCGTTTACGAACGAATCAACCGTCAAATCCTTCGGAAAGGAACGTGAAGAACAGCAACGCTTCAATGGTGTTACCGAAGAAGCCTATCAGCACCAAAAAAGTGCATGGCTCTTTGGGGAAATTCTAATCAGGGGACAAAGCCTTCTTCACGTAGCGTTCGAACTAACCTTCATCGCGATGGTTGCGTCGAGACTGCGTGAGGGTACTATCACCGCGGCCGACTTCGTCTTTTTCCAGGCATACGTCCTGCTCCTCATGCTCCAACTCTGGGAGATCGGGGGCACGATGCACAAGGTGCTTCGCAATGTGGCCGATGCCAAGGAAATGGCAGAGATTTTCAATCAGCGCCCAGAAGTACAGGACGCTCCCACTGCTCGACCTCTGAATGTTGAGGATGGCGAAATCGAGTTTCATGCGGTTAACTTCAGCTATGTTGACTTGGAAACTCGCGAGCGCCACGATGTGAATGATTTCACATTGCATATCCAACCCGGCCAATCGGTTGCCCTTGTAGGTCATACTGGCGCAGGCAAAAGTACGCTCGTAAAGCTGCTTCTGCGCTACTTTGATCTGAACGCAGGGTACATCCGAATTGACCGGCAGGATGTCGCAAATGTGACTCAACTGTCATTGCGTCAGCAAATCGCTGTCGTGCCGCAGCAGCCAGAACTCTTTCACCGGACGCTTCGGGAAAACATCGCATTTGCGCGACCTGACGCTTCGGAGGAAGAAATCATCAGGGCCGCCAAGCGGGCACATGCCTGGGAGTTCATTAACCGATTACCCGATGGGATTAACACTCTTGTCGGTGAACGCGGTGTGAAACTCTCTGGTGGTGAACGACAACGGATCGCTCTTGCTCGGGCATTCCTGGCGGACGCTCCGATTCTCATTCTTGATGAGGCAACGAGCGCACTCGACAGCAAAACCGAGCATCAGATTCAGTCGGCCATCGCAGACTTGTTGGAAGGGCGGACATGTATTGTCATTGCCCACCGATTGTCAACGATTCGGCGTGTTGATAGGATTATCGTTATGGAAAACGGCTCCATCGCGGAAGAGGGTACGCACAGCGAACTCCTTAACCAAGATGGTGTGTATGCCGATCTATGGAACCACCAGAGCGGTAACTATATCGAGGAGTAGCGTGTGAAGTAAAACCAAAGCCCCAAGTAGCATGATGCAAACGGGGTTTTTTTGTTTACATTTTGCGTCTGAGATGGCAGAATTAGATAAAAGAAAAAAATAACTTAGATCATGAATTTTAAGAAAATAACAATTAAAAGTTGGCAGCAGTTTGGTAGTATAGATATTAGCTTTAACGAAAGATTGACTGTTCTGACTGGAGCTAATGGAAGTGGTAAAACAACAATACTGAATATCTTGGCAAGGCATTTTGGTTGGCAAACTCAATCATTGGCTATTCCAGAGAAGGACAAAATACTACAAGTTTGGAAGTGGATAACGGGACTTTTTTTAGATGAGGATAAAGATATGAAGATTATCGGGGAAATAGAATATTCTGATGGCGCAAAAGCAGAACTTCTTATCCCGAAACAGAGTTCAGCTCAATATTCTATTGAAATTAAGAAAAAGCAAGAATTAGATGGTTTTTTTATTCCCTCCCATAGATCTATATTCAGATATCAGGCCTTAACTAATATACCAACTCAAGGAACAATAGATAAACGGCAAGCCTTTGAAAGGGTTTCCAATAGTAATAAGGGTCGCTATTTTGGAGGGGGTGACTATTCAACCAGTTTTCACGTGAAAGAAACGTTGATCGCCTGGAATGTTTTTGGAAGGGGCAATGAAGATATGGAGCCGAATGAAAAACTATTCGAATACTATAAAGGATTTGAAGATACTTTAAAAATTATATTGCCAAAAGAGATCGGTTTCAAAAGATTTTTAATTAGGAGTTTTGAGTTAGTTTTAGAGTGTGATTCAGGTAATTTTATAATTGATGCCGCCTCGGGCGGTATTAGTGCCCTAATCGATATAGCATGGCAAATCTATATGTATTCTACCGAGAAAAATATATTTACCGTTTTAATAGACGAAGTAGAGAATCATTTGTATCCCATTATGCAAAGAAGAATATTAAACGATTTTATAAAAGCCTTCCCTAATGTGCATTTTATTGTTTCAACTCACAGCCCCTTAATCGTGGGGTCTGTAAAAAATTCAGAGGTGTATGTTTTAAAGTTTAACAATGACAAAAAAATTATAAACTTAAAGTTAGACTTATTGAATAAAGCAAAAACTGCTGCGGAAATACTTGATGAAGTTTTAGGCGTTTCATTTACCATGCCAGTTTGGGTTGAGGAAAAACTAAAAGAAATAATAGCTAAATATGCGAGCCTTGAAATAGCAGATAAAACATTTTCCGATATGAAGGCGGAATTATCGGAAGTAGGATTAGAAAAACTTATACCAGAAGCTATAGTCGGATTAACTGAAAAAAAAGATGATAAAAATTAATCGGCCAACTTGTCCAAACCCAGTTGCCTTAACCGCTGATTATAAGCATCCTGAAAATAAGAAATCTTTGATGGATGCTTCTTTTGGAAAATGTGTTTACTGCGAAAGCAAGGTAAGTCATGTGTATTTTGGGGATGTTGAACATCTTAAACCAAAGGGCAAATATCCTACGTTAGAATTTGACTGGTTAAACTTAGGTTTTGTTTGCGCCAAGTGCAATAATGCCAAAAGTAATAAATATGACGATGGTACGCCATACATAAACCCATACGAAGACGATCCAGTTGATTTTTTAGTTACTTTTGGTGACCTTTTAAGACACAAGCAAGGCAATGAAAGGGGAGAATTAACAATATTGGATATTGACTTGAATAGGTTGGATTTAGTAGAAAAAAGAAAAACTCAATTGGATGCTATTGGAAAGGCTATTGATGCTTGCATGAGAACAAGAAATGTAGTTCTTAAAAATATTGCCCTGGAAAGCATAAAAGAAGAAGCAGCTGATAATCGGGAATACTCCTTATTCATTAAAAGTCTCCTTAAATTGCATCAGCTTATTTAATTATGAATTACATGGAAAAATTAAGAAAATGGGGGCCAGAATACTTTGCTTTTAAGATTTATAAACTATTTACCTACATCCGAGTACCAATTTTCTGGCTTCTTTTCTTATTTTTTATTATTGATATTTTTTGGCTTAAAATGGATTTCACGATTTGGTTTCCGTTTTGGAGTCCAGCCCTTTTTACTTCACTGTCAATAAATATGATTTACCTGTTGCTTTCTATCGGAGCTTTTACTGCGGCGTTCATAACAATTGGTGTCGAAATTATAAAAACCAAACCCGAAGCTCAAAGCGTCACCCATATTTGGTCGAACTTAGTTAAATATGCCATTTATCCTTTTGTTATAGCAATGCTTATTGGTTTCATTCTATTCCTAAGAAAGGTAGGAGTAAATCTTCCAGCGCATTTTTCTATCTTTATCTTGTTTGTATATTTAACAATAAATTCCTTTTACACAACTATCAGAGCTGGAGAAAATTTAGTAAATGAAGCATGGTACTCAGAACAAAAAGCAAAGTAGTGAAGAGATTATTTCTCGCTAATAGTTCCATCCTTATCAATTTTGAAGGTTTTCTCATATTTTTGCAGTAACCCTTTTTTTCTCATTTCTTCAATCATTTTTCTATTGCGCTCAATTTCTTCTTCGGTTTGGGGAATGATGTAAAATCTATTTGGCTTTTGTTTATCTTGGTCCATGTTTTTTGAGTTTTTTTGAAGAATTTAATCGTTATCTTTTTTTAATTCAGAACAGAATAATCCAAAAACGAAAAAGCCGGACCACATTAAAGCAAAGCGAATAATAAAATCATATCCTGGATCGCGACTGGCAAATTCGTTACCGCCAAAGAAATAATCGAACGCCATAGTAGCCGCCCATGAAGCCAACGCTATTACGCCGCTTCCTTTGAAAATATTTTCTCGCATACATTAAATACCCCTATAAAGGTTACCTATCAAAGTAAGAATACTAATCAGTAAAAAGCAGATTGAGAATGTGATGAACTTAGCTCTTTGAATACGCTTCTTTAAAATAAGGTAAGGAATAAAGCCCAAGACAATCACGGTAAGCCAGGTGATAGCTAATCCACCCAGAGCTTGAAAAACAAAGTCAATAAAATCCCCACGCCCCGAAATTAAAGTTTGAAATAAAATCAATAAGATTCCTATTCCGATTACTATATTTGGCCACCAATACCATTTTTTATTTTCCATAGTTTTCGTTTATTAATTATATTTTTCTAAAAGGGATTTATATTTGACTTTTAACTCCTCTAATAGCTTCTTTTCTTGGGCATTAAATTCAATGTCAGCTACCCCTGGACCCGAGTGATATTTTTTCTGCAATTTAGGGATGATGCTTTTTTCATCATCTGAAAATTCATAACCAAGCCTTCCACCAAACAAAAGCACTGATAGTAAATTAGCTTCTTCTTTGTTTTTCATCACCTTTGATTTTTAATTTAATAGGATTCCTGCGGGAAACAAAAAGCCCACCACCAGTTCGGCCCGTGAGGGCCCATACCAGTTTCCCGGTATGACGCATCGAGCGATCCTGATGATGGGATCTTTATGCTCGATGCGATTTTGATCATGCCACTGTATTCAATGGTTTAGATCGTGGACCATATTCAATTTTGAATTTATCTTAGCATAATCAGTTTAAAAATTAAACTTTTCAAATTCAGAAAATTCAGAAAAAATGATGGTTTTGCAAAGAAACCAAATTGGGAAAATTGGAATAAATCATAAAAATGAGCAAAAACCAAATTCAGACAATTAAGATTTTATAGCGTTTTTATGAAGAGGCCAAATCGGGACAATAGGGATTTTGTAAAAGTAAATTTAGCATATAGGCGCGAAATCTTGACAGGGAATATATAAAGGATTAAAATTAACACATACTTGGAGAAGTTATTAAGCATATTGAAAATTTATAAATCCCGAGAAGTTAATGTCGCACGTAATCATAGAGATATTTAAAGCTCTATAATCATTCACTTTTTTATCGGAAAGAACCCAACAAGCCGACATCATGTGGTTCTTATTCTCAGGGTATTCTAATTTTCTCCAAAATTAGAATAGAGGTATGATCGGGCGGGATCAGTACGCCGTTGGGCCTTCGAGCTTTCGTAATCATTGTTTTGATTACTAAAGCTGGGAGGCCCTTTTTTGTTTCCAAAAAATCCAGCTACAAAAATCCGTTTCGATTGGATGGTTTTCGTAGCTGGATCCATCCAATCAAAGCGGGTTTTTAGTTAAGTCACTTTTACCAAAGAAGAAGACAATGTCATCTTTTTCGGCAAGAGTGAATCGCACTTTTGAAATAAAAATAATTCAGGAGCAATTAGATTATCTCATTCGAGGCTCTGTCCAACAGTGACATCCTTATTGGGTAATAATTAGTAGTTGGAAAGGTGTTAACGGATATATTAAATGTTGGACAGCCCCAACAGCCTCCCAGCGAAAGGTATTACTCATCCATCGTTTAGCGGAACCATTGTCTAAATACCTTGATGAAGTTGCCCCCTGTGATGGGCATTAAACTAAATGAGCAAGGTCTCAAAAAGATAGGGCAATGGATGAGCTTCCAAGAAGCCAATCACATATCTAATCTGAATTCATATGGAAGGGAGTGACATTTTTCCTGCTTTCCACAGCGGGGAGGAAAACCTGTCTTCCAAGAAGCGCCAACAGAAACAGGTTGGCCGGTAACCCTCAGCTTTCAAAAGGAGCCTTAGAGGGAATGGAAAGGTTAGTAGTTGAAGAAACTATTAATCAATTCGGAGAAAAACAGGTACTCCCATTTGATATCCTATGGATTTCAGATGATCCAAACACCGAGAACGTAGCCGATGAGAAAAATAAAATATGGACAACGAGAAAAACAAATTAATCAAAATAACCATCCAAGAAACCGGGGAGGCGGTCGATTTTGGGGACTTTGTAAACGACGTCATAAATTTTGAGGAACCGGCCAAAGAAGAGGAAGAAAAAGGGACGAAAAGTTAGCCCACCGATTATTCACTTTTAGAGGCTGGACTAAAAAAGGAGGCGGCGACATACTGTCCCGTGAAGAAAGCTAATAAAAAACCATGAAAAGAATCGCCCTGTATTGCAGGGTTTCGACGGACAATCAAGAAAAGAATGAAACGATAGAAAATCAGCTAAGAGACTTATATAAGGTTTACAACAAAACCGATGTGGTTAAGGTTTACCAAGATAACCCAGGATCGGGGGCCGACCCGGACAGAAAAGGGCTTTGGGAATTAAGAAACGATGCTCAAAAGAAACTATTTGATGTTATTGGCTTATGGGACAGCAGTCGGCTGGCCAGAGATTTAAAATTGTCTTTAATTTTGAGAGATGAATTTAAAGAGCTTGGCATCGGTATGGAGGTAATGGGTCGAGAAAGGGATGACTCAGATACGGGAAAGCTCGTTAGCACTATGGAGGGAATTATGGATGAACTTGAAAGAAATAGAATAAAAAGGCGATTTAATTCAGGTAGGGACAGGAGATTGTCGGAGGGGAAATTAATCGGTTGCTACCCGCCGTTTGGTTATAGGCACATTAGAAGAAACAAGGAAAAGGGGACTGATGCCTATTTTGAGGTCAATGAACAAGAAGCAATTTTAGTCAGGAAAATATTTGAGCTTTACATAAAACTTGAAAGCATTCTTTTAGTGGCCCAGGAGTTGGTAAAAATGGGAGTTAAGGGTAGGGGCAAAGGCAGATCGGAGCCGGGATTTATGCAGGTATCATCAGTAAGCAAAATACTCAGACGAGAAACATACATTGGAAATCACTACTTTGGAAAATCATCGCCTTGCATGGCTAAATTCCACATTCGAAAAACCCATAAGCATCGTTTTACCGGCAGAAGAACCAATCCCAGGGAAACCTGGAAGGTAGTTAAGGTGCCGGAGATCATTAGCAAAGAAACTTTTGATAAGGTTCAAGAAATCATGAAAAAACGGGCCAAGCATCGCAGGGAAATGTCAAAATATAAATTCCTGTGCCAAGGGTTAGTACGATGCGTAAATTGTGGAAGAAGTTATGGCGGGAAAGTTCAGAAAAGCCAAAATGATTATTTATTTTATCGGTGCCCGCAGGCTTATGTTTCAGACATTAACAAGCCGCGATGTAAATCAAGGAGTATGGGAGCCAATAAGCTGGACAGGGCAGTTTGGGCCTTTGTGAGCAGTTTAATACAAGATAAAGACAGGATTCAAAGGGCGGTTTTCGATATCAAGGAGAAAAGGGAAAAACATAAGTTCTCCAACAAAAAATCATGTAATAATTTATTACTGGAAAAGAATACTTTGAAAGCCAAAAGAAAACGGTTATTTGACCTGTATTCAGAATCAGATAGCGATATCTCCGAATCAGCCAAAGAGGATTTGAAAAATAAGCTTAGGGATATAGACCAAAAAGAACAGCTTTTAGATAAGCAAATTTTGGAACTCGGAAAAGAGTTGGAAAATATTAATAACATAGACTTACTGGAAAAAGAAATTGAAAAAACCCGTAAGCTTTACAACGAAAAAATCCAGAACCCATCATATGAATTAAAAAAGTTTATCGTCAGAAAATGGGTAGGGGAAGTGGTAATCCAAGAGGATAGTAGTTTGAAGATAAAGATAAAAATACCAAAGGGGAAAATTCCGGATGAATTACCGAAAGAATACGTATATAACGCATCACTTCAAAGCTTAGAAAGCACCTCTTTGGTAGCACTAAAATTTGAAGAATTAGTTAAGCCGCTATAAGGAAGCTAATTACAGAAAAGTGGATAAAAGCTGTATTGTAAAACAGATGAGGTTCATTTATAATCAACTAATTTATTAACTCATGAATACAATTATTAAAAAATATACACATATGCAAAAACTCAACCGCTTTGCGGCCAAGCTAACGGCTCTCTCGTTGGCTTTTTTGTTTCTCCTCACTCCCATTGCGCCGGTACTTGCCAATGATGAATCTGTGGGAGGCGCTCCCCAAATTATTGGTAGCGAAGTTCCTTTATCAGATACCCCTGTGCCTGAATTAGGAGTCACGCTCCAAGATGATCCAACTGATCTTACGCCAACTGAATTAGATCCAGAGGCTGAATTAAGTGCAGATGATAAAGCAAAGGAAGAAAAAGCAGACGACAAAGAAAAGGAAAAAGATAAAAAAGATAAAGATGATGAAGAGGAGGAAGAGGTTGAGTCAATGTCAGCATCAGCTCCGACTACGATTGATCAAGCTAAAGTCTCAAATTCCAGCCGCGTAGCTATTGATGTTGATCATGCCACGGGCGCTTTTACTTATAAATACAAACTGGAAATCCCTCCTGGCCGTAATAACGTTAACCCTATTTTAGAATTACAATATAATTCTGAAGATAAAAATAATGCATCGGAAGTGGGATTTGGCTGGTCGCTTTCTATTCCAACTATTGAACGAGTGAATAAGCGAGGAACTGATTTGCTTTACAGTAGCACCGATTTTTCTTCATCGCTTTCGGGAGAACTAAACCATATTTCTGGTAATGATTATGGAGCAAAAGTAGATGATGGTTCATTATTAGATTATGAGCTTGCTAGCAGTATTTGGACAGTAACTACCAAGGAAGGCATCGTTTATACCTTTGGCGGTGTATCCGATGCCAGACTCGCCAATCCCTCCGATTCCACCAAAATTCATACCTGGTACCTGACAAAAATCCAAGACACCAACGATAACTTTATTTCCTACACTTACTACAAAGACACCACCAATAATGCTGTTTATCCCGATTCTATTACTTATACTAACAACGGTGCCAGCGCCGGTATTTATGAAATTGATTTTACCAGGGAAACAAGGCCTGATGCCTATATAAGTTATGCTCCAGGATTTTTAAGTAAAGTGGTAAAAAGAACCACTGAAATTCAAATCATTACCAATAGTTCATGGACGAGAAAATACGTCTTGGGCTATGAAGAAGGCGATAATGGATACCGATCCATGCTTGATTCCGTAACCGAATCCGGGAGAGATGAGGCAAGCACTACCACTACGCTTCCTGACATGAGTATGGTCTATACTACGGGAGAAAACAGTTTGGCTAACAACAGCGATATTGATTTCCCTTGGCCCGTATGGGGAAGCCAGGAAACGGCACCCTTTTCTTTTGCCGATCAGTACGTGCGGGTATTAGATGTGAACGGAGATGGCTTAAAAGATATTGTTAAATCATTTAACGTTCAAGTAGGCGGAGTTGACCAGCCGATCTTCTGGGTTTTGGTAAATAATGGACATGGCTGGGAGCAGGATACGAATTGGACTCAACCTACATTCTCTTTTGTTGATGGCCAGCAGCAAACTGTTGAAGGAAAATTTGTTTTTACCAATCAGGTTGATGTTGGCGATTGGAATGGCGACGGCAAAGATGACTTAATTAAATTCTGGAAAGAAGGCGCAGATTTGCAACATGCGGTAGTGCTTTTAAACAATGGCAGCGGGTGGACGCAAAATGAAGAGATTTCCGTTGATACTCCTACCTATTCTAATTATTGTAGTAGTGGGAATATCTATATTACATCAGGAAACGCTTCTTTAAACGACCATTTTATTGATCTTAACGGAGATGGCCTCCTGGATTTTGTGCGTGCTTCTAATAGCCAAGTTGATGGCCAAAACTGTTCGATATTTGCGGTGCTGTATAACCAAGACGGGAATTTGGTATGGGACGAGAATGTTACAGTGCCTTCGGTTACGTACGGCGGACAAACACTCCCTTTAAGCCTAAGCGAACATGTCAAAATATTTGATATGAACGGAGATGGTCTGGTTGATTTTATGTGGGCCAATTCAACTCCGTACTTTTGGATTTTGATTAATAACGGACATGGATGGTATCAAGATACAAGCTGGACCCATCCGACATACGACAGTGGTACCTATTTTGTAAGTTCTGCCACCGGTGGTTGGCGGCCGATGGAAATTAACGGAGATGGCTTGAGTGATTTGGTTAAACTGTGGACAGTTGACGGGCAGCCGATGAAAGCAATCCTGGTAAATAGCGGCATTGGTTGGGAAGAAGATGATTCACTGCTTACGGTGGGACAATATACTGACAATGAAAGCAATACGGGCTATCCGGTAACCAGCGTTGTTGGAGGAGTTATGTTTTTTGACGCAGACGGCGACGGCATGGATGATATTGTCAGGGCAAGTTTTACCCAGCAAGGCGGAGTTTACTATCCGATAAACTGGTTTATGAATAATACCGGATATGTCGCCAATCTGGTTGAAGAAATGCATCTTCCCGAAGGCGGAAGTTTTGAATTTACCTACAAAGCCAGTAGCGCATACACTGACGGATCGGGTAATCTTTTGAATCCTGATTTACCGACGACATACAATACCCTAGAATCGGTAACCAGCGATGACGGCCTGGGAAACACGGCAGTTACCAATTACGAATATGCCGCCGGTAATTATTTTTATAACAACTCATATGATCGTCGGTTTGCCGGATATGGGAAAATAACTATTACCGATCCGACTGACAGCCAAACCATCATTTACAACCACGTAGGCAATGGTTTGCAATCAGGCGAAACCGGATCCGATCCGACCGACGGTAGTTTTATCGGAAAAGTGTACAGAACTCAGCGCTACAATAGCAGTGATGTTTTAGCATACGAAAATTATACCGATTGGACAGGATATGACTTAGGAAATGGAAGAGACTTTGTCTACACATCAAAAGCGGTAACCAATGAAGACGACAAAAAAACCGCCACTGAATACACCTATAGCACCAGCACCGGAAACCTCACCAGCCAAACTAACTATGGAAAGGTAACCACCTCTACCAATACCTTTACCGATACTGGTTCGGATAAAAGAACTACCAATTACACCTATACCACCACCGGTCCGACCCATGTTGCTACGGTAGAAACACTGGATCAATCAGATAGCCGCATTAATCAACAGAAATTCTATTACGACAGCCAATCTTTGGGCACCGCCACCGATGGAAACCAAACCAAAGTGGAATCATGGGTTACTGGATCAACCTACATTAATTCCCAAAAAACCTATACATCTAAGGGATTAGTTTCCACTGAAACTGATCCGCGAAGTAAAGTTACTGAATACACCTATGATTCATATGATATGTATCCGGTTACCGTAACCAATGCCCTAGATCAAGACACCGATTACACCTACAATTATGGAGTTGGCAAAGCTAAACAGGTTACCGATGCCAATGGATTTGTGTATCAGACAACCTATGATGGCTTGAGTAGGATCAAAGAAGAAAAAATCCCTGGAGAATCTTCGCCTCATACTCCGGTAACCAAATCCTCATTTGCTTACACTGATACGGCAAATGCTTTTGCCATCCATAAAACTGATAACCTGGATGGATCAATAGCGGTAGAAACTTACCAGTACTTGGATGGCTTCGGAAGAATAATTCAAACTAGGGTAGAAGACGAAGCAGGTACCTATAGCGTGAAAGATACCGTCTATAATGATTTAGGATTAGTAGACAAAGAATGTTTGCCATACACTTCTTCCGGTTCATCTAAGACAACTGCCACCACAACCACCTCTTTATACACCAGCTATGCTCATGATGCACTTTCACGGGTAACCGGAGTAACCAATGCCATCGGCACCATGACTAAAGCTTATGATGATTGGAAAACAACGGTTACCGATTTGAGAAGCAAAGCCAAAGATTTCTATGCAGATGCGTATGGTAATCTGGTGCAAGTTGACGAACATAATTCAAGTAACACCTACACTACTGCCTATGAATACGATGGCAACAATAAACTGACTAAGATCACTGATGCCTTGAGCAATATCAGGAACTTTACCTACGATGGCTTGGGCAGAAGATTAACCGCTCAAGACTTGCATGCATCCGCAGATGCCACCTTTGGCAGTTGGACATATACTTATGACAACGCTGGGAACCTTGCTTCGGTAGTAAATCCCAACAGCCAGACTATTAATTACACCTACGATGACATTAATCGCCAGCTAACCGAAAACTATACGGGAGATGCAGGCACGGAAGTGACTTATGCGCATGATTCTTGCACTAATGGTGTAGGCAAACTTTGCACGGTAACGGCCACAGGAGCTAATGATGCTTACGTTTACAATTCACGAGGTAACATTAGCAGTCATACCAAAACTATCAACAGCACAGGTTATCAAACCGATTACACTTACGATAGACAGGCAAATCAGTTAGAAATTACCAACCCAGATAGTTCAAAAATTCAATATGCCTACAACTCCGCTGGCCAGCTTGAAACCGTGAAAAGAAAGGAATCAACCGATGGTTCATTCGTGAACCTGGTAACCGACTTTGACTACGGCCCCGATGGTCAAATTACTTATCAAGCATTTACGAATGGTGCCGCAACTACGAATACTTACGATGCCACTAAGTTGTATAGATTAACATCAAAGGTAACTACGATTGCCTCCTCCGTGCATGCCCAAGATTTAGCTTACACATATGATAATAATGGCAATATCACCCAGATTGTGGATGCCTCTACTACCGATACTTCAAAGACTGCAAATTATACCTACGACGACTTGAATCGCATGACTCAGGCAGCGATTACGAGCGTAGCCTCTGGCCAATCAACTTATACTCATAACTACACCTATGACGCTATCGGTAATCTCTTAACGAGAACCGACGGTGCTGGTACCTATTCTTATGTCGGAAGCAGTGGCAGTATTTATGCCAACCCCCATGCAGTCACGAGTATTGGTTCTACCGACTACACTTATGACAACAACGGCAATCTCACCAACGACGAAACCTGGACCCATAATTATGACTACCATAACCGTCTGATAGAATCAGACAATGGTGCTGATGACATCATTTACGCTTACGATGCAACTGGCCAGCGAGTGCTGCAAGACAATGGCACCACTGCTACCATATACCCGACAAAGCTATTTAATACAGACGGAGCAGATATCACCAAAACGATCTTTCTTCCGGACGGAGACATGCTCGCCACCGTCAGTGGTTCGGGAGCCTCCATTGTGGTCAACTACATCCACACCGACAATCTCGGCAGTTCCAATGTATCTACCAATAGCAGCAATACTATCTCGGAACTTTTAGACTACTTCCCATTCGGAAATATCAGGATAGACGACCAGACCAGCGCAAACACCCAACGCAAGTACATCGGACAAGAATACGATGCCGATACAGGCTTCAACTACCTGAATGCGCGTTACTCCAATTCGGCGATAGGAAGATTTATAAATCAAGATCCTGTATTCTGGGAAGTTGGTCAAACATCTGATGGTAAAGCTATACTTTCAAACCCTCAGGCGATGAATAGTTATTCTTACGCAGGAAATAATCCAATAACCAACAAAGATCCAGGTGGTCGTTTCTGGTGGAAAGAGTTTTATACCGATTGGAATGGGTATAGTGTTACGAATTTATCTAGAGATAATGGCTTACTCCTTAAAGCTGGAGAAGTTTTAGGTGGCCGCTCTACTGCACTTAATGCTATTGCTAATAACGAGGAAAATATTAGTAATGCAAGTCAGCAAACTGGCATAAATGCAGGCTTAATTAAGTCCGTTATTTATGAGGAGCAATCACATCAATTCCCACCATTCGGTGGAGAGGCTTTGGTTGAAAAAATGATACCAAATATGTTTGATGGAGGAATAGGAATAATGCAAGTTTCTGCTCAAACATCAGGTCTAAGTAATACTAATTTATTGAATTCCAAGGTAAATATAAATGCTGGGGCTGGGATTCTGAAAAACTTGCAAGATAACGGTTACGCCACCACAAAAGATGTGGCCACGCGATATAATCGTCAAGAAGGAGGGCCTCATGCTGAGCGTTATGGAGCTAGAGTTGACTCCTATGCTAATAATCAAACATACACTTCAAATATGGACCGCGCATTATCGGGTGTAAGTAATCTAATTGGACAAGTATCTCAGTTTATTAGTCAATTCCAATCCAAATAATATATGCGATATAAAAATATAATTATAGGTATCATTATTATTTTTTTAATATCGATGATGTTGCTTACGTTAGTGTTTTGGTATAGGTTCACACCTTTTTATAAAAGGTGTACACAAATAAAACCCGGGATGGATATTGCTCAAGTGGAGAATATAATGCAGCCATACTTAAATAACAACCAGTTTTATGTGTCCAGAGAGGGTGCATTATGGGGATCTGGTTTATATATTTCAAGTAATTCGACAGGGAATGGATGCAGCTTTTCAATCAAAGAAGGGAAGGTAGAAAAAATTGATATCCATTTTGAGTAGATAATAAAATCAATGAAAAAATTTGTTAAATATGCAATCTGGTGTATAGGTGGATTTATTGTAGTTTTATTTCTTTTAATTGCTATAACCAATACACTTCCATATTTTACGGAGCCGAGAAAAATTGATCCAGAAGATTGTGATGCTGTCGCTCAAGATAGAGCTGAAAAAGCTATAATGATTCAAGAAAAATATCCAGAATCAGTTGAAAAAGAATCAGATTTCCGTTCCTTCTATAACGCCTTTTACGATATTTGCATTAAGTCAGGAATATGATGTCGCAACACGTAAACTCGCACCTACAATAATGGCAATAGAGAAACAACATAATCTACCTAGTCTTTTGGCACATACCACCCACAAGGAAAATAAAAAAGCGTAATTTCTACTATTGTGCGAAAAAACCGGCTATCCAAAGCTGGTTTTTTTTGCAGTAAAAATTTGCAATTTTCCTTGTGGCAAGTACTATAAATGTATGATACGCCAGGCTAAAGACAACGATAAAAAACATATCATGGATATTGCCGGAAAGCTGAGCCTGGATATGCCCGGTTTTGTTTGGGGGCAAGAAGATTTTATTATGCGACAAATCCAGGCTGGTGAATATTTTGTAGTAGAAGAAAAAGATGTCATTGTGGGCATCCTTAGCCTGCGACAAACAGGAAAAAACATTCGCATTGAAACGCTGGCTATCCGGGACGGTTTTACAAGTAACGGCTTTGGCACGCAACTGCTAACATTTGCCAAGCAGTATGCCAAAGAAAAAGGATTTTCCATGCTCCAGGCATATTCATTTTATGAATATAATATCAAAGATTTTTATCTAAAACAGAACTTTACGCTCTTGGAATATCGGGGTCAGTATCAGGGTCATCCTTATTACTGTTTCGAAGTTAGGGTGTAAAATTGTCTGCCTGGGTCGGTCCGTAAATCCGTCCTCTCTCTACATAGAGAGGTTTTTTTTGACCAAAAGGGTAAAATTTGGTAAAGTTACAACAAATAGGGGCGTGGTGAAGTGGTATCACAAGGGTCTCCAAAACCCTTAGCCTGGGTTCGATTCCCAGCGCCCCTGCCAATCGATGCTAAGTCAAACGACTGAGGAGCGTCAGTGAAAAAGCTACAAAAATGCAACGTAAAAGCGCCTTTAAATCCGGCGCTTTTACGTTACTCTAAGGTTATTTTCTTGTCCTTTAAGAATAGTTTGCTTTTCAGAAAAAAGAGAAGCTCTCGCTTCTCGATTAGTGTTCCTTCTTTCAATAAATATTTGGTATAATTTCTCACGTCAATATCTGGGTTATACGTTTCCTTATTATGCCCTAGCACTCCGATTCTAAATTTGTTCAGTCTAGCCAGTTCTTTTTCTATCGTAGCTTTTACTCCCAGTTCATCCAAGTTAATTTTATCCATTAGTTCTATAAGTTCATCTATTAGAGATGGTTCATTAATAGGTGGATTTTTGCAATCCATGTTTTTAGCTTTAGTGCAGTGATAGTAGACGTGGCGATTTGTTCCACCATCTTTTAACTTCTTGAATTTTTCATCGGCTGATATTCCTGATCCGCAGTACCCGCATTTAATTAATTTAGTGAAGGCGAATTCTCGTGATTCCGTTTTGGGTATCAGTCTGTCATTGATAGTCAGTTGCACCTTATCAAATAATTCCTTACTGATAATCGGAGTGTGTTTACCTTGGTACCAATTTCCACTGCCTACTGGATACTCAAATTCTCCGTAGTAAAAACTGTTCCGTAGTATCAGATATATGTTCCCTAAAACCAAGGCTTTATTATTCTTAGTTTCAAACCCGCTGTCCAATAACCATCGATATACTTTTCTGCCTGACCATTGTTCATTAGCTACTTTTTCAAACATCTGTTTGATGAATGGAGCTCTTTTGGGGTCTAGTCTCATCTGGCATTTTTTATCAATATGCCGTTCGCTCAAGTATCCTGTGGGAACTGCTCCCGGTCTCCAACCCATTTCACACCTGGCCCGAAGTCCGCGTCTGACATTAACCGCCTTGTTGTCATTTTCTAACTTTGCTTGGCTTCCTAAGATCATCAGGAGGAATTTCTCATTTGGGTTATTAGTAAATCTTTGACCGTGGGTTCGTATTTCCACCAGTAGTTTTTGATCTATGAGGTCTACTACTGATCCCAAGTCTCCGGCATTTCTGCTTAGTCTGTCCGGCGCCCAAGTCAGGATGGCATTGTATTTTCCTTCCCTGACTTCTTTGATCATTTCATTAAATACTGGCCGTTGGCCGACTTCTTTCGAAGAGTGCGATTCCCGTTTTACCTCAACTACCTCAAGTCCATCTTTTTGCGCCAGCTCCAACATTTCTTTTATTTGGGACTCTATTGAGAGAGCTTGTCTGTCTTCTGCTTCAGTGGATTTACGGGCATAGAGGCAGTATTTTAGCCTGACGGAAATGGGGAGAGGGGTGGCACCTATTCTCGCCGTTGTTGTTTCTTGCATAGTTTTGTATTGGTTAACTATTATTGTGCGACATCTGTATTCCGACCTTTATACACCAAGGAATGACGCAACGGTGCTAGGGAGTCCAGACCCCATCAGTTGATAACTTTTTTCAATTGACATCTCCTAATTTTTAAATATAATTAGACCATGAATGAGAATAAAGGTAAAATTTTGGTAAATTTTAAAAAAGCCAATAGTTTGATTTCAAAAATAGCAGAAATGATAGAAAGGGAACATTCCACACCTAAAATAATGCAGCAGAATTTAGCGGTTATGGGGCTTTTGAAATCTGCACATAAAATGATTTTAGAAAAGCATTTAGGAAATTGCTTTAACTCTAAAAATCACAAGACGGAAGAAGCAATGAAAAATGAGATTCTTAAGACAATAAGAACAAAGTAAGAAATTAATCAAAAAATAATGCTTTGAGATTAAAAATAGAGCATTGTATTCATTTTCTAATTTTGATATATTATACTTAATGGTGGACAATCTATGAAAAAAAATACTCTTGATATAAAAATTTCACTTGTTGTAATGATAGTCCTAGTAGCACTGCTCGGCTCCTTTGTTGTTTTTTTATTCATGGATTTTGGTATGATGATGAATCCCGATGGCTCAATGGGAAACTGTCCCTTTAGTCCAAACGGCTCTATATGTACTATGGGTTTTCGTGAGCATATGAGTACCTGGCAAACCATGTTTGCAGCCGTGCCTCAAAAAATGACAACGGCAAATTTTATCCTTTTAGCGTTATGGTTCTCATTTTCTGCCCTTATTTTCAAAAATCTCTTACTTAAATACTCTAAGCTCTTATTTTACGATTACCGGCTTTACACAAAACAGTATAGTTATATCTCTCTTGTAGATCCGGCACAACGAGCCATATACCAAGGTCTCATCAATCCTAAAATTTTCTAGTTGATTTTTTAGTCTTGCAAATTCGCCAGCCAAGTCGAAGTGGCGGATATTTTATGCAAGGCTTTTTATTTATTCTTAAACTTAGAAAACATAATGAAGGAACATACGTACTATGTAAAAGGAATGCACTGCGCAGCCTGCGAAGTCCTGATTGAAAAAAAGCTTTTAGAAATTCCGGGAATAGAAGGTGTTGATGCTTCTACGGCAAACGGAAAAGCAACGATTGAATATGAAGGTGAAAAGCCTGATATTGAAATCTTAAATAACATTTTTAAGAAGGATAATTATACCTTTTTTGAGAGTCAATTTACCGGTAAGGACACTACACTTGAAAATACTGGCTTTAAAAACTCAATGCTATTTGGGTTTGCCATTGCTATCGGTATCATAGGGGTATTTTTAGTTCTGGACAGAATGGGAATATATGGGCTTTTCAACATCAGTTCAAAATCTTCCATAGTCTCATTTTTTGGGTTTGGCATTCTGGCGGGATTATCAAGCTGCGCCGCCCTTATCGGTGGCATGGTATTATCATTATCTAAGCAATGGAACGAGCTGTATTCGCCCCAAGATCATTCTTTAAAAAGACTGGAGCCCCATATTTTGTTTAATGCGGGCCGCATCCTCTCTTATGGACTATTGGGAGGAATCTTAGGATTAATTGGCAGTAGATTATCGCTATCTTTTACGGTCACCGCCTGGTTAGTAATCCTTGTTTCTTTGCTGATGATTGGATTGGGATTTCAAATGCTGGGCGTTAAGGCTTTTAGGAGATTTCAGATTGGGCTCCCTAAATTCATTACCCGGAGCATTGCTGACGAAAAGAAGTTTCACGGCAAGTATATGCCGTTTGTCATGGGAGCATTAACCTTCTTTCTGCCGTGCGGATTCACCATCACCGCCCAAACCATCGCCCTTTTATCGGGAAGCGCTGTGCAGGGGGCGTTAATCATGGGATTCTTTGCTCTAGGCACGGCTCCCATGCTCTTGCTGATCGGTCTTTCAAGTGTAAAGTTTTTCTCAAGACCGCACTTGGCTTTGACATTTTCCAGAGTTGCGGGATTTCTGGTATTGTTCTTTGCCTTGTATAACATCTATAATCAAATGAATTTCTTGGGTATAATCGGCATTAATTAAAAAACACAATACTATTAACCTATAAACACATGAGTAAAAACAAACTTATACAATCTGTGTCAATCGTAGTCATCGTGGCCGCTGTCCTCATTTCAGGATATGTCCTTCTAAAACCAAAAGAGCAAGCAACGTCTCAAAATCAAAATGTAGAGGGACTAGCTCCAATGGTCGATGGAAAACAAGTAGTTAAAATGACGGTGCTTGCCGTAAATTATAGTCCTAATTCTTTTAAGGTAAGGGCAGGAGTTCCAGTTAAATGGGAAATTACTTCGTCCGGCCAGCCCGGATGCGCAAGCGGGGTAGTAGTTTCAAATATTCTGCCTAATGGTTCAGTATATCTAAATCCAGACCAAGGGCAGGTAACCATTGCCGAATTCACTCCCCAAAACGCAGGAACCTATAAATTCAGCTGTCCCATGAATATGGTGCGAGGGACTTTGGAAGTGGTTAATTAGTTTTCCAAATAAAATTATTAATTAAAAATATAAATACCATGGAAAGTATGCAAAATAATATGCAGAATCAAAAAGTAGGAGAGCCATTGAATAAAAATTTAGCAATGATATGCGGAACTGTTATATTGGCCGCTCTTAT
>CAYZAV010000006.1:0-42630 GCA_964475855.1 uncultured Candidatus Saccharibacteria bacterium | reverse complement strand
CTAAGAAATATACGAATACGAATTTTTTAATAGGAGAAAAAGACTACAAGAAAGAAATTAAGAATAAAGCTAATCAGGTTTCACATTTTTTAAATTCTATCCACTTCCAATACGTTCCGGCCATAAAAGACAAAAACTTTTATAATTTTTTAATTGATGAGTATCAAAAATCTTTAAATCCAGAAACACAAAAACTAGTCCAAAGTCTTGATGAAAAAATCAAAGAAGAATCAAAAAAGCTTTTTGAGGAATTTCAAAAAAATACCCCAGAAATAAAACAAGCTAACTTTCAGATTCCTAAATTTAAAATTGACTTTGCTAAAACTCTAAAAGTTCAAACGGAAAATGATATAGACTTAGAGAGTCGGGGTGACGGAATTCAGGCCAAATTTTTACCACCACTATTAAATGAAATATCTAAAAACAAAAAAATTGTAATTTGGGGTTTTGAAGAGCCAGAAAATTCCCTGGAGTACAAAAATAGTAGAGATTTAGCAAGTATGTTTTTGGATAATTATTCGGGTAAAAAACAAATTTTTATAACAACGCATTCAAAAGAATTTTTAAGACTAAGAGATACTAAAAGAATATCAATATACCGAGTTTTAAAAGATATTATGGATGGTAGTTCTAAAATTATCATACATAAGGAATTTGATGACGATGAACATTTGAAAGAATATGCTCAGAAGCAACTAAGCCTCTTTTCTGAAAATATTTCAAAAGAAGATAGAAGAACTATTTTAGATCAAATATTTGATGATTTAGGTATGATTGATGAGTCGAGGTTGATTTATGATCTAGAAAAAGAGTTAAAGGCAAAACCATCAGAAATTAAATTAAAAATTAAAAATATTGTAAAAGAATCAGAAAGAAATACCCATCTAGTAAAAGATTTAATTAAAGAGGTGTCTGGTCTTAAAAAACCACTACTAATTGTGGAAGATAAATATGACCAGATTTATAAAATTGCTTGGTTAAAGTTAAAGGATATTGAATACGAGAACACTGAAGAGGATATTAAAAAGAAGTTCGAAGATAACAGTTCTTTCTCAATTTGGGGAGCCGAATCTGCTGGTTCAGTTGCGGGTTGTTTAAGTATTTCCAATACTGAGCTATATGGCAACAAAAAAATTATTGGTTTATTTGATTTCGATAAAGAGGGAAGCGAAAAGTTTTACAGTTTAAAAAGGGCTAATAATTGGGATGATATAATCTCAGGTGATGTGGAGACGGGATTCTATAAAAAAAGAAATCAGCATTCGTGTTTTTATGCTTTTTTACTGCCTATTTCAGATAATTTAAAGAACTTAGTTAGTGATATAAAAATAGGGAAATTTGAAAGTTTTGTTGAAATAGAAAACTTACTACCAGAGAGCTTTCTAAAAGATAATCAATTTGTTGAAGAGGAAACTGTTTTAACGATTAAGTACCTAAAAGTTGATAGAGATAAAAAGAGCAAGATTTGGAAAAAGTTAGATTCATTAACGAAAGAAGATTTTATAAATTTTAAAGCATTATTTAAAAAAATAGAAAAAATATTTCAATAAAATTATGACAAACATTTTAATTTTTATTGTTGGGCTGGTGATTGGGTTTGTGGTGGCGTGGGTGTGGGTGAGCCGGGAAACGAACGAGGTAAAGCGGGAAATCGGGAGGGTGGAGAGGGAGGTTCAAAAAGAGCGGGAGATGTGGTATGGGTTTTCGGAGTATAATGAGAAGATGGCGGGGGTGAAGGCGGGGCGGAAGCAGAAGATTATGGATGAATTGAAGAAGAATGGGCGGATACATACAGGGGAGGCGGCGGATTTGTTGGATATTTCTCGGGCTACTGCCTTCAGATATTTGGAAGAATTGGAAAAAGAGGGGCTAGTGGCACAGGTAGGGAAAACGGGTAAAAATGTGGAATATAGGGCTAAATAGGGTTAAATTCCGAACGCTTCAGACATAGATTGAAGCGTTGGTTTATGTGATAACATGCGAGCATGGAAGAAAAAAGAATTATTGCGCATTTAGATATGGACGCGTTCTTCGCTTCGGTGGAGGAGGTGAAGCGGTCGCATTTGAAGGGCAAGCCCATTGCGGTGGGGTCTGAAATAGTTGAAGGTGTGGGCCGGGGCGTGGTTTCAACGGCCAATTACAAAGCGCGGGAATACGGCATTCATTCGGCAATGCCCATTTCTAAAGCTTGGCAGTTGTCACAGGAGGCTAAAAAGCAAGGCAAGGATGAAGTGGTATTTTTACCGGTGGATTTTACGCTGTACCATAAAGTTTCTGCGCATGTTTCAGAAATTATCAGGAAGCATTCGGCGCTGGTAGAGCAAGCGAGCGTGGATGAGTTTTATTTTGATATGAGCTTTGCGGGAAGTTTTGCAAAAGCAGAAAAGATTTGTAAAAAAATTAAGGCCCAAATTAAGGCAACCGAAAAAGTGACGTGTTCAGTTGGGATTGGGCCTAATAAGCTGATTGCTAAAATTGCCGCGGGAATGAAAAAACCCGATGGTATGGTGTTGATTGAGCAAAGCCAGGCGCAGGAATTTTTAAACCCCCTGGGAATTCGTGAGTTGCCCGGAATTGGCCCTAAAACCGCCGAAATTTTTTATAAAAAGGGGATCAGGGTGGTGAATGATTTGCTGAAATTTTCTCATGAGGATTTGCGTGGAGTGATGGGTAAACATGGCGAGAGTTTGTATTTTCGCGCCCGGGGGATTGATGATAGCCCAATTAGCGAGTTTCGCGAAGTAAAATCCATTGGTGAGCAGACTACGTTTAGCCAGAATACGTTAGACGCCGTGATTATTTACAATATATTTAAAAAGCTTTTGGATGGCGTGTTCGATAGTTTTATTAGGGCTGGTTTCGCGGGGTTTAATGGCATGGCGGTGACGGTAAGATTTGGCGATTTTCAGACGCAAAGCACTTTAAAGAGTTTTAAGAAGCCCATTGGCGCCCAAGATAAAAAACAGTTTGAAATTGAGGCGTTGAGGCTTTTATTGCCGTATTTGGACCGGCAGAAGAATCCACGGCAAAAGTCCATACGCTTAATTGGTATAAGGGTGGAAAAGATTGTATTATAATGTAAGGTAAAAAAATGAAAACATTTATTGCGGAGCGTTACCAGCGGATTCGGGAGTTCTACAAAAAGAATGAGCGGTTTTTGATGCCGGTTACGCTGGTTGGCGGGTTTTTGGTTATTCAGGCCGGGGTACTGTGGTGGCCTGGGCAGCCGGCGATTTGCGGGTGCGGGTATGTAAAAATGTGGGAGGGGGCGGTGTTGTCTAGCGGTAATTCACAGCATTTGACTGATTGGTATACTTTTTCGCATATTATTCACGGATTTTTATTTTATCTGTTGCTGTGGTTAGTGTTTCCCAAGATGCCGATTTGGAAAAGACTGGTGCTGGCCATGGGTATTGAGATTGGTTGGGAAATTTTGGAAAACACGCCCATGGTAATTGACCATTACCGCCAGCAAGCTTTGGCGCAGGGATACATGGGTGATAGCATTATTAATTCTATTTTTGATACGCTGGCCATGATGGCAGGATTTTTCATGGCGCGCAAATGGCCGGTGTGGAGCATTGTAGTGATTGGGTTGGGCCTGGAACTATTTACAGGGTTTATGATTCGGGATGGTTTGGCCTTGAATGTGCTTAATCTTATTCATGTGTTCCCAGCCATTGCCCGCTGGCAGGGTGGGTGAGTAGCAGATGAGGGAGTGATATTATTAGTGAATATTAATTAATTTTTAAAAACATGATGACGAATCAAAATGTTAAAAAGTATTTAGCCGAGGCGTTGGGGGCGTTTACCTTAACCTTGGTAGTGGCGCTTTCCATTGCGGTGCCTTTTCCGGTTCCTACCCCCTTGTTGGCGGGGCTTGTGCTGGGGCTGTTTGTTTATACCATTGGCCATCTTTCCGGCAGTCACATTAACCCGGCGGTGACCATTGGGCTTTGGTCAATCAAAAAAATAACAGCCGGCCAAGCAGCTTTGTATATTATATTCCAGTTGGCAGGAGCTTGGGCCGCCGGGATTTTGGTTTCTTCTGTGGTTGGAATTACGCCTCTTACGGTTTCTGGGGATTTTATAATTGGTTTTGCTGAGGCATTGGGAACATTCTTTTTTACCTTTGGTATTGCTTCCGTGGTGTATGGCAAGGTTTCTGACGTGATGTCTGGAATAGTCATTGGCGGTTCACTTTTCTTAGGAATTGTTGTGGCGGTAACACTGTCTTCCAACGGCGTTTTGAATCCGGCAGTTGCCATGGGTATCGGGTCATTTAATGTAATGTATTTGCTGGGGCCGATTGTTGGCTGCGTTGCCGGCATGCAAGCCTATAAATATCTTTGCAGTAAATGAAAATACATAGGTTTTTTTGCACAATTATCCTGCAAAACGGGATCCCGTCAAGCGGGAAAAATGGAATAATTGCAGACAGTGAAAAATCGGGAGAAAAATCGAAAAATCGGGACAGTCACCATTTTTATATATTAGGAAACTCGCTAATAAATCAAGTTCTCATATTTTATTACAATAAAATTACTATAATATAAAAATATAAAATATTAATTACACAAATTTTAATCTTTATTATCGGGGTGGTGGTTGGTTTTTTGGTGGCGTGGGCTTGGTTTCATAAAAAAGAAAAGGAGATAAAAAAGGAAGTGGGGTGCGCGGAAAAGGAAATACAAAAAGAGCGGGAGATGTGGTATGGGTTTTCTGAGTATAATGCTTCAAGCATAGGGTGAAGCATTGAATTTTTGTGATAGTATTTATGCATATTATTAATTCTCAAATTATGGAAAGCATAAAACAGGAACTCATTGATCAAACAAAGCGGAAAATTGAAAAAGTGATGAAAGAAATTGAAGAATCTGATAGGGAAATAAAAATGGGGGAGGCGCAGCTTAAGGTGGAGCAGAAAATGGCGGCGATGACAGACTTGCCTGCACAGATTGCGGAAGATATTAAATATTCTATTATTGCGATTGAAACAGAGCTTTCCATAGCACAAAATAAGAGTGGAGAACTTAAAAGAGACTTGGAAACCTTGAAATACAGGAGCCAGGTGATTCTTAAGTTTGAGGACGAAGAACTATAAATTGCCATGTTGCCAAAAGGGACTCTGGGGAAAATATTTGATTACTATTTTGGTAATCCTGAATACGAGGAGGAAATGCTGCGTGCCTTCAGTGATTTTTTTGAAAAGCCGGATTTGAAGCGGGGCGACAATCTGGATTATCACGACAAGAGCGAGGGATTTTTTAATGAATGGTTTTTGTATGATTTTAGGTTTTTGAATAAAAAGAGCCCCTTGGAGAATTTTATAATAAAAAATCCTTTGGGATTTTCTCCCAGTAAAATGAAACCCTATAAAAGTATTTTAAAAAGTCAGGCTTATGGGTTATATGAAGTTATATTGTTAGATATTGGTTATGGTCTGAAATTAAGGAACTTGCAAACGGGGGATGAGGTATATGTGCATGAAAAGAGTCTTACACAACAAGTAAAACTGGGAAATTCTTTTTATGCTAGGCTTGCCGATGTCGGCGATCGTTTCGAAATTATTGGGGCCGATAGTTTTATGTTAAATTTTTCCGATACTGATAAGAAAAAAATAAGAACCAAGCTTTCGCGCATAAAGTTTACGCCCAAGTTTGCTCATAAGATTTGGAGCGACCGGCAGTTGCAGGATAATTGGGAGAATATTATGGGAGATATTCTAAAGAAAAAATGAAAACGTTCATGGCGTGAATTTAGTATGTCAATATTATTAACATGCTATGTTTGCTTTTTATACATAGCTGGTATATACTATGAGTATGATTACTAAATACGCAAAATTTATCAAGGCTATGAGAGTTGAGAGGGGTTTTTCACAGTCTTTTGTGGCTGAAAAGATAGGTATTTCAAGACCTTCTTATGTTTCTATAGAACAAGGTAAAAGAGACCTTACTTTGGGAGAGTTTGAAAAACTGTCTGGTATTTTGCATATATCACTTGATGAATTAGAAAATAGGGAATCTCCTAACTATGAAAAGTATAAGCAAATGATTTTGGCTTTTTTGCGAAAGGGGGGGGTAATTCCAAAAACTAAACTTGCAAAACTTTTATATTTTGCCGATTTTGGTTGGTTTTATTATCATCTGCAAAGTATGAGTGGTATGCAATATCGTAAAATACAATATGGTCCCGTTTCAGACACCTATTTTAGGATTATTGATGAAATGTTTGATAAGGGAGAAATAAGTATTGCCCAAACAAAAGATGGGGCTATGCTTATTTCACAAACAAGAAGTGGGGCGAAGATTGGTTTATCAAAAATCAGTAAAGAAGAAGATGGGTTGATTCGGGATATTGAGAAAAAATGGCAAGGTAAAAAGACCTCTGAAATTGTGGATTTTACTCATAAGCAGTTTCCTTATTTATTTGCAAATGATAACGATATTGTGTCTTATGACATTTTTACGCAAGAAAATCCCGATGAGGTATTTTAAATTATGAACTACGAAGTTATTTTTGAGTCCTTTACCCAAAGACACTTTATAAAATCTTTTGCTAAAAAGTATAAAGGGGCTTGGAATAATACTTTAAAGGGTTTGGTGGTTGAGTTTTCATTTTTTGATTTACTTTTTTTAAAATCTACCGCCGAAACTATTGTAGATTCTAAAGAAATAAAAATTTGTAAAACAGAATTTAAAATTTCTGGGACCCAAGAATCTCGTCATGGATCGGGTAATAGATGTATTGTTGCGTTGAATAGTCAAAAAGCTATCGTCTATGTGCTTTTGGTATATAGTAAAAACGATATTCGAGCTGTTAATGAAACCGCGGAGTGGAAAAAGATTATAAAAGAAAATTACCCTGAATACAGGGGTTTATTATAAAAAATATGACATCAAAAAACACGATTTGTCTTTGGTTTGAAAAGGATGCGGAAGCCGCGGCTCATTTTTATGCTGCCACGTTTCCTGATAGCAAAGTGGGGGCTGTTTTTTATGCTCCCTCTGATTTTCCAAGTGGCAAGAAGGCAGACGCGCTAACCGTGGAATTTACGGTTTGTGGAATTCCTTGTGTTGGTCTTAATGGTGGGGCTACGTTTAAGCAAAGTGAGGCATTTTCTTTTCAGATTATCACTGAAAATCAGGAAGAAACGGATTTGTATTGGAATGCCATTGTTGGCAATGGTGGCAAGGAAAGTGAGTGTGGTTGGTGTAAAGACAAGTGGGGAGTATCTTGGCAAATTATACCGCGCACGCTGATGGATGCGTTTGCTGCTGGCGGCGGGGAGGCAAAGCGTGCTTTTGATGCAATGATGACAATGCAAAAAATTGATGTGGCCGTTATTGATGCAGCACGGCGGGGATAAATTGCACTATGAAACTACATAAATTTATTTTGTCATTCGTGATTTCTGATGGGTGGGTGGAAATTATGGATGAGGAGGTGGTGGACCAGATTCGGAAGGTGCTCAAACTTAAAGTGGGTGAGCAGGTTTTATTATGCGACGGGCAGGGAAATGAAGTGGTGGGGGAAATTACCGAAATAGTTCATAAAGTTATAAAGTTAAAAGTTCTTAAAGTTCAGAAAAACGAAAACGAGGCGGGGTGGCGGGTGGTGTTGTACTGTGCTATTTTGAAACGGGAGAATTTTGAGTTGGTGGTGCAGAAGGCTACGGAAATTGGGGTGGCGGAAATTGTGCCGGTGGTGACGCGGCGGACGGTGAAGTTGGATATAAAACAAGAACGGCTGCAGAAAATTATTAAAGAGGCGGCAGAGCAAAGCGGTCGAGGAGTGGTGCCCATTTTGCGTGAGCCAATAATATTTCAAGAGGCCATAAAAAATGCTAACGGCGCAAATATTCTTTTTGATTCGTCTGGTAGTATTCAAGCTTCCAACTCCAAGCTCCTAACTTCCATAGCAATATGGATCGGTCCCGAAGGCGGCTTTGATGAAGCCGAAATTACTGCGGCCAAAAACGCGGGCTTTGAAATTGCCAGCTTGGGAAAATTGACATTGCGTGCCGAAACGGCGGCGATTGTAGCATCTTATTTGGTGACTAAATAAAAAACCGCCATATAGCGGTTTTTGGTTCTGCGGACCCAAGGGGATTTGAACCCCTGATCTCCTCCGTGACAGGGAGGCGTGTTAACCAGGCTACACCATGGGTCCTTGTTTTGCCATGTGCCGAGGGTGGGGATCGAACCCACGAACCTCCACGTTATGAGTGTGGCGCTCTAACCAACTGAGCTACCCCGGCCCAAACTTGTTGCGCCCCCCCGAATTGCACGGGGACCTGCGGCTTATGAGACCGCCGAGGTACTATTCCTCCAGGGCGCGATGCATAGGTAATTTTTACCATAAAAAATAGACAAACGCAACCATCCAAAACCAAAAACCGCCATATGGCGGTTTTTGTGTGCACCTAACTAACTCTTCTTGAAGTGGGCAAAGATATTCCCACCCTTGAAGAATTTCCACCATCCCTCACGTTTTCCTTCAAACTTGCCATGGTCTTTATTATCGCCATCTTTTTCTATCATTGGCACGTTAATACTTTTGTTCATAACTTTTTTGGCTGTTATGGACATGCCGGAAGTTATCGTTCCTGAAACTTTTACCGTATCTCCGACTTTAATAGCAGAAAGTCCAGAGGTGTTTTCAGGTAAGAAAGTGGCATTGGCGACATTAACCGACCATGTTCCTCCCCAGCTTGAAACTCCAAGGGTAGAACCTGAAACTGATGCTACATTGCCGACGATGGCTGCGTTCCCCGAATTATCAATGACTAGGCTTTGGCCTAAGCTACCATTATTGGCTAGCGCTGCGGTTGCAGAAAGTGCAAGAGTGGACACGGTTACAACTGCCCCCAATAAGATTTTTTTGAATGTAGTATTCATTATTTCTTGTCCGTCTTGCCACATAGGCGGACGTTAATTGTTTATAAAATTGTAAAGGGCACAGTGACTAAATTGTGCCCTTACGCTGTTTGTGACGCATCGCGACGTAAATACTTACAAAATGTGATATGATGACCCTATAAACATAGTTGTTAAAAAATCGCCATTAGAGTGGCTTTTTTACTACAATGAGTTTACATATTAATTTAAATATCTTCCAAGACCTATGAAAGTAGCAATTAATCTGACCCGCGAAAAAGTGGGAGGTATTACCTCTTCTAATATTAACCTGATCAATTATTTGTATAAACTTAACTATGAATTTACCGGCATAGAAATGGTAAGTCGCGTGCATACGGAAGGCCCTGCCCTGTTCCGTTCGTTTTCCCCGGAAATTTTTGACCACCATATCATCAGCATCCATCATTTGCCGTTGCAAAGAATCCTGCGCCGCAGCAACTCCTTGCAGGACATTGTAAAGGCCTACCGAGAACCGATAAAAATTATGCGGAGCATTTTACGTAAAAATCGGCCGGATGTAGTGCTGCTGAACGGCACCTATTATCTGCCGTGGCTTATTTCCATTGCCGCCAAGAAAGAGAAAATTCCGGTAGTGCTTTGGTATGCGGGTGTGCTGGCCAAAGAAACCGAGCATTACAAGCCTAAGCTGCGCAAAATGTTTTTGGGCATTGAAAAAGCCATTGTTAAAAACGCATTCAGCCTGGTGTTTCCTTCGGAACTGTGCAAAAAAACGGTGGAAAATCTGGTGGTAAAGCGCAAGATAACAAACGGGCATGTGGTGCCAAATCCCATGGCCAGTATTTTCACCGACCCCAGTGTGGTGGATGAAAGTGAAGACCGCACTATCGCCGCCGTGGGCCGATATTCAAAAATAAAAAACTTCGACGTGTTTTTTCAGCTGCACCAGGAGTTGAAAAAACGCAATTGGCGTCATACTGCTTCATTTGTAACCAACCCGGACGCGGATTTGGCTACCATTCCAAAATCTATTGTGCGGCTACCTTCTATGAAAGCTGATGAGCTTAAACGGTTTTATTTAAAACAGGGACTGATTATTTGTCCGTCCACTTTTGAAACATTTGGCAATGTGCCTATGGAAGCGGCCTGCTTGGGCGTACCCGTACTGGTAAATGAAAACATGGGCTGCGCGGAAATTTTAAGAAAAGTGGGACTATCAAATATGGTTATTTCATTTGATGATATTTCCAAGGTAGCAGATAGGGTGGAGCAATTATGCGACCAGGAAATTTTACCTAAGCAGTTAAATGAACTAAAGAAATTACTGGATACCAGTTTTGTGAGCGAAGAGATCCGCTTGGTTCTTGAAGTCGCGGCCGCAAAAACTAAATAATGAATAATTGGTTAAGGATTTTGTAAGTATTAAGATTGTCATACGTTATATATGCCGGAAAAAGCCTTTATTGAGCAACAATTTACCGAGGCGTACGACAAGCATTCCGATGCTATTTTCCGCTATTGTTACTACCGGGTATTTGACCGGGAAAAAGCCAGGGATTTCATGCAGGAAGCCTATTGCCGGACGTGGAAGTATTTGTGTACCGGTAAACCCGTGGATAATGTAAGAGCATTTTTATACCGCACAGCCAAGAACGTCATTATTGACGAATTCCGTAAGAAGAAAAGTGTTTCGCTCAACCAGATCATGGAAAAGGGTTTTACCCCCAGCATTGATACTCGCCAAAAAACAGAAGATTATTTTACCGGACAGGAAATTATCAGCATCGTAAAATCACTGGAGGAAAAATACCGCGATGTGATTATCTTAAAATATATCGAAGGTCTTTCTACTAAAGAAATGTCACTGGTATTAAACGAAACAGAAAATAATATTTATGTCAGGCTTAACCGAGGATTTATCAAAGTGAAAGAAATCATGGCGCAAAGCGAAATGGCATTACAAGCAAAACAAGGTAAATCATCGTAACATTATGGAAAACACCCAGGAAAAATTTAATAACCCGTTCCCCCCATCAAAGCACCCTTCCCTGTCAAAAGAAGAAAAAGAAACTACCAGGGCGAATATCTTGAAATTTATGCAGGCACATCCGTTTGATGGCGTCTCTTTTGAGCAGCCAAAGCAACGCGCAACGTTGGCTGGATATTTTGGCAGCCCGTTTGGCAGGAAGTTGTCTTATTCGCTGGCTTCATTGCTGATTATTTTTGGGTCCACTTCGGGTGTGGCGTTGGCGGCTCAAAATTCACTGCCCGGAGATTTGTTGTATCCCATGAAAACCCAAGTCAATGAAAAAGTACTTGGTTGGGCTATGACGTCACAAGAAGCTAAGGTGAATTATGAGATTGGTTTAGTGCAACTGCGCCTGGAAGAAATCGAGAAGATATCCGTTCAAAATAAATTAGATGATAAAAAAAGTGCCGCTACTAAAGTTTTGTTGGACAGTCATATTACTTCTGCCAAAAGTAAAATCAGTAACATTAAAAAACAAAAGGGTAAAAATGCCGGCATTGAGGCAAGTGCCACGCTTGAAGCTTCTTTGAATGCCCACGCCAAAGTGCTGGACACCATTATTATAGAAAAAGAAAAAGAATCTGAATCTGATAGCAAGGCTTCAGAAATTAAAAACTTTTTACGAGATGTCAGAGCCAGGGCGGCTGAAGCGGCTCGCGATCGTGAAAATGAGGAAAATATAAAATTGAATATACAAAATATTATCAAATAATCGTACGTTGATACTGTAAGATGTAGGGCTCGCCTACGGCAGTTAGTAAAGACAAATAACTTTTAATGAATCAATGAATAAAACATTAACCATAGGAATTATTGCCATTGTGGCACTCATAATCGGAATTGTCGGTTTTTGGATGTTGTCACAGAATATGCTTAAGTTAAGCCCCGACCAATATGCTTTCATGCAAAATAACGGGGGCAAAAATGCCAATGCGGATCAGGGTACGGTAGTGATCGCTATAACCGATACCGCTGCCAATATGGGTAATGTCAGCGCCATCAATATGACCGTGGATAAAGTTTATTTGCACAGTGAAAGTCAGGGATGGGTGTCGGTTTCTTCCAATTCGCAAACATTTGAATTACTTGATTTGAAGGCAAAAAAATCACTTGCCTTGGTCGTCAAAACCAATGTTAAGGCCGACACGTATGACCAGGTCTGGCTGCATGTTGTAAAAGTAATGGTGACGACATCGGGAACCGTCAAAGAAGCGAAATTGCCATCCAATGATTTTAAAATAAAGGGCATTGTAAAAGTTATTGCCAATGCCAATGCCAATGCCACTGCCTCTATGGATGTCATTGCCGACGAGTCATTGCACAAGACATTAAAAGGGGAATTGGTATTTGCGCCGGTCATTAAATTTGAAAGCCAGAGTAACGCAACGGTCAATGTGACTGCTGATAATATGGTCACCATTGTCAGTGGGAATGTGGATTCCAGTAAATCAGCGGGCATGGATGTCACCGGTGAAGTAAGAGATAATTTCAAGCTGGATGCAAAAGCGATTATTGAAATAAACGCCGGCGTAATCCAGATCCAGGGTTCATAAATTTAAAATATTAATATTATACACTAACGACTATGGGCAAGAATATTACAATTATAATCGCTATCGTTGCAGCACTTTTGGTAATCACAGGTATCTGGTTTTCCTGGCAGGCATACTCAACCCCGGTGGTTGTCGGTCCTGTGGACCAAAATGGTGAGGTAGCTGATATTACCCAAGCTGGCGAGGAAAATACCAATAACCAGGACGGGTCCGGATCAACCACAGCTAAACTTTCGTATACTGCAGCCGTAAAATTATATACTGACCGGCGCATCCAGTTTGACAGCAAGTGCGTGGCAACTCCGAATAATGCTTCGTTTAAAGAGGGGACCGTCATTATGTTAGACAATCGTGGTACCACCGCCCAGAAGATTTCCGTAGGAGGTGTGGTATATACCATTGGCGCATATGACTATCGGGTCGTTACCTTGTCTACCACTGCACAATTACCCGTCACGCTTAATATTGACTGCGGCACCGGGCAGCAAAACGCCAGGATCTTGTTGCAACAATAAAGTGAGGGTATAGGGGTTAGGGTCTAGAAGAAAAGCGTCAGTACGTATCTGGCGCTTTTTGATTAGGAATGATAATCTTATATAGTATGAAGAAACAACCCTTCGACAAAGCTCAGGACAGGAAAGTGGCTATTTTTGATGTGGACGGCACGATTTTCCGTTCCAGCTTATTGATTGAAGTGGTACATGCGTTAATTGACCATAAGCTGTTTCCCAAAAAAGTTTCTGCTGAATATGCGGCGGCGTACGAACAGTGGCTTAACCGCAAAGGATCGTACGAGGATTATATTATGGGCGTGGTAGCCGCATTTGAGGGAAATATAAAAAACTTGCGCCACAAAGATTTTATGCGGGTGGCAAAGCAGGTGGTGGCGCTGCACAAAAACCGCACCTATGTGTACACGCGCGATTTGATCGGGTCACTTAAAAAGAAAGGATATTATATTTTGGCTATTTCCCATTCACCCAAAGAATTGCTGGACGAATTTTGCGCCAATTTGGGATTTGATAAAGTCTATGGTCGGGTGTATGAGGTGGGCGCCAGTGGAAAATTCACCGGAAACACCTTATATCTGGAAGAAATTTCTAACAAGGCGAATATTTTGCGTCGCTTTATTGAGAAAGAGCAGTTAAGTTTAGAAGGTTCTTATGGTGTGGGAGATTCTGAAAGCGATATCAAATTTTTAACGTTTGTGGAAAATCCCATTTGTTTTAATCCCAATAGCAAACTATATAAGCACGCCCAAAAAAGCGGCTGGAAGATTGTGGTGGAACGTAAAGACGTGGTGGTGGAAATTATTAATAACAAAGTTTTATAATCATGGAAACAATTTCATTTGATGATTTTAAGAAGGTAGAAATACGGATTGGGAAAATTTTGAATGCCGAGAAAGTTGCCGATTCAAATAAATTATTAAAGCTGGAAGTTGATTTTGGAACAGAAAAACGACAGATACTTGCCGGCCTGGCAAAATTTTATACGCCCGAACAATTAGTTGGAAAACTATGTCCTTTTGCTTTTAATCTAGCACCAAAAAAACTGGGCGAATTGGAAAGCCAGGGAATGATTCTGTGCGCGGATTCAGGCGAAATGCCAGTGCTTTTGCATCCGGATAAGGAAATTCCGCTGGGAAGTATAGTAAAATAAACAATAAACAATAAACAATAAACAATAAACAATACACAATATACAAGCAAATCCTAATTTCTAAACTTTGTTAATTGTATATTGTAAATTGTAAATTTTCAGATGTATGGCCGATAAATACACTGCTGTTTGGGTTTCACATTCTTCCATGGGCGACTTTATTAAATGTCCCCGGGCGTATTTTTTGCACAATGTGTATCGCAATGACCAGGGCCGCAGGATCAATACAGTCAATTCACATTTGTCGCTTGGTATTGCTGTGCACGAAACATTGGAAGGATTATTGAAATACCGCGCCGAAGACCGGTTTAAAAAATCGCTGCTAGCTACCTTTGAAGAAAATTGGAAAAAGGTTTCAGGCAAAGTTGGTGGTTTTAAAACACCAGCAGAAGAGGCTGATGCTAAAGAACGTGCTCGCGTCATGATTGTAAGGGCTGATGCCAATCGTAGTTTTTTGGAGCACAAAGCCGTGCGCCTACCCGAACACGCCAACAATATGCCGCCCAATTTTTACTTGTCTGAAGATGATAACATTATTTTATCCGGCAAAATTGATTGGTTGGAATACGTGCCGGAGGATGACAGCGTGCGGGTGATTGATTTTAAAACCGGTAAAAACGATGAAGAAAAAACTTCGCTGCAGCTGCCTATTTACGCCTTGTTGCTTAACGCCTTACAAAAACGCAAAGTTTCCGGCGCGGCCTATTGGTACCTGGAACGCAATGATGGCTTAACCGAAGTAGAATTGCCAGAATTAACCAGTTCAAAAGAACGTGTCCTGGAAATTGCCCGCAAAGTAAAATCCGCCCGGGAGAAGCAAGAATTTGCCTGCCCTAAAGGCCCAGCCGGTTGCTTTGCCTGCAAGCCATTCGAGAAAATTATAAAAGGCGAAGCCGAATTAGTATTTGTAGACGAAACCCGCCGCAGTGAAATGTATATGGTGTAAAGCGCTCGGGCATATTACCCAAAGGTCACGGTTAATTTTGCCAGCGCAAAATTACCGTTCGCACCTCGGCAATTTTTTCCGCCAAACGGCGGAAACCATGCAAAATTGCCTCCGCAGCGTCCTTTGGACAATAAGCCCTCGCTATTACTGCTTTTTGAGCGGTTTTTTGGTTATCCTTGACAAAATGGGGTAGGGGCTTTTTTCTTGCATTACTTCTTCTGTGATATACTGGCAAGTATGACACAAGACGAGGCGCTATCAATTTTAAAAATGGGGCATAATGTGTTTTTGACTGGGGCTCCTGGGAGCGGCAAGACGTTTTTGTTGAACAAATATATTACCTGGCTGCGGGCCAATGGCAAACGGGTGGCGGTTACGGCTAGTACGGGCATTGCGGCTACGCATATGGGGGGCACTACTATTCATTCCTGGTCGGGGTTGGCGATAAGAGAAAGTATTACCGATGGGGAAATCCGCACCTTGTTAAAAAAGCCGTATTTACGCAAAAATATCCGTAAAACGGATGTACTACTGATAGACGAAATTTCCATGTTAAAGCCCGGGCAGTTTGCCAGCATTGATCGCATTTGCCAATATTTCCGCGCCAGTTTTTTGCCGTTTGGGGGTATGCAGGTGGTGTGTTCGGGCGACTTTTTCCAACTGCCGCCTATTACCCAGTATGACGAAGAATTACGATTTGTAGTGGAAGCGGGAAGCTGGCAAAACTTAGATATGAAGGTGTGCTATTTGCAGGAGCAGTTCAGGTCTTCCGATGCAAAACTGGCAGAATTACTCAACCATATTCGCAACAATAATCCTTACGCAGGCAAGGAAATGCTGGCCGGGCACACTTCGACTTCGCTCAGTGCAGACAAATATACCAAATTATACACCCACAATGTGGATGTTGACCGTATTAATGACGCTGAGCTGGCAAAAATTGAGAGCAAGCCAATGGAATACCAGATGACTTCGGGCGGTAACACCGATTTAGTGGCTTCGCTTAAGCGCAGTTGCCTGGCACCCGAAAAACTGGTGCTGAAAAAAGGAGCACAGGTAATGTTTATTAAAAATAATTTTGATGAGGGGTATGTAAATGGCACGCAGGGAACGGTGGTTGATTTTGATGAGTTTGGCATGCCGGTGGTAAAAACGCTGGCGGGGCAGAAAATTACCGCCAGCCAGACGGGCTGGGCTATTGAAGATATTGACTTGCTGACGGGTGGAACCAAATTTTTGGCGCAAATTAAACAGCTTCCTTTGCGTTTGGCCTGGGCTATTACCGTGCACAAAAGCCAGGGCATGAATTTGGACGCGGCTGAAATTGATTTGTCAAAATGTTTTATTGAGGGAATGGGATACGTGGCGCTTTCACGGCTGAAAAGTTTGGCGGGACTAAAACTTAATGGTATTAACGACAAGGCTTTTATGGTGCATGAAAAAGCGATAGCCGTGGATGAAGATTTTAAACGTAATTCAGACGAAGCGCGTGCCATGTTGGCGGGTATGACGGTAAAGCAGCAAGAAAGCCGCCAGGCCACGTTTATCAGTAATCTGCCGGAGCTGGCCAATGATATATTATAAAACCAATGAATAAAATTACCTATCCGAAAGTTACTATCTCTGATGTTTTGAAAGCATTTTGGCGTGGCATAAGGCCGCAAAAATGGAAGTTATTCCTGATGGTGTTTTGTATTATTTTAGTGAATGTAACTACTATTATTACACCACTATTCTACAAATGGTTTTTTGATGTAATTATGGTAGGCGGCAACACACCCGAAGTAGTTCAAACGCTGTTACAGATTATTCTGTACGTTGCTATGTTTCATGGCGCATATTGGGTTTTTGCCCGAATTGCTGAACTTGCTAATAATGTATACATGCCTTTAACCGCGGCTAATTTGAAGCAGCAAGCCTATAATCATTTACTAGAACATTCTTACGGATTTTTCACTAATAATTTTATGGGATCATTAGTGCAAAGAGTTAATCGCTTTAGTCGGGCATTTGAGCGGCTTTCTGATAACCTGGTGTGGAATTTATTGCCCCTTTTAATAAGAATTACTTCAGTTTTGGTAGTATTATTTTTTATTAACAAATGGATTGATTTGGTAGTACTGGTTTGGATTGCAGTTTTTATTTCTTTTAATATTTTATTTTCCCGATGGAAATTAAAATATGATATAAAGGCGGCCGCGCTTGACTCAAAAGCTACCGGATACCTAGCAGACACTCTTACCAATCAAAATACGGTTACGTTGTTTAACGGCATTTTGTATGAGAAAAAGGGTTATAAAAATGTAACAGGCGAGCAAGCATCATTGCAACGTTTTAGGTGGAACCTGGATGCAATCATTAATGCGGTTCAAAGTGCCTTGTCCTTTGGCATCGAGCTATTATTGTTTTACTTTGCCATTAAATATTGGAGCGCAGGCTTGATTACGGTGGGAGTGTTTGTGCTATTGCAGGTGTATGCGGGAAACTTAATTGAACAACTGTGGGGATTTACTCGCATTGTGCGCGATCTGCATGAAGCCTATGCCGATGCCAAAGAAATGGTGGAAATTATGAAACTGCCGCATGAAATTGTTGATGTGCCGATTGCAAAAGCATTGAACGTTTCAGCTGGAGAAATTACATTTGAAAACTTAACATTTAGTTTTAATGAAACACGTAAAGTGTTGGAAGATATTACGGTGGTTATTAAGCCCGGTGAAAAAGTGGCGTTAATTGGGCCTTCAGGTGCTGGAAAAACTACGTTTGTGCGGCTACTGTTACGGCTATATTCACCAACATCTGGAAATATTTTCATTGATGGCCAAGATATCCAAAAAGTCACGCAGGGAAGTTTGCGTCAAAACATTGCCCTGGTGCCGCAGGATCCGGTACTGTTCCACCGCACACTGGCTGATAATATTGCCTACGGAAAAGCCAATGCTTCGCTGGAGGAAATTGAAAAAGCGGCAACCATGGCACATTGCGAAGAATTCATTAAAAACTTGCCGCAAGGATTACAAACCTTTGTGGGCGAGCGGGGAATTAAATTGTCGGGTGGTGAACGCCAGCGAGTGGCTATTGCCCGCGCCATGTTAAAAAACGCGCCCATCTTGATTTTGGACGAAGCAACAAGCAGTTTGGATTCGCATTCTGAAATGCTTATCCAAGATGCGTTAAATACCTTAATGCAAGGCAAAACCACCATTGTCATTGCACACCGATTAAGTACCATCCAAAAAATGGACCGGATTATTGTGATAGACGAAGGGAAAATATTGGAAGAGGGAAGTCATGCTGATTTATTGGCGCGTTCGGAAAGTTTGTATAAGAAATTATGGACATTACAGGCCGGCGGATTTTTGACGGCAGATCAAGATAATGAAGCCGCCTCCGCACAAGGCTTCGGCGAGCCAAAGGAAGAAACAGAGAGCATGTAAGAAACAATTAACCAGTTCGTCATACATGGCAGAATTGAAAGCAAAAGGTCGGGAACTATAATTTAACATATAATAAAAAAACATGATTACAAATTCAAAAAAATATATTGCTGTAGCAGGTTTGGCAACGGCACTGTTAAGCGGGGCTATGATGGTTTCGGCGCAGGATAGTCCAACGGCTACAGCGGCTAAAGTTAACCAGAAAATGGTGCTTGAAGTTGGGCCAGCCGGGAGGACATTGATGCGTGGAACGGTTACCGTTGTTGGCACTAATTCGTTGACGGTAAAAAGTTGGGGAGGGGATTGGGTAGTGAATGTTTCAGCTTCAACGAAATTGGCTCCAAGAGTTGATATGTCCCAATTTCAAGTGGGGGACTTTGTGGGTGTGCAGGGCTTAATGAGCACTTCTGCCGCTTGGACGATTGATGCCAGTTTTGTGCGCAATTGGACAGAACGCAAAGAAATAAAAGCAGAAGTGAAAGAAAACCGTGAAGGGATTAAGGCAGTTATTAAAGCAATCACGGCTCGCAATTGGGAAGGTGTGGTAGTAGGTGATGTCAATGCTGATGGCAGTTTCAAACTGCAGGTTGGTTCAGCAACGTACGATATCAAAATGGCAACAGGTGCCAAGGTGGTAGACAAGGGCTATGTAACCTTAAGCCCATCTAGCATTAAAGCAGGTCACACGGTGCGCGTGTATGGCCCGGCTGCTGATACCACGATTACCGCTTCGGTAGTGCGTGATGTTTCAACCGGGATGGCATCGGGTAGGTAATTTGACGAAAACAGCTTCTTAAAGGGGCTGTTTTTTGTTGGATGTGAATAAGTAGCCTTGTAATTTGGGCGGGGGGGGTAGAATGAATAAATAATATTAAAATTATTTTATGAGTACTTTTTTACCAAGATTTTTCAGCAAGAAAGTGTTGTTTTTTAGCGGGGTATTGATGGTACTATTTGCCGCACCTGTTCTTGCTAATGCGGCCCCGATTATTACTAATATTTCTCCGGCGACCATCGCGACAGGTAGTCCGGCTTTTATGTTAACCATTAATGGAAGCGGCTTTGATTCAACTTCTTCAGTAAACTTTAATGTTACCTTTGTACCAACTACCTTTATTTCGCCAACTCAATTAACTGCTGCGATTCCAGCATCATACATTCCCACGTTGCCGCAGTCGGTTGATGTGCTCGTACGAAACGGCTCATCATCATTTATATTTTCTAATACAGTAGTATTTGTCGTCGCCCCTACAGTCCCACCACCCGTTATCACGAGCATATCTCCTACATCATTCGCAGTAGGCACTGCCGTCCCAACATTAACCGTGAATGGCTCTAATTTTAGTGCTACTACGCAGATTGGTTACAAAACGTATATCAATGGTGTATTTACGACGGCAACTTCCTTGGGTCCAGCTTCTTTTGTTAACACTAACCAATTACTCGCTGTAGCTCCATACTTTGGTTCCACTCCTCCTGCGGGCGCGACGTTTACAATTTATGTAGATGATCCTGTTGCTGGCTCTTCCAACGAAATACTATTTACCGTAACTGGTAGCAAAGCCGCCGCCGCTGCTTCTTCTTCTACTACTACCTCCGGCTTCAACCCCGGCAACATTCCTAATGCGGTCACTACCCTGAGCATCAATGGCTTAATAGACATCTTTTTTAACATTTTATGGCCTCTCTTTATTGCTTTTGCCATCATCATGTTCATCTTAGGAGGAGTTGCCTTCTTCAATGCCCAAGGGGACCCAGACAAGGTAGCTACCGCAAGGAACCAGGTATTGTGGGGAATTGCCGGATTGGCCGTTGCTTTCTTGGCATTCTCTCTCCCATTCATCGTCCGCTTGACACTTAATAACGGTATTTAGGTTATACTGCAAAAACAGCCTCGCCGAAGGGGCTGTTTTTTTGTGCTATTTTCTGATATAATATGGCCATATGTTTGATGCGTATCTTTGGGCATTTTTGAGTGTAATTATTGTCAGCTTTATCTCGTTGGTGGGCGTTTTTGCGTTATCGATCAAAGAAGAATTGTTGCGAAAGTATATGTTTTTGTTTATTAGTTTGGCGGTTGGGTCTCTATTGGGTGATGCGTTTATTCATTTGATTCCCGAAGCATTCGAAAGTTTACTTAATCCTGTTTGGACGAGCATTTTGATTATTGCAGGTATTATTATATTTTTTGTCATGGAAAAGTTTTTGCACTGGCATCACCATGGCGATGATGAAACTGGTACGCACATTCACCCGGTGGGGAATTTAATTTTATTTTCCGATGGCGTGCATAATTTTATTGACGGGGTAATTATCGGCGTTAGTTTTATGGTCAGTATTCCGGTGGGTATTGCCACCACCATTGCTGTTATTTTGCATGAAATCCCGCAGGAAGTGGGGGATTTTACCGTGTTACTGCATGCTGGGTATCCACGCAAAAAAGCATTGTGGCTGAACTTTTTGTCAGCGCTTACCGCAGTAGTGGGAGTTGGTATTGCATTTATGTTGGGCGGGGCGGGGGAACAGTTTGTACTATGGGTACTACCCATTGCCGCCGGAGGATTTATTTACATTGCCGTAGCGGACTTGATTCCAGAATTACAAAAAACCAAAGAAGTATGGCATTCGGCTATGCAAATCGTGGCTGTGACTGCCGGGGTGGCCATGATGTTGGCACTACTTTTTATTGAGTAAATAATAAAAAAGCCCCAGTTGTTAAGCTGGGGTCTGCAGATTCTCTTCGTTAAGAAGATTCATCCGCTTGTTTGATTTTCTCCTGTGCGTTCCGGAGGTAGTCGTCGCAGGTAGTGAGCTGAATACTGTCTTGGAGAGTTGCTGAAACTTCATGCAACTCTTTTTCAATCAGGGTGAGCATTGAGAGAACGCAAGCCTCGGGGTTTTTTTTTGCTTTCGCTCTTTGGTTTTCACCGAAGTACCCCATCACTTTTTCCACTTGTTGCGCGATTGCTTTGGAAAGCATATCAGATCTCCTTTAACGAAAAGGGTTACAACCCGACAATATCGGGTTTGGTTGGTTTGACGACGTTCAACACTAGGTCAAATAGGCTGGTCACCCAGATTTCATCTTCACGCATACCTTCCCTTACCACCTTTCGCCAAAAGTTTCTGACAAGGTAACAGAAGATAAAGATCTCGCGGTCGTCCAGCCATTTACCGATTTCAAGGGCAATGTCTGCATAGTGCTCCTTGGCAAAAGCGAGTTGTTGTCTGGGCGAAGGCTTATGTCTGGCGATGAATTGGGATTGTTCTTCTTTGCCCCACACTTTGTGACTGTAAAGCCGACCATGCTGGGAAATGACCCAGAATAGGATGGCGCGCAACACATCATGGCAGCCTTCTTTAATGGCTTGTTTGGCGAAAGAGCTTTTAAAACGGAACATGAGACGGACAACTTGAGTAGCCTCTTCAATTGGCTTTCCGGCATTGTCAAAGAAGACGCCGTCAACGGAGTAGGTTGACCAACCCTTGAAAGGGGATGTGTACATCTCAATTCGCTTCAATACTTCATCTACGCTTGGTGGTTTTCTGCTGAACTTGGGTGAAGTATAACGACTAGGCTTGAACAAGTCGGGAAAGGCCTGGAATTCGTTGATTAGGGCGGGGGCAATCTCTTGCAGATATCTTTTTACGATATCCTCGTCGTAACCCTTGCTCAATGCACCAAAGATTGCGCCGTAGTAGGCAGCCCTCTTGGGGAAGTAGATTTTCACAAACAAGCTACGTTCGCTTGAGTTGAAGAAATACACTTTTTCTGTGATTGGCATGAAGTTTTCCTTTCTAGAAGATTAACTTTTCAATGGGCTATTCCAGACCACCTGGAAGTGAATTTAATTTATCACGATTATGATATGTTGTCAAATTTCAGTGAACCATTGAGTCAAACCCGATATTAGGCTATAATTTTGACATGCACAAAGATATTATTATAGACAATAAAGAAGAAAAGGCATTGATTGCTGATTTGAAAACGCGTAGCGATGTTAAGGCTGAGCGTATTAAGAAATTGTTGGCGTTGCCGGATTTAACCAAGAAAGAAAATTCTCCCATCAAAATTGTGGCAGACAGGGTAATGGCACTGCCGCGTTTTGCTGATTTTGACACCGTTGATTTTCCGCGTATTGTTACTCTCCAAGAAAATTTTGACTTGCTTAATACACCCGATGACCACCCAAGCCGAAGGGAGGGGGATACGTATTACGTTACTAAAAAAAATATTTTGCGTACGCAAATGACCGTAATGTGGTCGTACTATTTGCGCAGGCCAGAAATTTTGGAAATATTAAAAACTGAAGGGCAGGTGAGTGCTCTTTCCGCGGGTATTGTATTTCGCAAAGATGAAATTGACCACAAGCATTTCCCGGCCTTCCACCAGATAGATTTTTTATATATTTGTAAAAAAGATAAAAAAATCATTGAGCTTAAGGAATTAGAGGAAGTGCAAGTAGACGCTGTAAAAGCTATTTTCGGTGAAAAAATAGAATTTCAGTTTTTAACTGATTCTTTTCCGTTCACCGATCCTTCCATACAAATAGAAATAAAATTTCAGGAAAAATGGCTGGAAATTACGGGTGCGGGTTTGGTGCACAAAGAGGTGCTTAAGAATTTCGGCTTAGATCCGGAAGCTTACAATGGCTGGGCGTTTGCATTTGGCATTGAACGGCTGGCAATGATAAAAATGGATATTCCTGATATCCGGATTTTTTGGTCGCAAGACCCACGGATTACCAGTCAATTTACTGATATTAATTCTAAGTATAAAGAGGTAAGTAAATACCCGGCTGTTGAACGCGACATTTCGTTTATCATTGGCAAAGATGTGGCTTTAAATAACTATTATGAAACCGTGCGCGACATTGGCGGAGACTTGATTGAAGAGGTAAAGCTGATGGATGAATATGAAAACGAAGAAAAATTCGGCAGCGAAAAAAAATCATACACTTTTCATATTGTATACCGGTCATTAGAGAAAACACTTACTAACGACGAGGTAAATGTAGTCCACGGAAAAATTACCGAAAAGACAAAAGAGGAATTTAAGGCGGTGGTGAGGTAGGCGTTCGCCGTTTGGTAACTTTTGTAATGATCTCCGGTAAAGCTATCTAAATATGCTTTGCAAGAAAATGGATGCGGCTGACGGCGGCTCTTCTGTCCTGCGGACAGTAAGGCACCTACAGCATCCATTTTGGCAAAGCTTTAATAAAGGAATTGTCTTTACCTCCGACAAATTACAAAAGTTGCTAAACGGCTCACTTGTTGGGTTTTTGTAAAAAAAATAAGCCGCGCATGTTGGTTGCGCGGCTCGGTTGCAAGACAGGTTTCATCGTTTTGTGAGGATGTGGATACTGAGAGACAACGAAGCACCAAGCCAAGTTGTTTCAGAAGTACCAACTTCATTGAAGAAGTTAGCGATTTCATCGGCTCGATCGGCATCTTTGACGTTCTGAACAACAACGTTTAGCCTCCAGCCATTTCTGCTGAATTCCCAATTCTCGCCCTTGATAGGCTTGAGTTCTGACATGTCAAAAGTCCTCGATTTTTATGGAGAATCGGCTCCATTCCGTGTTCCGCAGCGCGGAGCAAGTAAGGTGCTAACTAGTTGTGAATATATCAATAAGTTTGACGTATGTCAATAGTTGTTGGTTGCCTTTTATTTTGGTAAAATAGATACATATGAAACTAAATATCAAAGAAAAAGAGGAAGAAAAAAAGCCCGCCGTCGCTAAAAACTTTGGCGATGCAAAGGAGGCCAAAAAAGAGGCTCCGGTTAAGGCCGTAGAGCCAAGAAAAACTGAAGTGAAAAAAGAGATTGTGAAAGAAAATCCGGATGATTTTACCAAAAAAACTTCAAAGAAAGATGAATATGGTGCTAAGGATATTACGGTGCTTAAGGGGTTGGAGCCGGTGCGGAAACGGCCGGGCATGTATATTGGTTCTACGGGAATTGATGGGCTGCACCACTTAATTTGGGAAGTGGTGGACAATTCTATTGACGAAGCCATGGCTGGGTACGCCAAAGAAGTGGAAGTGGTGTTGCTGCCCGAAAACCGGGTACGTATTTCAGACGATGGGCGCGGTATTCCGGTGGAAAAGCATCCTGATACCGGAAAATCTACGCTGGAAACGGTGTTGACCACCCTGCACGCGGGAGGAAAGTTTGGTGGCGATGCCTATAAAGTTTCTGGTGGATTGCACGGGGTAGGAGTTTCAGTGGTATGTGCACTTTCAACTTGGATGGAGGCGGAAATTCATCATGATGGTGGAATTTGGACGCAGGAATATCTCCGCGGCACGCCAAAGGGAAACGTGAAAAAAACGGGTGAATCAAAGCGGACGGGGACAACTATGACGTTTGATGCTGACCCTGAAATTTTTCCGGAAATAAAATGGGATACCAAGAAAATTTTGAGCCACTTGCGTCACCAGGCATATTTGACCAAGGGTGTGCGGGTACGATTTCGTGACGAACGCACTAAAAATGAAGTGTCTGATTATGGTTTTTATTTTGAAGGCGGCGTTGGCAGTTTTGTGAAATTTTTGGTGATGGGCAACACTCCGCGCCATAGTAATATTTTTTCAACTGCTGTCACTAAGGATGATATTTTTGTTGAGGCGGCTTTTCAATATACGCAAGAAATGGAATGTACGGAACAAAGCTTTGCCAATAATATTTATACACCAGAGGGTGGCACGCATATTTCGGGGTTCCGTACCGCCCTGACCCGCTGTTTGAATGCCTATGCCCGGCGCGAAGGATTTTTGAAAGAAAAGGATGAAAATTTTACGGGGGACGATGTGCGTGAAGGGTTAACCGCCGTGGTTTCGGTAAAAATCAGGAATCCGCAATTTGAGGGACAAACGAAAGCAAAATTAGGCAACCCCGAAGCTAAAAGTGCCGTTGAAGACGCCGTGGCTGAAGGCTTGACCGATTATTTAGAAAGAAATCCAACCGACGCCCGCGCCATTATTGAAAATTGTATGTTGGCAACCAAGGCTCGCCTGGCTGCCAAAGCTGCCCGTGCCACCGTTTTAAGAAAAGGAGTTTTGGAAGGCCTAGCATTGCCTGGGAAATTGGCCGATTGTTTAAGTCGCGACCCGGAAGAATCTGAATTATATATTGTAGAGGGAGACAGCGCCGGCGGTTCAGCCAAAATGGCGCGCGACCGCAGGTTTCAGGCTATTTTGCCTTTGCGCGGAAAAATCTTGAATGTGGAACGTGCTCGCATTGATAAAATGTTGGCTAACAAAGAAGTAAAAAGTTTGATTATTGCCCTGGGCACGGCCATTGCCGAAGATTTCAGTTTGGAAAAACTGCGCTACCACCGGGTGATCATCATGACCGATGCCGACGTTGATGGTGCACACATCCGAACATTGCTCTTGACCCTATTTTACCGTTATTTTAAGCCGATCATGGAAGCAGGTTATATTTACATTGCCCAGCCACCACTGTATAAAATCCAGGCTGGCAAGGCAGTAAGTTACGCGTATACGGAAGAGCAAAAAGACAAGATGGTAAAAGAATTAGATAAAACGAATGTAAACTTGCAGCGCTACAAAGGTTTGGGAGAAATGAATAGCGACCAGCTCTGGGAAACGACCATGAATCCGGAAAACCGTTTGCTGCTAAAAGTAGAAATTGATGAAGCTCATTTGGCAGACAAAACATTTGATATTTTAATGGGCGAAGAAGTTGAGCCACGTAAAAAATTCATTCAGACCCACGCAAAGAGTGTGAAGAATTTGGATATTTAATTTGAACTAAAAATCCGTTGGTGACGGATTTTTAGTTGGAAAAATGGGAAAGCGCGATTATATAAAATATAAAGAACTGGCACGGGTATTGGTGAAAAACAGAATAGCAGAGTATAATCAGGTATACGGTTTTAGGGTTAACCGTATTGCTATAAAAAATACGAAAAGCCGGTGGGGAAGCTGCAGTAAGAAGGGGAATTTGAATTTTAATTATCGTGTTGCGCTGCTGTCGCCGGATATGGCGGATTACGTGATTGTCCATGAACTGTGCCACTTGGGGCAGTTTAACCATTCGGCGAAATTTTGGGAGCTGGTGGGGCGGACCATTCCAAATTATAAAAATATAAAAAATAAATTTAAAAGCATCAATGTTCGATAATATCAAAAAAATGTACGAGTTGAAGAAAATGCAGGATGAGTTCAAGAAAGAAACGGTGACGGTTGAAAAGCAGGGCACGAGTGTTACTATGAATGGCAGTTTTGAGGTGCAGAATATTTCTTTAAATTCCAGTTTAGGCTCGTCTGACCAGGAAAATGCTTTGAAGGGTGCATTAAACGAAGCCCGGGAAAGTATCCAGAAAAAACTGGCCCAAAAAATGATGAGTTCGGGCAATATGCCGAATATTTTCTAACTAGCGCTAGCTGTTGACAAGCCGGCCGGCTTCAGCTATGATGAGCTTAAGAATATAAAAGCGGCCGAAAGGCCGTTTTAAAAAACTTGAAATCAACATATGACGATCGTACAAAAAGTAACGGTATTTTTCAAAGAGGTGTATGTGGAACTAAAAAAAGTGAGTTGGCTTTCACGTAAAGATTTGGTGAGATACACTTTGATTGTACTGGCGGCAACTATTGTGGTGGCCGGGGCTTTGGGCGGGTTGGATTATGTCCTCTCTTCATTAATACAAAAATTTGTTATTAAGTAACTTACTATCGTCTCATGCCAAAACAAGTCATTGAACAGGATAAAAATTGGTACGTTATCCATACTTATTCAGGGTATGAAGATGCGGTTGCCAAAAATTTAAAACAAAGGATTGAGAGTCTTGGCATGGAAGGCAAGATTTTTAACGTAATCGTACCCAAGGAAAAAAAGATCAAGATAAAAAACGGCAAGCGTAAAACCGTTGACGAAAAAATTTACCCAGGATACGTGCTAGTAGAAATGATTGTGGACGATGAAAGCTGGTATGTGGTGCGAAATACGCCTCGGGTAACCGGATTTTTAGGGGCGGGTACCACACCTATTCCGGTTTCAGCCGCAGATATTGCCGATTTGATGAAGCGGATGGATGCTGGGGTACCGGAATTTCAGATTGACTTTGAAGTGGGCGCGGCGGTAAAGATTATGGACGGACCTTTCAAGGGTTTTGAAGGCAATGTGTCTGAGATTGACCAGGAGCGAGGGAAAATTAAAGTACTGGTTAATATGTTTGGCCGTGATACACCCGTGGAATTGGATTCATTACAAATTAAAAAAGTAGGCACGTAAAATATACAATAAACAATAAACAATATACAAACCGATTTTGAAACTTGTAAATTGTATATTGTAAATTGGAAATTAAAAAGTTATGGCAAAAGAAATTAAGGTTATTGTGAAGGTGCAAATTTCGGCTGGTAAGGCTAATCCTGCGCCGCCTATTGGGCCGGCGTTGGCTCCGCACGGGTTGAATATTGCCGAGTTTTGCAAGCAGTTTAACGATAAAACCAAAGATAAAATGGGTTTTATTATTCCTGCAGAAGTTACTATTTATAAAGACCGCAGTTTTGATATCAAATTAAAAACCCCACTGGCTGCCGATTTATTGCGCAAAGCCGCTGGTGTTGAAAAGGGAAGCGGTGAGCCGAATAAAAAGATTGTTGGCAAGGTAACAAAAGCCCAGGTAAAAGAAATTGCCGAAATGAAGCTGCCGGATTTAAACACCACCGACATTGAACAGGCCATGAAGATCATTGCCGGAACAGCAAAAAACATGGGGATAGAGGTTAAAGGATAAGAAGTAAAGCCGCCTTATATGGGCGGTTTTTGGTTGCAATACGATGGGGATTTTGATAGTCTATATTTGAAACCAGTTCTTTTATAGGAGATGTCCAATGGTTGTGGAAATTCACGATTCCTTCGATGATTTTATCCATGATATCATGCCGGATGCAAAGCCAGGTTTGAAACTGGTAGCAACGGTGTTGTCGTCGGCTTTCAAAGATGGAGCCGGCTCAGTGACCTTTGTTCGCAGGAAAAAGGAAGGTTGGATGGGGTTTTTCTATACCTCAAAAGGCTATGGCGAGTGTGAAATAGTTCCACTGACGTGCTACTGTTATTCTGAAATCATGAAAATCTTGCGTCGGTTGGGCCGGTTGGCGGCAAAGAATTCCGAAAGTGCCCTTAGCTTTTCGTATGCCGAAACTGGCGACGAAAAAAAGTTTGTTCTTTATCTTGATTATATCGAAAGCGATACACTTAAAGCAGAACTGATCGCTTTGCTGGATATCCTTTATATGGAAGAAAAGATAAAGGACCAATTGAAAAGAATTAAGTGGAATCACGAGGCCCTCACTGCCACGGTTTTCCTTCTCTTGGTAGTGTCAGCCATTTTGGCATTTCATTTTTGGCGCTTTTTCTTCTAAGTAAACGTAACCGCTTTTTTGCAACGTCAAAAAGCGGTTTTTTTATGTTGCATTTTACTCATGGAATTAGTAAAATATAGGAACAATTAACATTTTATGTATGATTCTTTCAGATAAGGACATCAAACAAGCATTAAAAGAGGGAAAAATTGGCGTGACCCCATTGTTCCCAAATTCTATCCAGCCGGCTTCCATAGATGTGCATTTGGGCGCGGATTTTTTGGTGTTTAAAAATACCAGTAATGTGTGCATTGACCCTAAAGAGCCTATTGATGACATGATGACGGAACTTACTATTGATGAAAACCGTCAGTTCATTTTGCACCCAGGTGAATTTGCTCTGGGTATGACCTATGAAACGGTAGCGGTGCCAAATGATATGGTAGTGCAATTAAATGGTAAGTCTTCGCTGGGCAGAATCGGCTTGATTGTGCATGCTACGGCGGGATACGTTGATCCGGGAAATACCTTAAAAATTACGCTGGAGCTACATAACTTGGCAAATTTACCTATAAAACTGTATTACAAAATGCCCATTGCCCAGGTGGCGTTTGTAAAACTTTCCAGTGAAGTTGATGTGCCATACGGAAAAGATGGCTTAAATAGCAAATATTTTGGCAGCGTCAAACCTATTGCCAGCCAGTACCATAAAAACTTCACTAAAAATAACGAATGGATAAACTTCACGTAAACATTAAACGGTTTGATAAAGAAATTCCGTTGCCTGAATTTAAGACCGAAGGCGCGGCGGCATTTGATTTACATGCCCGCATTGGCGTGGAAATTCCCCCAAAAGAATTTAAATATGTACCGCTGAATGTTGCCGTTGAAACTCCGCCGGGATGTTTTTTATTACTGGTAGCGCGCAGTTCAACACATAAAAAGGGAATTTGGATGGCTAACGGCATTGGCATTGGCGACGCTGATTTTTCGGGAGATGATGATGAGTATAGTGCGGTGTATTATAACTTTACGGACAAACCCGTGCTGGTTGAAAAAGGCGAGCGCATTGCCCAAGGGCTAATAGTAAAGCGCGAAGCGGTGCAGTGGCAAGAAGTTGAAACTATGCCAAACAAAACCCGCGGGGGATGGGGAACCACCGGAAAGTAATATGATTAAGCACAATTACCCAGGAAAATTTATTGTGGTTGAGGGGTTAGACGGATCAGGGAAAAGCAGCCAAGTGGAACTTTTGGTCCAATGGTTAAAGGAACAAGGGAAGATGGTGATGATTACTCGTGAACCGACCATGGATTCACAAGCCGGCCGTACCATAAAACAGGTATTGAAAGGTGAATTACAGATGGATGCGCTTGAGCTGCAGAAATTATATGTGCAAGACCGCAAAGAGCATTTGGATAACAAAGTAATCCCGGCACTGCAACAAGGGGATTGGGTGGTTTCAAGCCGGTACGCGTTTTCCACCTTCGCCTATGGATATTCTGACAGGCTGGATGTACAGGAATTAATTACCATGAATGCGCGATTTTTATTACCCGATGTTACGATTGTTGTTGATGTTTCACCAGAAAATTGCGTAAAGCGTATTGAAGGCAGAGGAGAAGAAAAAGAATTTTTTGAGCAGCTAGAGAAATTGCGCAAGGTTAATGAAGTATATAAAAAATTGCCGGAAATGTTTGAAGGCGTAACTATGGTTGACGGCGAAAAACCGGTGCAGGAAGTATTTGAAAAGTTAAAAAAGGTAATTACTACAATTTTGTGAAACAATATTTAGATGTATTAAAAAAAATCATGGATGAAGGGAATGACCGTCAGGGAAGATATGGTGGCACACGCGCCCTGTTCGCCGTACCTATGCGGTTTCGCATGAAAGATGGATTCCCTGCCATGACAACTAAAAAGTTGGCTTTCCGTAGCGTGGCTGCCGAACTATTGTGGTTTATTTCTGGTTCGTCAGATAATAGGGAATTAAATCGCCTGGGTTGCCACATTTGGGATGCCAATGGCAATGCCGATTATTGGAAACCCAAAGCAAAATTTGAGGGTGATTTGGGCAGGGTATATGGTGTGCAGTGGCGTAATTGGAAAAGCCCTGATGGCAAGGTAGTTGACCAATTAAAAGAGGTGATAGAGCGGCTAAAAATAAACCCGTATGACCGGCGGCTCATTGTGAGCGCCTGGAATCCGGGTGAACTTGACCAGATGGCACTGCCGCCCTGCCACATGATGTTTCAGTTTTTTGTGGCAGATGGCAAACTTTCTTTGCATATGTACCAGCGCAGCTGCGATATGTTTTTGGGTGTGCCTTTTAATATTGCATCATATGCGTTGATGTTACATATTGTCGCCCGTCTTACTAATTTAGAACCGGATGAACTGATTATCACCTTGGGCGATGCCCATATTGTGCACAACCATATTGAAGCGGTAAAAGAACAAATGGCGCGCGAAACTTTTGCTCTGCCAACCCTGTGGCTGAACCCGGCAATTAAAACACTGGAAGATTTGAATACGCAACAGATAAAAGAACCCAACGATATTTATAATTTAATAAAGTTGGAAAATTACCAATGCCATCCGGCCATTAAGGCCGAAATGGGGGTATAACGAAATGATTTCCATGATCTCCGCTATGGCGGAAAACCGGGTTATTGGCTATAAGAATACGCTGCCCTGGCATTTGCCCGCTGATTTTACCTGGTTTAAAGAAAAAACCAAGGGTAAAACGGTGGTGATGGGATTAAACACTTTTAAGTCTATTGGTGAAAAACCGCTGCCAAACCGCAAGCATATTATTTTGCACCACGATGCAAATTATGTGCTGCCGGAAAATTGCGTACTGGCAACTTCTCTATCGCAGGCGTTAGAGCTGGGAAAAGATGAAGAGGAGTTGATGATTTGCGGCGGAGCGTCTATTTATACACAATTTCTGCCGCACGCCAACCGGCTATATTTAACATATATTGATCATACGTTTGAAGGCGACACTTATTTTCCCGAATTTAACATGGCCGAATGGAAAGAGGTAAGCCGCGAAAACCACCAGCCCGACGAGAAAAATAAGTATAACTATTCGTTTGTGGTATTGGAAAGAAAATAAAAAACTGCTAGGATAAAGGCAGTTTTTTATTCCCCGGACCTTAACAATCAGGAGATTCCCATGGGTTACAATTTCGTTTCCTTGGCGTGCGATGCCATGCCGTGTTGGTGGGGCTTGGCGCACTATGTGATAAGGTACGCAAAGAAACCTAGTCTAGAACCAGCACCCCAGCTGGTTTTTTATTGTAAAAATGATAAAATTTTGATATTATTTACCCAATATGCCATACAAACCTACTATTGGTTTAGAAATCCATGCAGAGCTGAATACCCATTCAAAAATGTTCTGCTCGTGCAAGAATGATTCTGACGAAAAACGGCCGAATGTGAATATTTGTCCGGTTTGCCTTGCGCACCCTGGGACATTGCCCGTGGCCAACGAAGAAGCTATTAAAAAAACCATCAAGGTTGGCTTGGCTTTAAACTGCAAAATTGCCAAAGATTCAAAGTTTGACCGCAAAAATTATTTTTATCCGGATATTCCAAAAGGGTACCAGATTAGCCAGTACGATATGCCATTCGCCAGCAAAGGCTGGCTGGAAATCCGAAATCCGAAATCCGAAATCCGAAAAATTGGGATAACAAGGATTCATCTTGAAGAAGATACCGGAAAATCTATGCATCCAGAAGGCGCCGATTATTCCTTGGTTGATTTTAATCGCGCTGGCCGGGCATTGATGGAGCTGGTTACCGAGCCTGATATTACCAGTGGCCAAGAAGCCCGCGAATTTGCGCAAGAGTTGCAACTGATTCTAAAATATTTAGGTGTTTCTGATGCCGATATGGAAAAAGGGTTGATGCGGGTGGAAGTGAACATTAGTGTTTCTAAGACTAAGAAATTCGGGACAAAAGTGGAAATTAAAAATCTAAACAGTTTTAAAGTAGTACAAAAAGCCATTGATTTTGAAATTGCCCGGCAGACGGAATTACTGGAAAGCGGGGGAATAGTGGTACAAGAAACCCGCGGCTGGCACGATAAAAAAGAAATTACCTTTAGTCAGCGGGAAAAAGAATCAGCCCATGATTACCGATATTTCCCGGAACCGGATTTACCGCCCCTGCATTTTGAGAAGCAGTATATTGATGAGATAAAGGTGACTATTCCCGAATTGCCCGCCGGAAAGCGAAAACGGTTTGCGAAAGAATATGGCTTGGAACCTAGCCAAATTGAGTTGTTTCTACTTAATAAAGAACTAGGAAATTATTTTGAAGCGGTTGCGAGTGAATTTGACGAATGGCTTGACCAGGACGACACTGATTTACGAATGACACCCGAATCTACGAATAAAAAAGACGCCTATAAGTTAGTGGCTAATTACTTAATAACTGATATTGGCGGTCTATTGGGAGCCGCGCCATTTGTTCAAAAAGATTTTAAAATTACTGCTGAAAATTTTGCCGAGTTTGTTAAAATGATTCATAAAGGTGAAATTTCCAGCAAGGTTGCCAAGATGGTTTTGGCGGAAATGTTTAATACCAGAGGCGACCCTTCTCATATTGTGGAGGCAAACAATTGGGGGCAGATGAAAGATGATGGGCAGTTGGAAAAAATAATTGCCGAAGTGATTGCTAAAAATCCAAAAGCTTTGGTGGATTACAAAGGAGGAAATAAAAACGCCCTGCAATTTTTGGCAGGGCAGGTAATGGCGGCCACGCGTGGCACTGCTAACCCGCAAAAAACCATGGAATTGTTAGAAAAAGCGTTATCCTAGAACCTTACCAACTATTACAAGGAGCTTTCTGTGAGTGATACTACCAACGACTTTGCCATTTTCACTCAGGGTAGCGGCTATAACATCAAATGCCCGTTCTGCGGCAAGAATAACAGTTATGTGTGCTATGGCATTGAGGTGAAACACGGTCACTTCATTGAGTTTATCCGGCAATGCTTTTTCTGCGGGAAAGATGTGTATTACCGCGGACAGCGCGAGATTATGCTCATTGCTGAAAAACAGGCGTTCAGCGGAAATTCGTTGCCCCGCTACGAGCCAGTTCAGTTAAAAGTATTTTGGTTGTTATTTGAAGATACGCTGAAAATCGGACAACCGGCAACAACGTCTTACAGGCCCCGACGCTGCCCAGTGCTTGCTTCTTGTGAGCACGAGGTTATTCTGCGCTTTGGCTTGGTTAGGCGCACCACAGCCCCAACTGACAAGTACTGGGATGGTAAATGTGGGGAAGTGACCATATCTATTCTGTCAGACCAGGACAAGTTGCTTGTCTCTTTTGGAGATGTTCAAGTGCTTGTCAGGAAGCTCTTTGCAGAATACGACTAAAAACTTAGCACCCCACAAGGTGCTTTTTTCTTACAAAAATTTTTTAATCAATCCTTTTACTTCTTTTTCGTTCTTAATCCAATGAATTTTTAAATCCCGGCGAAACCACGTCATTTGGCGTTTTGAATATTGCCAAATTTCTTTTTGCAGGGTTTGCACCATTTCCCCTTTAGATATTTTATGTTGGACGTATTGTGCGACAAAACGGTATTCAAGCCCAAGTTCTTCTAGTCTTTTCCAGGACAATCCTTCTTTGTGTAGTTTTTTAACTTCCACAATCATTTTCTTTAAACGTTTTTGTAATCGGGCAGCGATCAACTTTTTTAGTTGGATGGGAGATTTTCTAATGCCAATTTGCAGCACATCAAATTGCCGGTTGGTTTTCAGTGGCGTAACCGGTTTTTTGGTTGTTTTCACTATCTCAATGGCACGGATCAAACGCACCGGATTTTTTGCGTCAATCGAAGCGGCACGTACGGGATCCAATTTTTTTAACATCTCGTAAAGCCTTTCGATGCTATATCTTGATAACTTTTTTCTTAAGGCCCAATCCGGCGAAACTTGAGGGATAGTAATACCATCCACAATAGACTGGATATAAAAACCCGTTCCGCCAACTAAAAAGGGCACGTGTCCCGCTGCCTGAATTTTTTTTATTTCCTGTAGCGCTAATTTTTGGTATTGTGCGACGGTGAATTTACGCTTTGGATTGGCTACACTCAAAAGATGGTGCTTTATACCTTTCATTTCGCGCTTGGTTATTTTTCCGCTACCAATATCAAGCTTTTTGTAGACTTGCCGGGAATCAGCAGAAATAATTTCACCAGAAAAACGCCTGGCAAGGTTAACTGCCAGGTCGCTTTTTCCCGATGCCGTTGGTCCAAGAATTACCACTAATTTATGCATATTAGCGCATCTCCTCTTTTTTTTCTTTGATGAAGTATCTCCAACCCTCTAGAAATTCTATGAAGGTAGAAAATGGCATATCGATTAAGGCATTTAAAAAGGCAGTGATAGCATTGTACTGCTTCCAGGTGTTGGACATCCATCGGCCCGCGCCGGTTACCGGCAAAAATAAAATATCTGATATGAAGCCGATAAACCCACCAGTTTCTTCTTCCATAGTCAGTTCGCGTGAACGGGTTTGTACTGCGGTCCCGGCAAACAAGATAAGTGTGATGAAGAGAATGTTGATGACAATGGAGCTTAATGGGAAGTGGAAGTAATTGAATATCCAAAAGAGCGTTCCGAAAGTGACGCAGGCGCCTAAAAGATAAATGAACGATAGGAATGACCGTATCAGTGCGCTTTTTTTACGCTTAAGCCGTACTTCGTAAACGTCTTTTTTCTCTTTTTCATAAGTAATTTTTATGGTTTCCATGATGGCGATGGTCAGGTTTTTCTTGGAGGGCGGTTTTATCATGACTACTAACAGACACATCAGGACAGTTGGGATGAGCACATCGATGGCGAGGCCCAGCATGTCAAAGTGTCCACTGAACAATTTTGCCAGAATAACTTCCAGGATCAAGAGCGACAAAATTTTGGTGACAAAAATAGAAATGGTGGAATATATTGCCGCCCTGCGGATTTTTACTTTCAGGTCTGCTAGCCGTCTAATATATGCCGAACGTACTAAATTTTCCAACCCAGCCGGGGTTTTCATGTCTTGGCCCGTTTTTTCCAAATTATCTTTTGCCAAAACATCGCCCAATAAAAGATATGGTGTGTCATATTTTTCGCAAATGCTGTAAAACTTTTGAGCGAGTGGATGTTGCAGGTTTTTTTCAATATCCTGCAATATGCCATAAATATTTTGGGAAATTTTCAAAAGATCTTCTTCAGTTGCGCTATTCCAGTCAGGGAAACGATAGCGGATGATATTATAGCTGATAATCGGCTCGTCCAGTTTAAACAACGCCTGTTGCACAGCAATATAAATTTGGATGTCGGCTTCTTCTTTTTTCAGCAATCCTTTCTTATAAATGTCTTCCTGGATGGTAATGCGTTCTTTCATTTGGGCAAACATGAAATCAATCAGGGCCATTTCCTTGATTGAAGGCGCTAAAGCTTCTTCTATTTCACAGGCCGCAATTTCCAATAGTTGGTTGTAAAATTTAACCCCCGTCTTGCCTTTTTTGTTTTCGGGACTGTGGCGTAAAATAAACACATATTTTTCAATGACATGCTGCACGTCATTGATTTTGGAAGTTTCAATTTTGTCATTTGGGAAAAACCCGCCGCGAATAAGCTCAAGCACTAATGGTTCGGCAATATTCTGGGTGGAAAAATTATTTAATTCCATATCAAAAAACCGCCGTTTGAGTTTACGGATAATGGCCGCCCGGCGCATCAAGTGTTCTTCCTTCCAATCAATGATAGTGCGGATATTTTCATAAAACGCAGCTACTTTGCTGGCCACTTCGTCAACGTGGATGGTGGCCGCGCCCTCTTTGGGCTTGATGGAAGTTTTCCAGAGCGCATATTGACTGATAAGCTGACGAGTATTTTGTGAAATTTCTGCCATATTATTTTTTATCAGTAATTTCCTGTTTAATTTTTACAATAAAATCTCCGATGGCCATGGTTCCCGCATCACTCTGCTTATCGGCAGGCAGGCTTTTTGTGCGCTGGCGTACCGCTACGGTTTTACCTTCCATTTCTTTATCACCCATAATTAACAAATAGGGAATACGCTGCATTTCTGCCGCCCGGATTTTTTTGCCCAGACTTTCGTTTTCGTTGCGTACTTCAAAACGGATGCCTGCTTGTTTTAATGCATTAGCAACTTCTGCTGCGTAATCAGTATGTTTTTCAGAAATGGGAATAACTGCAACCTGCACGGGGGCTAACCAGGCGGGGAAGTTGCCTGAATAGTGTTCCAGTAAAATGCCAAAAAAGCGTTCCGGGCTACCCACTAAAGCGCGATGGATCATCACCGGGGTTTTTTCTTTGCCGTCAGAATCGGTATAGGTTAACCCAAACCGGCCAGGCATAATTAAATCTAGTTGGATGGTGGAAATTTGCCATTCACGGCCCAAGGAATCATGGGAAATCAAGTCCATCTTTGGTCCATAGAGCGCCGCTTCTCCAATGCCAATAGTGTATTTGATATTATTTTCTACCAAAATTTCTTCCAGGGTTTTTTGGGCTTTATCCCAGGTTTTTTTATCCCCTAAATATTTTTCTGGCTTTTCAGGGTCCCACAGAGAAAGACGCACAGAATATTGCATGCCATAAGTTTTCATAGCCTTTTCAATGGCGTCCAGTACGGCTTTGAATTCATCCTTTATCTGGTCTTCGCGACAGAAGCAATGCCCGTCGTCCTGGCTGAAAGCACGTAGGCGTGTAAGTCCTGAAAGTTCGCCCGTTTTTTCATCGCGGTATAATTGGGCAAAGTCCGCAAAGCGTATTGGCAATTCTTTATAGCTGCGGGGTTGTGAGGCGTACAGCTGGGTGTGCTGCGGACAGTTCATGGGTTTTAAGTAATAATCTTCTTTGCTGTAGTGGCTTTTTACCACAAACATGTCGTCTTTATACTTTTCATAGTGGCCGGAAATTTTGAATAATTCCACCCGGTTCATGTTAGGTGTTTGCACTTCCTGATAGCCGATTTCCCGTTGCAGTTGGTTGGAATAATTCTTGATGGCTTTTAGCACCATGGTGCCTTTAGGCGTATATAATGGAAGTCCCGGCCCCACTAAATCGGAAAAGACAAATAGGTCTAATTTCTGGCCAAGCAAACGATGATCACGCTTTTCGGCTTCGGCTTGCATGGTCAAATAATCCTGCAGTTCTTTGGCGGTCAAAAATGCCACCCCGTAAATACGTGTTAGCATGGTATTTTTTTCACTGCCTTTCCAATAAGCGCCGGCGATTTTTGTCAGTTTAAAGCTTTGAGGATCAATTTCTTTGGTATTTTCCACATGTCCGCCGCGGCACAAATCCAAGAATGCGCCATTTTGGTATGTGCCAACAGTTTTTTCTTTGATGTCTTTTATCAGTTCCAGTTTATATGGCGAGGTCTTGAATAGTTTTTTGGCGACAAGCTTGGTAACTTTTTTGCCAATAAATTCCTGGTTTTCTTTTATTAACTCTTTCATACGCGCTTCAATTTTTGCCAAGTCTTCAGGCTTGAACTCTTTTGGCAACTCCATGTCATAGTAAAAACCATTTTCAACCGCCGGGCCAATGCCCAGTTTGGTTTTTGGGTAACTTTCCATTACTGCCGCAGCCAAAAGGTGGGCGAGTGAGTGGCGGATGTGTTCTAGTTTTTCATTGTTTTCTTGCATGTTTGAGAGGTTAAAAAGAGTATTTAATCATGGTATCACTTTGCTTCACCGCGGTAAACTATTGACAATATTTTAATATATGATAATATGGTGTCTGGGGACAATATTGCATTGACACCCCTTTTAGCAAATGCTAAAAGTGTAATGTAGGGCAGAGTACAGTCTTTGCCTAACATGGAGTAGTCCTTTTAGGGAGTTATGTAATGTTTGCGATGTCAAAGACCACGGAAAAAGAAGTTGTGGTGAAGATCACCTTCATGCTCTTGTCTGATTCGACCAGGAAAAACCTGCTCGATCAGGTCGAGCGCGGTAATGAGGACTACGACTCTATCCTGAGGCGCGCAACCAGGATTTCCAACGAGTATCAGGGGGAGTTGCTCGACAAGATCCTACCCCAACCCGAACTGCCGGATTTCCCTGTTCATCCGTTTTCCTCCTCTTGCTGCCATACTGGCGGCTAGCACCTTGAAAATTTATTCGTATTGAAAAAAGATCTATGCTCCTCGCGCACGACCGCGGTGGAGCTTTTTTAATGCAATTTTACCCCTCTTGCACCATTATCTCTTGCGCGTCGTCGGCGATGATTTTTATTTCCCCGTTCCTATCATCTACGCGGCCGGCAATGAAGACAATTTTATTTTCCTGTAGGGCGTTGGGATTTTTTTCCAGTAGATTTGGGAAAATAACTACTTCCGTTTTGGCGGTCAAATCTTCCAGTTTCATAAAAAGCATGGGTTTTCCCGTTTTGGTGATGATTTTTTTTACGTTGTTAATCAGGCCGCCAATCAATACTTTTTTATTGACCATGGCTTTGTCGATTTTTATAATGGCGGTGGTGCGGCTTTCAAATAATTTGCGGAAGCTGTTAAGCGGGTGACTGGAAACATATAACCCCAGTAATTCTTTTTCCCACGTCAGGCGTTCCATCAGTTTAGCAGCGGGCGCGGCTTCCAGTTTTATTTCCGAAGTTTTTATGATGGACGGCGCGGAAGCGAACAACCCAATTTGTCCATTACTTTTATTTTTATTATTTTCCCGGGCGATTTCCAATAGGCGTTCCAGGTTAGCCAGTAGTTGGCCGCGTTCGGCAAATTCGTCAAAGGCGCCGGCCTTGATTAATGCATCCATGCTTTTTTTGTTCAAATCTTTGGAAGCCACTCGGTAGATAAAGTCAGACATGGAAGAAAATTTTCCATTGGCTTTTATTTCGGCAGTCACGGTGTCAATAATATTCTCACCTACATTTTTAATGGCCAGTAATCCAAAACGAATTTTCTGCTGCCCCGGAACGACGGTGAAGTTTTTCAGAGATTCATTAATGTTTGGCGCCAACACCTCAATGTCCATTTTCTTGCACTCTTCTATTAATAAGGCAATGCGGTCAACATCCGCTTTTTCGGAAGTTAACACTGAAGCCATAAATTCAACAGGATAATGGGCTTTTAAATATGCTGTTTGGTAAGCAATAGTTCCGTACGCTACCGAGTGTGATTTGTTAAACCCGTAAGCTGCAAACGGTAAAATCCATTGCCACAGTTCTTCGGCAATTTTTTTACTGATACCGTTTTTTACCGCACCCTGCACAAATTTCCCTTCTTGTTCGTCTAGCAGTTTTTTGATCTTTTTTCCAACGGCTTTGCGTAACACATCAGCTTCGCCCAGCGTGAACCCGGCAATTTCCTGGGCCACTTTCATCAGCTGTTCTTGATAAATCATGATGCCCTGGGTGTTTTTTAAAATCGGTTCCAGCTTTGGGTGGATGTAGGAAATTTTCTGTCGGCCGTGTTTTCGTTCAATATAATCGGGAATAAATTGCATCGGGCCCGGGCGGTATAACGCCACCATGGCCACAATATCTTCAAATTCGGTTGATTTTAATTCTTTTAAGTATCGCTTCATACCATCGCTTTCAAGTTGGAATACACAGGTGGTCAGGGCGTCTTGTAATAACTTATACGTTTTTACATCGTCAAATGGCAGTTTATCAATATCAATTTTTTCGCTCCGGATGACAAAAATCCGTGCCAAGGTATCTTCTATGATTGTAAGGTTTTTGAGACCCAAAAAGTCCATTTTCAGTAAGCCCAAATCTTCAATGCCATGCATTTCGTATTGGGTTACAATGTGGTCTTCGTGTCCTGGTGGATGCTGTAGCGGCACCGAATTAGCCAGCGGTTCGGCCGAAATCACCACGCCGCAGGCATGGGTGGAAGCATGGCGGGCAACGCCTTCCAGTTTGAGGGCCAAATCAATCAGTTTTTTGCCCTGAGGGTCATTTTTGTATAACTCTTTGAATTCAGTCACGCTATCCAGAGTTTCCGTCAAATCCATGCCCGGTGGCACCATTTTTGCTAGTGTATCACAATAGCTGTAGGTATATTGCAGGGCGCGGCCCACGTCGCGAATAACGGCCCGGGCGGCCATAGTACCAAAGGTGATGATTTGGGCCACGTGGTCTTTGCCGTATTTTTGCCCTACGTAGGCAATAACTTCGTCGCGACGTCTGTCCGTAAAATCCATATCAATGTCGGGCATGCTGATACGTTCGGGGTTTAAAAACCGCTCAAACAGCAAATCATGTTTGATCGGGTCAACGTTGGTAATTTGGGTTAAGTAACATACCAAGCTGCCTCCGGCTGAACCGCGTCCCGGCCCCACCACAATACGGTTGTTTTTGGCCCAATTCACAAAATCTTGCACAATCAAAATGTATCCGGCAAAGCCTGTTTTGTTAATGACGGAAAGTTCATAGTCCATACGTTCGCGCGCGCCTGCTGGCAAATGTTCACCATATCTTATTGTCAGGCCGGTTTCGCACAGTTCCGTTAAATATTGTTCAGCCTTTTTTCCATCGGGGACCACAAAGTGGGGCAGTTGCGTTTTGCCTAGTTCAAGTTCAAAGCTGCAGGAGTCAGCAATTTTCTGGGCGTTTTCAATGGCTTCTGGGGTATCCTTAAAAATTTCAGCCATCCGGTCAGGCGGAATCATGGAAAAATCGTCTATTTTTAGGCTCAACCGTTCCGAGTCGTTCACATCTGCGCCGGTGTTAATTAGCATTAGTACGTCCTGCGCTTCGGCATCTTCGGTCCGCAAGTAATGGATGTCGTTGGTGGCAACTAGCGGAATACCCGTTTTTTTATTTAGCGCAATTAAACGTTTGTTGAGCTCCTGCTGTTCAGGAATATTTTTGTGGTACTGTAATTCCAAGTAAAAATTCCCTTTGCCAAACAGTTTTTCGTAATAAAGTGCCAGGTCTTCGGCTTCCTGTAGCTTGCCAGCCAAAAGCATTTTAGGAATTTTGCCATTTAAACAAGCCGAAGTGCCTATTAACCCTTCAGCGTGTTTTGCTAGTAATTCTTCGTCAATGCGCGGTTTATAGTAGTAGCCGTCGAGGTGTGCTGTGGTTACTAATTGCACCAAATTCTTGTAACCAGTGGCATTTTTTGCCAGTAAAATCATGTGCCAGCTTTTGTTATCAATGTTGGCGCGCTTGTCTTTGTGGCCTTCGGTGGCTATATAGACTTCGCATCCAATGATGGGTTTTATGCCTTTTGCTTTTGCTTCTTTATAAAATTCCACCGCGCCGTACATGACGCCGTGGTCGGTCAGCGCAACCGAATCCATGCCAAGCTCTTTGACGTAATCAATTAAGTCAGGAATTTTTGGCAACCCGTCAAGCAAGGAATAGTGCGAATGGGTATGTAGGTGGACGAATTTGATTTTTTCGGACATGAGAAAAGATTTTAATGGTTCATTTTACTTTTTTGCTAACTTCTACACAAGGGGATTGACGGACTATTTTTAAAGGTATATTATATAAAATATAGGGTAAGGTATGTGCTTTTCCCTGTAACTGTTCCTATTTTTACTAAGGAGACTGGCGATGGCAAAGAAAAAGAATGTCGTCGGTGATATGTCGGCACTGCCCGGCATGTGCAAAGACCTGTTCCGTCAAATCTGTGACGGCAGCATCACCTTGGATCACTTCCAGGGTTTCTTGGAGCATCGCAATCCGTTCAGCGAGAATATCAAAAAAGAAACCATTGCCCAGGCTGAAGCACCCACCATTTTGGTGGCAAACGAGCTACCTGA
>CAYZAV010000005.1:0-54110 GCA_964475855.1 uncultured Candidatus Saccharibacteria bacterium | reverse complement strand
GAGCTTAACGAATGAGTAAAAATCGCCTTTGAGGCGGTTTTTTGGTAACATGAAATAATCTATGACCAAACAAAAAATCGCTACTGGCACCGTGCATACCATGCCGGCGGATTTACGAAAAATGCTTATCTCTGCCGCTTCGGCGCGGACAGCTTGGGAGGATATTACGCCCCTGGCGCGCAATGAGTGGATATGTTGGGTTGAGGGCGCCAAGAAAATAGAAACCAGGAGTCATCGGATAGAAAGGACGCGCGCAGAGCTTATAGAAGGAAAACGCAGGCCTTGTTGTTGGGCCGGCTGCATTCATCGCTGAAATACCATGAAAAATCTTAGCCCTTTATTATTAGAAACACATTGGGAAGCGGAGTATAGGATGTTGCGTGCACCAAAAAACCGCCTTGTTAGAAAGCGGTTTTTTATTGTCCTAATTTTTTTATGTCTTCCAACACTTCCCCGCTATGTTCGGCGGGCTTCACCTTTTCGTAAATTTTTTCTATTATTCCCGTCGGGCCAATCAAAAAACTAGTCCGCAGTGTACCCATATATTTTTTACCATACATAGATTTTTCACCCCACACTCCATATGCATTCAATACTTCTTTTTTCTCATCTGCCAAGAGCGTAAACGGCAATGTATATTCTTCTGCAAATTTTTTGTGGCTAATAACGGAATCAGCGCTGACACCAACAATGTTAACGCTTAGTTTTTTAAAATCCAAAAAATCGTCCCGCAACATGCACGCCTCTTTGGTGCAGCCGGTGGTGTTATCTTTCGGATAAAAATACAACAAAAACCTTGTTCCGAAAAAATCTTTCAAAGAAAGTATGTTTCCGTTCTGGTCGGGCAAAGAAAATTCCGGCGCCCTGTCGCCAACTTCCAGCTTCATGTTAATAATAGTCCTTAACTTTTTTAAGCTCCCCATGGCGGCGCAGTTTTTCCAACGCCTTTGCCTGGATCTGTCGGATACGTTCGCGAGTGACGCCAAACTCCTCTCCCGTTTCTTCCAAGGTATGCATGACGCCGTCCTCCAATCCAAACCGCATGCCTAAAATTTTCAGCTCGCGCTGAGTCAGTTCAGAAGAAATTTCCGCCAGCCGGTCTTTTAGCATGTTACGCGAAGCTTCCGTGTTTGGGGCAATACTTTTATCGTCTTTGATAAATTCAGCCAGCACGCTGTCCTGCTTATCTTTGTCTTCGCCAATCGGGGTTTCCAATGAAACGGCCTTTTGGGCGATTTTACGGATATGGTGCACTTTATCCACTTCAAGCCCCATTTCTGCCGCAATTTCTTCGGCCAATGGTTCACGGCCCAACTCTTGCAACAAATTTCTACGCACTTTGGTATATTTGGAAATCGTCTCAATCATGTGCACGGGAATACGGATAGTACGCGCCTGGTCGGCCAGCGCACGGGTAATACTTTGCCTGATCCACCAGGTGGCATAAGTTGAAAATTTATACCCTTTACGCCAATCAAACTTCTTGACAGCCTTAAACAGTCCCAGGTTCCCTTCTTGGATCAAATCCAGCAAGGTCAAATTCGGGCTGCGGCCGATATATTTTTTGGCAATGGAAACCACCAATCGCAGGTTTGCCAAGGCTAGTTTGTTTTTGGCATCTTCATCACCCCGTTCAATACGTTTGGCCAGTTCTTTTTCTTCTTTTGCCGACAAAAATCCGCTGCGGCCAATTTCTTTCAAATACATCTGGATCGGGTCAATTTTCCCCAGCAACAATTTTTTGGCCTTTTTTTCTTTCTTGCCGCCCACTTCCAAAAATTCCCGCGCCTCTTTCAGTTCCACACCCCTTTCGCGTAAAATATCATACACATGTTCCAACCCCTCAATATCATATTCAATATTGGGGATCAAATGCAAAACCTCGGAAGTGGTAATAAACCCCCGCTCGCCGCCTTTTTTCAGCAATATATCAATCTGTTCCTGCGAAATCTTCTTCTGGATTTTCGGAGCTTTTTCCGGCTTTTTTTGCGTTACGGTTTTTTTCTTTACTATTTTTTTCACCGTAGGTTTTTTTATGTTCTTTTTCAGCATAAGTTATGTTATTGAATGGAATTTTTTCGCTTCCTGTTCAAATTCACGCATGAGGGCGTGCTTTTTTTGCTCATCTTTTTCCTCTGAAATCTTCTCCGTCAAATCCGCCTGGCGATTTTTTGATTCTAACCTTTCCAGCTCCAAGATGCAAAGCTTAAGTTCTTCCTTATCATCTTTCTCTTCACTTCCTTCAAGCGCCAGAACCCGCTCTTGCAGAAGACGCTTGCGCTGCTCTTGTCGTGGCAGAGGTACTGATTCTTGCTTGCCCTGAACAGAGTCAAGGGATTGCGTTTTTTCCACCTTTATCTTTGCCAATTCTTCCTGCACTGCCTGTTCGTTAATCTCTAATTTCTCCGCCAATTTTTGTACCCAATACGACTGCTCTATGGTATTTTGCAGGCGCCTGATGGCGGGCAGTACGGCTTTGCTGATATCTTTTTTCCCTTCGGGAGTTTTTGGATCAAAATGAGCAAAAGCCGAATCCATATAATAATCCATAATGCTTTTTGCCGTGGCTACGCTATTTTCCCAAATTTTCGGGTCTTGTAAAATAATATCGGCCGGATCAGATTTTGCCTTCGCCACGCCAGAGCCTTGCGCGGCGGCGGGACCATAATTGCCGATGATTTTTATATTAAACCCCAATTCCTGCGCGTTATTAATACCCCGCTTGGTGGCATTATCCCCCGCCACATCCATGTCAAAAGCGAGGACCAAGTTTTCCGAATATCGTTTTAAAATTACCAAATGTTGGCTAGTCAGCGCTGTCCCGGAAGCCGCCACTGTGTTTTCATATCCGGCTTGGTGGCACATAATCACATCCGTATATCCTTCCGTTACCACGCACTCATTTTTTTTACGTACAGCCAATTTTGCCGCATGCAAGCCATACATAATGCCGCTTTTGTCATAGAGCAGCGTTTGGGGCGTGTTGATATATTTTGCCGTTTCGTTTTGCTGTTTAAACACCCTGCCCCCAAAACCCACGGGCTGGCCATTTAAGTCAAACACCGGAAACATGATACGACCACGGAAACGGTCATACGAATCACTTTTATTCTGTTCTTTTTCAATGGCGAGACCCGCGCGTACCACTTCCTCGCGTTTATAGCCTTTGCCAATCAAAAAATCGGTCAAACTGTTCCAAGTGTCGGGCGAATAACCCACTCGCCATTTTTTAATACTCTCTTGTGTTAAGCCGCGCTTTAGCAAATATTCTTGCACTTCTTTACCTGGGAGAGAAGCCTCTAATTGTTTTTCAAAAAACAGGCATGCTAAATTACAAATTTCATATAAGCGCTGGCGTTCAGTGCGCAACTCTACATTTTCACGCTTTAATTCCACACCGGCCTTTTGAGCCAAGATGCGCAGCGCGTCGCCAAACTCAATGCCCTCAATTTTCATCACAAAATCGAAAATACTGCTGCCGGCGCCGCAACCAAAACAATGCCACATCTGGCGTCCCGGCGATACAAAAAAAGAAGGGCTTTTTTCCTGGTGAAAGGGGCATACTCCCCGGTAGTTGATCCCAGTCTTGGTAAGCTTCATATAGCTACCTACCACATCAAGAACATTAAGTTTGTTTTTGATTTCTTCGACTTGGGAATCCATATAGTGCTATTTTACCATAAATAACGTAAAAAGCAACTTCAAACAAAAAAAGAACCCCGGGGCTGGTGCCAAGGGGTTTTGAGAATGAAAAAGTCAATCAGGCATGAGGGAAGCAAGGCTGAAGAATTCTTGCAGGGTGATGCCGTGATAGATTTTGTTCTTGGCAAACGCATCCACTACTTCGGCGTCAAATTCAATAGGACTTAGCCTTTTGCTGATTGTCGGTTCGTCAACACCTCTTTCCCGCAACCGCTTCTCCTGCTTTTGGAAAAAAGTATCCTGAAACTTAATCAACTTTTTGAGGGGCTGCCCTTCAGTCGCTGCATGTTGCGGAGCAAAAAGTTTGAAGTCTGGCAATTCCTGGACACGATGGCGGACTTCATGCACTGCCACCTGAAGAAAATACATCTCTTTGGAAAATCGCCGGCTGGGGTTTACGAATTTGCCATTATCGCCAACAATCAGCGAGCGTCCTTCTTGTTGCACCACACCCTCCAAGTCCTTTTTCAAATCCCTTACGGTAATTCCGTAATACATCTGTGGATTATTGTGTGGGGAAAAATAGTAGGCCACGCCCCCTTCTTTGCATGTATGGAATTGCAACATGGGCCGATCCTGGAACATAAATTCATTGATGGTGGCAATGCACGCTGCCAATTCCATCGCCAGCTCAATGTCTTCAGGCACATTCGTCTCGGCTAGTTTATCCTTGAGGCTTTGCTCAAACTTGCCCTGGGCATTGAACTGGATTAGGTCAAAAAGTTCCTTGGCGGTGAAGATTTCTTTTTCATCAGCCAAAGCTTCCTTCCACTTCCGCGTCGTCTTGTTGTCAGCCATTCAAGGCTCCTTTGTTAAAGTTCAGGGGTTTCTACTGAAAGTATATTATACCTAATTTTTAATTTAGTCAATGCTTGGCGAAATTCTATTATCCACCAATTAGCAAAGCTTTACTATTTGGTGGATAATAGAATTTTAACTAAAAACCGGGTACCATTTGCACCCGGCTATTTTTCTATATTTTTAATTGCTCGGCCAGTTTTTTGAGTTCTTCCATATCAGGCCTTGCTACTATCCCATCCTGATTATACTTGGGGATAACATGCAAATGATAGTGGAAAATAACCTGGCCGGCGGCCTTACTATTGGCTTGTTTTAGCAGTATCCCGTCGGCATCAAAGGTCTTTTTCAGTTTTTCGGCAACCTTTTTTCCCATGATTGCCACTTTCTCTAAATTCGCCTCGCTTATTTCATAGATATTTTTAACATGCCGTTTGGGAATCACCAGGCAATGACCGCGACTTTCAGGATAAATATCTAAAAACACCAGAATATCATTATCTTCGTACACTTTGGCTGCGTCCATACTGCCTTTTACAATTTCACAGAAAATACAACTTTCCATTATTTGATCTGGTAGGTCAGAGTCACACTTGAAGTGATTTCTTGCTGGCCTACTTGGATTTCCGGAGCAACTGATGGTGAAACAGAATCTTTCATGACTAAACCAACGCCATACATTGGCTGCGGATAATTATTATACCCTTCCGAAATATTGACCAATTTTCCTACACGCAAGCCAGAATCTTTAGCCATAGCTTCCAATTTTTCTTTGGCATTTTTAATAGCTTCTGTGCGAGCCAAAGAACGTGCTGCCTCAGGATTATCCATCGTAAAACTTAATTGTCCTACTGTGTTGGCTCCTGCGGCCGTGGCTTTATCTAAAACGGTATTAATAACCTCAAAATTACGGATTTTTACGGAAACCTGTTGTTCTAGTGAATATCCAGAAAATACCCGGGTATTGCCAACATAAGAAGGTTGAGCCATGCTACCAGATTTTACCGAACCAGCCGGGTAATATATTTGGGGATAATCATACAGGGGCGTCAAATTATACAATGTAGTTTGTATATCTTTTGCATCAACCCCGGCGGCTTTAATGGCCGCAATGACCGCATTCATTTTTTCATTGTTTTTATTGACGGCATCCTGGCTTTTTAGTTCTTGGGTACTAACTCCAAAGCTAACCATAGCCACATCGGGTTTCAAATAAGCCTTACCTTCTCCTGAAACCGAAATTTCATGGGGCATGTTTTGAGGCAACGCACTAAACTGTGAAAACACCCAACCGGCACCCACCAAACCGACTACGGTTATCATAGCAATGGGCAACTTATAAAGCCTATCAGAGAGGTCTATAGTATGCGTCGTTTCCAGACTTGTCCCAATATTAGTGTTCGCGTTAATATTTGTTTCCATGTAATTTTACTGATTAATAATAATGACTATTTTTCCCAACACTCCGCCTTTTTGCTTTTCTTCAAATGCTTCTTTAATAGTATCAATTGTATAGATTTTATCAATATATGGCTTTACGACGCCTTTTTTGACCAATTCTGTCAGTTTCTGCAGATTTTCTGTGCTCACGTTTGTTTGTTGGGAAATTACGGTTACTCTAAATTTTTCAGCCATCCCCTTTTCATCTTTTGCCACCATAGAAACAAGTATGCCACCCTTTTTTAATACCAAAAAAGATTTTTCGAATGTTTCCCCACCAATGGTGTCAAAAACAGCATCGTATTCTTTTGCCACTTCTTCAAATTTCTGGGCTGTATAATCTATCGCTTCATCCGCCCCCAGTTTTTTGACAAAATCCATACCTTCGCTCGTAGCTGTAGTTACCACATATGCCCCCAGATATTTTGCAATTTGGATGGCAAAACTGCCAATACCGCCCGCTCCGCCATGAATCAGCACCCGCTGCCCTTTTTGTAGCTTCATATATTCCTGCAAAGTTTGCAACGCGCTCACACCTGCCAATGGCAACGCAGCTGCTTTTTCAAAATCCACATTGCTTGGCATCAACGCTATCATTCCCATGTTCACAGCAGCAAATTCGGCAAATGCACCACTGTTTCCTGCCAAGGCAATAGCATTTCCATATACTTGATTTCCCACCGCAAACCCTTCAACCTCTTCGCCAAGTTCCGTAATAATCCCCGCAAAATCGGTTCCCATTCTAAAAGGAAGTAAACCAGGAATCATCCCACCCATAATTTTCTCATCAATCGGGTTAATACTTGAAGCATATACTTTTACCAGCACCTGGCCTTTTGCCAGTTTAGGCTTTTCTGCATCAATTATTTCTAGCACTTCTGCCCCACCAAATTTATTTATTTGTACTGCTTTCATCTATAGTAGTAATTAAATGTTCGTAAATCTTAACCATGGCCAGCGTATCCAATTTGCAATACTCTTTTAAATCCGTGGTAATTTTTTGCTTTTCTTGTGGTGTGGAAAGTGTCACCGCCTCGTTCCACTTTTGACTGGCGGTCCCCCCTTCTTGTATTTGCAAAGTCTTATAGCTTAAGCTCGGCACCAGCACGGGCAACACCTTTTTTATGGAAATACGTCCCTGAAAATCCTTATGCACATAATATTGCTTGCCGAAAATATCCATCAAATCATATACTCTGGCGTTTGCGGCGACCACAAACTCTTTATATTGCGAATTTCTCACTGCCAACTCTTCATTTATTTTACACTCAAATTTTTTGTTCCAGACAATAATACTTCCGCTAGTTCCTAGATTTTCTTGCAGGGACTTTAATATTCCTAAACTCGGATCCGTATTTTCATCATGTAAAAATTCAACGTGCCTTAATTCGGCATCCGACGCATCTAAAACAAACAACGAGTACTGGAACGGAATTTGCTGGTACGGCGAAAAACCGTCAAAACGCGGGATGGCCGAAGGAAACGTTTCATAATCTAAAAAATATAATGGAAATTGTAGTACGCCCAACTCCTCATTGATCTTGTACTTATCAATCAAAAGGGCATTTTTTACATGGGCAACAATCTGGTTTTGTTGCGCCGGTGTCAGTTTTTTAAAAGTTTCTTCAGAAACATCGGCAAGTTCAAACACGCCCACATCAATCAGTTCTTGCAACGTTTTTTTGCTTGCCCCGATGCGCGAAATATCATGGACACCATATTTTGGTACTTTTGGATTGGAATACTCAAACGTAGCACAGTGGTTTGACCTGCCTTTATATACACATTGGCAATTCCCACTCGGCTCGGCTTCTTCTGATAAATACTTCAGCGCCGTTTGCATTTCTTGCTCAACCTCAGGCAACCTTTGCCAAACTTCTTCGGTCACATCGTCAATAACAAACAGCTGGTGGATATTTATTTCCCCCTGCCGGACATATTCGGAATTCAAATGAATGACATGGGCCTTTTTCACCGTAATACCAGAACGTTTGAGCAAATTCACCTGGAAGGCCAAATCATGGTAGTGGGTTTTTTTATCAACGTCCGTAGTGGCCTTTACTTCGTACAGCGTATATTCACCACTTTGGGCATCACGCTGCAAAATATCCAGTGCCGCCAAAAACCCGTCTTTGATAAAAACGGGCTGGAATAATATTTCTGCCTTACGCAACAATTCGTTCTGGGTAATGATTTGCGCTTCTTCACCTCTTCCCTCTATTAAAATGCCGCCCGGGAAAAGCTGGCGGGCAACCAACTCAACGTCGTTACCCGTTTCTATAATGGATTTTTCGAACTCAGAAAGCTCAGCCTCATAAAAAATTTCGGGCTTGTGGATTTTCATCCAGGCATTTTTAGCGCATTCGCGGAACAAAATATAGTCGGTTTTTGAGATATTCATTACCGGAATTTTAGCATATTTTCCGCTTGTGCGCGAATGGGCGCCAAAATCCTATTTTAACGGATTTTCCCCGCGGATAACCCGCACCAAAAACAGGATAAGTGCAACTACCAACAAGATGTGAATGAACCCCGAAATCGTGTACGAGGTAACAATGCCAAGCAGCCACAAAATTAATAAAATGACAGCAATTTCAATTAACATAATAGTAGTAAACGGTTTAAAACAAAAGCCGACCTTTGCTATAGATAAAGACGGCCTGGAGCCCAAAATCTTTCACTTAGAAAGCGACTAATTAAGCGGTTTTTGAGTTTTTTGTTTCTGAAATTATTTTCCCGTCATCAATTTTAACGATTTTTTCGGTCATTTTGGCGTATTGTTCTTCGTGCGTCACCATAACAATGGTTTGGCCTTCCCGGTGCAACTGCAAAAAAATATCCATCACAATGCCGCTGGACTCATTGTCCAAATTGGCCGTTGGTTCGTCGGCAAATAAAATCTTAGGTTGGTTGGCAATGGCGCGGGCAATGGAAACCCGCTGTTGTTCCCCGCCCGACAAGTGGCTGGGCAAATTTTGCAGCCGATGTGCCAGGTTCACTTTCGCCAGCGCCTCCTTAGCTTTTGAGTATGCCATTTTTTTATCAATATTTTGCATCAAAAGCGGCAACACCACGTTTTCTACGGTCGTTAATTCAGGAAGCAGGGCATAATCCTGGAACACATAGCCACATTTAGTAAGTCTAAAATCCGTTTTTTGGTCCGCCGTCATGGCATGTGCCTTTTGCCCGTCAATGATAATTTCGCCGCTCGTTGGTTCATCCAGCAAGCTCATCTGGTAAAGCAGGGTGGACTTTCCTGCGCCACTGCGCCCCATAATGGCAATAAATTCTCCGTTTTTGGCCTCAAAATCAATGCCTTTGAGCACTTTTGTTTCAGCTTCCCCGTCTTTGAAAGTTTTAATTAAATTTTTAACAATAATCATAATTACGAAGGAGAAAGGAATAATAAATCACAATTTATTATTCCGACCGAGTGATTAATTATATGCTTTGCATATATTAGTTTCTCCCTAGAATAGAATCCAGCGTATTTTTCCGTACAATCATTCGGGCGGGAATATAGCCGGCAATCAAAGTGGCAAGCACCAATAAACCAACCCGGATCATCGTTTCGACAAACGGTGCCACTAAAATGCCATCGGAAAACGGAAAATCAATCGGATGGGCGTGGAATAACGGCACCAAAAATACGTAAATGAAAAATAGACCGATCAATGAACCAAAAAAGGCATAAAAAATGGACTGGAAAATATATGACATTTCAATGGCTTTTCCATGAATGCCAATGCCCTTTAAAATGCCGATAAATTTTCGTCGGGTCAGCGCGTTAATGAAAATAACAATAAAAATAGTAATACTAGCCACCACCAAACCAATAGAGCTTAACGCATTTCCCAACATCCTAAACGTGGCAATAATATCTTTTAAAAATTTTGGCTGGGCGTCAACATACGTTTGCACTTTGGCGTACTGGTCAATACCGCGCAATAATATTTGCTGCTTCACCTTTATCGGGTCGGCCCCGCTTTTTAACCTGATAGCGATTTGCGAAGCGTTATTATCCTGCCGGCCAATAAGTTCCTTGACCTGCGAATCCAGCATATACGCACCCATACTGACATTATCCACCTTGCTTTTTAGAATACCCTTGACCGTGACTTCACGGGTAACCGTACCTACTTTCAGCCGGATTTTAGTGCCAATGCCCACGTTTTTCAGGGTCGTAAACCCCGGACTCTCCACAGGTAAATACTGTTGCAGTAAAAACTGGCCAATGACCACCTTGTCATAATCCCCTGGCGTAAGATACGACCCTTCCACCACATGGCTTGCCAGGCCCGTCAGACGGTCTTCAGCTTCAGGATCAATACCGATGATTTGGGCCGATGCCGTGTTTGGTTTTTCACTATCGCGCTTGGTCTGATAATTGGCTTCCAGTGTGCCGCCCTTGCTGTAGCGAGCGGAAAAATCAGCAATTTCCGGGATACCCTTGAGCACCGAAACAATACCCAGAGTGTTTTCCAAATAATCTTTGGTTTCCAGATTTGAAATGATGATATCGCCGGTATATTGGTCATGGTGCGCGGCAATAGAACCCTCAATCAGTCCTACTAAAATACCACTAACTACCACCAGATTAAGGAACGTCAAAACCATCACAAACACAATAAGGCTAGTGGTCCAGAAACTGGCCCGCCTAAGCTGGCGCACTGCCAGAAAAAATCCGATTTTCGTGTTCAGTAAAAATCCCATCGTTATGGTAATACGATAATATCATTTTCTTGCAAACCCGAAATAATTTCAACCTGGCCGGAAAGCGAAATACTGCCGGTGACAACCTCTTTTTCAATAATATCCTCTCCCACGCTTACTTTCACCGTTTTTTTGCCATCCCTGGAAACCACCGCGCCCTGCGGAATGGAAATAACGTTGGCTTTTTTATCAGTGGTAATGATGACGTTGCTCGTCATGCCATTTTTTATTTCGTCCCCGTTGTATTTGAGTTCCAGTTTCACCTTATACGTTGCCACGCCGTCTTTAATTGTTTCAGCCGGATCAATGGAAATAACCTTGGCGATAAACACTTTGCCGGTCCCATAAGCATCAAAGGTAGCTTCGGCTTCGTTGCCCGCCTTCACTTGGGAAATATAAATTTCGGGCACATAACTTTCCACTTGGAAGGCTTCGGCGCTAATAACAGAAATAGCAGTAGTTCCTGATGAAAAAATGCTGCCAGTTTTGGCGTTCACTTCGGTTACCACTCCGGTAATTGGCGAATAAATTTGCCGTTTGCGTATTTGCGTCAACACATTTTGAGCGCCTGCCTCTGCCTGTTTTATTTGAGCCTGAAAAACGGCAATATCCGTTGGCCGGGCGGCGGCTTTTACAGCTTCCAAATCATGCTCTGCATTAGTGAGTGCAATTTTGTAATTAGTAATATTTTGCGTTGAAGTATTGAGCGATGCAATAGCAGTATTAATAGTGGCCTTTTGAGTGTTTAAACTAGTCTTATCGGCCGCAGAAACCCGTGGATAATATATGCCCTCATCGCATTGGGAACGAATAATACCCAAGAATGTGTACACACGTCCCAACTGGAGCGTAACTTGTGAAATAACCGAATCAACTGTTTCCGGTACAGTATTTTTTGCACTATCAATGGCGGTTTTTGATATCGAAAGACTGGTTTCAATATCAATCCTGGCCTGCTGCACTTTTACGCCCTGCTGGTCCGGGGAAGAAAAATAGCTATTTTGAATATCAAGCGCCACAGCTTTGGCGTTATAGATATCATTGTAGGCACCATCCAAATCAACCAACGCATCTTCGTAGGCGTTTTTCAAATACTGTTTTGCAGAGGCAACATCATCTTCTGCCGCAAGAATATCCTGGTCGGAGGCTCCGGCCAATAATTGTCCCAACTTTGCCTTTTGCAGATCAATGCCGGCCTGCATTTCGGAAAGTTGGGTATATAACTGCGCAGTATCCTGGCTTGCCAGTAATTTTCCGGCAGCCGCATTGGCACCCACCTTCACATATACTCCCCTGACCATACCTGATTGCTCAAACGACAAATCAACATTTTCAGCGGACACCACTTTTCCCGAAACCGAAACCTGCTGCAAAAATTCGCCCGCCCTAATGGTAATTGTTTCACCTTTAGGATCTTTTTTAATAAACACCATATAGCCCGCGCCAACCAAAAGAATCAGGATCAATGCACCATATAAAAATTTCCTTTTTACCATAGATGCCCAAATTTTTTTCATAATTATAAGTAGATGCTAAATGTTTAGTGAAAAATATTCATGATGTTTCTTGGCAAACCCCAATTTTTCATATACATGACTGGCTTCTGAACTATTAGATGTCAGCTTTACCACCGCTATGTTTTTTTGTTTAGCGAGCACAAGCAAGCGCAAAAGCATTGTCGTGGCAATTCCCTTGCCGCGAAAGGCCTCGTCAACCACCACTTCTTCCACCCAGCCAACCAAACCTTTCGAAGGAATTTGATACCAGGCCAAACCGCAAAATCCCACGATATTTCCCTCCAATTCGGCTACCAAATATTGGCAATCCCTCGCATCAGCCAATGATCCAATCCGCTCAGTTAAATTCTTAGGATCAATGATATTTTTGGTTAACTGGGGAATAAGCAAGGCAACTCCGGCCGCATCATTTTTTTCTAAATTTCGTATGGTCATATGATATTCATTGCTTTGCCAATTTTTTCAAATGCTATAGCGGCTTTGTCTATCTGTACTTTAGTGTGTGCGGCCGAAATCTGCACCCGGATGCGCGCCCTTCCTTTTGGCACCACCGGATAGGTAAATGCCCGCACATACACCCCTTCTGCCAATAATTTTTCTGCCATTTCCAAGGATCTTCTCTCATCAGCAAGCATTATTGGTGTAATGGGATGGGTACCCTCACCGCCAAGCGTAAAGCCAAGCCCGGATATTTTTTCCCTGAAATAGTCAGTATTTTCAGTCAATGTTTGGCGGGCTATTGTTAATTTTTTGTCAAAGTTTTGTAACGAATATAATGCCGCTGCAGCAATCATGGGAGATAAACTATTGCTGAACAAATAAGTCCGGCTGCGCTGGCGTAAATATTCAATAATTTCTTTGCGCCCTGCCGTAAACCCTCCTCCGGCACCCCCCAGTGCCTTGCCGAATGTTGAAGTTAAAATATCAATCTTGTCCATGTATCCTTCAACACTCCCACGACCGGTACTGCCCAACACTCCGCTACCGTGCGAATCGTCTACCATCACCAAGGCATCATATTTTTCTGCTAGCGCACAAATTTCTGATAATTTTGCACTGTCGCCATCCATGGAAAACACCCCATCGGTGGTGATTAACTTACGGCTTTGCCTCGCCGAAGCCTCGCGCGAAGGCGGGCGCCATGCTTTCAGTTTCTCTTCCAAATCGGCCATGTCTGAATGTTTGTACTTGAACAAGTCGGCTTTGGCTAGCTTAATGCCATCTATGATAGAAGCATGGTTTAATTCATCGCTAAAAATAGCATCACCGGACGCTAAAATAGTTGCAAAAAGTCCGGCATTGGCGTCAAAACAAGAGGTGTATAAAATAGAATCTTCACTGCCAAAAAACGTACTAATTTCTTTTTCCAAATTTTTATGCAGAGCTTGCGTGCCCACAATAAACCGAACACTGGCCATTCCAAATCCATAAGTTTTTAAGCCTTCCATGGCCGCTGTTTCCAATTCTTTACTGCCCGCCAGCCCCAAATAATTATTAGCGCAAAAATTAAGGAATTTCTTCCCATTAATAGTAATTTCCGGCCCCTGCATGCCTTCCACTACCCCCTCTTCCTTATACATGCCTGCAGCGCGCATGTCGTCCAACTCTTTTTGTAATTGTTCCTTAATATCGTTAAACATATTTCTATACTAAACTTTTTACAAGAAAAAAGCGAGGTCATTTTTGACACTCGCCTTTGCGCTTGCTTGCCTTATTATTACACCTTCTTGACGCCAACCGGTTTGAAGGGGAAATCTGTCCCAATAAAACGCCCTTCCGAGCGCAATCAGAATTTCAATAAAATCTTCGGATTTTCATTCATTGCCTTTTCAAATCCCTCTTTGGTGTATTCGGCAAATGGCAAAATCGTCCCCCGCCCTTCTTTCATGATTACCTTCCAAATATTTTCTGCTACGCCATTGTTTTTGTCGGCCAAAACCGTATTAGCCACCTCCCATGTTTCAAAAATACGCCGGCCGATAACACCATGCATGGTAATACCTTTAGTAATCAACCGTGAAAATTTGGGAATGGTAAAATCACCATCTTTTACTCCAAACAAAATAATATGCCCGCCACGGCGAGTGCTTTCAATGCAATTCATTACGGAAGCAAACGGCCCCGCCATTTCCATAGCTACATCCACCCCTACCCCGCCCGTCAATTCCATAATCTTTGCCGGCACATTTACGCCATCAACTATTTGCAATGTGCTATTTGCCCCAAGCTGCCCGGCCATCTCTAAATTTTCCGCAACCACGTCAATGGCAATAATGTTTTTTGCCCCAAAATGTTTGAGTAGCGCCACGGTAAATAAACCAATTGGTCCACAGCCGAACACGGCCACCGTTTTACCCGCTGGTTCAAATTTACTTACGGCGTGCACAGCGTTTCCAAATGGGTCAAACATAGCCGCAATTTCCGGTCGAATGGTTGCCGTATCCACCTTCCATAAATTCTTAGCCGGGATTTTCACCTGCTCGGCAAAAATGCCATCGGTACTGATACCCAGAATTAATTCATTAGTACACACATTATTTTCCCCAATTTGGCACTGGTAACATTGGCCGCAGGTAATATGCGAATCCCCCGAAACCATGTCCCCTACCGCCACATTTTTTACGTTGCTTCCAGCACCAACAATTTCCCCAAAAAATTCATGTCCCAAAATACGAGTAGTTTTTTGTTTACCCTGAGCCAAGTCGAAGGGTTCACGCTCCAAAGAATCATGCACTAAATCTTTAAACGCCGCGCGGTTCCATAGCCCCTTATCTGAACCACAAACACCCGCATATTTCATTTTTATAATTACCGCATCTATGTCAGTCGCATCCAAAACCGGTTCTGGCATATCAACCATCTCAAAACCGCGGGAATTTTCCCAATTGTTATTTTCCTTGTTAAATGTCAGTGCTTTCATAGATAATTATTATTTGGAAGAGGTTGGATCAGATTAAAACCCTTTTATACGAAGAAGTCCAATCCACTAATTAAGACCTTATCATAAAAACAAGGAAGAAAAAAGCCCTAAACCTTTCGGTCGGGCTGTCTATGTGTTTGGCTATTTAGCCTTGGTTCCGAATCGACGAATCGATTCAATCGCCTTTTCTATTTTGGCAACATGTTGCTCGATCCCCGGTTTTCTATGAGGATTCGGCAACTTGAAAATGACGATTCTTTGCTGGAAAATACCCATCAACTTGTCGATAGTTTTCGGGGAAACCATACCATCGGAACCCCTGATATAAGTGTTTTTTTCCGCAATGGGTTGCAAGTCAGTTCCTCGTAAGTTTTCCATAAGCAATGCCGCCAAGTCGTCGCAAGAAATTTTCTCTGTCATGACATTTCTCCTACAAGGGTTTAAAAAGAACTAATCTCGACCAATCCTATAACTAAAACTGGTCTTATCCCCGATGGCGGAGGAGGTGGGACTCGAACCCACGAGCCCCTTTCGGGGCACGGCTTTCTCCCGCAAACGGGATCCCGCTGCGCGGGACAAGCCATGAACAATTCCTCAGCGGAGAGAGTGGGATTCGAACCCACGAGACCCTTTCGAGTCACAGCTTTCCAAGCTGTTCCGTTAAGCCGCTTCGGTATCTCTCCGCTGAAGAATTGTTACAGGGGCAATCCTAATAGTTTTTTAAACTTCACCCCTCCTTTATATCCTTTGATTTCAAACTCTCTTCTATGGGCTTCAGATTTTGTATTATAATCTTCCCCTTTCACTAATTTCCACGGTAAGCCACCTTTAGTAACTCTAACCTTGCCACTATTATGATACAATAGCCGATTTTCCAGGTCAGAAGTATGACCTATATAATACCTATTATTCTTTAAACTTTGTAGAATATAAACCGTATACATAATAAAAGCTTTCTCCCGCGCAGCGGAATCCCGTTCGCGGGACAAGCCGTTCTAATGGCCGCTATAGGACTCCTCCAATGAAATTTACCTTACCACCAAAAACCAAAATATTAAAGCTGCGAAAATCCTATACACCCCAAACGAAATGAACGTGTATTTTTTAACAAAAGCAAGCAGCCATTTGATACTCAACAAAGCGACGATGAAGGAAATAACAAAACCCAGTGCCAATATCCAAAAATCTCCAACTTCAAAACTTCCCGCGCTTTTGTATAAGTCATAAGCTGTTGCTGCCGCCATGGTTGGCACGGCCAGCAAAAAAGAAAATTCAACAATTTTTTCCCGGCTAATGCCCAGGGCCAAACCGCTCACAATGGTTGCCGCGCTGCGCGAAACCCCCGGAATAATGGCCAATGACTGCGAAATTCCCACTAAAAATGCATTTTTATACGTCATCTCACCCGTACCGTGATTTCCAAAGCTTTGGATATTGTGGAACACCCTTTTTTTGTGCCAAAGTTCAAACGCAATCAGTGCCACTCCCCCGATGGCCAGCGCCCATACTACCACCATGGCATTTCCCAGTAAATAACTTTTTAAGATTTTATACAGCAAAAATCCCACAACCGCGGTGGGAATGAAGGCAACCAACACCTTTTTCCACACCTGCCCTGAGGGATTCGAAGGGTTTCCATTCGGAATAAACCGACGCCAGTACAGCGCCACCACCGCCAAAATTGCCCCTAACTGAATGGCAATATTAAAACTTTTAGTAAAATTACTATTGGCAATGCCCAATAATTTGCCGGTCAAAATTAAGTGGCCGGTTGAAGAAACGGGCAGAAATTCGGTAACCCCTTCCACAATTCCCAAGATAATCGTCTGTACTATCGTCATGCTTGCATGTCGCGCAAATTCTTAATCCTCTCTTCAATCGGCGGATGAGTAGAAAATAATTTTACCAACCAATTGGAGCTTTGCTTTTCATTGAACGGGGAATCTATGTATAAATGGGCGCTGGCCGGGTTGGCGTGGCGCATAGGTGTAACATCGGCTGAAATTTTTTCTAAAGCGCTGGCCAGACCTTCGGGGTAGCGGGTCAATAGTGCCCCATCAGCATCGGCTAAAAATTCTCGCTTGCGGGAAATGGCCAATTTTATCATAGTAGCGGCAATGGGCGCCAAAATAGCCGCCACAATTCCTAACACCATCAGTAATGCCCCTGCCTGGCTATTATCATTATCACGCCCTCGCCGGCCACCACCGAAGAAACTGATACGCAAGAAAAAATTAGCCAGCAATGAAACAACACCCGCTAGCACCACCACGGCAGTGCCCAGCAACATATCTTTGTTACCGATATGGCTTAATTCGTGGGCAATCACGCCTTCCAGCTCCACTTTATTTAACCGTTGCAGTAAGCCGGCGGTTACCGCCACCACGGCATGATTTTTGTCGCGCCCGGTGGCAAAGGCATTTAACTGCGCTTCGTTAATAATGTAAATTTTTGGTAAGGGCAAACCGGCGGTAATGCATAAATTTTCTACCAGGCGATATAATTCCGGATTATCTTTTTTTTCAATAGCCTCGGCTCCGGCCATGCGTAGCACAATTTTATCTGAAAACCAGTAACTGGAAATACTCATGGTAATGCTTAAAAACACAGCCACATACAAAATGGCGCTACTGTCTAATACATAACTAAATAGCCACCCCACCGCAATCACAAATACCAAAAACCCGGTAATTAAGAACCAGGTTTTTTGGGTATTTTCATCTGCGTGGGTATATAAAGAAGCCATATTAAAACTTCACCTTCACAGGCTCTTTTTCACCGGCGGCAATTTCAAACAAATCCATTTTTGCAAAGCCGAACATGCCGGCAATCAAATTAGCCGGGAAACTTTCAATTTTAATGTTCAGGTCACGCACGTTGGTATTGTAGAACCTTCGTGAAGCCTGGATTTTATCTTCCGTATCGGTTAATTCGCGCTGCAATTCCAAAAAGTTAGTAGAAGCTTTCAGTTCAGGATAATTTTCAGAAACGGCAAACAGGCTTTTTAGGGTACCAGAAAGCATATTTTCGGCATCGGCTTTGCCCTTAACCCCCGAAGCGCCCATGGCATTTGCCCGCGCCTGGGTGACTTTTTCAAACAATTCGCGCTCATGAGTGGCATATCCCTTAACTATTTCAACTAAATTCGGGATCAAATCGTACCGCCGCTTTAACTGCACATCAATATCGGACCACGCCTCTTTAGCCCGGTTTTTAAGTGCCACCAGCCCATTGTAATTCACAATCACCCACAATGCCAACAACACTGCCCCGCCTAATATGATTAATTCTGACATAGCTTAATTTTTAATAATTTATCTTTGTTGGTTTTCTATCCAGGTGTTTATTAACGGATACTGCGCCACAAACTTATAATTAAATAACTTATGCAGCATTAGGAAATCATGTAACTCTTCCCTAAATGTTTCCGGTCCGGCAAACACTTCCCACAATTGTTGGGCCCAGTTTTTGGTATAGCGGTGCAAAATTTCGTAATCCGATTTTTTACGCAAGTAAACCATGATTTGCTTGAATTCTCCGCGGTCCAGCCAAATACCATGGCAATGTTTGCAAAAATCTATAACCACTGACGAATTATCATATGCCACCTCAATAAACGGAACCCTATCCACCGGGCAACGTCGGTCCGAAGGAGATAAAATAAACTTCCCCTTGTCCCGCCAAATGTCAAAATCTAGCCAATTTAATTGTCCATCTTTATCATCTTTGGCCAAACGTAGTTCGTCTTCGTCAAAAAAGACACCCAGACAATTAGGACAATAATCCACTTCCACATCGTGGAATAACATTTTTTCCAAATCGCCGTGATTGTTAGGACATTCCATAATTAATATGCTTTAAATGTTAGGACAATTTTTTGCGCCTCATCTTGGCCAAGGGCATCCGTAAAGCCCACCCACCGCGCCGGCAGGGCAAAAATATATTTTTGATTTTCACCCAATTTGCCAGGCGGGATAGGGGCTGCGCCTAACGATAAATTTTCAGAAAGCACCAACTGCCATTCTTCTTTAGTAAAAACCATCACTGTAATATCCTGCCACGGCTTTTCTATTGTCCACTTTTGGTTTCTTACGACAAACTGTGGGCCTCCAAACACTACTATGCCCGTATCAATCCTCCTGCCTTCCCAGCTTTGTGCTAGGACAGAATACCCGGTCCACGTTTCGGGCAATTGCAGCTCAAACCCATACTGCGCATTTTTATATGTTTCGCCAGCTGTTTGAGTTGTCGGACATGCAAATTCACAATTCGGCCCCGTTCGGCCAATATAACTTCCATCCGGACACTGCATGGCATCCATAGTGCAAGCTACTTGTTCTGTTGAAACGTTTTGAGTTGTTTGATATACCAAGAATCCTCCCACAACCAAAACAGCGATAAATACAATGGGCGCCAACCAAAACAATGGGAATCCATTTTTCTCTGCCATGGATATATTGTACACCAACATGGAGCAAGAAAAAAGCCCGATATAGATCGGACCTAAAAAGTGCCAAAGTTTTTCCAAAAAGCCCTGACGCAATCGTGTTCGGAATAATGTCGGACCACCAAGGTGCCACAAGACTTTCCGTGGCGGAAGATAAAGTGCACTTCTTTGTTATTATGTGCGTGAATCTTAAAACCCATATTTCCTAATTGTATCGGTACCACAAATGGCGGCACCATCTCAAACGGTTCGACAATACTATGTTTACCTTTAACAATAACCAATAATCCGCGGTCAAGCTGGCGGATTTCGACTGACTCGTTGTCAATGTGCATTTGTTCGGGCGGCGTCTCTGACATGCTGATGTTCATAAACAGTCTCCAAGTAAATACAAAGCACCTTTCGTTAGATTGGTGCATGGCTAGGTTTGTTTTTGGTGTGTGTGGTGGGTGAAGGGTGGGTTGGTGAGTTAATTGTTGATGAGCGAAGCGATTGGATGAAAGTCCCCTGTTGATCAGAATGATCTAAGAGTTCCTTCACTCTCAATATACTCCCGCCCAAGAACCGTGTCAATAGTCTACCTGTGGATAACTTTTTAGCAATAAAAAAGCCCGGCGAAAATATCGCAGGGCATGAAATTTCAAAAGCCAGAGTCTCTTGAGGAGTTATCATTTTTCAAACGAAGATCAAGAGAGCGCAGCTTATTTTTGGGCGATCTGATTTTCATCCAGAGGGATCTCGAACTCACAATTATCATCTTCCTTAGGTTCTTTAGCGTCCTTTTCTTCCTCTTTTTCCTCCTTGGCTTGGATGTTCACGTTGTCATACAGCGCCACAGCATCACGAAGCAGTGTGGGCGAATCCCTTTCCATATCGAAATCCTCAAAAATGAGGAGTGGCTTACCGGCGCCACGGGCAAAAGAAACCTGGAATTCCAGTTTGACCAGTCCTTTTTCAAAGGCTTTCTTAAGTTCAGGAAACCTATCCCTGATGTGTTCGAGATGATGTTTCCATTCGTCTTGCATGACCTGTTCGATCCACTTCTGGTTCAACGTTCCAGTGATGTCAGCACGCATGTTTCCCCTTATATTGAGCAATGAAATGAACTTCAACACTGACCACAATGTATCACAAAGACATATAAACGTCAACCAAAAACGGGCTTTCACCCGCTTTTTCCTTTCACCTTTTTCCTTGATAGCTTTTACCTTAGTAGTCGCCCATAGGGGGCATTCCTCCACCCATTGCCGGTGCATTATCTTTTTTTGGTAATTCAGCAACTACGGCCTCCGTGGTCAGCAACATACTAGCGGCTGAAACGGCGTTTTCTAAGGCTGTCCGAGTAACTTTAGTTGGGTCAACTACACCAGCGGCAATCAAATTTTCATACACCATGCTGGCGGCGTTAAAGCCAAAGTCTCCACTGCCTTCTTTTACTTTTTGTACTACCACAGCACCATCAATGCCCGCATTTTCGGCAATTTGCCTAACCGGCTCTTCAATAGCCCGGCGTAAAATAGCAATGCCCGTTTTTTCATCCCCTTCGGCAGTCAGCGTTTCCAGAGCCATGCCGGCGCGCAGTAAAGCAACTCCGCCACCCGGCACAATCCCTTCTTCAACAGCGGCTCTTGTGGCATTTAACGCATCTTCCATTTTTAGTTTGCGGTTTTTTTGTTCCACTTCCGTAGCTGCCCCAACTTTCAAAACCCCAACCCCGCCGGCTAATTTTGCCAGCCGTTCCTGGAATTTATCTTTTTCAAATTCACTGGTAGCATTGGAAATTTCTGTTCTTATCTGTGCCACCCGGGTATCAATTTGTGTTTTCTCACCTTTTCCCTCAACAATGGTGGTTGTTTCTTTCGTGCTGATAATTCGTCGCGCACGACCCAACATTTCCAGCTCTACATTTTCTAGTTTCATGCCCTTTTCTTCACTAATCACTGTTCCGCCGGTAACAATAGCAATATCTTCCATCATTTCTTTTTTCTTGTCCCCAAAGCCAGGAGCTTTAATGGCCAGCGCGCTGAAAATCCCACGCAATTTATTGACAATCAGGGTAGTCAACGCATCGCCCTCCACATCATCGGCAATGATAACCAGTTCTTTCTTACCCATCTTCACTAGCTTTTCCAGTAATGGCAGAATTTCAGCCAACGCACCGATTTTTTTATCCGTAATTAAAATGTATGGGTCTTCTAACACCGCTTCCATTTTCTCATTATTTGAAACCATGTAATGGGAAATATATCCGCGGTCAAACTGCAATCCCTTCACAATTTCCTTGGAAAGTCCGAATGTTTTTGATTCTTCTACCGTAATGACGCCATCTTTGCCTACTTCTTCCATTACTTCGGCAATCAAATCTCCCATTTCTTTATCTTGGGCGGAAATAGTGGCAACCTGTGAAATTTCTTCGCGCGTGCTGATCTTTTTAGACATTTCTTTTAACCGGGCAATAATAGCATCTTTTCCCTGGATAATTCCTTTGCGCAAAGCCAACGGGTTAGCCCCTGCAGCCACGTTTTTTAACCCTTCGGTGGCAATGGCTTGTGTCAGTAGGACAGCAGAAGTTGTCCCATCCCCCGCCACGTCATTAGTTTTAGTGGCAACTTCTTTAATAATTTCGGCGCCAATATTTTCAATAGTATCTTCCAGTTCAATTTCCTTGGCAATGGAAACGCCATCGTTAGTAATGGTTGGACTGCCATAAGAAGATCCCAAAACCACATTCCGGCCTTTTGGCCCAAGAGTCACTTTTACCGCGTTAGCCACTTTGTCCAAACCGCTTTTTAAAGCCTTGCGTGCGTCTTCCTTGAAAATTATTTTTTTGCTCATGTTTTTTATTATTCTAATATTGCCAAAATGTCTGACTCACTAGCTATAAGATATTCCTTGCCATCAACCTTAATTTCTTGCGGGCCATATTTAGTAAACAATACTTTTTGCCCGGCACGAACAGAAACGGGCACAATCTTGCCATCATCCGTTTTTTTACCATCGCCAACGGCTATCACCATACCCTGCTCTGACTTATCTTTCTCTGCCGTGTCAGGCAAAAAAATCCCGCCTGAAGTTTTTTCCTCGGCTTTCATTGGCTCTATTAATACACGATCTCCAAGTGGCTTTATTTGCATCTTTTTTAGCAGTTTAGTTTATTGATTGCTAATCTTAAAAAAAATACAACCTGTTGTCAAGTTGTATTTTTCAAAAATAGGAGTTGGGACATTAACTTTCCTTCCTCTCCTTCATAAAATCCTTATATTCTTTTTCTCCCATCTTTTTTATGTCGGTGGCTTTTTCCGCGGCCTTATCATATAAATCCATGGCAGCTTCTTTGCCATCAGCAATCAACTGCTTGCCTTTTTTAGAAGAAAGAAACATGGTCGCAGCAACCCCCGCAACCAACCCCAACACGGCTCCTGCAAAAAAATTTGAAGAATTATTGTTTGACATAGTGGTTATTTTTTAAATATTTTAAAAAAATTAGTAATATTGTTTATTTTCCCTGCCACGTGAGCCACATATTCAAGCTGCCGGTACAAAATGTCGGTTTTGCGCCGGATGTGTTTTAGTAACGCTGTAAACGCTATAGCGCAAACGATGATCGCGGTAATAACCAACCAAAAAGCTATCGCCCCGCTCAAATAAAACACAATTTGGGAAAATATGAGTAAATCCATATAACTAAGACGTCAGTCAAGCATTTTACTTACAGTTTTAGCGCACCAAAAAAGACTCTTTTAGGAGCCTTAATTGATTATTTACTATATGATTTATATTGCCAACGCTTTCTTGACGACTTTGGCATCAACTTCCAGTTTATCTATCCTGCCGTCGTGATTGAAAATGATTTTCTCTTGGCCTTCAAATCTTTTATCAATTTTATCCAAGGTATAATGTACATGCCTCATATCTTCGCCTATCACATCAAATCTTTTATCCATATATTCCTGATTGCTTTGAAAACTATTATGCACCATGACTGCCAATTCATCTATTTTCCCGCCGATCTTTTTATCAACAGCATGTAAAATGACCTTAGTTTGACCATCTAATAATTGCTGGATATCTTTTTTGGTAATTGATTTATCTTTTGCCATACTCTCATTATACGCTCGCCAAAACCCGTGTCAAATTTGACAATCGTAATATACTTGTGCTATTATTTAATCAGCTCCCTTTACGTAAAACACCCTCTTTTCACAAGGAAACTGTAATGTTGCCAAAGTTCATGCAAGAAAGGCATATCGTTCTTAAGATAGTCTATACTGAAATCTGCGACCAATCCCTAGACGCAGTATTTGGTGAAAAGATTACAAATCATGCTGGCCTCCAGCTACGCTGGATTAAGGATGATTTCCAAAATCGCGAGATTGGCTCTTGCGATGAGTATCAAATTGTGATTGCAAAAGTTGAAGCTGGTCAACGATCTCAACCACATTTGCACGAAGTTGGAGCATCCTCTTTCCTTGTCTTAGGCAAAAAGGTTGGTCTTCCGTACCCGATGCTGAAATATTACGCCAAACGATTCACCGAAGATTTTGTATGGGGTCCTCAAAACATATCTGATGTTAGAGAGGGAACATTAAGAGATATTTTTCCCTACGAAGTCCATAGCTTTCGAAACGGCGAAGACACACCAGCATACCTTCTCATCGTAGCTCACCCGATTATCTACATCAAAGAAGGGATGGAGGATATTCATTTAGTAGAACCTATTCGGTAAACTCAAAAGGCGCGCCACCCGGTACGCCTTGTTTTTTTACATTTTTTTCAAATACTACCCCGTGATAACTTCGTCGCTCGCCGTCTATTGGCGGCTCACTCCTTAGAAACCCCTGCCTACCGGCAGGCAGGCTCGGTTTCTAACGTCTCTTTAAACGCTTCAGACATAGTCTGAAGCGTTTAAAGGACTGTTTTCCTCCACGAGGAAATACCCCTGCTTGTCCGGCTGGACAAGCTCCTTGCAAGTGATTTCCCCGACCCCCTTTGTGAAAGTTATACCGGCCTATCTTTTTAGATAGTGTCCGGTATAACTTTTCTTATTTTTCATAATTTCCTGCGGTGTGCCTTCGGCAATAATTTGACCTCCTTTTTCGCCGCCTTCTGGGCCGAGGTCAATAATATGGTCAACGCAGGCGATGAAGTCGGTGTTATGTTCGATAGTTAGGACAGTATTTCCCTTGTCCACCAAATTACGTAACACCTGCACCAGTTTTTTAATGTCTTCAAAATGCAAACCCGTGGTTGGCTCGTCCAGAATGTATACTGTCCTACCTGTGCCACGGCGCGAAAGTTCTGTGGCAAGTTTAACTCGTTGCGCCTCCCCACCAGACAAACTAGTAGCAGCTTGTCCTAACTCTATATATGAAAGTCCCACCTCTTTTAGGGTTTTCATTTTGTCGTGGATGGCCGGAATATTTTTGAAAAATTCAGCCGCTTCTTCAATAGTCATTTGCAACACATCGGCAATATTTTTACCTTTGTAATCAATTTCCAGCACTTCTTTACTATAACGCTTGCCACGGCAGGCTTCGCACTCAACATAAATGTCCGGCAAAAAATACATTTCCACTTTTTTAACCCCCTGGCCTTCGCAGGCTTCACAGCGACCGCCTTTGACATTAAAACTAAATCGTCCGGCGGCATACCCGCGCGCCCGCGCCTCTTTGGTTTCCGTAAAAATATCGCGAATACTGCCAAAAGCGCCAGTGTACGTAGCGGGATTGGATCGCGGCGTGCGGCCAATGGCCGATTGGTCAACCAACACCACTTTATCAATATTGCTAATACCCACAATTTCTTTGTGCGCTCCCGGCTCTTCCTTAGCCCGGTAAAACTTTTTTAAAAGCGCTCGCGCCAAAATGTCATTAACCAACGAAGATTTTCCCGACCCCGAAACCCCTGAAAAGCACACAAATTTCCCCAACGGGATTTTGACATCCACATTTTTTAAATTATGCTCACTAGCCCCAATAATTTCCAGATACTTTTTATTCGTAGATTCGGATGTCATTCGCAGATTAGTATCGCTACTAACTTTCTTTCTCCCTGAAAGATATTGACCGGTAAGTGTATTTGATTTCAACAACTGCTTTGGCGTTCCTTCAAATACCACTTTTCCCCCATGTTTTCCCGCACCCGGGCCAATTTCTACAATCCAATCCGCCGCCAACATGGTTTGACTATCGTGTTCAACTACAATCACCGTATTTCCTAAGTCCCGCAGCTTTACCAGCGTTTCTATTAATCTATGTTGGTCTCGCGCATGCAGGCCAATAGAAGGTTCGTCTAAAATATATAAAACGCCCGAAAGTTTTGAGCCAATTTGGGTGGCTAGCCGTATGCGCTGCTCTTCTCCGCCCGAAAGCGTGCCGGCTTTTCTATCAATGGTTAGATAATTCAGTCCCACATCAAGCAAAAACTGGATGCGCTCGGCAATTTCTTTGGTAATCGGCTGGCTGATTTTTTGGTCGCCCGCGGAAAGCTTTTTTGAAAGATGAGTAAAAAATTCCTTGGCTGCTTCAATTGGCATTTCAACCACACTATCTATAGAGGATTCACCCACGGTTACTGCTAACACCTCTGGCTTTAAGCGTTTTCCCTTGCATACTTCGCAAGTTTTGGTGACCATATACTTGTCAATTTCTTCCCGCGTCCATTCGGAATCGGTTGAATGGTATCGGCGTTCCAAATTCAAGATAACTCCTTCAAATCCCTGGGTATCGCCCCGCAAAATAATTTCTATAATTTTGGGTGGTAGGTTTTTTACTGGCTCATTTAAAGAAAAATTATGCCGATCGGCCACTTCTTGCAGTTTCCAAGAATAATATCCCTGCCTGCCGGCAGGCAGGCCTGCGCTGCCTGCGCTGCCCACTTTATGACTGGCACTTGCCCAGGCAAAAATAGCGCCTTCGGCAATGGATAAGTTTTTATTAGGCATGACTAGCTCCGGCGAAACTTCCAGTTTTTCACCAAGCCCGGTACAATCCGGACAAGCACCATAAGGATTATTAAACGAAAATGTCCTGGGTTCCAGTTCCGGCACGGAAATACCGCAGTCTTCACAAGCAAAATGTTCGCTAAAAATTATATCTGCTTTGTCTTTAGGGCTAATAATCACGATACCTTTGCCAAGTTTTAAAGCTGTTTCCAGCGAATCCACTAACCGCGACCTATCTAAATCTTTCTCGAGCATAAGCCGGTCAACTACCGCTTCAATAGAATGTTTTTTAGTTTTTTCCAATGAACGCACAACGGCTTCTTCAGTTAAATAGATACTGCCATCAACACGTGTCCTAGCAAATCCGGCGCGTTGGATTTCTTGCAACACCGCCGTGTGTTCCCCTTTTTGAGCACGAATAACGGGCCCAAGCACAGCAATCTCTGTGCCGGCCCTGAGCTTCATGATCTGATCCACAATCTGGTCAACGGTTTGCTTGGAAATTAGTTTGCCGCAGCTTGGACAATGCGGTTTTCCAACGCGCGCATACAGCAAGCGTAAATAATCATATATTTCAGTAATAGTTCCCACCGTTGAGCGCGGATTTTGTACCGCTTTTCGCTGGTCAATGGCAATGGCTGGTGAAATTCCTTCTATCTTGTCCACCTCGGGTTTATCCATGACACCCAAAAACTGCCGGGCATAGGGCGACAAACTTTCCACATATCTTCGTTGCCCTTCGGCATACAGCGTATCAAACGCCAGCGAAGATTTTCCGGACCCGGACAAACCCGTAACCACCACCAATTTATTTTTGGGGATATCCAGGCTGATATTTTTTAAATTATGGACTTTGGCGCCCCTAATTTTTATGAATTGGTTTTCCATGAAATACGCAAGTATACCTTATTTTCAACACAATTTCAAGAACAAAAAAGCCTTGTGTCGTGCAAGGCTTTAAAAATTAAGACTCCTCCTCAAAGAAAGAAATTGGTTCACCGGTAAGCGGTTTTACGATAAAATCCTTACCAACGTGAACTGTTACGCCATTTTTCCGTTGAGCCCAAAGTAATCGGGCGATTTCTTCCAATTCTTTTTTTCTAGCTTCGGAGATACCATTATTCGCCTCCGCTGCGGACGCGGCATCCATGGAATACTCCAGGAGAAGTGTTGTGAAAGATCGACGCTAACTTCATGCTATACCCATTATACAAAATAGCAATATCACTTGAAAAATGGCCATTTTAAGACTATTAATACAGATGATGCAAAATATTACCGCCGACATAAAAAAATCCATTGAAAATCTACCAAAAACATCGGGGGTGTATTTATTTTGGTCCGGCAATGAGATTTTATACATCGGCAAAGCGATTAATATAAAAGAGCGAGTCAAAAACCATTTTCAGCAGCCAGCGTATAAGGACAAGATTTTTATACCGCGAATTACCCGCATTGAAGCGCGAGAAACGGGGTCGGAGATTGATGCTTTACTACTGGAAGCTAATTTAATCAAGCAACATCTGCCAAAATTCAACGTACTATGGAAAGATGATAAAAATTACTTTTATGTTGCTATTTCTAAAAACGCAGAAAAACTGCCGTACCTCTACCTGACTCACCAAAAAAATGAATTTACCGCTGAATATGTTGGCCCGTTCATTGAAGGCGCGCCACTGAAAAAAATATTGAAATATTTACGCCGCGTATTTCCCTACTACACCCAGGCCCGCCACCCAAAACAGGCTTGTACCTGGTGTCATTTGGGATTGTGCCCTGGCGTAAATCCAAATATTGAAAAATATAAAAAAGATATTAAAAAATTGGTATTTGTTTTACAGGGAAAACGTAGCAGCGCCCTGCGAGAACTCAAAAAAGAAATGGCTGGGCTAGCCAAGGCAAGCAAGTTTGAAGACGCCGGCAAAGTGCGCGACCGAATGCTTGCGCTTGAGCGTATTTTAGACCACACCCATGTGATAGAAAGTGCACAAATGGCCAATAGCAAGTGGCCGGAAACAGAAAAAATATTACAAGGAATTTTAAATGTCAAAACCCCCATTTCCAAAATAGAGTGTTACGACATTTCCAATATCCAGGGCAAATTTGCCGTGGGAAGCATGGTAGTATTTGTTGACGGGGCACCCGACAAAAGCCAGTACAAAAAGTTTAGCATCCATGTTGCGAATGTCCGCGATCCCAATCTACGAATAACATCCAAATCTACGAATAAAACTCCGAGTCGCAAATATGAATTAGTAGAAGATAAGCCCGATGACATTGCTATGTTAAGACAAGTTCTACAAAGGCGCTTGGCCCACCCGGAATGGGGATATCCAGAAGTGATGTTGATTGATGGGGGGATCGCGCAGCTTAATGTGGCGACAAAGGTGACAAATGTTACAGAAGCAACAAAGGCCATAAAAATTATTTCTATTGCTAAGGGCAAACAGGAATTACTTATAGAAGGTGCCGCCAAAATTCCCTTAAAAGCCCTGCCCCAGGAAATTTACAATTTGGTAAAACACCTGGACGACGAGGCTCATCGGTTTGCTATTACGTATCATAAAAAAGTTCGGAAACGATCAATGGGACTAATATAGGTCCAAGACTTGTTTTTTTGATTAAAACTTGCTACTATATACGTATCATGAAAAGGCTGATAGCTTCACTTATTTCAGCCACACTAGGACTCTTTGTGGCGTGGTTACTGGTGCCAAGAGTACAACTGGCCGCCGGATGGGAATTATTTATCCTCTTAGGTATCATCTTGGGACTGCTGCACTATTTTGTAAAACCGGCGCTCAACCTTGTTACCCTTCCGCTGCGAATTATCACCCTTGGACTGTTCGGGTTCGTCATCAATGCAGGGTTAATTTTCGCCCTGGATTACTTTTTTAAGGAATTCAGCGCGCCGCTATGGTGGCCGCTATTCTGGACAACCATCATTGTCTCGTTTGCCAATAGCTTAATTTCAACCATCATAACCAAGAAATCATGAATAATATCATTTTTTACTCCCAAATCGCCGCTTCCATTATATTAATAATCCTTATTGCCATGCAACAACGCGGCACAGCGCTTGGAAGTGCATTTGGCGGAGGTGGAGAATTTTATTCTTCCCGCCGGGGTATCCAAAAAAAGTTGCATTACGCTACCATGGTAATGGCCACTTTGTTTATCTTGCTCAGTATATTACTCATTGCCCTGCCATAATCTTAGCCGTCAGCCTCTTTTAGTGACTATGTTTTAATGAAACACTTTCCAAGCTTTTCCCAATGGAAGCAAATTTTTAAGGTACTAAAGAAAAACGAACAATTGGCACTTTTGGGTTTTTTTGCCCTTTTTATCGGTTCTTTGGCGTTTTTAGTCATCAGTTTTTACACCGGCAACACCAAAGCTGTCCCAGCCCCGGGTGGGACATATATAGAAGGCATTGTGGGCCAGCCCCGGTTTATCAACCCGATTTACGGGGAAACCAATGACATTGATAGGACATTTATTGACCTGGTATTTTCGGGCTTGATGACCCATGACAATCACGGGCAGATCACCACTGACCTTGCTCGCACCTATCATATTTCCCCCGACGGAAAAACATATGAATTCCAATTAAGAGAAAATGTGTTCTGGCATGACGGTAAACCGCTGACTGCCGATGATATTGTTTTTACCATCAAAACCATCCAGAGCGCCGAATACAAAAGCCCGCTCCGGGCAAATTGGCTAGATGTGGGTGTTGAAAAAACATCGGATACCGCTATTACCTTTACCTTAAAAAGTCCCTATAATGCCTTTTTGGAAAATGCCACGATAAAGATACTTCCCAAACATATCTGGGAAAATGTTCCGCCGGAAAATTTCACCCTTTCTTCCTATAACCTACAGCCCATCGGTTCGGGTCCCTTCCAATTTGAAAATATCCAGCAGATTAATACCGGCTTTATTAAAACAATCACCTTAAGTTCCAATCGCAAGTATTACTTGCAACCTTCGTATATTTTAAAACTTTCCTTCCAGTTTTTTGAAAAAAAAGAAGAGTTAGTAAAAGCGGCTAATGCCGGCCAAATCCAAGGCTTTACCCTGGCGGCGTTTGAAAATAACCAGGCTGCTGCAAGAAAAGAGATAAGCCAGAATTGGCTGCGCAATGTCCGGCTTTCCGTATATTCTTTTTCCCTGCCGCGATATTTTGCCGTATTTTTCAACAACCAAAAAGCATCATTGTTCAGCGATGCCAATATCCGCAAAGCCTTTTCCTACGCAACCGACAAAGATGCGCTCATTGAACAAATAAATACTGAAACTAACGGATCGGTGGCAAGAGTGGATTCGCCCATTTTACCTGCATTCTTTAACTATCCCGATGCGTCATATCCATATGATGGTAATCTTGGGCAAGCCGGCACTCTGCTAGACAAGGCGGGTTTTAAGGAAAATGAGCAGGGCCAACGCGAAAAAACCATTACTAAAAAACCGGCTTTCCAGTTTACCGGTTATTTAAAAGTTGGCTCAAAGGGTAGCGAAGTAAAGCAACTGCAAGCGTGCCTGGCAAAACTGGATGAACGCCTTAAAAACCTGCTTGTCAGTGAAACTGATGGAACCTATGGTAAAGCAACCGAAAACGCGGTAACGGAATTCCAGAAAACGTATCTGCCCGATTTAAACCCGACCGGAGAAACAGGCGCTTCTACCCGCCAGAAAATGAACACCCTTTGCACTCCAAGCTCCCCCAATAAAGAATCACTGGCTTTTTCCCTGGTAACCATTAATCAACCCCAACTGTTGCAAATTGCCAACCTATTGAAAGAACAGTGGGAGAAAATGGGCGCAAAGATTGAAATAAAAGCGGTTTCAGCCACGGAAATAAAAGGCATTATCAAAAACCGCACCTACGACGCATTATTGTATGGCGAAGCTCTGGGAGCAGAGCCGGACTTATACCCCTTCTGGCATTCTTCACAAAAATTGGATCCAGGCTTGAATTTATCAGCCTACGAGAATAAAGACGTGGACAAACTTTTAAAAGAGACTCGCGAAACGCAAGACAAAAGCATTAAAGAGCAAAAATATATCAAACTGGCGGACATTATTATTAGCGACGCCCCCGCCCTATTCCTCTATAATCCCGATCATATCTACTGGATCTCTGATAAGATATATGGCATCGACACCACTAAAATCATTGACCCGGCAAAACGGTTTAGCAACATTACCAATTGGTTTATTAAAACAAAACGAACATGGAAATAGAAATCGACAAATCAAATATGCGCCAGGTGATTATTGATTCACCCCAGCAATTACTGGCGGGCTTGGATCTGGCAAAAAACATTGCCATGACAGGAAACTTTGAAAATATGGTAATTTGCGGTATTGGTGGTTCCGCCCTGCCGGCCAATTTACTGATAGACTTGGGTATTTTGGACATTCCCTTATATATCCATCGCGATTATGGCCTGCCAAAACAAGCCACTGAAAAAAGTCTCGTCATTTGCATTTCGTATTCGGGAAACACAGAAGAGACGGTTTCGGCGATGGAATTAGCACTAGAAAAAAAATTAACCGTAGTAGCCATGGCGACGGGTGGAAAAGTGGAAGAATTGGCAATAGCGAATAGAATTCCTTTGGTAAAACTGCCATCCGGAATCCAGCCAAGAAGCGCCACAGGATACATTTTTTCAGCATTGGTAACTGTACTGGAAAACGCAGGCATTATCACCGGACTTTCACAAGAGATTGAAAGTGTTACCGAAAAATTACCCCAACTAAATGCAGAATTCGAAGAACGGGGAAAAATATTGGCAAAAAGCTTGGTGGGTAAAATTCCAGTAGTGTATGCATCAGAAAAATATGCTTCGCTGGCCCGGATATGGAAAATAAAATTCAATGAAAACAGCAAAATCCCGGCATATTATAATTGTTTCCCGGAATTAAACCACAATGAAATGGTGGGCTATGAAGGCATTAAAAATGCCGGAGCACAAAATTTGCACATCGTAACCTTGCGCGATATAAACAACCATCCACGAATCTTAAAACGAATGGACCTGACGGCAAGCATCATTGAAAAATCCGGCGCAGCACACACGTTTGTTGAAATTAAAGAAGGTAGCATGATGGAAAAATTGTTTTCTACCCTACTACTGGGAGATTGGACATCGTATTACCTGGCGCTTGAATATGGTATTGACCCCGCACCCGTAAAAACGGTGGAAGAATTCAAGGCTTCGATGAAAAAATAACTACATACGCCCGATTGGCGGGCACTTGCCCGGGTGGCGAAATTGGCAACCGCATACGCTTCAGGTGCGTACGCCGCAAGGCTTGCAGGTTCGACTCCTGTCCCGGGCACCCTTGCAAAATTAATAAAAAAATAATACCGTATGCGTGAACTTAAAACGTACCGGAAAAAATAAAAACATATGATAGAAAAACAAATTATAAAAAAACCCTTCGACAAAGCTCAGGACAAGCCCTTGCAACCATCTGCCTTCGTTAAAACTATGGCGGACAAGCAAGGCCCTTCGACTACGCTCAGGGTAAACCAAAAGCCCAAGCGGCATGGAGGCAATAATACTAAATTCAAACGCGTGGACCGTTCGGCTATTGGCAAAAACTGGAAGGAAAATCCGGGACTTAAACCTATGGAATGGAAACCGGAAGAAACCTTAAAGATCATCCCGCTCGGCGGATGCGAAGAAGTTGGGCGCAACATGACCTTGTTTGAATACGGCCAGGATATTATCATTTTGGACATGGGGCTGCAGTTTCCCGAAGAAGATATGCCGGGAATTGATTACGTTATCCCTAACACCGAATATTTACTCGGCAAGGAAAAAAATATCAAAGCCGTTATTTTCAGCCACGGCCACTTGGACCACATCGGCGCCGCAGCCATTTTACTGAAAAAATTAGGGAATCCAAAAATTATCGGCCGTCCCCTGACTATGGAAATGATCAAGCACCGGGTGGAAGACCACGAACGGGGCAGTTCCAAAAAATTGGATATGCAATATATCCGGTCAATCGATGAAAAACTGACTCTGGGTAATTTTAACATTTCCTTTTTCCCCATTGACCACACTATTATGGATGCGGTGGGAGTTATTTTGGAAACCCCAGTGGCAACGGTTATTCACCCGGGCGACTGGACCATTGAAAAAGATCCTACCGGCCGCGATGTTTTGCACTACCACCAGCTGGCAAATTTGAAGCGTCCGACCATTTTAATGTTGGAAGCGCTTGGCGCGGTTAACACCAAAACGCCCGTAACCGAACAGGAAATGATGGGAAATATCCGTAAAATCATCGGCAGTGCGCCAGGACGAACCATTATTGCCACCTTCTCTTCTCAAATTGAACGCATCAAGCAGGTGATGGAATTTGCCGCCGCCAACAACAAAAAAGTGGCGCTGGACGGCTTTAGCATGAAAATGAATATTGAGCTCGCCACTAACTTGGGTTACATCAAGGTACCCAAAGACGTGGTTATTCCGGTGGATCGAATTAATGACTACCCCGACAACAAAGTGATTGTTATCTGCACGGGCGCCCAAGGCGAAGAAATGGCTGCCTTGCCCCGCATTATTGCCGGCAATCACAAATTTATTACCATTAAGAAAGAAGACACTATTATCTTTTCTTCTTCGGTTATTCCAGGTAACGAACGTACTGTGCAGCGTGTCAAAGACAATATTTACCGTTTGTCAGATAATGTCTATCACAACGACATCATGAACGTGCACGCTTCCGGACACACCAACGTGGATGGCATCAAGCAAATGCTTTCAGAAGTAAAGCCCGATTATTTTATTCCCGTGTATGGCAACCACTTCATGTTAAAAGAAGCTGCCCGCATTGGGTGGGGCGTGGGAATACTAAAACACAAAGTATTTGTGCCTGATAACGGCTCGGTGATAAAATTCAGCAAAGCTGGCGCAGAAGTACTCAAAGAAAAAGTGCCTAGTAACTATGTGTTTGTTGACGGCCTCGGCGTTGGCGACGTAGGCGAAATCGTGCTACGCGACCGGCAAGCATTGGCCGAAGACGGCATGTTTGTGATCGTAGTGGTTATTGACAGTAAAACCGGAAAAGTAAAAGGCAGCCCTGATATTATCAGCCGCGGATTTGTATACCTTCGTGAATCAAAAGAATTGCTAGGCCAAACCCGAAGAAGGGTCGTTGAAATTGTTGACACTGCCGGGGGTCATGGCCAAACCACGCCCGATTGGTCTTACCTAAAAGACGAAATTCGGGTAAAAGTGGGCGATTTTCTGGCTACTAAAACCAGCCGCAGACCCATGGTATTGCCAGTGGTAATAGAAGTGTAACAACCTTATATTAGGTCTAAAAATCCATCTTAACCGGTGGATTTTTTAGTTGAATTTTTTGCAAGTTAGACTCTCCCAAGCCTCTTTCTTTGGTATACTAAACACGAAAGCTTTTATATTTAGTATCCTTTGCTTTTACAGCTCTTTAGTTAGGAAAATACGTACGTACTGATCTAGATTATAGTGTTGTAGCAACTTTTCCGTTTTTCCTGAAACATCATAGGGTGTCACCCACACGCTCTGCTGAAACAGTTTGTATCCCAGATTTTCCAATACGCTTCGTAGTAAATTCCGAGCCTTCGGGTGTTTTTGGGGAATATCAAAAATGACCATAATCCATTTGCCATCCTTCCGTTTTGGTTGCGGATCGGCCGTAAAACTGGCCATCAGCGCCTTATCAATCCCTTTTTTTGTAAGGCTAATAGCCTCATTGCCTTTAAGATTTTCAACGGCAATATAATTATGCTGTTTAAGATAATTAACTAACCAGGTAAACTTTTTAGCGCTCCTGGCATGGCGATACTTAGCGATAACCGGATTTTCCGCATAAGTATAGCCCATGGTCCGGCGGGAACGAAACATCACGTGGCTCACATCGCCAGCTTTTTCTAGGAATGCATGCAGATCCCACAAAAATTGGTCGGTAACTGGAATTTTCATAATTAATTATATCATACGCCAAGGCAACTAAATACAAAAGCTTTTATAATTGGTATCCATTATTTTATAGAATTTATGTAAGTTAAAAGCCCTTGATGTTATCGCTGGGCCTTTCCAGTTATAGAGCTGGACTCTTTACGAGCACACCTTGATGATTGCAGATCCAACTACCGTTACTAATCCCGTGACAACTGGTTGATGCCAGATATCGCGCCAGGCATTGGTCTTGAGCGCTTTGATCACCTCATATATGACGCTTCCGGCAATCACAGCGGCCGTAAATCCCATTACATCCATCCAGGTAGAAAACATGCTTTCTCTCCTAAAATATGAATTTCACCCTTACACCAGGGAAGAATATAGGTTTTCAGCTTACAACTTAATAATAGCATAATTAAGTTGTCTTGTCAAGTCTTTCGGGCTCCCCTGCTTTTTGCTACAATACATCAATAACTTCCATGAAAATATTTTCTGGCATACGGCCTACGGGTAACTTGCACCTGGGAAATTATCTGGGCGCCATAAAACAGTGGATTGAACTGCAAAACAGCCATGAGTGCGTTTTTTGCATTGTGGATTTGCATGCCATTACCACCCCGTACGATAAAAAAGAGCTTCGCAAAAATATCATGGAAACATTGATGGTGTATTTGGCTGCCGGCATTAACCCGGAAAAATCCATTGTCTTTTTGCAATCAGAGGTCAAAGAGCACACTGAATTGGCCTGGTTGCTAGGTTCTATTACGCCGCTTGGGGAATTAAAGCGCATGACCCAGTTTAAGGAAAAATCGCAGCAGAATGCCGATTATATTAATGCCGGTTTGCTGCAATACCCCATCTTAATGGCCGCGGATATTTTGCTGTACAAAGCCGATGCCGTACCCGTGGGAAAAGATCAGCAGCAGCACGTGGAACTAACCCGCAGCATTGCCAAGAAATTCAATCAGAAATTCGGCCAGACATTCAAAGAACCAGAATCCATAATTGCAAAGGAAGGTGCAAAAATTATGAGTTTGACTGATCCCAAGAAAAAAATGTCAAAGTCCGATGACGCCAAGAGCTATATTTCTCTCTTTGACACGCCTGAAGCAATTACCAAAAAAATCATGTCGGCCACCACTGATTCTGGTAAAGACGTAAAGTATAACGCAACCAAAAAACCGGGCATTTCTAATTTGCTTACCATATATAGCTTATTAACCGGCAAAACCACCCAGGCATTGGAAAAAGAATTTACCGGAAAAAATTACGGTGATTTTAAAAAAGCGTTGGCTGAAGTAGTAGTGCAATATTTGGAACCTTTCCGCCGGAAGCAACAAGAACTGGCAACGCGGGAAATGTATGTGCAAGAAATTTTAAAACAGGGGACGGCAAGGGCATCTGTCATAGCCAAAGCGACAATGCAGGAGGTAAAAGAAAAAATGGGGCTTGTTTCATGAAACATGAAGCGTAAAACTTAAAACATCAAAAAAACAGCCCCGCGGGGCTATTTTTATAACTATTTACTATTCTCCCTTCTCCAGAAGCTCCTTAACCTTATCCAAGTAATCTCCAAAAAAAGATTCTGCCATATACGAGTCTAGCATTCCCTGGAATTTTTCCTTTGCCCCATCACTCATCTCCTCATTATGGATAATGGTATGCATTTCCTTTATCCTTCTTACCCTGGAAATAAGGTCATTTTGCTGCTTTTTTGTATCAAAATCATTAGCTATAAATTCATAAAGATCATTAAAATTTTCCACTTCTTTTAACATCTTCGGCTTTTCAAAATAATCCTTTTCTTTTGACACTTGATCTTCATCCTCACGTTGCGGTAATCCTTCACTCATATTTTTTAAAACTTAATTTATTATTATCACGACCTTTAACCTATAATTACTTTGGTCAGTTCCTGCTTTTTTAATTCTAACACTTCCTGTGTATCGGCTTCAATGGTCAACTTGATTAACGGCTCAGTGTTGGACGGCCGCAGGTTAAACCACCAAGTATCGTATTCTACCGTCACCCCGTCCATATAATCCTGTTTGCCATCGCTGTACTTAGCTTTCACTTCTTCCAATACTGCCGCTACATCCGTGACCGTAAAATTAATTACCGGGCAGCTGGCATACACCATAAATTCTTTGGCAATTTCTGAAACTGGTCGGGCGTCCTGTGAAAGGATTTGTAGCAGCGTCAAAAAAGCCATCATGCCAGAATCCATGTAAAAATAATCAGTAAAGCAAAAGTGACCGGATAGTTCTCCGCCCATTACGCCCTGGTGCTTGATTAATTCTTCACGGATGTTTACAAAACCCACCGGGGCTTTTACTGGCTTGCCGCCCCATTTTTCAATAAAATCTTTAACCGCCCGTGAACAAATCAAATCATACACAATGGCCGCCCCTGGTTTTTTCTGCAAGAAATATTTTATCAGTAGCAAGCGTGTAATATCAGAGCTTAAAATTAGCCCCTTTTCATCAACTAAAAATATCCTATCGGCATCGCCGTCAAACATGATGCCAAAATCAGCCTTGTGTTTGCTAATTTCCGCGGCAATCTGATCACCAGCGCCTTTTTCCAATGGATTCGGGCTATGATTTGGAAAATTTCCATCCGGCTCAAAATTAAGCGGGATAATTTCAATGGGTAGTTTGTCTTTAATGGCATTAATCACCGGGCCCATTACGCCATTGGAAGCATCAACCACCACTTTCAACGGATTAATCTGCTTTACATCCGTAAACGCCATCATGTGGCTTATATAATCGGCCAAAATATCTTTGGCTGGCACAGTAACCTCTTGGGGCACATAGGCGTCATCCTGCACAGCATCCAATAATTCTTTGCCACGAATCCAGATAATATCACTACCTTCCCGCCTCATCATTTTAAACCCGTTGTACTCCTTTGGATTGTGGCTAGCCGTTATCATAATACCCCCATCAAAGTCATACTTGGCAACAGCAAAATATAGGCATTCGGTCGGCATTTGGCCAATACTCGTCACCTCTGCGCCTTCAGCCAAAACGCCTGCTGCAAGGGCGTTAAATAAGGCTGGGGATGACAAGCGCGCATCTTGCCCAATTACTATGTTTTTAACACCCGTAACCTTCACAAAAGCGCGGCCGGTAGCGTAAGCCGCCGACTCGTTTAGATCAGCCGGATAAATACCCCTGACATCGTAAGCTTTAAAAATAGATTTGTTAATCATATCATCAACGAATTTACCAATATATTACGAATTTGCGAATATACGGCTATTATTCCATTAAACACTTGAAATTTCAACAATAGTTTGGTATACTAGCAATTAATATAAACCTTGTACGTTCACATTCGTAAATTCGGAAGTGATTCGTACATTCGCTGATTATTATGAAATCATACGAACTCACCTACGTCATTTCCGTCCGCCTAAGCAGCGAAGAAATGGCAGGCCTTATCAAAAACATTGAAGGCTTTATCCAGGAAAAAGAAGGAGTTATTATCACCTCCCAAAAAACGGCTGCCCAGACCCTGGCCTACCCTATCAAAAAGCAAAGCTCGGGGTACTACGTGACCACCGTTTTCCAGGCTGCCGAAGACACCATCAAGCCGCTTTCCTCAAAATTGGATTTGGAAAAAGATGTACTACGCCACCTGATATTGATTAAAAAACCGGTAAAAGAAGTAAAAGAACGCAGGACCCGCAAACCGCTTGTGACCGCAGATACAGCCGTAGCCGCAACCCTCGCAACACCGACTGACAAAAAGGCTGAAAAAGTGGATGCAATGGATTTGGAAAAAAAATTAGATGAAATTTTGGGATAATCCTACATGAACCTCAATAAAATTTTTGTATTGGGCAATGTGACGCAGGATCCGCAAGTGCGGGCGATGCCTTCGGGCCAACCAGTGGTGAATTTTAGCATTGCCACCAACCGATTTTACACCGACCAACAGGGACAGAAAAAGCAGGAGGCCGAATTCCATAATATTGTGGCATTTGCCAAACTGGCTGACACCATTTCCCGATACGTTACCAAAGGTTCACTGATTTTAATAGAAGGAAGGATGAAAACCCGTACCTGGAACAACCAACAAGGCGTAAAACAGTACAAGACCGAAGTCATTGCCGAAGGGTTGCAATTAGGACCAAGGCCAGCGGGCATGGGAGCAACTAGCACAGGGCAAATGGCAAATAGGCCGGCTTACCAAGCACCAGCACAGCCAGCCGCGAAAACAGAAGATATTCCCGTAATTGAAGAAAACGCTCCTGTAAACTTTAATACCGAAGACCCAAACGAGATCGATGTGAAAGATATACCATTTTAAATATACAATACACAATAAACAATTTACAAAAAAATTCTAATACCTAAATTCAGAATTCCTTTGTATATTGTGTATTGTAGATTGTAAATTTCAACTATTATGTGCCATTTTTGCCAAAAAAATATCAACGAAGTTGACTACAAGAATACAGAATTGCTGGCGCGTTTTATTTCTGGTTTTTTCAAGATAAAACCAAGCAAGAAAACGGGCCTGTGCACCTTCCACCAGCGCATGATTGCAACCGCAATCAAACGAAGCCGCCAGATGGGAATGTTGCCGTATACGCCGAAATAAGAAGCTGGAAGTTTGGATCTGGAAGCTAGAATAAAAAACAGCCTTTTGACGGGCTGTTTTTTTTGTTTAGATTTATTCTTTTTCCGCGTCAGATTTTTCCACTTCTGCCGGGGTGACACCACCAGCAAGGGCCTCTTTTTTAATACGGGCCATCACGTCTTTGTGTTCTTTTAAATAGGCTTTTACGGCTTCGGTCCCTTGGCCGATTTTTTCTCCTTCCAACGTAAAATAACTTCCTGATTGTTTGATTAAGCCAGACAGTAATCCTGCCCGCAACGCATCCCCCGATTTTGAAATACCTTCGTTGTAATAAATATCAAATTCGGCCACTTTAAATGGCGCCGCCACTTTGTTTTTAACCACCTTGGCTTTTACCCGATTGCCAATAATTTCGTCTCCACTTTTTATTTGGGCTGTCCTTGCTAAATTTACCCGCACCGAAGCATAAAATTTCAACGCCAATCCGCCCGGTGTTGTTTCCGGGTTTCCAAAAACCATGCCAATTTTCATGCGTGTTTGATTGATAAAAATAATCATGGTGTTTGACTTTGCCGCAATACTAGACAATTTCCGGCAGGCTTGCGACATCATACGCGCCTGTAAACCCATGTGCTGGTCGCCTATTTCCCCTTCAATCTCACGTTGCGGCGTCAACGCAGCCACTGAATCTACCACAATCACATCCACGTTTTTCGTGTTCACCAAAGTTTCTACAATTTGTAGAGCATGTTCTCCGGAATCAGGTTGTGAAATTAACAGCTCGCCCGTGTTGACCCCGAGGCGCTTGGCGTAATCAGGATCCATAGCATGTTCAGCATCAATATACGCACACACTCCACCCTTTTTCTGGGCCTCGGCCACGATGTGCAGGCATAAGGTAGTTTTTCCACTAGATTCCGCCCCATACACTTCAATAATACGCCCCCGCGGCATTCCCCCAACCCCAAGTGCCAAATCCATAGCAATAGACCCGGTAGGAATGGCATCCACGCTCACCTTATTGCTTTCGCTCAATCTCATAATCGCCCCTTCTCCAAACTTTTCCTTGATCTCATCCAGTGCGGCATTTAAGTGTTTATCACGTTTTTCAGCCTCCACCTTTTTGTCCTCTTTTTCTTTGGCCATAGTAGTTGTTAGTTATTAGTTTATAGTTTTAGTTATTTGGTTTTCAGGTTTTGCAGCATTAGAAATTTTTCGTAAGCATATATTCCTTTTAGTAAAATTGTATACTTATCAACTAATTTATCTGTACTCTCTTTTTTAATGAAATCCTTTCTGGCAGACTTTATAATATTTCTTTTCGTCTCTTCTGATTCTCCTCGTGCAATATTAAGAAATCTTATTTTTTCTTTTATAGTGCCTTTATGATATGATTCTGCAATATTATTAGCAACTGAACTTGAGGACCTCCTTAGCTGGTCAACACTTCTATATATCTCATCTCTTGGGAACAACTTAGTCTCATTATGAACTTCTATTTCTAGGTCTTCCGCTAATTTATATATCCACAAATTCTCTAAGCCGGTGGCCATAAACTAAGAACTATTTAACTAAAACTAATAACTATCAACTAAAAACTAAATTATACTTTCTCCCACGGCCCATCATCTGCCACTTTCGGCATTTCTTCCGACTCATCTCCGGCGGCGCCACCGACATCGGCCAGGGCGGATTTTGGCTGGTCACCGTACACATCGCGAGGCTTGGCACCATCAGCTGGACCCACAATGCCCTTTTCTTCCAGCATATCAATCAAGCGCGCCGCACGCGAATATCCAATGCGTAGCCGGCGCTGCAAAAAACTGGCCGAAGCTTTTTTGGTTTCAATGACAATGCGTTTTACATCTTCAAATAGCGGGTCGTCATCCCCAAAAAATACGTCACCACCGCCTTTTTCTGCACTTTCGTTTTGCGCTGCATCCAAGCTGTCTTGCAGACTTGCCATCAATGCAGACTGGGGCTCGGCCACTACTTTAGCCTGTTCATCTAACCAATCGGTCACTTTCTTCACTTCTTTTTCAGAAACATATGGCCCTTGCACGCGGGTAATCTTTGAAGATTTTGAAGATAAAAACAACATATCGCCAAGCCCCAATAATTTTTCAGCGCCGGAAGTGTCTATAACCGTACGCGAGTCAATTTGGCTTGCCACCTGAAAACTGATACGGCTTGAAATGTTGGCCTTGATCAGCCCGGTGATAACTTCAACCGAAGGACGCTGGGTTGCCAACACCAAGTGGATGCCCGTGGCCCGTGCCATCTGTGCCAGACGTACGATGCCCGCTTCTAATTCCTTTCCTTTGGCGGCCATTAAATCCGCCAGCTCGTCAACAATCAGCACAATATACGGCATATGTAGATTGGCTGCCAGTACGCTTTTATTGGTGTTGTAGCTTTTAATATTGCGAGCATTCACCTCGGCAAACACCTCAAAGCGCCGTTCCATTTCTTTGGCCAGCCATTGCAGGGCGTTAATAGTGCGCGTGGCATCATTGATTACCGGACAAAGCAAATGCGGAATATTATTATAGTTTTGAAATTCCACCCGCTTTGGGTCAACCATGATCAGCCTCAATTGCTCGGGCGTACTTTTATATAGCAAACTCAAAATCAATGAATTTAAAAAGATAGTTTTTCCGGTTCCCGTTGCGCCCGCCACCAGCATATGGGGTTGTTCAGCCAAATCAGTGTAGGTTGGGGCACCCGAAACATCTTTTCCCAGTGCCAGGAATAAATTTGCAGGACTTGATTGGTATTGGTTATCAGCCACCAAGTTCCGCAGCGTAACCATCGCCCGTATTTTGTTTGGCACTTCAATACCCACCAATGATTTTCCGGGAATAGGCGCCTCAATACGGATAGGATGCGCCGCCAACGCCAACGCCAAATTATTAGAAAGCGTAGTAATCTTAGAAAGCTTCACTCCTTCGGCCGGCTTAAAAGCATATTGGGTAACCGCCGGCCCCACATTTACCTCGGTCATTTCTACGGGAATGCCAAAATTCTCAAATGTTTTTTTGATAATCAGGGAATTTTCCTTGATGTTACCGCTAGTTGGCACGGTTTCATTTTTGGAAAGTAAATCAATCGGCGGCAAAGAATATTTACCTTTTTGCGTTGCCTGGCCGACATTCACCTCTATTGGCACTTTCTCTTTTCCATTAGGAACGGCTGTTTTAAATAGGGATAATTTCGGGGCGGGTTTACCCTGAGCGGAGTCGAAGGGCTTTTGAGGCTCGCCCACCCCCTTGATTTTCAGGTTTGGCGAATCAAAACTTTTCCCGGGTTCAACAACCGGCTTTTTTTCCTCTTTTTCCACCGGATGGTCGTGCCACATAAACTGTACAAAAATAAACAGGCCGATAATAATGATAACGGCGAAAATAATATTGGAAACCAAAAGCCCGAAGCCGCTGACCAGTAATTTGGCAACCCAGCCAAACAGTCCAGTATATGCAATATTCAAATTCTGGTTGGAAGAAATGCCTGCCGCGCCAATCCATAAAATAGCCAGTGCCAGTACGATAGTCAGCACTTTCACCTTTTTCTGTGACCGTAAAAAAACAAACCCTCCAGTAAACAAGGATAAAATAATCGTAGTAACCGTCACTTTGGCGTCACCCAACAAATAATCCAACACCATTACAATGCCCCGCCCTACAACACCTGCCTTCTGAAAAAAAGAGAGGGTAATAATAGTAGCAACCAAAAACATCACCGCCGCCTTAATCCACCGCTTGGTACGCAGAGTCAACAAGTACTCTTTCTTTTCTTTTACCAGCTTGCCTTCTTTTTGGGGCTTCTCATTTTTCGCCATAATACATAATTGTACCATCCCTGTATGTGGATGTTCAAGGGGAAAAATACGCAAGAAAGAAGCCCGGGCGGAAACTACCGCGCGGGCATGCTTATTACTTAACCTCTCTGACATCGCCCAGGTACTCGTCCGTGAAGACGATCTTCTGATGAAGTTTCTGCCTTGCCTCTTCCAGCGAAAAAGCTTCCACCACCTCCGATCCGGCCGCCGAGGGCTTTCTTTCACCCTGCGGATGCTTTAGAAAAATACCAACGTATTTTTTCTTCTCCTTTTCACGGCTGTCGAACAAAAATCCGAAAAATGACATGAGAGTCTCCAAAAAATAAGGTACAGATGCTAACTTTCAGCTTTATGCTAAGTTTTTTTGAAATTCTGATTTCATCCTTTCGGAATCATCAGTGGAAATACACATTTCCAAATCAGAAAGGGAGAGGTTTTAAATTAGGTACTCTCCCATTAACCTTTTGTGATACAGTTTACTATTCCGCAAGTTCGAAAAGGGATTTACTCATTTCCAGCGGCATTCTCTTTTTGGCGGTAAAACCACCAATAGAGATGATGACGATGAGTTTATTCCCCTTTCGCTGGAACTTCAGCTTGACTTCCGAGGAAGCGATCACTGCCATTGCCAAGACCCATTCCCAAGTGTCCTGGATACTCATGTCGGTTGTGACGAAGACCTTTCCGTCGATAAGGAATTTTGGGACATTCATCGAGGGGAAAAGATCATCGAAAACAATGTACATGTCGTCGTTGATTTCGTCCTGAACACGCAGGCCAATCGTGTAATCCTGGCCAACCTTCTCCGAAGTTCCGAGATACAGAAAGCCACTGAGAGTATCGGGGTTCTTGGCTTTCAAACCCTTGACCACGATATTCTTGATGTCTTGTCTGTCATCAAGGTCTTTGATAGTGAGCATTGTAGCTCTCCTTGAAAGAAACTGTTTCCGATTCGTCCTTTTGGACTCATCAGTGCAAATACACATTTGCAGTCGGAAATAGAGAAAAGGGGCATTTTTACCTTAGAATTAGGGCAAAAGTAGACATTTGTGTCTACTATTTAATTATAGCATACTATAAGGCTTTGTCAAGCCCGCCGCGAGCCTCTTCACCCCACACCCGCTGTCTAACTATTTGAACGGTCGTCTAAATAGCTTAGACAGATTATGCCAGAATTCAAACACGTAAATGGTTTACGTGCTTGTTACATGTTCAAGTTTTAACATGCATACGGGCGTGCGTGTCGGTATGCGTATTAGCGTAGCGATAGCATTCGGGTATGAATGCATGTCGGAGGCGAAAAAGCAGGGTTTTGTGCCGTATGGCACAAATTTTTCGCCGAGGGGTGAGCGGTAATAGGCAAAAAAAAGACTCTGCTAAGAGTCTTTTTTTTGCCGGTCCGCGCTGGCGGAATTAACCGCGTCTATTCATACCCGGATGCTATCGCGGAGCACCCTATTTCTTGGGTCTAAACCCCGTTCCCACCGGAATCAGTTTTCCGATAATAACGTTTTCTTTCAAACCGCGGAGCTTATCTTCCTTGCCCTCCAAAGCGGCTTTGATCAAGACGCGGGAAGTCTGTTGGAACGAAGCAGCGGACAAGAATGATTCCGATGCCAGCGCCACTTCTGAAATTCCCAGTAAAATCTGGGCACCCATAGGAGCCTCTTTTTTGGCGGCTTTTAAACGTTCAACTTCTTCCTGGAAAATGGTCCATTCAATGATTTCACCGCGTACCCATCCGGATTCCCCTTCTTCTTTAATCCTGATACGTGAGAACATTTTTTGGATAATCACCTCTATGTGCTTATCATGGATATCCACACCCTGAGAAGAATAAATGCGCTGCACTTCTTTTAAGATATAGCGCTGGGTTACTTCCAGCCCCGATGACTTGTACAGCTTTTTCAAATCCAAATTTCCGGCGCACAGCGGCTGATTTTCTTTTACTTCCTGGCCGGCCACCACCAAAATGGCAATGCGACTTGGAATTTTGTAATCAATCGGCAAGGGCTTGGCATTCGTTTTTTCCGCTTTCTTAGATTGTTTGGCAGCGCTTTCGGCGGTCGGTTCAATGGTAATAACCCGGTTTTCTTCGTCAATCTTGGTTACTTTTCCATCGGTCAAAGACATGACTGCTTCCCCTTTAGGTGCGCGCGATTCAAAAATTTCTTCAATACGCGGCAACCCCTGGGTAATATCACCGGCACCAACCACACCTCCCAAGTGGTGGGTTCGCAGCGTCAATTGGGTTCCCGGCTCCCCGATGGCTTGGGCAGCTACCACTCCCACAGCTTCGCCCAATTTTACCATGGTGTTTCGGCTCAAATCCCAACCATAGCAATTCTGACAAATTCCCTTAATGCTCTTGCACGTCAGAGCAGAGCGGATGTGCACGCTCTGGATTTCTTCAGAAACAATCCGCTTAGCCTGCGGCCAAGTGATAATTTCCCCTTTTTTAACAATAGTTTGCTTCTTATCGGCAACCGAAATAACATCAGTCAGACAAATCCTGCCCACTAATTTAAAGGTAAAATCTTGCTCAATGTCATCGGCATCTTTGCGGAACACCTCCATGCCTTTTTTGTCGCCGCAGTCTTCTTCATTCGTAATCATATCGTGGGCAACGTCAATCAGTCTGCGGGTCAAATAACCGGCAGAAGAGGTTCTTAACGCCGTATCAGCGGTTCCTTTTCTGGCCCCGTGAGTAGAAATGAAATATTCAAGCACGTTAAAGCCTTCGGCAAATGAAGATTTCACCGGCAGTTCAATAATATCCCCAGCCGGATTATTCACCAACCCTTTCATGCCGGCCATCTGCACAGGTTGAGACCAGGTTGCCCGGGCCCCCGCGGTGATGATGGAAATAACCGGACCGTCTTGCGGAAGCGTAGTTTTTAACAATGCTTCAAGTCGCGTTTTTACCCCTTGCCAAACCAAAATTTTCTGGCTGGTTTTTTCTTCATGACTCAACAATCCCTTTTCAAAATGACTATCAATGCGTTCCACTTCTTTTTCAGCGTCGATAAGCATTTGCTTCTTTTCCTTTGGAACAATCAAATCATCCATGCCCCAAGAAACTCCTGATAATGTGCAGTGTTCAAAGCCCATGGTTTTGACCCTGTCCAACGTTTCCATAGATTCTTCGCCCGGATATTTTTCAATGATATCGCGGATCAAAGCTTTCAATGCTTTGTTATCAATCAGTTTTGAAACATAGGGATAGGTTTTAGGCAGGGCGGCATTTAAAATCAGCCTTCCTACGGAAGTTTCTATCAGTTCATGTTGCTCGGACTTTGGATTTGGTACCCTGATTTTGGCATCTTTTTCCAAATATCCATATTCGTAAGCCGTGATAACTTCGCTATCGCTGGAATATATTTTCAGCTCAGTGCCTTCTTTTGGCTCTTTTATTTTGGTCAGGTAGTAGCAACCCAAGGCAATGTCTCGAAACGGGCCGATAACAGGCAAACCGGTGGCAGGCCTTAACAAGTTCAAGCTGGAAAGCATGATTTCTTTGGCTTCCTTTTGAGCTTCATCGCTGAGCGGCAAATACACGGCCATCTGGTCACCGTCAAAGTCGGCGTTAAACGCCTCGCAAGCCAATGGGTGCAGTCTGATAGTTTCCCCTTCGGTCAATACCGGGTGGAATGCCTGGATACCCAATCGGTGCAAGGTCGGAGCGCGGTTGAGCAAAACCACTTTATCCTTTACAATTTCTTCCAAAATAGCCCACACCTCAGGTACTCTTTCTTCAATCAAACGGGCGGCACCGCGGATATTGTAAGCTAATTCTTTATCTAAAATACGCTTAATAACAAACGGCTTAAAAATTTCCAAAGCCATGGTTTTTGGCAATCCGCACTGGGAGAATTTAAGATCCGGTCCCACGGTAATAACCGAACGCCCGGAATAGTCCACGCGCTTTCCCAATAAGTTTTGGCGGAAACGTCCTTGTTTTCCGGCCAGCATAGCAGCCAAAGATTTTAATAGCCGTTTGCCCCCGGTAGTGGCTGTGGTAGTCACCCCTTTTCTCATTTCATTATCAATCAAAGCATCAACGGCTTCCTGCAACATGCGTTTTTCATTGCGCACAATAACCGAAGGCGCGGAAATTTCCTGCAAATATTTCAAACGGTTGTTACGGTTGATGACGCGGCGGTACAAATCGTTTAAATCGCTAGAAGCATAGCGGCCGCCATCCAGTTGCACCATCGGACGCAAATCAGGTGGCAACACTGGCAACACGTCAATAAACATCCATTCGGGACGTACTTTTGCACGTAACATTCCCTGGAACAGTTTCAACCGGCGTAAAATTTTCTTTTTGGTCAATGGTGGCGCATCCTGACTTTCTTTTACCAATTCATCGGTAGTAATTTGCAGGTCAACTTTGGTAAACAGATCCCGAATAACTTCGGCGCCTGTGCCGGCTTCAAACATTTCCCCATATTTCATGGAAAGGTCATGGTAGATAACTTCAGATAAAATCATCAATGGCTTGACGGCCAGAATTTCCTCTTTTACTTTTTCGCGGGCGGTTTTTAATTCGTTTTTCTTGGCTTCGGTGGTTTCTTTCTTGGATTTGGTTTTGAATTCCTCTTCCACCTGGTCAAGCAAACGCTGGCGGGCTTCACTATCCACCCTGGTAATAATATAACTTGAAAAATAAATTACTTTTTCAAGTTGTTGGCTTGATTTATTCAGCACCAATCCCATGCGGCTTGGCACACCTCGCAAAAACCAAATATGCGAAACAGGCGTGGCCAGCTTGATGTGGCCCATGCGTTCGCGCCGTACTTGGGACTTGGTCACTTCAACCCCGCAACGATCGCATACCACACCCTTGTACCGGATGCGCTTATATTTTCCGCAAGCACATTCAAAATCTTTTTCCGGGCCAAAAATACGCTCATCAAACAAGCCGTCTTTTTCTGGCTTTTGGGTGCGGTAGTTAATAGTTTCCGGACGGATAATTTCGCCGTGCGACCAACTCAAAATTTCCTCAGGGGAGGCTATTTTGATTCTGATTGACTCAAGGTCTAGTACTCGCATGTGATTTTATGAGCGAGGCGAATAAAATCACTTCGCAATTTTGGCTTAATATATCTTATACTTTAAAGTCGGAATTGCGAAGATGCCTTTAGCTCTTTAATTGTTATTTTTATCCTCTTTTTTGATAGATTTTTCCTTCACCTCAACCCCCATTCCAAGGGATTTAAGTTCTGCCACCAATAAATTAAACGATGCGGGGATGTTCGGATTCTTAATCGGTTCGCCCTTCAAAATGGATTCATACGTTGTGGCACGACCAACCACGTCGTCAGATTTAATAGTCAACATTTCCTGCAAGGTATACGCGGCGCCATAGCCCTGCAGCGCCCATACTTCCATTTCCCCGAAGCGCTGTCCTCCAAACTGGGCTTTTCCTCCAAGCGGCTGCTGAGTAATTAATGAGTAAGGGCCAATGGACCTGGCATGCACCTTGTCATCCACCATGTGGATCAACTTCATGATGTACATATAACCCACCGTAATTGGTTTTGGGAATGCCAAACCAGTCCTGCCGTCATACAGCGTTATCTGCCCTGATTCGGGCAAACCTGCCTCTTTCAATTCTTTTTTAATATCTTCCTTATTGGCTCCGAGCAGCGATGGGGAAATGGCCAAATAATTCAATGTATGCGCAGCCCAACCCAAGTGGGTTTCCAAAATTTGTCCCAGGTTCATACGGGATGGGACAGACAGCGGAGAGAGCACCAAATCCATCGGTGTCCCATCAGCCAAAAATGGCATTTCCGCTTCGGGTAGAATACGGGAAACAACTCCTTTATTTCCGTGGCGTCCAACCAGCTTATCTCCCACTTTCACGTGACGCAATTCTGAAATTTCAACCTGGATTTTCTTAATAACCCCCGGTTCCAACTTGTGTCCCAGATCCCTTGAGAAAATTTTAACATTCGTTACTTTTCCATGTTTGCCGTGTTCCATTCTCAAAGAAGTGTCTTTGACATCTTTGGCTTTTTCACCGAAAATGGCGCGCAGCAAGCGTTCTTCCGGCGTCAATTCGGCTTCTCCTTTTGGAGAAATTTTCCCGACTAAAATGTCGTTAGGACCCACATTAGCTCCCACGCGTACCACACCCTCTTCGTCCAAATCTTTCAGTTTCTCTTCTCCAACGTTTGGAATATCTGACGTGGTAACTTCGTCTCCTAATTTTGTTTCACGCACATCACAGGTAAAATCTTCAATATGAATAGAAGTAAATTCAAACTCTTTAACCAGTTTTTCTGAAATGGTAATGGAATCTTCAAACCCTCCTCCGCGTAGCGGTAAAAGACACACCAAAATATTACGGCCCAGCGCCAGGCGGCCCTGGTCAATAGCAGCTCCATCAGCCAATACATCTCCTTTTTTGACATGCTCGCCTTTGGTTACAATGGGCTTTTGATGGAAACAGGAATATTGGTTGGTTTTGACAAAGGTTTGCAGTTCATACGTTTCTTCCACTTTTTTTCCACCCATGTCGTACAGCATGACAATATGGGCGGCGTCAACTTCCTTAACCACACCATTCGCTTCTGCCAAAACAACTTGTCCGGAGTCGCGGGCAACATTGCGTTCAACCCCTGTTCCCACTAGTGGGGCCTGCGGCCTGATCAATGGCACGGCCTGACGTTGCATGTTCGAACCCATCAGGGCGCGGGAAGCATCGTCGTTTTGCAAAAACGGAATTAACGCGGCGGCGGAAGAAATAAATTGTTTACTTGAAACATCAGAGTAATCCACCTTTGAAATTTCAACTTCAGCGGGCTCTCCTTTCACACGGGCTTCCACCTTATTCGGAGGAACTTCCGGTAAAATATTTTGCTTTTCGTCTAATGGAACAGAAGCCGGCACAATCACAAACCGCTCTTCTTCCTGGGCAGATAAATAATGCACTTCGTCAGTAATCCTGCCATTTTTTACTTTAAAATAAGGAGCTTCAATAAATCCGTAAGGGTTTACGCGGGCGAACGAGGCCAAATGTCCCACCAACCCCACATTAGGACCTTCGGGAGTCTCGATAGGACAAATCCTGCCATAATGGCTTGGTTGCACATCACGCACTTCAAAACCGGCGCGTTCGCGGGTTAAGCCTCCTGGACCGGTAGTAGTAAGCCTTCTTTTATGCTCCAATTCAGCCAAAGGATTTTCGTTATCCATGAACTGGGAAAACTGCGAAGAAGTGAAAAATTCCTTGACCACTGCCATCAATGGCCGTGGATTGATAAGCTGGGTTGCGGTAATAGTGGCCGGATCAAGCGTGGACATTTTATCCTTGATAATCCTTTCCATGCGCATCAACCCAACGCGCAAACGGTTTTGCAATAGCTCGGACAATGTCCTAACGCGACGGTTTCCCAAGTGGTCAACCTGGTCAGGTTTAGAACCTGGGGTATTATTTAACCTGATCACTTCCCTTACAACCTCGGCCAAATCCTCAATTTTTAAAATCCGGTCGTCTTTTTCAATGTCCTTGTCTTCCTTGGTTTTTTCCGGGGCCAATTGTGGCAAACGCTGCCAGGTTTTCCAGCGGCCAACCTTTGACAAGTCATACCGGTCAAAGTTAAAAAACATGTTAAAAATCAAATCCTGGGCGGTGTCCGGTGTCACTAAATCCCCTGGCCGGAGCCTGCGATAAATTTCCACCAGCGCTTCTTTCTGGTCTTTACAGGTGTCCCGTTTTAATGTTTCGTAAATGTATTTTACTTCACCCGTGTCAACGTCCTCAAACGCTTTTTGCATCTTTTCAATGGTGTCCAAACCCAGCGCCATCAATAAAGTGGTAGCCGGTACTTTTCTTTTCCTATTGATTTTGACACCGATAAAGCCCGACTCTTCTGTTTCAAATTCCAGCCATGCCCCGCGGTTAGGAATAATTTTGGCGCCAAAATACTGCCTACCCTTTGACATCCGTGACGTGAAAAACGCACCGGGTGAACGGATCAACTGACTAACCACCACGCGTTCAACGCCGTTTACCACAAACGTGCCACGTTCGGTCATGAGCGGAAAATCGCATAAATATACCTCCTGCTCTTTTACTTCCTTGGTTTTTTTGTTGACCAGGCGGATTTTACAGCGCAGCGAAACTTCCAGCGAATCATTATTGCGCTTTGCTTCCAATCCCGTTTTGTAGTTTGGCTTGCTTAGAGTGTAGTCGGAAAACCACAATTCAAATTCTTTTGAAGTGTAATCCAAAATCGGAGAAATTTCATAAAACAGTTCCTTGAGCCGAACGTTAACAAAATCATCCCACGTTTCCCGCTGCATCTGCAGCAAGTGCGGGGTTGAAAAAGAAAGCTTTGACTTTGAGAAATTCCTTACCTGTTTTAGTGCTTCTGCCATAAGCAATTAGGTTTTAATTTTAAACGATTATAAACACAAAATACCCTGGAAAAAGGGTATTTGAAAAAACCTAGGTTAACAATAAAAATCGGTTTGCATTAAAAATTAACCGTTTGAGGGTTTTCAGTTTTTATTGAAAGATTGAGAGTAACGCGGCCACGTCTTTTCTATATAATCCTATATTATTTTATTTCTATTACTTTGTCAAGCGTTTTCCACAGCAACCCCTTGATTTTCACAGAATTGCAATGTTTTAACATCCCAAGATACGACTGCATGGTTTGTTTAAAAGAATCTTTGTTGAGCGATCCCTTTTCTAGAGACAACAGTTTCAGTCCTATTTTTCTAAACATCCGTTTTTTGGTTTTTGGCCGCAGAATCGTATGATATGGAAAACTCACATACCCTAAAAAATCTATCCCTTGGCGGTAGTTGCTGATGCTGATTTTATTGGGGTGGAGGGACATTTTTAACTTCCCTATCAAAAAATCATTTATTTTAACAATAATGTTTTCTAAATACTTTTTATCAACATTCAAGATCACAAAATCATCGCAGTAGCGAATATAATATTTTGCTTTCAAATGGTGTTTTATGAAGAGGTCCAGTTCATGCAGGTAAATATTGGCAAATACCTGGCTAGTAATATTACCCAGGGGCAAGCCTTTCTTAAAACTATTAATGATAATATCTACCAGCCACAATACGTTTTCGTCTTTTATGCGCCGGGCGACTAGGCGCAGTAAAATTTCGTGGTCAATGTTATCAAAAAACTTTTTAATGTCACATTTTAACACCCAGCAAAGCCGGCTATTGTTTTTGCTTTCCTTTTTGAAAAATTCTTGCAATCGTTTAACGCCACGATGAGTGCCTTTGCCAACGCGACAGGAATAAGAGTCAAAAATAAACGCCTGGTCAAAAATGGGATATATTTTGCGGAAAACGGCATGGTGCAGTACCCTGTCACGGGCGGTTGCCTTGTTTATTTTCCTCAGCTTCGGGTCTTGGATGTAAAAGGTTTCATACGACCCATGTTTATAGCTTTTCCGCCGCAGATGGTCATATATGCTGTATAATTCTTTTTTAGCGTTTTTTGAAAAAGCTATTACATCGGGTTTTTTAGTTTTACCATACCGGAAATTTTCAAAGGCAATTCGCAAATTTTCCAGGGAATATATTTGTTCAAATAACCCCTGCCCTTTAAGCCCCCCCCCTATCCGTTTATAGTTTTTGTGCATAATTTGTATATGTTTAACAAAAGCCAGGTGTCGCGCATGGCACCTGGCTAGGAGACTTCGGAGCGAAGGCGCAACTGATCGTTGCGATTGGAAGGGTTGTTCCAGTTCACTTTGACCTTGGAGTTGTTGCCGTTCCAGTTCACGTTGGGCACATTGCCATCGAGCCAGCGCGACCCCGTTATATTATGCAATTCCCTCCATTTCACCGGCTCCATAATAAGCATATGTTGCCTGAGTTATCTGCGTCCTTTGCGCAGCAGTTTTCTGAGCCTTGACTCAATAGTATTGCATAAGCAGTTTCCTTGTGGCAAGTTGACCATCGCTTATACCAGCTCAACAGACCACAGTCAGATAATATATAAAAAAAGCGCCGTTTGCAATACTATTGCAAACGGCTTACCTAAAATAATACTACGTGATTGCCAGCTCCGCCGCACTTTCGCGCGGCTGCGCTGGCAAGGAATCTGCGGAGCGAAGGCGCAACTGATCGTTGCGATGGGAAGGGTTGTTCCAGACCACTCGGACCTCGGAGTCGTAGCCGTACCAGTGCACGCTGGGCACATCGCCATCGAGCCAGCGCGACCCCGAAGAGATGGTCCAGTGC
>CAYZAV010000004.1:0-61131 GCA_964475855.1 uncultured Candidatus Saccharibacteria bacterium | reverse complement strand
GAGTAGCTAAGTTGGGAATAGATAAGCGCTGAAAGCATATAAGCGCGAAACTAACTCCAAGATGAGAACTCATAGATTCCCCCTAGATGAGGGGGTTGATAGGCTCCAGGTGTAAGCACCGCAAGGTGTTCAGCCGGGGAGTACTAATAAATCATTCATTTTTTAGCGTATTTGATAGATACAGATTTTACGTATCTTTGTTATTTGCAATAGCCACAGAACAATTGAGTTCTGTGGTGGCGATGATACTGGAGTTGTCCCACCTGTTCCCATTTCGAACACAGAAGTGAAATACTCCAAGGCCGATGATAGTGTGATGAACGCGAAAGTAGGTAGTCGCCACCAAAGAACTTAATCAACAAAAATCCGCACTTAATCATGCGGATTTTTGTTACAAAAAAAACCGATCGTACAATCGGTTTCAGTATATTCCATATCGCCTTGCCCCACAGTTTCTGCATCGGCAATCTTTTCTTGCGTGTTCCTTGTCCACCCACGTCCAAAATTCTTCCCAATCATGATTAGGACCAGAGGGGCATTTTTCCGGACGGAAAATAAACCACGTAATAAAAAGAAGGAAAAGCAAAAAGGTACCAACACAAAGAATATCCATGACAAGCCTCCTTTGAATGTGCTGCCTAGAACTTTATACTAATCTTACGATTTTTAAATAATTTTGTCAAATTTGCGCCCGATTTTAATTGTATGATAAGATAAGGCATCAAACGGCAAGGTATCCCGCGTAAATCAGGCCTAATTGTATACGATATACTTAAGCCTGATTTCCGAGGTGAATTCATTCGCTTTGCTCATAAATTCATGGATATTTACATCAAAAAACAAAATTCTTCTTGGCAAAAAATATTGGCAATCGCCGGTGGCCTCGTTTTGCTTATTATTTTCTTGAATGTGTTCCAGTCACGGGTGCGTAATTCTTTCTATGTGGTTTCTTCGCCCATTTCAAACCCATTAATGCACGGTGGCAGCGTGGTCACCCATTTTTTCGGGTCGTTTTTTACGTTTACCGCTACCACCAAGGAAAATGAAAAGCTGAAATTGGAAAATATAAATCTTCTTTCCGAAATTACCCGGCTGCAGGATGTGGCCCGCCAGGCGCAAATAACGGGTGTGGCTGCGAAAACCGCCTCTGCACATTCCCTTAACTTGTCGCCCGCTGAAATTATCGGCGTCAATATCGCGGCAAATACCATTACCATTAATCGTGGACTGGCGGATGGCGTTGCTGAAAATATGGCCGTTATTTCCCATGAAAATGTGGTCTACGGCAGAGTTCTTGCTGTTTACGCCAATGTTTCAGAAGTGGCGCTTATTTCCAATAGTTCCAGCGTCTTGAATGTGAAAATACAAAATAGCAATCCATTGACGGTGCCTATCTATGGCGCCGTAAAAGGCAGTAGCGGCTTTAGCGCGTATCTTGATTTGGTTTCTTCGGATGCCGAACTGAAAGAGGGGGATTTACTGGTGACCAGCGGACTCGAGGGCATCTTCCCAAAAGATTTATTGGTTGGCAGTGTTCTTTCCATCAACAAAAATGATGCCAAGGCATTTCAAACCGCCAGCATCCGGCCATTTTTCGATGTTAAAAACATTGACACGCTATTTGTGGTAACTGGGTATAAAAAGTAATATGATCAGGCGTATTTTGGTATTTGCGGCACTTTTTTTACTAATGTTTTTGCTTGCCCTGGCCGAGCAAAGTTTTCTGCCGTATTTTTCGGTCATGTCGGCTATTCCAAAGCTGGTGTTTGCCGTATTTTTTCTCCTCATTTTTTTTGAGCCCAAATACGGATATTCTGTAGGTATTTTTTCTGTTATTGTAGCAGGTTTTTTGCTGGATATTTCTTTACCACCACATTTTGGCATTGCTATGGTTAGCCTGGCGGTCATCTATATATTTCGCAAAGCTATTACTTTTTTCTTGAAAGAGGGTGCAGATAAATACCTTATTTTTTACTTTCTTGCCCTATTTTGCTTAGCATTTTTTGGCTATCACGGGCTTTTGTATGTTGTCCTGGCACTGTTTGGCCAGTCGTACCCACTTGGCTTGCCAATACTTATCAGTCTGGTTTACAGCCTACCGTTTGTCGTAATTGGTTTTTATGCATATAATTTGGTTGCTGAACGCCAAACCCAAAACAAGCAACTAAAACTATTATAATATGTGGTTTAACAAGAAATACCAAATAAAAGAATCATTGGGAAGTCTGGAAACCCATGAGGTTTTTTTGGATACGCTGGCGCATCATAAAGAAGAAGAGCTTGGCATTTCCGAAAAACGCTTTGAAGTGGCCATTAAGACCCGGATTATTGTTGCCATGTTTGCCATTTTCTTACTTTCAGCTGGAGTGTTATTTTCCAAAACGTTTTTCCTGCAGGCGGTTAATGGATCTGATTTATACGCCGCCAGCCAGAATAATAAAGGCAAGCTGGCGCTAATAACTCCCGAGCGTGGCATTATTTATGATACGAACGGGAAAAAATTGGTACTTAATTCACCAGCCTATGATTTGCTATGCCTTCCCGCCGGTAAACAGGCGGCCAGCGCTGATCGACTGGCTGAGCAAATAGCTATTTTGGCACCTATCGTAAAAAAAGATATTGCGGATTTACAATCATTATTTACTGAAAACGAAGATGTGGGCGTTCTAGTAGCTGAAAACTTGAGCCAAGAAACCGTATTGATTTTGGAGGCACGCGCGGCAGAGCTTCCCGATTGCACCATCCAGAAAAATACTATCAGAAATTATGCCTACGGAGAAATATTTTCCCACGTTTTAGGATATACCGGAAAAGTAAATCGGGAAGAATTAAAAAGCGCGGGTAGTTATACTGCCAGTGACTATATCGGAAAGGTGGGTATCGAAAAATATTACGAGCAAGCCTTGCGAGGAACTCCTGGAACCCTGGAGGTGCAAAAAACGGCTACGGGAATTAAGAAAGGGGATACTGTGCTGGCCGAACCAAAGACAGGCGACGGGCTAATTCTTAACATTGACGCCGGTCTTCAAAAAGCTACCTATAATGCCTTAGAAAATTCTATCAAAAACATTGGCGCAAAACGCGGGGCAGCCGTGGCTCTTAATCCTAAAACCGGAGCGGTGCTGGCGTTGGTTTCTTATCCAAGTTACGATAATAATATTTTTTCCAAAAGCATTTCACAAGCTGATCTTAGTGTGCTCAACAACGATACTAATCAGCCGTTTTTTAACCGTGCCATTGCAGCTAAATATCCGACAGGTTCCACCATAAAACCATTCTTGGCTTCTGCTGCGCTGCAGGAACAAATTATTTCCCCCAACAAACAAATTTATGATCCTGGTTTTTTGCTGGTGCACAGCCAAAATGACCCCAGCGTTGTCTATCGTTTTGGCGGCGTAACTCCGCATGGTTGGGTGGATATGCGTGAGGCCCTGGCAGTTTCCAGTAACATTTATTTTTACACCATTGGCGGTGGATACGAAGACCAACAGGGACTTGGGCCGGGCCGCATAAAACAATATTTGGATGAATATGGATGGGAACAAAAAACGGGCATTGATTTACCTGGGGAGTGGAAGGGATTTGTGCCAAGCCCGGATTGGAAAAAACAAACTAAAAACGAAAATTGGTGGGATGGGGATACCTATAACCTTTCCATCGGCCAATCTGATTTACAGGTGACTCCATTGCAAGTGGCGGTGGCGTATGGCGCGATTGCTAATGGCGGCACACTATATCAACCCCAAATTGTGCAAAAAATTATTTCTTCCAGTGATCAAAGCGTGGTGCAGCAATTCAGTCCACAAAGCATGGGGCAAATTAGTATTGATGAAAAAAACCTCCAAGTGGTGCGGGAAGGCATGCGTGATGGGGTGCAAAAAGACTATGGGGGGTCAGTAATGTTGCGCGATTTGCCTGTGGCCGTAGCTGGAAAAACAGGAACCGTTGAAACTGGCAAATCCGGGGTGTTTAACACCTGGTCATCAAATTTCGCGCCGTATGATAATCCCGAAATTGTATTTGTGGCTACTATTGAAGGCGTGAGTGGATTACGCAGCGCCACGTTGCCCGTGGCGCACGAGGTGCTGAATTACTACTTTAGTAAGTAATTTTTCCGCTCGCTCAAAAATTTTGCCCGCCCCGTTTAAATTCGAAGAATTTATTTCGTTGCAAAAAAAATACCCGGCGATTGTGGTCGCCGGGCTTGTGAAGTATTTATCGATTACAACTTCCTTCCCGCAATTGCGTGCTTGGCTCGCTTATGTTTCATTTTTCGCTTGGTGACGATTTTGGTGCGAGGGAAATATTCCCTTACAATAATATCTCCCCAAGGGATAGACAGGGCAGCAAAAAATTCTTTTGCACGCACAATCGCGTGGTCTAGGTTGTGGCCGGGGAAAAAGCATGGGTTACTGCTTTCATCCAGTCGGCATTCCACCCAAAAGGTTTTTGTTTCCATGCGATAGCTCCTTTGCGTAAAGGTGATGGTAAGGCCATAGAATGGCTAGACGTTCTATTCTCATAATAGTACATAAATATGAATATGTCAAATAATCCTGAGATTCTGTTATATTTAAAAAAGTGAAGCTTTACAGGATGGGATAAAATAAAAAGTTGGTTTTTTTGTAAAAAAATGCCCGGCAAATAGTTTTATCTACCGGGTTTTGTGATGATTGCAGTTAGGTCATTACTGCGTATTATGGTCTTTCTTGAGTGTGGGTGCGCCAAATTGTTGTTCAAATGGCGCGCGCAGGTACCATTCCCATGGCCCGTAAATCCAACTTCCCGCAAGTACAAACCAAAGCAGGGCAATAGGCAGGGCGAAGAGAATATAATCCTTCCATTCCTTTGCAGTTTTAAAAAGCATGATTCCCACTAATGAGGAAATCGGTGTTAATAAGACTGCGGTACTTAGGATATGGATTTCCTGCCAAAAGTTACCCTGGGCTGGATAAATCGCTCCGGTCAAAACGCCATTAATGGTTGCGGGAATGAATGCCAGCCAGCCGGAAAAATTAGACATCCATGGCTCAATGAGCGGAGAAATAAATCCTGCGAAAATCAGCAGTAGCATGACGCCAACTTCGGTTTCAGTTTTTACCACATCTAGCAAATCTTCACCCTGGCCGGTGATAAAGCTGTATACCAGCAAGATGCCAAAGCACAACAGGGCGTTGTGACTGGCCAGCAACAGTATGATTGCCGCGGAAAACTCAATGTAATCCCCGGTGTCGGCAATAATCTTTTTGCCGTTTTCATGTCCATCTTCAGATATGTCTGCTTGCGTTACCTGCACATCCAGAAAGGTGGTAATCACTGCCAACACTGCCAAAAAAGCGAAAATGGGCGGGAAGAGGGGAATCATGGAATACCAATCACGCAGCTGGTACCGCAAGCAAAGGGGTAGTGCGTACACCTCGCCAAAGTACATAATGAGTCCACCGATAAGGGCGGCAACCATATTCAGTGCCTTGAAGATGAATTGGTGCTTTTGCGGGCCGTTAAGATTTGCAGCGCCTATCATCAGCAATACCAGAAAGGAATCCATGAACCCCGAAATTATCCCCGATATCACCGGATATGCCCACAGCGGGATAGGATGTCCGCCGGGAAACTTGGTGGGAAAGGGGATACGGGTAATGCCCATCAGTCCTCCCAAAAAAACCACCAGGATGATGGTTTCGGCAATGATGCCCATGCCATGCACTAGGTCTTGGCGCAAAATCATTGACAGTCCGGCCAATCCCAAAAACCCTGTTTCCAAGTTCCACACTTTTCTTTGAGCGTGGATTTTTAGTGGTTCATTCATACTGCCTCCAAGGGTAAGGTGTTAGATCATAAAAAGGGCTATCTATAAAATATACTAAATTTTTATAAATGTCAATAATTGTGATGTCTGATAATTTTGATATACTAACTATATGTCCACCATAGACGAACTAAGAAAAGTAAGGCTGGAGAAATTAAAGTCGCTGCAGGCGAGCGGGCTTTTGGCGTATCCGGCGACAACCAAGCGGACACATTCAGTGGCACAGGCTTTGGTTGATTTTTCGAGCTTGGCAAAGTCAGGCGAAGAATTATATCTGACGGGAAGAATTATGGCCATGCGCGGCCACGGCGGCGCCACGTTTTTAGATATTAACGATGGTAGCGCAGCCGCCTCCGCCGAAGCTTCGGCGAGCCAAGGAAAAATTCAAGGCCTTATCAAAGAAGATAAAGTAGGGGAGAAGGGTTACAAGTTTTTCATTGACCATTTTGATATTGGGGATTTTGTGGAAATAAAGGGTATTTTGATTGAAACCAAGCGTGGTGAAAAAACCATAGAAGCCACGGATTACAAAATGTTGGCAAAATCACTGTTGCCACTACCCGAAAAATGGCATGGGTTGCAAGATGAAGAAGAAAAGCTTCGCAAAAGGTATTTGGATATTTTATTTAACCATGAAGTAAAAGAAATGATCAAAAAGCGCAGCATATTCTGGAATGCCATGCGTGAATTTTTGATGGAAAAAGGTTTCTTGGAAGTAGAAACACCAATCCTTGAAGTTACTACCGGAGGAGCTGATGCCCGGCCTTTTACCACCCACCATAATGCACTGGACTTGGACGTGAATTTGCGTATTTCTATTGGAGAATTATGGCAAAAACAGCTGATGGTGGCCGGCTTTGAAAAAACGTTTGAAATTGGCAGGCTTTTTCGCAACGAAGGCATGGATGCAGAGCATTTACAGGATTTTACCGGTATGGAATTTTATTGGGCATATGCTGATTATAAAATGGGCATGGATCTGGTGGAAGAGTTATATAAATATATTATCAAAGAAACGTTTGGAATACTGAAGTTTACTATCCGTGGTATGGATGTGGACTTTGGCACCACATGGGAAAAGTACGACTATCAAACCATGATTAACAAATATGCTGGCATTGATATTATGGAAGCCAGTTTGCCGGAAATGGAAAAACAATTACAAAAGTTAAAAATTGAGTACGATAAAAAAGGCTTTAACAAAACCCGCGCTATTGATAATTTGTGGAAATATTGCCGCAAGAATATAACCGGTCCGGGATTTTTGATTAATTTACCCGTTGATGTTTCGCCGCTTGCCAAGCGTGACGAAAAAAATCAAAAAATGACCCAGCGCTTCCAGGTGATTGTGGCCGGGAGCGAAGTGGGCAATGGGTACAGTGAATTAAACGACCCCATAGACCAGGCAGAGCGCTTTGCCGAGCAGGAAAAATTACGCGAAAAAGGTGACCAGGAAGCCCAAATGTTTGACCATGATTTTGTTGAAGCGCTGGAATACGGTATGCCGCCAACTTGCGGATTCGGAATTGGCGGCGAACGCTTATTTAGCTTTTTGATGGGCAAACCGGCCCGGGAAACCCAGATTTTTCCGTTGATGAGGCCTAGAGAGCGATCCTAATCTACGAATGACATCCGAATCTACGAATAAAAAAACAGAGCGGCCGGGTGGTCGCTCTTTGGTTGGTAGTTGAAACAGGTTTTTAATCAGTGTCAAAAGCCAGCTTCACGGTTTTCTGGTCCAGGACAGGAAGTTCCATAGATCTTCCCCCTTGTTCCTCTGCGTTTTCTTTGATCAATCTTTTTAGTTGATAAAACGCCAAACTCTTTTTTTGTTCCGCATCCCTAAGCTCGGTTTCGGCTTTTTCGAACGCCGCCTTTTTATCTCTGGCGAACATGTAGCTCTCTGTGGCTCGCCTGAGACACTCTTCCATTTTTTCGTTAATCAACGTCGGATTAACAACGATATGGATGAGCGCCTCCCTTTCGCTGGGATCAATCTCGCGGCAGTAGTACGCGAAAAGGCAAATGAGACGGATCTGTTCGATTGCCTTGGCAGAATCAATCTTCATGGCGTAATCCTTTTTCAAGGTACCAGGGAATAGTGCAAAATGCAGATATTTACCCTATACCTTCATTATAAACCCATTAATTATATCTGTCAATAGTTGCTGGTGTTTGTCAAATTTAGTATCATTGGTTAATAGTTATTAGTTGATAGTTTTGGTTTGGTAGTTTTTGGTTAACTAGAAACTCAATCACTAAAACTAGTAACTTAAAACTAATGACTAAGATTCTCGTCTTCGGTACGTTTGACGGTCTGCATGAAGGACATAAAGATTTCTTCCGGCAAGCGCGACAGTTTGGCAACAAATTAATCGTTGTTGTCGGCCGGGATTCAACGGTGTTACGGGTAAAAAAGCGGCCGCCGAAATTTACTGAACAGGAAAGGCTGAAAGAAGTTCAAGAATGCGGACTAGTTGATGAGGCAGTATTAGGTAACGAAGGTGCCGACCCGTATAAAATTATCGAACAAATAAAACCTGATATTATTTGCCTGGGATATGACCAAACCCACTTTACCGATAAATTGGCGGTAGAATTGCCGAAACGAGGTCTAGAAAAGGTGAAAGTTGAAAGGTTAAAGGCGTACAAACCCGAAATTTTTAAATCTTCGTTATTAAACAAATAAGCAAAGTATCCCGCGTAAATCAGGCCGCAAGGTATACGATATACTTAAGCCTGATTTCCGAGGTGAATTTATTCACTTTGTTCATAAATTCATGTTAGACATTTTAAAAATAAGAAATAACAAGGAAGAAGTTAAGAAATCGCTCCTCAAGCGGCTACCAGAGAGTGCTTTTGATTTGGATGGTGTAGTTGCACTGGATGATGCACGAAAGAAATTATTGACAGAAGCGGAGATACTGAAGGCTGACCGGAATAAAAATTCAAAGACTAAGCCAACGCCGGAAATGATTGCCCAAATGAAAGCGGTGGGGGATCAAATAAACGCGCTGGACGAAAAAATAGGTCAAATAGAAGCGCAGTTAAAGGAAAGACTATCGGAACTACCCAATATTGTGGCAGATGATGTGGTGGCAGGTGGAAAAGAAAATAATAGGGTATTGCGTAGCTTTGGAAAACAGCCTAAATTTACCTTTGAGCCAAAAGACCACGTGCAATTGGCGACGGATTTAGCATTGATTGACTATGAACGCGGGGCGAAAATGTCCGGGTCGGGTTTTTGGGTGTATAAGGGCGACGGGGCGGTACTGGAATGGGCATTGCTTAATTATTTCATAGATTTTCACCGCAAAAATAAATATACCTTTTTATTGCTACCCTATTTATTAACCGAAGAATCGGCCTACACTTCCGGCCACTTGCCAAAATTCCGCGATGATTTATTTTGGACGCAGGACAAATTGGCCCTAAACGCCACTAGTGAGATGATGATGGGAAACTACCACCGCGATGAAGTGCTTAGTGAAAAAGAATTACCATTAAAATATTTTTCGTATTCGGCTTGTTTTAGGCGCGAAGCCGGCAGTTACCGCAAAGAAGAGCGCGGCATGGTGCGCGGCCACCAATTTAACAAAGTAGAAATGTTCCAGTTTACGTTGCCGGAGAAATCTTGGGAAGCATTTGAGGAACTGGTTGCCAATGCCGAAAAATTGGTAAAAGGGTTAGGGCTGAATTTCCAATCGGTACAATTGGCAGCTGGCGACGCCAGCGCGGCTATGGCAAAAACTATTGATATTGAAGTATGGATCCCAAGCATGGGAATTTACAAAGAAGTAAGTAGCGCTTCCAATGGTTTGGACTACCAGGCAAGGCGCGGAAACGTTAAATATCGCGACGAAAAAGCGCAAAAAAATGAGTTTGTGCATATGTTAAACGCTTCGGGCTTGGCAACAAGCAGGTTAATTCCAGCCATAATGGAACAGTTCCAGCAAAAAGACGGCAGTGTGAAAATCCCAAAAGTGCTGCACAAATATACCGGGTTTAAGGTGATTAAGCCGAAAAAGAAGTGATGGAAGAACAGCAGATTGAAGTAAAAAATCTCAAGATAAATTACAAGGTTTTTGGGCAGGGCGAAAAATCCTTGCTGATTTTGCATGGCTGGCCGTCAAAATCCGACCGATGGGTCAAAGTAGCGGAAATGTTGGCCGGAAAAAACATTAAAATCGTCGTTCCCGATTTGCCCGGATTTGGTTTAAGCCAAGAACCTTTGGGCGCCTGGACCATTAACCAGTACGTTGAATGGTTGCATGAATTTGTACAAAGCGTGCCCGAACTAAAACAAGATTTTTATCTTGCCGGACATTCGTTTGGCGGAGCACTGTCAGCCAAATATGCCATACAATATAATCAGAATATTAAAAAACTATTCTTGGTTTCCGCCGCCTGCGTCAGAAACCGCACCGTCGCAAAAAGGGGCTGGCAGTACCTGGCGAAAATGGCTAAAGTGCTGGCATTTTTGCCACAATATGAATTGGGTCGTAAGGCATTTTACAAATTCATCATTCGCAAAAGCGATTATCTAAGTATTTCACCTTCTATGCGCCAAACCTATTTAAATGTCATTTCCGATGATTTGTCCCAGGGTCTTTATTTTATCAAAGTGCCGACCATAATCATTTGGGGTGACAAAGATGAGTCAACCCCGATAGAACAAGCTCAATTCATCCATTCTAAAATTGCGGGCTCTGAACTGATTATTATTGCCGGTGGCACGCACGCATTACAGCTTGGCCACCCTGAACTATTGGCCCAACATATGTTGGCACACATCACATGATAGCTTTTTTAACCAACCTGTTACTTTTTTTGTGGCTGATACGGACGTTAAAAAATGCCCTTTTTTGGCTGTATGTATGGCAATTAAAAGAATATCACATTCCGCGTTTCATTGATCACTTCAGGACTCACAAAGGCAAAAAAATATTTTTTAATCCGCTCTACGCGGCAAAAATGTTGGTGCTCGTACTTTTGGTGGCAGGATTTTCACGCATCGCGTTGTATGGATTATTAGTTATGTATATTATTGAAGCCGGACTTTGGATGCGCGCCTTGCCTTCCGGGCAGTATTTAGCGCCAAAACAAACACTCAAAACAATACTATTGGCTTTGGTATCAATAAGCACATTCAGCTTGGTTGCCATCGGGTTAGCAGTATACGAAACTTCGGGTGAATATCTTGCCAAAGCATTGCTGATGGCTGATTTATTGGTTCCTGCTATCATTACCCTTATTGTTTTACTTGTGCAACCGTTATTCGTCATGGGCCGGCGAAGTATTTTGGAAAAAGCCAGGAAAAAATTAGCGGGCTTTAAGAAGTTAATGGTCATTGGCATTACTGGTAGCTATGGAAAAACATCAACCAAGGAATTTTTAACAACCATATTATCTGAAAAGTACAAAGTTATTGCTACGAAAGACCATAGAAATTCCGAAATGGGCATTGCTCAAACTATTTTGGAAGACATTATGCCCGGACACGAAATATTTATTGTGGAAATGGGGGCATATCAAAAAGGCGGTATAAAGTTATTGTGCGACATGGTGCGACCACAAATTGGAGTGGTAACCGGGGTGAACGAACAGCATTTGGCGCTATTTGGGAATTTAGAAAATTTACTTTCAGCCGAAGGTGGGCGTGAATTAGCCGTAGCGTTGCCGGAAAACGGTTGGCTGGCCGTAAATGGCGAAAACCAGCATTGTCTGAATTTGTACAAAAAGTTTACCGGTAAAAAGAAAATTTATACGGAACATAAACAAATCCTAGACGCCGACATTTGGGCAGAGGAGGTAGAAGTGAAAAAAGAGGGGATTTCGTTTATTGTTCACTATTTTCAAAAAGAGCTGATGCATATTAGCGCCAATGTGCTGGGCCGCCAACAAGTACAAAATTTACTAGGGGCTATATTGGTGGCGCGTGAATTAGGCATGACACTTGAGCAAATTTCTTTGGCTTGCAAAAACATCCGGCAAGAGCAAGGCGGTATGACACTGAAAATTGGCACGCATGGCATACAAATTATAGATTCTTCATATTCATCAAATCCGGATGGCGTAATGGCCGATTTGGATTATCTTTCAATTTTCCCTGGTAAAAAAGCAATTGTCATGCCATGCCTGATTGAGCTTGGTCCAAAATCAGCACAGGCGCATTACGAAATCGGTAAGAAAATCGCGCAGGTTTGCGATTTAGCCATTATTTCCACCCGCGACCAGTTTGACCAAATTAAAAAAGGGGCCATGGATGCCGGGATGCCGGAAAAAAATATTATATTTTCTGAAAATTCAAAGGAAATTTTTCACCATATCACTGTCTGCTGCAAAAAAGATGATACCGTGTTACTAGAAGGACGAGTTCCGGGAGAATTGATCGGACTATTGATCGCCGGCAATAAAAAAACCTAGCTGGTGGCTAAGTTTTCAGAGCAATAGATTGTGAAGGTGCGATGTTGAGTTTTTTAAGCTCTTGAAAAGCTATTTCGGATTGGTCACCAAGTGGAGTTTCAAGAGGAAGCTTTTCTCGCTTAGTGTAAGGACCATGCTCTTCGTCCAATGCCTGAAAAAGTCTTGACCAGCATTTGTCCTTGGCCTCGTTATTACGTTGGCCATTCATCAAATTATTGTGATGCGATTGACAATGTTTTTGCACATCCGCGAGTGTTGACATGATACTCTCCTTGGTGTAAGCAAAAAACCATTAATAGAATTATAATTTAATTAAAATGTTTGTCAATGTTTTTACCGTTTAAACCAGTCTCCATATCGCTTTCTCCAAATGTCCAAAAAGATGATGTGGTTTTGGCGTTGAAACTGCTTTTTCAACCATGGAAATGGGCGGGGCACAAGTCTGCGCCCGCTGTCAAAAAATTGGAAGAAGAATTTGCAAAATATCTTGGCGTAAAATATGCTGTTTCGTTTAATTCGGGTCGATCAAGTATGTACGCCATTTTAAGGGCATTGGAGTTACCAAAAGGCAGTGACGTAAAAATACAAGCTTTTACTTGCAATGCGGTGGCAAACCCTATTTTATGGGCAGGGTTAAATCCAGTATACGTTGACTGCGACAATGATTTTAATGCTGTCAGCGGAGTTGATATTGTTCAACACACTTTTGGCCTACCCAATGAAAAAGCCCTCAATAAGCAAGTAATTGAAGACTGTGCGCACGCGCTGGGCGCAGAAATTAACGGTAAAAAAGTTGGCACTTTTGGCAAAGCCGGGTTTTTTAGTTTTTCAAGAGACAAAGTGATTTCTTGCGTATATGGTGGCATGGCAGTAACAAATGACGATGAATTGGGAAAAAAACTGCAGGCACTACAAAAAGAATTTGGCATGCCAGGCATGGCTTGGATAAAGCAGCAAATTTTGCATCCTACTTTACTATATTTTATTATTTTACCGTTATACAATTTTATCAATCTTGGAAAAGTATTTTTAGTAGTTTCGCAGTGGCTACATATTTTATCAAAAGCGGTAAGCTTTAAAGAAAAAAGGGGACAGCGGCCTGATTATTTTCCAAAAGCACTGCCAAACGCATTGGCGGCCATGGCTTTAAACCAGTTCAAAAAATTGGAAACGTTTAACGCGCACCGTAAAAAAATAGCAGAGTTTTATTATCAGGAATTGACGGGCACAAAATTTATATTGCCCCGCAAAGAAAATAATATCTTTTTACGTTTTGCCGTCCAGCATAAACAAGCACACGAAATACTATACGCAGCCTGGCACCAGCAAAATATACTCCTTGGCGATTGGTATCGTAGCCCCATTGACCCGTTTGATACAAAACTGGAAGAAATGAAATATGTTCCCGGCAGGTGCCCAAATGCCGAACGTCTGGCCAAAACAGCGCTAAATTTACCCACCCACATCAATATTTCCATAGACGACGCAAAACGAATTGTTAATTTTCTAAAACAATGGAATTAAGAGAAATTTCTGACAAAAAAATATGGGAAGATTTTTTGGCCAAATGTCCGCGCAAGACGTTTTTGCAATCTTGGAATTGGGGGGATTTCCACGCTTCTATGGGGAATAAAGTCTGGCGATTTGGGGTTTTTGAGAACGGCCAGCAGATTGCCGCGGCTTTGACTGTCAAAGTTATTTCTAAAAGGGGAAGCTTTTTATTGGTTCCCCATGGGCCAGTGGGGGATCTGAACATTTTACCCGTTTTATTAGAAAAACTAAAAGGGTTGGCGAAAATAGAGAAAGTGGATTTTATTAGAGTTAGCCCAATCGCTAAACGAGAGGATGTAAATGTCAAAATATTTAAAGATTTAAAGTTTCGACAGGGGCCGTTACATTATCATCCAGAATCAAGCTGGAAGCTAGATATTTCAAAATCAGAAGAAGAATTGTTGCGCGATATGCGAAAAAGCACACGTTATTTGATAAAACAGGCCGAGCACAACAAAGATATAGAAATTATCAAAAGCTCGGATGTGCAGGATATGAACATTTTTTATCGACTCCATACGCCTGTGGCAAAACTGCAAAAATTCACCCCGTTTTCGCTGAACTATTTAAAAAAAGAATTCAACGCATTTCTACCCGACAACACTATTTCATTGTTTTTTGCCAAGTATAAGGGTGAATACATTGCCACTTCGTTTGAAATTTTTTGGAGTGGAGTTGGTTTTTACCACCACGCAGCATTGCTGCCAGAATACAAAAAAATCCCGGTTTCGTACTTGTTGCAATGGGAGGCAATAAAAGAAGCTAAAAAACGCGGGGCCAAAACCTATGACTTTTGGGGATATGCGAATCCGGCTGCCAACCCAAAACACCCCTACGCCGGCCCGACGTTATTTAAAATGGGTTTTGGCGGTTACCATGATGAATACGTAAAAACCCAGGATTATATTATTTCGCAAAAATACTGGATAAATTATATAATAGAATTGACCCGTAAGTGGAAGCGCGGTTTGTAATATGTCTTACCGGAAAAAACACATCCATCCCAAAATCAAACGACTAAAGCCAAAAAAACGGTTTTGGCAACATCGAATTTTTTGGTTTGCCCTGTTTTTTACTTTAATGCTCAGTATTGCGACCTACTTCATATTTTTTTTACCGCAACTACAAATTGAAAATATCCAAATTTCCGGTAACCGGAAAATAACCACCGCCCAAATTGACAATATTGCCTACAAGCAAATCAAAAAAAACTTGTTTCCGGCGGGATTACTTACACTGACATCTGAAAGTATAATTATCGAAAATACATCAAAGCTGGAAGAATTGATTGCTGATGCCTTCGTATTGGTTAAGGATGTGCATGTCCATAAAGCTTGGCCGCAAGGGATTACCATTGAAATCGTGGAGCGAGAGCCTTTTGCCGTATTTTGCTTTGGCCTTGGCGGCAGTGAATGTTTTTATATTGATGACACTGGGATTATTTTTGAAAAAGTGGTGGCGCTAGAGGAAAATTTACCAACCCTATATGAATCGGGCGACATGAATCTGGTACTTGGCAGCTTGGTGACAAAGCCAAATCTCATTGCTGCCACCAAAGCAGTAGGGAATGCCCTGAAGGAAAATTTTGGAATTGGGATTATGGAAGTTGCCGTGTCCAATCCATTAATCATTACCACTTCAGAGGGTTGGAAACTTTACCTTGACCCTGATGGTGACATTGATATGCAGGTGACAAAAATGAATGCCATGCTTGAAGGGGAAATTTCCTTAAACCAACGACAACAAATGAAGTACCTCTATCTACAGTATAAAGACAGGGCTTATTATAAATAACACCTCCTGCCGCCTTGTGCGGCTTTTTTAATGAAAAATTAACAATCAACATGCAACAATGCGATATTGTAGTTGTCCATATTGACACGGATTTTTTAAACACTAGTATAAGGAATAATCTGTTAATCTTATTAACCTAACGTATCACGACTATGAACGCAAAGCAGTACTCACTGGTTGCATTAACTTTTCTAGCCTTCTTTGGATTTACCCAAACCGCCTTTGCCGCTCCCTGCGTCTTAGAGCGCATCCAGTTCGGCCAGACCCAATGCTATAACGACCCTTCTAGCTCGCAGGTATGCGTAAACCCTCCAGCCGTCCAGTTTGATTTGGCTGCAGCTACTACCAATCTGTATGTTAATTATGACACCAATGGTGTTGGGCATTGCTCAAACGTAGCAGTGCGCATTTGGCTTGATGATGTATTGATGGCAAGCACGGGCTTTGTACCACCAGACGCCAGCTCCGGATACATTAACTTGGGACCTGCTGCTGCCGGACACCACATTATTAACTTCCAAGGCATAGGCCAGACCGGAGGTTGTAACGTGGGAACTCTGAAGACTTGGGGAGGCTTTGCCGTGATCGGGTTGCCAGCAGGGCAGTGTACGGCGCCAACCAATATAGTGTGTTCTACTAATAGTCAATGTGGGGCTGATACCTATCAGGGTGGCCCATTTTGCCAGGGAAATTCTACGTACCGCAATTACACCAGCTATACGTGTAATAGCCCCGGTACCGCAAGCTCGTTTTGCAGTAATAATACCGTGGCGCAGTTACAAGCAACCTGCTCTGGGAGTCAAACCTGCAGTTCGGGATCGTGTACAGGCGCAGCTATCGCTTGCAGTACTAATAGCCAATGCGGAACCGATGTGTATAGTGGCGGAAATTTTTGCCAGGGAAACAGTGTTTATCGCAATTATACTGCGTACACCTGCAATAATGCCGGTACAGCAAGCTCGTTTTGCAGTAACAATACCGCCGCGCAATTGCAAAACACCTGTAGCGGAAGCCAAACCTGTTCATCGGGAAGCTGTCTTGCCGCTGCGGTCACGTGCAGTTCAAACAGCCAATGTGGAACAGATGGCGTAACCGGCGGAAATTTTTGCCAAGGCAATTCCGTCTATCGCAACTACACCACCTATACTTGTAATAGCGCTGGCACCACCAGTTCATACTGCAGTAATTCAACTACCAACCAATTACAGCAAAGTTGCACAGGCAGCCAAACTTGTTCTTCTGGCAGCTGTTCACTCGTAAACACCTGCGCCAACCACTCATATACGCAATGCTCGGCCAACGGGGTCTATTGGTACGATTCCTGTGGCAATCGCCAGGAATTATACCAGGCATGTAGCACAAACCAAACCTGTTCCAATAATTCTTGCGTCACCATCGGTAACACTTGCACGGGTAATTCGTATTTACAATGTTCGGGCAATGCCGTCTATTGGTTTAATTCCTGCGGCATCCAGCAGAGCCTTTATCAAACCTGTAGCTCTGGCCAGATTTGCTCAAACAATACCTGCGTAACCCAAAACCAGAATCAAAACCAGTCAAACCTATTGGTAACCACCCGTGTTCGCAACTTATCCAGCGGAAATTTGGTATGGGGAGCAACGGCTACTGCCAGCCCTTCTGATATTTTGGAAATCCAAATCACTCTACAAAACACGGGCTCCCAGATTATCAACAATATTATCGTCAAAGACACGCTGCCGGCCAATATGTATTACTATAATAATTTGACCATTGATGGCGTGGCTAACTCCGGCAACATTATCTCCGGGTTAAACATTGGCAGCATTACCGTCGGCCAGACTAAAATCATCACTTACCAATTACAAATCGCTCCAAGCCAGAATTTCCCGCTTGGAAGCAGTAATCTAAGTAATTCTATTACTATCAGCGGAAACAATGGCGCCTACTCAACGTCGCTTATTTCCGTTTTTGTAACCCGGTCGCTGCTTGGCGGCGCTGCCCAGATTTCAACCGGATGGACGGACAACATTTTCTTTGATTCATTTATTATCCCATTACTCTTGCTCCTTGCCATGGCATGGGCATGGTGGGCGGGGATCTTTAAGAAAAGGGCCCTACCTGCATGGATAGCTTCCGATAGTACAAAAAAGGCATAGTCACCGACAAAAAGCACTCCTTATGGGGTGCTTTTTGGTTTACCGGCAAATATGCCCACGCGCTATTGACAAGACTTTATAGTATGATATAATTAAGGTATATGGAAATCAATGAAAAGCAGAGGCAATTTACTAAAATTTTCGTAGGCCTTTACTTGGCCGGCTTTTTACTGTTTAACTGGGGCGAAGTTTCCTGGATGTTTAACTATCGGGTGGTTTCGGCGCTGGCATATGACTTTTTCAACCCTTACGAGAACAGCTCTCTCATTACCGTCACTGACAGTCATTTGGAAAAATTGGCAAAAGCAAACGCAATAACCCCGCCAATTCAAGCAAAAATCCGTGAATTTCCATATTCTCAAAAAACCAATTCACTGGAAATTCCAAGCCTCGGCCTGGTTACGCCGTTGGTAATCGGTACCAGTGTCATCGAAAAAGACCTGATGAAAGACTTAGATGAAGGGGTAGTGTATTACCCTGGTTCCGTTTATCCCGGACAAGCAGGAGAAAACGTCATATTAGGGCACTCCGCACCGCCAAACTGGCCTCACATCAAGCACGATTGGGTATTCAGCAACCTGACCAACTTAAAACCCGGCGATAAAATTATAGTATATTTTGAAAATCGCCAATACAGCTATACGGTAATAACTACCGACATTTTACAGAAAGGTCAAGAACTGCAAACCACCAGTTTGAGCCAAAAAACAAACATCCTAACCCTGGTAAGTTGCTGGCCGCCAGGTAAGAATTACAAACGAATTGCGGTCCAGGCACAATTGGATGAACCCCGGTTTTAGCCCAAAAGGCTTGACAGGATTAATGGAATAGTGTAGTATAAGAAATTAGCAACAAATAATAATCAATAAACCACAACACACTACGATTATGAATACAATACTTTCGTTCTTAATGGGTAATAAAAAGGTCATCTTCGCCCTGGCAATCACTGCCGTAGGGATTTTCGGCATGGCCCAAACCGCCTTTGCCGCTCCCTGCGTCTTAGAGCGCATCCAGTTCGGTCAAACCCAATGCTATAACGACCCTTCTAGCTCGCAGGTATGCGTAAACCCTCCAGCCGTCCAGTTTGATTTGGCTGCAGCTACTACCAATCTGTATGTTAATTATGACACCAATGGTGTTGGGCATTGCTCAAACGTAGCAGTGCGCATTTGGCTTGATGATGTATTGATGGCAAGCACGGGCTTTGTACCACCAGACGCCAGCTCCGGATACATTAACTTGGGACCTGCTGCTGCCGGACACCACATTATTAACTTCCAAGGCATAGGCCAGACCGGAGGTTGTAACGTGGGAACTCTGAAGACTTGGGGAGGCTTTGCCGTGATCGGGTTGCCAGCAGGGCAGTGTACCACTACTACAACTACCGCGACCGCCCAGTGTTCTGATAACATTGATAACGACGGCGATGGAGCTATGGATTACCCATCTGATTTTAGCTGTTCTTCAGCTACTGATACGGATGAAAGCAATCCTAAAGCTGCTTGCCAGGACGGTTTAGATAACGATGGCGACAACTTAACTGATTTATTTGATCCGGGATGCTTTGGAAGACAGGATAACGACGAAAGCAATGCCTCAACTGCCACAATAACGTGCAGCTCAAATACACAGTGTCCGCAAACCAGCGCTACTCAGAATTATTGCAATGGCAATAATGTATATAACACCACTACTTCCTATACTTGTATGAATGCCGGAACGGCAAGCTCATACTGCCAAGGAAACACCAATCAGCAATTTGTGCAAGCTTGTGCTTCAGGGCAAACATGCAGTGGGGCAGGAGTTTGCACCACCATCACAACTACGTGTACCAGCCACGCTTCACAGCGATGTGCCGGCAATAACGCCGTATACTGGTTTGACTCATGCGGCAATCAACAGGAATTGTACCAGGCTTGCCAGGGCAACCAGACATGCTCAAACAATTCTTGCGTAACCGTAACTACGGGGAATAATTTGACTTCAACCAAACAAGGAAGGAATTTGTCGAGCGGAAATTTGACCTGGTCAACAAATACCAGTGCAGCCCCTTCTGACATTTTGCAGTTCCAAATCACGGTCAAAAACAATGGCAGCCAATTGATCAATAACGTGGTCGTAAAAGACACGTTCCCAGTCAACTTGAACTATTACAACAATTTGACGTTGGATGGTGTGGCCAATTCCGGTAACATCATTTCCGGTTTGAATATCGGTAGTATCGCTGCCGGCCAGACCAAATTGATTGCCTACCAGGCGCAAGTTGCCCCAGTCCAGAACTTTGGTTTTGGGACGACTACTTTGACTAACTCCGTAACTATTACGAGCTCCGAAGGGACTAATTCTGCATCGGGTTCTGGAGCTACTATTTCCGTTAATCGCACCAGCGGAGCCACGGGAGCCCCAACCGGTTGGACGGATAACATTTTCTTTGATTCATTCTTCTTGCCATTGGCACTCGCCTTGGCAGGGGTATGGGCATGGAAATCGGGATTATTGGGAGCATTAGGATTTGCAGGTGTGCAAAACCGCATTGCCAATAATAAACTTGCCGCTAAAATCTCTGAAATCAGGCAACGGGAACAAGCCTAAAGCGACACTAATCTACGAATGACATTCGAATGATACGAATGCAAAAAGCCCCTTTAGTGGGGCTTTTTGTTATTAGTAGATTGGTGTCGCCTTATTTCCTTCCTTCAAATGCACTTTCCAGGGTTTCTTCGTCTACGTATTCCAGTTCGCCGCCAACAGGCAGGCCTTGGGCTAAGCGGGTTATTTTTCTATTGTGCGACAAGGGGCCGATTTCTCGCATAACCAGGGCGGCGGCGGTACGGCCTTCGGGGGTCGGGTTTAAAGCAATAATAATTTCGGTGAAATTCCCTTTGGTAATCCGGTTTTTCAATTCAGTAAAACGAGTGCTCGCCAGAATGAAATATAGCCCGGTGTAGCGCTTAGTAGCCTCAATAGTCAGCAAATCAGCTTCTTTTTCTATAATACACAATAACTGTTTATTGCGGGCAGGGGACTGACATATTTCACAAAGCATTGGGGTCTCCGACACCCCACCACTTTCAAATGGGTTGAAGCAATCCACGCACAGTTTTACATTTTTTTTGAGTTCTTGCAGGGCGGCAATTAACTCATCAACGCTTTCTTTGGGTTGCCGGATCAAATAAAACACAAACCGCCCGGCAGTACGGTTGCCGATAGTAGGGAAGCGGGATAATAATTGTTGCAATTTCTTGATGCTATCAGACATAACGGATTCAGTGTACCAAACTTGACAGTTCCCGCCAACTATTGACAAATACACTTGATGGGTGTATGATTAAGATATAGTTACTAATTTCGCCTTTTTCAGGAGTAAGCTGTGCAAAAAAGAGAGTACAAGAAAATTTGCTGGAACAGTCAACTCACGGATGGAGAACTCTCCGCCCACCTTACCGAGCTCGGACTCGCTGGGTGGAAAGTTATTAACGCCGATACCTCAAGAGACGATTATCTTCTTGAGCGCGAAATCCCAAGGGATCCGATCATGACGGGCCGCGTCATCAAAAAGGGACAGTAGTCCCATCTAAGGCGCCGAAATCTACCACATGGTAGACGTAGGCGCTTTTCACTTACATAAATCTACTTCGCTAAAAAATATGCCAAGGGCAGTTGATGTGGCAATATCAGAGCGGAATCATTCCCCCTGAATCTCCGTCACATAATCTCCCTGCGCCAAGTCGCGGAAACTTACTCGGTTGTCGTCAAAGTAGAGTTTTACTGCACCTGTGGCGCCGTTCCTATGTTTTGCCACAATAATTTCAGCAATATTTTTTTCCAGCGAATTTTCGTTGTATTTGTCTTCGCGGTAAATAAACAGCACCACGTCGGCGTCCTGTTCAATGGCACCCGACTCGCGCAAGTCAGAAAGCATGGGGCGATGCGGCGTGCGCTGCTCCACGGCACGGGAAAGCTGGGAAAGCACCAAAACGGGAATATTTAATTCACGTGCCAGTTGTTTTAATGCTCGTGAATTTTCGGTTACCTGCTGGATAGGAGAAGCAAATTTATTAGAGCTGTCCATCAGCTGCAAATAATCCACCACCAAAAGGCCCAGGCCCACATCTGCTTGTAGACGGCGTGCCATGGCGCGCATTTGCATGATGTTGGTGGTACCCGCATCATCAATGTAAATAGGTGTTTCAGAAAGCGTACCCATAGCTGTTTGCAAGCGCGACCAGTCGTTGTCACCCCCAGCGCCGCCATCCTGCAGTTTTCCTGTTCTAATGCGCCAGGAGTCCACATTAGCTTGACTGGCCAACAAACGTTCAACCAGCTGGTCTTTACCCATTTCAAGGCTGAAAATTCCCACGGGCAGATTTTGAAACACCGCCACGTGGCGGGCCATATCCAGGGCCAAAGAAGATTTTCCCATAGAAGGCCGGGCAGCCAAAATAATCAAATCAGAACGCTGAAGCCCCGAAAGCATATTATCAAGTTGTTTAAAGCCCGTCGGTACACCACGATATTGGCCGGTTTGGCGGGAAAGCTGATCAATGCGTTCAAACGTTTCGGGTAAAATATCTTTAATAGAAACAAACGATTGGTTCAGTGACCGCTGACTAATGCCAAACACTTTTTTTTCGGCTTTATCTAGTAGCATGTCAACATCCTGGGTTTCGTCAAACGCATCTAGGCCGATCTGGGCTGAAGTGTCTATCAAATCTCGCAACACTTTTTTCTCACGCACAATTTTGGCATAATTGGCCACGTGCGTGGCAGTGGGAACGGTATTAATAAGTGAAGTCAAATAAGCGCCACCGCCAATATATTCCAGCTTATTTTTTTCCTTCAGTTTGGCTGACACAGACAAAATATCAATCGGTTCGGTGCGAGCAAACAAATCTTGCATGGACTGGTAAATTTCCTTGTGTGTGCCTTTATAAAAATCATCAGCCGCGATGGTATCAGAAACCCGGATGATAGCATTTTTGTCCAACATCAAACACCCAAGCAGACTTTGCTCGGCCTCAATATTTTGCGGCGGTTTTTTTTCGGTGGTTGCGGTAGCCATATACTAATTATATATACCAAAATCGCCATGCATATGCTATGTTGACGCCGGGTAATTAAAAGTATATAATTTTAGCAATCGAAATAGAACCTTGATAATAAAGGGAGTACGTATGCGTTACTGTCTTGAATTCTGGCCTGAACCCAACACCCTTAGCATCGGCGTAGATAAAATGATTTCCCCGCAAATCCTTAACTATTGCTGTCCGGACTGCAAGTGCAATGGCGAATTTGAGCCTCATCATCCGGTAGTTCAGGAATTGTTCCTGGTAGATGGAATTGTCTGGGTGGGACTAAATCCGTATGAAGTTTGCGTCGAAAAAGGGTCTGTCTTCCATTGGAGCGAAGTAATGCCCGGCATTTTGTACGCTATTGGCGGGTTTGATACCAATAGCAGGTTGGTCCAGTCACGGCTTCCCCGAAAAATAGCGGTAGACCGTCATGGAAGGATGGTTTATAATACCATCAAGCACATCCCGCGCGGGTAATATTTTCTCTGCGCCACAACGAAAACCAGGTACTTTGTGTTACCTGGTTGTTTTTTTACTTTTTAACCAGCGCCTGGCCTTCTTTGGTGTCTTGGACAGTGTAGCCGTATTTTTCTATTTCTTGACGCACCTGATCAGCTTTTTGCCAGTCTTTTGCGTCGCGGAATTGCTGGCGGTCTTTTAATAAATTTTTAATTTCGGGTGGCGCCTCGCCCTGCACTAGGTTTTTACCATCAAAAATACCAAAAATAATATTTATTTCCATAAAGAATTTGAAAATGTCGACAGCTTCTTTCTTGCTAATCTTATTGTGCGACAGATGGATATTAGACTCCTTGATAAAATCAAATAGCACCCCAAATGCTTTTGGCGTATTAAAATCATCATCCAACGCCTCATAAAAATCCTGTTTTACGGTTTGCAGTAACTTTTTTACATTTGTCACTTCTATCACCTTTGAAACTTTTGTAGCCTTTATTTTCCGTAGAAACTCTTCCATCTTTTCCAGCCCGGCTTTTATCTCAATCATGGTTGACTCCGAATAGTTCATAGGGGAGTGCCACAGGTTTTTGGCAATCCAGAAACGTAATTGCCCGACGCTATATCGCTTCAAAAACGTATCAATGGTTATGGAATTATCCAAAGATTTTGACATTTTTTGCTCATTAATAGTCAAAAATCCGGTGTGCATCCAAATTCCAGCCAGAGGGCGTTTACCCGAAAGTGCCTCCATTTGAGCAACTTCCGCTTCGTGGTGGGGGAAAATTAAATCTCGGCCGCCGCCATGGATGTCATACTGGTCACCAAAAAATTTTTCGGTAATGGCCGTGTCTTCAATATGCCACCCTGGGCGTCCGCCGCCAAAGGGAGATGGCCAGCTGGGCTCACCATCTACTCCAGTATTCAGTTTCCATAAGCAAAAATCCCCGCGGTTTTTTTTATGGGTATTATAATCAATGCGCGAAACCGCATCTTCGGCCTGCAGGGCATTGCGCCCGGAAAGCTTGCCATAATTTTTAAATTTGCCGATGTCAAAATATATGCCATCTTCCAGGGAATAGGCGTATCCTTTTTCCATTAACCGTTTGACCTGGCTGATAATTTCTTTGATGTGACTGGTTGCTTTGGCATATTTTTTGACACTGGTAATGCCAAGTAACTTCATGTCTTTTAGATGTTCAGTCAAAAAAGCTTCTGCTAGATCTTTTGGCAAAACGCCCTTTTCCCGCGCCCGAGCGATGATTTTGTCATCTGTATCCGTAACATTTTGGAGGTAAAATACATCAAACCCCCGAAACTTCAAATATTTCGCAAAGCAATCAAAAATGACATACGTGCGGGCGTGGCCAATGTGGGCAAAATCATACACTGTTGGGCCGCAGACAAAAAAATTCACTCGCTTTCCTTTCAAAGGTTTAAGGATGTCTTTTTTCCCGGTCAGAGTATTATGTACCCGGATGGCTATTGGCATAGTAATATGACCTTAATGCAAGAATTTTTATACTTACGCTTATTAAAATACAGGCCACTGAAACCCATAGCAGTGAAATGAAAAATAAATTAGGTGTGCCGGGCCAAAACAGTAAAATGGCGATCAATACGACAGACTGTAAAAACATTTTTGTTTTGCCGAAAATATTTGAACCTTCAAAAACATTTTTTCCCTGGGAAATAAGCGCCAAAAACGCGTTGGCTACTTCAAAGAAAATGATGAAAAAAAGCAGCACCTGGTAATCAATAATAGTATAAATAAAAACAGGAATAAGCAATATCCGGTCGGCCACCGGGTCCAGGGCTTCGCCCAGCTTGGTTTTCATGTTCAGGCAGCGGGCAATAGGGCCATCCAGAAAATCGGTCAGAGCACCAATAAGAAAAAGTGGCAAAATAAAAAGTCCGTTATCATTCCTGAAATTAAACAATAAAATGAATAAAAGCAGTCCAATGCTAACACGTACCCAACTTAAATGGTTGGGGGTTATTTGACGCGGCCAATATTTCTTAATGAAACCATATAAATATTGGTTCTTTTCTTCATTAATTTTTTCCAAACCAGTCTCCAAAGTTTGGATGTGAATCTGTATGGCAGCCGGAAATAGTTTCATATAAGTATTGTAACAATATTACTTGATTTTTTCAATTCTGTTTTTCGTGATATCATAAAGAAGATAGAAATTGATCCGGTAATTTATATATTTAATCGTGCGGTCGGCATATGAAATGCGTTTCCTCTGCCTCTCTTACTCATAAATATGAAAGTCACTGATGTTATTTTTGGCTTGGTTTGCGGTCGCACCATCGGATATCTGGTAGGCGACTTTTTGAAGGCATGGGGAGTTGAATTGAATATATATTATCAATTAATGATATGGCTGGCATTCCCATTCTTTACCCTGTTTTGTTTATGGTTGGCATACCTGATTGGCAGAAAATTTTTATTTATCTTCCAGAGCGCTAAATTCGTATTGGTCGGGGCGTTTGCCACCATTGTGGATTTGAAAGTGTTTGAATGGCTGGTGTTTGCCTTTTCCATGGCTATCACTGTAAACCCCATTATTGCCAAGGGGTTGTCATTTTTATTTGCCACGGCGCTTAAATTTTGGGGGAACAAATACTGGACATTCCAAAAACACGAAAAAGAAGACGTGCTCAAGGAAATCAGCCAATTTTTCGGCGTTACTGCCGTGGGATTAATCATAGACGTCGTTGCGTACCAATACTTTACACAGGTTATGGGTGCACAGTTTGGCGCGCCCGAGGCCATTTGGATAAAATTCAGCGTTATTTTTGCAGGGCTATGTGCCGCAATATTTAACTTTCTGGGATATAAATTCTTTGTTTTCAAAAAGTAATATATATTAAAACATCATGGAAAACGTAGTTTTTTACCGTAAATACCGGCCGCAGAGTTTCGAGGAAATCATCGGTCAGGCGCACATTGTGCAAACACTGAAAAATTCGCTGGCGGCGAAGTCGGTTTCACATGCTTATTTATTTACCGGACCACGCGGAAGCGGTAAAACCACTATTGCCCGGCTCTTTGCCAAGGCGATTAATTGCATAAAACCCAAAAATGGGGAGCCATGCAACACTTGTGATTCGTGCGTTGAAATTACGGGGGCGAAGTCCATGGATTTAATGGAAATTGATGCGGCGAGCCACACGGGCGTCGATGACGTGCGCGAATTAATTGACGGCCTAAAATTCGCCCCGGTCAAAAGCAAGTACAAAATTTTTATCATCGACGAATGCCACCAGCTTTCAAAATCAGCCGCAAATGCATTACTGAAAACCCTAGAAGAGCCACCCGCCCACGCCATTTTTATCCTGGCCACTACGGAAGCCAATAAAATGATTCCCACTATTGTTTCCCGCTGCCAGCGATTTGATTTCAAGCGACTGCAAACCAATGAAATCATCCAAAAACTGCAGTTTATTTTAAAAAAAGAGGAAATTAAAGCCGAAGATTCCGCCCTGGCACTGATTGCCCTAAACGCCCGCGGGTCGTTCCGTGACGCTGAAAGTTTGTTGGACAAATGCATTAGTTTTTCGGGTAGTATTAAAACATTGAAAGCCCAAGATATCAAAGAGATTCTGGGTATTGTGGAGGCCGGCCAAATTTCCGTCTTCATTGACCACATTCTTGCCAAGCAAACCAAAGAAGCTATTGTCTATCTGAACGCACTCGTTGAACAGGGCGTTGATGTGCAGGAATTTGCCAAGACGCTCGTGTTTTATGTGCGCCAAATGTTACTGCTTAAAATAAATGCTGATTTTTTAACCCCCCAAAATTCCGGGCTTTCAGCCGAAGAAGTGGCCAATATGAAGCAGCAAATCGCCAACGTAACCGAAACATATCTACAAACCCTACTTAAGCAATTCATCGAAGCCGAACAAAAAATGAAATATTCTTCCATTCTACAACTCCCCCTGGAGCTGGCGGTAGTAGACCTGACAAGTATCTAAGTATAGTGTTATTATAGGTTTGTAGCTCTTTTTTACTTACAACCTTTTGGAAAGGAACTTTTTATGGAAAAACTTGTTCATGTGGTTCTGCAGTGGCTATTGATGACGGGACTGCTGGTAATCAGCTTGTTCCTGTTGTTTCGCAACAACCTCGAATTAGTGGAAAACAACCAAACTCTCAAGGCAGAGAATGAAAAACTCACCAAGGAACTCGATGAAGCGAAAAGTAATTGGTGGTTTACCTTGGGAGGTAAAAATCAACTCAGGGAAGAGTTGAAAGAAGCAGGAAACGAGACGGATGAACAAAAACAGTTAGTTTTTAGCAAGACTGAACTGGTTGAAAAGTTAGAAAAGCGCATCTTTGATCAAGCGGAGCACCATAGTCGGGCGATGAGCTATTTCTACGAACAAAAACTTTCTCCTCCTTCCAATGTTATTGGTGCAAGGAATACTGATTCACAGAGCATCGGAAGATGGCAATGGCAAAGATATCTATCAATCGACATCATGCGCTAACACAAAAAGCCCCGCGGCAAACGCCCGGGGTTGTTTTTTTACTCTCGGCCACGCCAGGATTTATATAGAAATAGTAAGAATAATACTCCTAAAATAGCCGCGCCCCAGGGCCAATATGTTTTAACCAATTCAAAGATTCCTCCGGCTGGTTTTTTATAATCAATGGTATTATTTGCCACAGCCGCCAAATTTAGTTTTGAAGTTACTGCTTTATACGCTTCGGGAATTTTTCCGCCGGTGGCCTTGTCAATGTATTGTGCGACAGTTTGCACAGGTGCTGATTGGGTAATACTTTCTATGCCTTTTTGTATTTGGTCGTATACCGCCTGATATTTGCTTTTTGGCGATTCACTGGTTTCAACCGGTACAGATGCAACCTGTCCCGAGTCACTTCCCGTTGGAACAGTAGCAGTATTAGCATCGCCCCATTTGCTTTTATCTAAGGGAAACGCATCTATATTATCGTTAACGGCATCTCCATCGGTATCGGCTTTTAGTGGGTCGGTATGTTTGGCTTTTTCCTGGCTAATAGTTAGCGTATCGCTATCGGGATCAGTGTCTTTTTTATCCCCGATGCCGTCATGGTCGGTATCGTTATCTACAAACACTTCTTTTTTAACGGTCAAATTATTATTAACATTGTCATCTGGGGGATTTAATCCGATAATTTTTGCCGTAATGCTATAATTTCCTGAATCGGGTTTCCAGGTGATAAATACATCATCATAGGTATTGGGGCGCACCGAAACAGGCTGGGGGTCTGATATTTCTTTGCCATTGTTCAAAAACACCACATTACCAAATACATTAGTGTCACCAATGTTGAAAATCCTGGCATATACCGTAACCGTTTCCCCACTGAGAATATCCTCTTTAGAAAAAGTGACATCGGTTTCAGAAATAGACAAATCGGTTTTGGCATGCACAGCTGTTGCAAATGTAAAAAGCATAGCCGCCACAGTAACGTAGAAAATATCTTTTTTCATATTTTATGATTATACCATGGGTTGAAATATTAAAAAATAATGGTAATATGAATGGTATTCCGAGACGTAATAATTTCTCTTGAAATTACACGTCTCTGGAACGTTTAAATTTTTCGTATGAAAAATTTATTACGTTCCGGGGTCGTCTAACGGTAGGACTAGGGCCTTTGGAGCCCTGTATCTTGGTTCGAATCCAAGCCCCGGAACATATTATTGCTTCGCCTCTGCCGAAAACTTTATTTAAAAAATCACCATGAATAATCAGAAAACCTGGTTGCTAGTTATTATCGGGATATTCATCGCCATTATTGCCACAGGGTTGGCATTTTTTTCTTATCAACCGTTTACGACCAAGCAAGAACCGTCCAACATCATCCCCCAAACTACCGGGCAAGCTGAATTCAACCAACCGATTACATTTTCCTTGAACGAAAAAGCAGTATTTCCCGATAGTTTGAGCCTTACCTTAAACAGCATCAATGATTCCCGATGCAAAGAAGGCGTTGTTTGCATCTGGGCCGGCGAACTTTCTTATCAGTTCAGCGCAACTGGCGGCGATATTGGCACAGAACAAAAAACATTTACGATTGGCACCATGACGGCACCATCGCATACCCAGGTAAATTACAAATTCCAAATAACCAATTCTACCCAAACTACGGTAACCATAATGGTAACCAAACAAACCATCCAAGCCGGCTGCTATATTTCTGGCTGCAGCGGCCAAATTTGTTCCGCACAGCAAAATGTTATCACCACCTGCGAATACAAAGAAGAATATGCCTGCTATAAATCCGCCACCTGCGGCAAACTTGCTAACGGCCAATGCGAATGGATCCCGACCCAAGAACTAACTTCTTGCTTGATGGGAAAATAGGGTAAGCTGCCTTTCATTTTAGGTGGTTTTTTGTTAGAATGCGGGTAACTATATGCAAATAAGCCTTACAAAAGCTACCAATGCAGATATTGAAGAACTGATAGAAATTGAGAAAACCGCCGCGGGGTTGAAGATCTATTCGCCCATGCTAATCGAAGACGAATGGTTGGTTGTGCTGGATATTGGCGTCGTGTACCTAGTTGAAGCTAAAGGCGCAACAGTGGGAAGTATTTGTTATGAAAAAAAGGGTGAAAGCCATGTCCGTATTAGCGGATTAGTAGTTGAGCCACATTTCCAAGGGCAAGGCATTGGCCGCGCCGCCATAGAAAAAGTATTAGAAGAATTAAAAGACACAAAGCACATTGATCTGGACGTACACCCAGAAAACACCAAGGCGCTTAAGCTGTATGAATCCCTGGGATTTGTTGCCAAAAGCCGCAAAGAAAATTTTTATGGAGATGGAGAGCCGAGGTTGATATTGGTGTTGAGTAAATAATATGACAGACTATCACCTTAAAGCAGAAACGGGCAGGTTCAGAGTTTCCTTCGGGAAAGATTCTAATATTAATGAAATTCTGGAGCGGCTCATTAATTCTGTCCCATATGTTATTTTTGTAGTTATTTTACTATCGGTCTTCATATTTATCTGGAAAGGCCTTATTAGCTATGATCAATTCATAGACTTATTGAAAATCTTGATTTGGCCAACAGTCGTATTGTGTTCTTTCATATTCTTCAAGAAAGTTTTCACCTATTTATTCCTTTCAATGGAAGAGTTTAATTTTTTCGGAGCCAAAGGTAATCTAAGAAATATAGAAGAAGTCATAGAAGAACGAGTGCAAATGAAGTTGGAAGAGGAAGAAGAGAACAAGAGGAGAAATTTAGCCTTGCAAGAACTAGAGAAAAATTTAAAAGAAGTGACCTTATCTAAGGATGATTATCAGAAACTGGTAAAAAATGTTTCTGAACAATATCACGAAATATTTAATGATAAAGAGAAAATCCTAAAAGAGCTGACTATATTAAAGCAAGAAAAAGAAGGTGAAGAAAGAAGGAAAGAGTATCGTCACTTAGCACTCAGACGGGCCATGGATAATGCAAGAAGGCATCCTAATTACGCAGATCAACCTAGTGAAGAGGAAATAGATACTGCTGGCGATACCTGGATGCAACAGGAGCTTGATAGACACAGGGGAAAATAACATTGCAAAAAAATAATGAAAAAAGAGAGTTTTACCATCATTTTATTTTACAAATTCACTAAGATAAAAAACCCTGAAAAGTTTAGGGATATGCATAAACAGCTTGCTGCTGGTTTTGGTTTGACGGGGCGGATGCTGGTGGCGCATGAGGGGGTCAATGCCACATTTGAGGGAGAAACAACAGCAATCAAAAAATATATCAAAGCGCTGCGCAAGATTTCTATCTTTAAAAACATTGTAATTAAAGAAAGTGCTGGCAATGGCAAAGGGTTTACCAAACTGCAAGTAAAAGTGCGGCCGGAAGTGGTAACGCTGGGAGTGGGGGAGTTAAACATTAAAAAAGATACGGCGCCTACAGTAACCGCCACGCAATTGGAAAAAATGTATCGCGCCACCGACGCCAAAGGCTCTGGCGTGCCGAAGGATGATTTTGTGATATTGGACTTACGCAATGACTTTGAAATCCAGGCCGGATATTTTGAAAAAACGGTAAATCCGGGGCTGCAAAAATTCAAAGAATTACCGGCTAAAATTGCAGGACTATCACATTTAAAAAACAAAAAAGTGGTGGCGGTTTGCACGGGTGGAATCAGGTGCGAAAAAGCAACGGTATTATTAAAAAAAGAGGGGTTTACCAATATTTTCCAGCTGAAAGATGGTATTCATACCTACATTAAAAAATACCCGGGCAAACGATTTAAAGGCAGTTTGTTCGTGTTTGACAATCGGATGGTAACGCCGGTCGCGGAATCAGAAAACCGCGAAGTTGTGGGTACCTGCGCTTATTGTGCGACAAAATGCGAAGAGTTTTACAATGATGACAGTATACGGCCGTCACGCAAAGTCATTTGTTGTAATAATTGCATCGGAAGTCATCCGAAGTTAAGAGCGGCAATTCCAGTATAAAAAAACCGGTTCGTATGAACCGGCATGCGCGTGCGGCATTGCTGCTTTGTTAATCCTTGAGGAGTATCATGATTTGCAGAACGACAAGCCCAATAATTACGCCAATTAAGCCCACCAGCAAGAATCCGATCATTGCGTTCCAGACCCATCGCTCAATCCAGTGTTCACCGGTAAATGGTTCATACGGACTAACCTTTTCGCTGCTTTCTTTCGAGTTTTCTGCGCTCATTTGAAGTTCCTTTCGTAAAGGGCAACGAGATTGAAGAACAATAGCCAAAGCCACATTGCCCCAATCCCAGTATAGATGACTCCAAGGCTCCACGTATAGGTAAAAAGACCAAGACCAGTGGTTTCACCAAGTCGGCTGAATTGACCACCAAGCAAAAGGAGATTAAATTCAACTTCCTTGCCTCGCTTTAACATCACTTTGAATCGGTCAATGTTCCTTCTTTCCATTACCAGAATTGCCAGCATAGTGATACAGCCGACTGCGGCGATGGAAACTGGATGCCCTCCCAAGCTAAACCGATATCCGAAAAGCAAAACCTCGGGCGGTGAAGTCGCCTGTAGTGCATCACTGTACAGTTTCAGCAGCGCTGATTGCAACGTCGCTGTGAATGCGGCGATAACGAACCTCAGGCCAACGTAGAAACGGTGACTAGTTGCTACTTCCTTGTATTCAATGCGATAGTTTTCCTGGTTTTTAGGTTTTTCCTCCGCCACGTAAAACTCCTTATGTAAGTGAAAAGGGCTAATATTAGTTTAGCATTAAAATTAAATATGTCAATCAAAGCACTTTATTGTGCGACAAAGGAAAGCTATATCTGGATATGGTAATATAATATACAATTAACATAGAAAAACCATGCCAAACAGAATCACTCATTTTGAAATCCAAGTTGATGACGTTGAACGGGCTATTGCATTTTATTCCGCCGTGTTTGGTTGGGAATTCCCAAAATGGATGGACGGGTACTGGGGAATAATGACCGCGCCAAAAGAGAGTACTGAAAAAGGCATTAATGGGGGATTACTCAAACGCCCATGCCCGTCCCCAGCGCCACAGCAGGGTACCAACGCGTTTGTCTGTACCGTGCAGGTGGATGATTTTGACGACATTGCCGCAAAAATTGAAACGGCAGGCGGAAAAGTGGCCATGGCAAAATTTAAGATTATGGATATGGCCTGGCAGGGATATTTTTTGGACACCGAAGGCAATACCTTTGGGCTACACCAAACAATATCTAAAAACGTGGTATAATACCATCGTATGATACAACAGCTTTTTGCTTGGTATAATCGGCACTACGTCTTCCATGTCCGCCTGGCAATGGTTCTTTTTTTACTGCAACTTGTCCATTTGGTCTGGCTTACCACCAATGTGGTATTTTTCCGATTATGGGGAATAAGCCTGTTCCCGCACCAGCTTGATTGGCTGGTTGGGGCGGTTGATTATACCGAAATCCCGGCCCTGGCCAGCGTTTCGCTGATTTATATTAACGATATTATCCAGGGGAGGGCAACTAAAAAAGCGTGGCTGTATTTATTACTGCTCAACAGTCAGTGGTTCCACATGTTTTGGATTACGGACGAAGTAGTACTGGAAAACTTCACTGGCGAAGCCTTGGTGCAAATCCCGGTATGGCTGTCATGGATTGCCATTTTTGTTGATTACTTAGAATTACCCGTTATGTGGGATACGGTCGTGCGCGCATTGAAAATAAAAAAAGAAACGGCCGGCACTTGATTTTTACTATGGGTGATGTAGGATGGGGATAATAAGCAGATACTCAAAAAGTATGTCGAAAAAATATCTTGTGCTTTCACTGGCCGCAATTTTTGTAATTGGCGGTTTTTTTATGGCTTCAATTGCCAATGCCGCAACTACCAGCCCAAGCGATGCGGGAACAGGATCCGACATAAGCAGCGTTGGAACCGTTACCTGGTTAAACCCGGACAGGATCACCGATTCTACGGGAAATAACATGGCAACGGTAACCCTTGCCTCACCAAATATTTCACATTATGTTACGGGCAGTGATTATGGCTTTTCTATTCCTACAGATGCAACCATTAATGGCATACAACTTACCATTCGACGAGAATCGTCCACTAGCTCATCGATAAAAGATAGTACCGTAAGCTTGATGAAAGGCGGGATGATAACGGGCGACAATAAAGCTGGGGCATCAGTATGGTCAAATTCAGTGGCATTGGCTAATTACGGGAGCGCATCGGATTTATGGGGAACAACTTGGACGCCATCAGATATTAACGCTTCCAATTTCGGAGCAGCATTGTCGGTAACTAGCAATTCCGGAACCAACCATACGGGATCCGTGGATTATATTCAAATTACCGTAACCTATACCCTGCCGCCAAAACTGACAGTTACCAAGGTGGTTGTTAATGATAATGGCGGGACGAAAGTAGTGGCGGATTTTACGATACAAATAGATTCCACCACGGTAACTTCCGGCACAGAAAATACGTTAACCGTTGGCGCCCACACCATCAGTGAAATAAATGATCCGCAGTATGTCGGGGCGACTTCAGGCGACTGCGCGGCGGATGGAAGTATTACCCTGGCAGTTGGAGACGTGAAAACTTGTACTATTACCAATAACGACATTCAACCAAAATTGACGGTCACCAAAGTGGTTGTTAATGATAATGGTGGGACAAAAATAGATACCGATTTTGCATTGTTTGTGGGGGCAACTTCGGTCACTTCCGGAGTGCAAACCAGCTTTAATGCCGCAACTTACACTATCAGTGAAACAGTTGACGTGGGATACGCGGCAACCTTTAGTGGAGACTGCGCAGCAGATGGGACTATCACGCTTGTGCCGGCTGATGTGAAAACATGCACCATTGCGAACAATGACATTTCACCAATCTTGGAAGTTGCCAAGCATATGGTAAATGATAATGGGGGAACGGCCCTGGCTAGTGATTTTACTTTAGACGTAGCCGGCCCAAGTCCACTGACCACTTCGTTTTCCGTAACAGGCTCTGAAACCGCAATCTTACATTATGTTGATGTTGGGACATATATAGTAACGGAAACCGGGCCAGCAGGATACGAATTAAGCTACACTTTCCTTGGAAACTGCGACACCGCCGGAAATGTAAGCTTGGGTTTAGGTGAAACCAAAAACTGCACATTAACTAACGACGACATTTCACCGCAATTAACCGTAAAAGTGGCTATTAATAATGATAATGGTGGGTCACTGGTAGATTCTTCCACCTCGCTAACCGTAACCGGGGTAAATGTAGTGCCCTCATCCACCTTTCCGGGAGACGACACCACCGGCTTTACTGTTTCCTTAAACGCCAATACAGACTACGATGTTACCGCGGCAGATGTGACTGGTTACACAAAAACATTTTCAACTGACTGCGATGGAACACAGGCAGGATCGGGGCCCGGTCCATTAAGCCTTGATGAAGCTAGGACATGCACCGTCACCTTTGACGACATCCAACCAAAACTGACCGTTACTAAAATAGTAACCAATGATAATAGTGGGACAAAAGTGGTAGCAGATTTTGCACTATTTGTAGGGGCAACCGCTGTCAGCAGTGGTGTTGAAACGGGCTTTAATGCAACCAATTACATTGTAAGCGAAACAGCTGACGTGGGATACGCGGCAACCTTTAGTGGAGACTGCGCAGCAGATGGAGCGATTATCCTCGCCGTGAGTGATGTAAAATTTTGTACTATTACCAATGATGATATTGTGCCAGTCGTCATCATAACCCACGCCCTTACTTATATCGCCGGGACAAACGGGACTATCACTGGAACCACGTCGCAAACAGTTGAAAATGCAAGCAATGGAACTGCCGTAACCGCCGTGGCAAATGCGGGGTTTCAATTTGTAAATTGGTCTGACAGCTCAACCATCAATCCGCGCACCGAAACTAACGTTATCACTGATATTTCTGTAACTGCCAACTTCCAAGTCAATGCCCAAGGCGGTGGAGGTGGCGGGGGAGGCGGAGGTTCAGCGCAATTATTTACCATCACATCTTCATCTGATGCCAATGGATTGGTTAACCCGGTTGGTTCGCTTTCCGTTGCGGCGGGAAATAATTATACCGTTACCATTACCCCAAATGCCGGATTTGCTATTGCCGACGTAGTAGTTGATGGCACATCCACTGGAGCCGTAATCAGCCATACTTTTATTAATATCAGTGCGGGGCACACCATTCTTGCCACGTTTGCACCGGTCATTCCAACTCCCAGCCCAGAGCCGCAAACTCCCGACGCGCCAAGCGAAATTCCGGTAACTATTGCATCTGCAGAAGAAGAAACTTCAGATAATTCCGTAGCCATAGCAGAGCCCGAAAATCCGAAAGTATCAGCTCCTACCAGCCAAGAAATCCCAACACTTATCGCTGAAAACGCGCCGGAAATAACCGCACAAATCAATAATCAAACAGCTGCTCTGCAAAATGCCAGCGGAGTTGAAGCATTGTGGCAATGGATAAAAAATAATTTCATGTGGATATTGGCTTTCTTTGGCCTGGCTTGGGTAATTTATTATATTTTTGACTATGAAAAACCTACAACAACTTAAAAAAACGTTCTGGTACTGGCTTTTAGCCTATGCTATTCTGGGTGCAATTGTGTACGGATTAGTGTATTGCATTATCGTGCTCAAAACCAACCAGGTGAAAAATCCTTACCAAATTGCCATGCCTTCCAATATTGTGACGGTAGTAATCAGTAAAGATGGTTTTTTCCCAAAAGATGTTACCATCAAAAAAGGCCAGACGGTTGTTTGGACTAACACCGATATTATGACCCACACGGTTACCGCAGATAACAACGGCCCTATGAGTCCGGAACTGCAAAAAGCTTCAACATATAGCGACACCTTTGTCGTGGCGGGAAAGTATTCGTATTACTGCAAACTGCATCCGACGATAAAGGGAACCATCACCGTAACGGAATAATTCTTCGGTCATTTGTTATCCACAGTTGCGGCGTTTGCCGGGCATGGTAAAATGACTGAACATGGGAAAATATTTTTCTAAGCATTTGGTATTTTTAGGCGCCGCATTGGTTTTATTGTGCGGCGCTTTTTCTGTGCACGCGGCAAACGGCACACTCCAAATCAAAGAATGGGCATACGACGGCCCAGCTGCCACATTCCATTTTTCAGTTACCGGACCTACTGCATATACGACCGACGTTGCTGTTGACGCATATGGACCACCTAATTATAGCTGGATGATAGGCTTTTCCAGCATACAGTCGGTGACACCTGGAACTTATGCTATTCATGAAATATTACCAAGAACCGAAGGTTGGAATATTCTGACATCGCGGGAGTGCTATTGGTGGGATGGTAGCTCTGGTGGCAACACCGGCATCAATGACACTGATGGCATGATAAATATTAATGTTATCGCCGACCGGGATATTATTTGCGAATTTCGGCACTATTACACCGGTAATCCCGTTCCTCTAACCACTAGTATTACACCCACAGAAAAACTATCAAACGACCCACCTTTCACCTTAACCGTCAATGGTAGCAATTTTACCTCGTCTTCTATTATTTACCTCGGCAATTTAGCTTTGCCAACCAATCATGTTTCCGCATCTCAACTTACCGCATCTATATCTTCTATGCCGGCAGTGGGAACGCATACGGTTAGCATTGCAAATCCCGCGCCAGGGGGAGGCACTTCAAATAGTCAGACATTTACCGTCACCCAAGCGCCAGAAAACCCAACCACGAATCCGGTTCCTTTTATTTCCAGTATTTCTCCAACAATCATGCTTGAAGGCGTTCAAACCATTACCGTCACGGGTACCAATTTTGTACCTTCTTCTGTAGTCCATATTATAACCGGTGCCAGTAACCAGGCATTTTCCACTACTTATATTTCGTCAACACAACTATCTGTCTTGCTTTCACTAGGCTCCGGCTACCGTACATTAAATGTGGTAAATCCGGCACCAGGTGGTGGAACATCAAACGAAAAAGGCTTTGTGGTAAACCCGCCTTCAGGTCCGTTATCCATTACTAGTATTTCGCCTACATCAGTCCCTGCCGGAAGCCCCGCTTTTACTATGACGGTCAATGGCACAGGATTTTCCGAAAACTCAATACTATTAACTCATCTCAATGGTACCTTTGCTAATCCCGTTGTTACATATTCTCCTACGCAAATAACATTTTTGATCAATGCTAGTGCATTGGTTGTTCCCACAACCTATTTTTTAAAGGTCAGTAGCAATGGCCAAATTTCCAATACCATAGAATTTACCGTCGGCCAGCCATTATCCCAAGAAGGCAGTTTAAGTATCATGAAAAATACCATTGGTGGTATTGGGACATTTGCCTTTACTGGCAACACTGGCATTACTTCAATTAGTACGGTCATATATCAAACGGGGCAACCAGGCACCGGCACCCAGTCAGTAACGCTAGCTCCAGGAACTTACGCTATTTCTGAAACACCCCAAGCAGGCTGGACTCTTACTAGCTCAAGCTGCACCAACGGCACGCCTTCTTCTATTACCATTATTGCCGGCCAAACTACCATCTGTTTTTTTACCAACAGCTACAATATACCAACCAATCCCACTCCAACCATTACTACTATTTCCCCGGTATCCGCTCCGGTTTTACTAACCCCTTTGCCTCAAAATATTATCGTCAATGGTACAAATTTCATAAGCAGTTCGGTTGTCCATTTTGGAGCGGTAACACTTAGTACTACCTATGTTTCTCCAACTCAACTAACCGCCACTATTCCAGCGACGGAACTTGATACGCCAGGAACTCGAGATGTAACTGTAGTAAACCCGGCACCCGGCGGAGGAACTTCAAATGCTAACACATTTACTATTACGCCCCTGGCAATCCAGTACGGATCAATAAGGGTTACTAAAAATACCACCGGTGGCAATGGAACCTTTAGTTTTACTTCAACCGCCGGGAACTTCCAGATAACCACCGTCAATAATACTGGCATTGGCACCATAAATAACGTGCCGCCGGGAAGCTACACTGTCGCCGAAAGTACCCAGGCCGGCTGGCAACAAACACAAACTAATTGCACCAATATTACCGTAACCGCCAGCCAAACCACTTCATGTACTTTTTCAAATAATAAAATCCAAAGCGGAGGTGGTGGAGGGGGGTTAAATAACACCTGGATATATGTGGGAATCGTACCGATTATCATCGCCATGGTAGTAGTCCTGGCACTGATGCCAAAGTAAAGGGGTTATCCACACATAGACCGATCACTAATTATGATATTATTATTAAACGTGAATTATTTTTCTAAAAAATATTTTAATCGGCTATTTTTTGCGGCTACAATAGCAGTACTATTCTTTGGATTAACACCAGCAACAATAAAAGCAGCTCCGCCGGGCCAAGCCGAAATTATCATCAATAAAACCATTACCAGTGGTCCGGATGAAATATTCGACTTTGTATTAAATGGGCCAACCAGCGGAGCTCCAAGCATTGCTGTTTCGGGGGGATTTGCCTCAAGTGGCATTATCTCTATTTTGCCTGGAACATATTTCTTAGATGAATCTCCAATCCCATTAGGTTGGAACTTTGACGGGGGAGCAATGTGTGCCTTAAGTACTAATGTTTCAGATATTCGTGGAACGCCGGATAGCTTTGGCGTAAGCGGTATTCAAATAGATCCCGGAGACACAGTTATTTGTAATTTTAGCAATACATATAACCCGACAAGTCCGGGAACACTAAGAATTATAAAAAATACTATCAATGGCGCGGGCGGTGAAACCTTTAATTTTCCCGTTTTTGCAACTCCTATCGTTATACAAGCGACAATCGGTAGTCTCAGTTCTACGTCTGGACTTGGTTTGGCCTCTTTAACCCCAGGACTCTATGAAATTAGTGAAGATCCAATAGTAGGATGGACTGAAACCGGTACAACCACTTGCGACAATGGAGATCCTATTAATGCAATTAATATTACCCCTGGCAGTGTTGTTACTTGTACGTTTGAAAATACCTATACTACGGGCGCAGCAACAGGAACTCTTCAAATACTGAAAAACACTAATGGAGGCCCTGGAGGAAACGTTAATTTTACGATTGGTATTCAACAAGGCGCAACCGTATTACCCCCATTTCTAATGGCGGTAAGTACTTCTTCTTCCATTGGATCAGGATACGATTCTCGACCAGTTGGCACGGGAACTTACAGTCTTGCGGAAAGCTCAATTCCAGATTGGAATTTAGCCTCGGCTATCTGTGACAACGGAGACCCCGTCACCGCAGTTACTATTGGAGCCGGGGATACGGTCACCTGTTCGTTTAATAATACCTATACAGCACCAACTGGAACTGGAAATTTAATAATACATAAAATAGCAACCGGTGGCAGTGATGGGACATTTGATTTCAATGTTTTACCAACCCCGGGGCTTATTAGCGTAACAACTACCGGGGCAATTGCCACGGGAATTGGGAATGGTGACAGCGGATTGATTTCAATGGCAACGGGAAGTTATACTTTAAACGAATCACTAGGGCCTGAATGGGCTCAACAGAATGGCGGTTTTTATTGCTCGTCTTCAGATGGTACAACCTTTCCTGTGTCTCCTAATCCAGTAATTACGATTGGCGATGGCACTACGGTAACTTGTTATATGACCAACTCATGGGTTGGATATGTTCATATTATAAAAACTACCGCTGGAGGTGATGGCACCTTTACTTTTGGTTGGGGTCAAGGTAGTCATAGCATTACAACTACTAGTAATTATGGGGACGACTCTTACATAGTATACGGGCCAGGCGTTCGAAATATATATGAAACGCTATCGGCGGGATGGTCAATAACTTCAGTTGTGTGCAATCTAGCAAATGGAACACCAACGGGAGTGGCCCAAGGTGGCCCAGGTCTTGATGACGTAATGATAAATCCCGGGGAAATTACAACGTGTACATTTACTAATACCACAGGCACCCCACCTGCTGCGGGAACTCTACAAATTATTAAAAATACTATTGGCGGCAACGGCACGTTTAACTTTAGCATGCCTGCAGTTTTTGGAGCACCTGCTAATGTATCCGTTACTACCACTGGGGGAACAGGTTCAAGCGCCCTCATATCATTACCAAACCAAAGTAGCTTAATTGGTAATATTACCGAGGTCTCACAAGCTAACTGGGCCCAAACTCCATTATCTCCGGGCGTTATGGTATCATGTACGGATCAATTTGGTACACATATTCTGAATCCCGGTTTCACAGACGAAGGATTTGGCATATATGCAGGCCAAACCACTACTTGTACGTTTGAAAATACTTATACTGCGCCACCACCTCCACCGCCAAATACCGGCACCATTCGATTAATCAAAAACACCTACGGAGCCGGAGGCACCTTTACCTTTGAAACCAATAGCAGGATCGGAACTACTCCTTATGCGCCGGAAAATATATTTCCAATTTCTCCGGTTACCTTAAATGCAAATTCTGTAAATCTGTATCAACCCTTCATTGATAGTACAAACATCACTACCAGTAAAGCCTATAGCATTGATGAAACGGCGCTACCTGCGGGATTTACCTTAACCGACGCATTTTGCGATACAACCTACATCAGCACCCCAACCGGTGTAAAAGATATACTGGTAGTAGCTGGCGGCACTACTACCTGCTATTTTGAAAACACCTATACCGCGCCGCCACCCGGCATGGGAACACTTGAAGTCAATAAAATTGCTGTTGGCGGAGATGGGACGTTTACTTTTTCCGGTGATACGGGGATGCCAGCCATTGCCACGGTTACAGGATCCGGATATGCTTCTGTAGATCTTTCTCCGGGGACTAATTACATTCTTAATGAAGCTCCTCTTGCAAACTGGACACTGACCAGCGCCCAATGTACCAATTTACTTGACCCCACTGGCCCACTGATTGACCTTTACGATCTTTCCGGGAATCCATTACCCATCACTATTGAAGACGGTAAAACATCTACCTGTACGTTTACGAACACGTATAGTGGATCATCCGGCGGCCAGGGCACACTTATGATCATTAAAAATACCACTGGCGGGGATGGTAGTTTTGACTACGCGGTCAGCGGAGCGACATCCACTAGCTCAACTGCCATAACTATGAGTGGGGTCGGGTCAACCTCATTTACGCTCAATTCCGGAACCTATTCATTAACTGAACCCGCCACCCCTGGATGGACGAACACCAGTTCAAGTTGCGATAACGGGGATCCCCTAAACGCCATAATTATAACCTCGGGCACCACGGTCACCTGCACATTTTACAATGAACAGGACAGCGTTGGCGATCCATACGAAATCCAGAATAATGACGACATACCCGAACCGGATATTGAACTACGACCAACAGAATAACATGAAAACCCAAAAAGATTTGTTCCTCTTGGCCTCCGTTTTTATTACCGGTACAGCCGTGCTAGTAATTGAAATCCTGGCCACACGCATTTTATCGCCCTATTACGGAAACACCATTTACACCACCTCTTCGGTAATCGGCACGGTCCTCGCCGCCCTTTCGCTGGGATACTATTTTGGCGGAAAATTTGCCGACCGGCATCCCGACCAACGTATATTTTACGGCATTATAACCATTTCGGGCTTGCTGATTATTATCATGCAAATAACGGGCAAAACCATACTTCCCCTGATGGGCGTGATGTTTTCTATTGTTTCCGGGCCGCTGATTGCTTCCATGGCACTCTTTTTTGTGCCAGCATTTTGCCTTGGCATCCTTTCGCCCTTTGCCATTAAGTTATATGAAAAAGGAAATGAAACCATTGGCAGTAAGGCCGGTGAAGTATTTTTCTGGTCAACCCTGGGCAGTATCACCGGCACGTTGCTGGCCGGATTTGTGCTCATTCCATACCTTGGCATCAATGCCATCGTCCTTTCCACTGGTGCCTTGCTTGGTATTTGGGGATTACTAGGAATACTATTTTCACATCAAAAAAATCGCGGCGGAGTATTGCTGACCATGGCGAGTATACTAGTTGCCTCGCTCATCGCATGGCAAAATTCCCAAGGCGTAACCGCCCAAACCCTATATGAACAAGACGGCGTCTATGAAAAAATAAAAATAATGGAAGGCCAATGGTCCGACCCAAGTCGGACTCCGACCGCGGTCGGAGGAGAGCAACCCGTCCGCTTTTTATTCCAAGACCGCAGTTATTCGGCCGCCATGTATTTGAATTCCCCTGAACTGGTCTATGACTACACTAAATATTACGCGCTTTATAAATTATTCAAACCTGAGGCAACCACATCCCTGGTTATGGGCGGAGGGGCATACTCAATTCCAAAAGCGCTATTAAACGACTCTTTAGCTATGCAGGTTGACGTGGCCGAAATAGAACCGCGTCTTTTTTCACTGGCAAAGCAATACTTTAACGTAATCGAAAGCCCGCGCTTGACCAACCATATACAAGACGGCCGGCAACTCTTAAAGTTAAACGACAAACACTACGACGCCATCATTTCCGATGTGTACTATTCGCTTTTTTCCGTACCCATTCACTTTACTACCAAAGAATTTTTTAGCCTGGCCAAGTCCCGCCTTTCTGAAAACGGCGTTTTCGTGGGAAACTATGCCGGCTATTTACAGGGCGAGCAGCCTTCATTTATCGGGTCTGAAATAACCACCTTCAAAGAAGTATTTCCCAATAGTTATTTTTTCGCCGTCAATTCGCCAACGTCAGAAAAAGGTCAGAACATTATTTTCCTTGGTATTAATGGTGAAAAACGCATTGATTTTGACAGTAATCTCGTTAAAAATAACCCTGATCCTATTTTGCGAAATCTGGCCAATAAAAATATTACCCTTTCAAGCCTTGACCTTGCCAACAATTTCCAAATAACCGACGACTATGCCCCCGTGGAACACCTTATCAGTAAAATCATCGATCAATGGCATTGATTATCAAGCTATTTGTAGTGGCTTTTTTCCTGAATTTACTCTATGAACTCATCCACAGCCTACTATATAAAACGTGCCACGAAGCCACACTACCAAGATATATCTATTTAATCCTCAAAGCGGCACTATTTGACGGTTTTGTGATTGCCCTTATCTATTTTGCCACCAAAGGCAATATGATACTATTTGCCATTTGCTCCGTGTTATTCGCCGCGTTTTGGGAAATCTATTCACTCAAAAAAGGGAAGTGGGAATACTCCGCCAGCATGCCAAAAATACTTGGAGTGGGGATAACTCCGCTTTTGCAGCTTGTCACCACGGGAATTGCCTCGCTTTACATTGTTTTCTATTTTTAATAAAATGAATGATACTATTATTTTGGTCGACGTCCAAGAATATAACATACTAAAACACCAACACCATAAAAAACCATGAGCAAAGCACTCATCATCGTAATCGTTTTATTCGTACTGGTAATTGCGTTACTTGGGGTATATCTTGTCATGACGTATGGCACGGGTTCAGCCAAACTGCCCGGACAAACTGATACCGCCAATCAAAAAAATTATGAAATCCAAGGCATGAAAATCGAAGTAACCAAAGAGGGAAGCGGACCTGCAATAAAAGCGGGGGACAACGCAACCGTGCACTACACCGGAACCTTAAGTGACGGTAAAAAGTTTGACTCAAGCCTTGACCGCAATGCGCCATTCACCTTCAAAGTTGGAGAAGGAAGGGTGATCAAAGGTTGGGACATTGGGGTTGTGGGCATGAAAGTGGGTGAAAAACGAAAATTCACTATTCCGCCGGAATTGGCATACGGGGCAAACGGTTTTCCACCAATTATCCCCAGGTCAGCCACCTTGCTTTTTGACGTAGAACTGTTAAAAATAAACTAAGACTGCAAAAAAGCCGCGGTACGTATACGTGGCTTTTTTGTTAATTAATATAATTATTATGGATCAAAAAATTACATGGGGTATTGTGATTGTGATTATTGTGCTCTTATTGGCAGGGGGCGGCTGGTGGTTAATGAGCGGTAACACCACGTCTCCAGTCACGCCAACCACTGACAATACCACCCAAACACCGTCCGGGCAAACAGGTATCACAAACAACCCAAACCAAACCAATGGTGGTGAAATAACCGTTGATATTGGAGTGACAGCGCCAAAAACATATACCGTAACATATACTGATTCCGGATATTCCCCAAACGCCCTGACCATCAAAAAAGGGGATACGGTAACATTTAAAAACCAAAGCTCCAGCGGAATGTGGACAGCGAGCGCTATGCACCCAACCCACACCGCATACAGCGGCACTAATGCACAGCAACACTGTCCGGATCCGGAAAACAATGATTTTGACGAATGTAAATCTGACGCTCCCGGAACTTCCTGGTCATTCACCTTCACCAAAACCGGTAGCTTTGGGTATCACAATCATTCGGCAGCGAGCCACTTTGGTAAAATCACCGTAGAATAAGATATTTCATGTCTGCAACAACCCGCCGATGAGGTGGGTTGTTTTTTTACAAAAATGTGCTATAATTTTGAAAACTATTGTCCGTTCTTTCCCAATTCCATAGAAAGGAAGCCTGTCATGGCCAACCCGATCCAGATCTTTGAGTATGAAGACATTCCCGAAACCGACATCACTCATGTCAGGTTCAAAGTCAAAAAAATTGTAACTGATGACGTGATTAGCCAGATGGGGGCGGAGCTCTTCAGCCTTGCCGACCAAGGGAAAAAGAAACTCCTGGTCGACTGGGGAAACGTGGAATATTTCAGCTCCGCCGGGCTGGGAAAGTTCATCACCCTGCAAAGATTGGTCAACGATGCCGGCGGCAAGCTGGTCTTCTGTGCCATCAATGAAGATGTGTTCGAGGTGTTCGAAGTCACTCGGCTCAATAAACTGTTCAACTGCGATTCGCAGAATCTCATTGGCGGACTCGCTGTGTTCAATTAAACCATCAAGCCGCAGCCTAAACGCCGCGGTTTTTTTATTGTGCGACAGATGATTGTATACAGAACTTCTCTTTCTCGTGTGCCAAAGATCGGGAAAGGATGAGGTGGGTTGTTTTTTTACAAAAATGTGCTATAATTTTGAAAACTATTGTCCGTTCTTTCCCAATTCCATAGAATAGAAAGGAAACCCGCCATGGCCGATCCGATCCAGATTTTTGAGCATGAAGACATTCCCGAAACCGACATCACTCATGTCACGTTCAAAGTCAAAAAAATTGTAAGTGCGGATGACATCTGGCAAATGGGTATAGAGCTCTTCACCCTTGTCAGCCAAGGAAAAAAGAAACTCCTGGTTGATTTTGGCAATATCTACTATTTCAGCTGGGTGGGTCTTGGCAAATTCATCACTCTGCAAAGAATGATACGTGAAGCTAATGGCAAACTTGTCCTTTGCGCCATCAACAGCGATGTTATGCATGCCTTCAAAGCCACTCAATCTAACAGGACATTCCACTGCAGTTCGCGCAACCTCACCGACGGAATTGCCGTGTTTAATTAAACCATCAAACCGTAGCCTAATCGCCGCGGTTTTTTTATGCTTTGACACCGGTAAAATTTTATGATAGAATTATTTTTATTGTAATCCCATATGAAAAACATTCGCAACATCGCCATAATTGCACACGTTGACGTCGCTCGCCGTCTATTGGCGGCTCACTCCTTAGAAACCCTCGGTTTCTAACGCTCGGCTTCGCCTCACTGTTTTCCTACACGGAAGGGAATGCTTCCCTCCCGGCCCCTCCCTTGTCAACGTTCGCTTATTAAACATATATTTATTTAATTTCATCTCATGCAACCCATTCACAGCTTGATTCGTAATATTGCAATTATCGCTCACGTTGACCACGGCAAAACTACCCTAGTGGACGCGCTTTTGCGGCAAAGCAAAACGCACATGAAAAAGGAAGAAGCGGCCCAGGAAATGATCATGGACAGCAATGAATTAGAAAGAGAACGTGGTATTACCATTTTTTCCAAAAATGCTGCAGTGCAATACGGCGATATCAAAATTAATATCATAGATACCCCCGGTCACGCGGATTTCGGCGGGGAAGTGGAACGGGTGCTAAACATGGCAGACGGCTGTTTGCTGTTAATTGATGCCAAAGAGGGCCCTATGCCCCAAACCCGTTTTGTGCTTAAGAAAGCCCTGCAGATGGGCCACAAAATTATCGTTGTTATCAATAAAATTGATAAGCCGGGCGCGAGGTCCGAATGGGCCCTGGAAGCTACCCATGAATTATTTCTGGAATTGGGAGCCGGAGAAAATGCCTTTGATTTCCCGGTTTTATACGCATCGGGACGTGAAGGCAAGGCCGGATTGGTATCTGATTTGGCAACCATGGACAGCATTACTCCACTATTTGACGCCATCGTCCAGTACATTCCCGCGCCTATTGCTGACGTCAATAAACCGTTGCAATTACTGGTCACCTCTATTACCGCTGATAATTTCAAAGGCCGCATTGCCATCGGCCGTGTTTACAATGGCTCAATCAAAGCCGGCCAGGAAGTGATGCAGATTAACCGGGAGGGAGTACAAAAAAAATATCGTTTAACTTCACTAATGACCTTTTCGGGGCTTGGAAAAATTGAAGCAGAAGAGGCCGGTGCCGGCGACATTGCCGCTATTGCCGGAATTCCCGATGCCACCATTGGTGAGACCATTGCCGATATTGAAAACCCTATTGCCTTGCCGGTTATTAATATAGAAGAGCCGACCGTAAAAGTGATGCTAATGGTTAATGACAGCCCATTTGCCGGAAAAGAGGGGGAATTTTGCACCAGCCGCCAAATTCGTGAACGATTATTTAAAGAATTGGAAACCGATGTGGCGCTGCGTGTCCAAGAAAACACCACCAATGCCGCAGGAGGCTCAAGTTGGACAGTTTCGGGCCGTGGTGAACTGCATTTGGCCATCTTGATTGAACGGCTTCGGCGCGAAGGCTATGAATTTTCCGTTTCAAGGCCCCAGGTTATTGTGCGACAAGTTGAAGGCAAAACCCTGGTTCCGTATGAAAAGGCATTTATTGAAGTCCCTGAACAATACCAAGGCGCTATTATGGAAAAACTGGGCGGGCGCAAAGGAGAGTTACAAGATATGCGCACCCACAACAATACGGTGTTTCTGGAATTTATCATCCCGACCAAAGGGCTGTTTGGCTATCGTAGTGAATTTTTAACTGATACCAAAGGTTTGGGAATTATGAACACCAGCTTTTTTGACTACCAGGCCGACCCAGGGAACTGGAGAGAACGCATTAACGGCTCGCTCATTGCCAGCGAATCAGGCACAACGAATTACTATGGCTTGATCAACGTACAGGATAGGGGAGTGCTGTTTTTAGACCACGCCGTACCCATTTACGAAGGCCAAGTGGTAGGCCAAAACAGCCGACCCGAAGACATTCGCGTGAACGTATGCAAAACCAAACAGCTTAGCAACATGCGATCAAAAGGTGAAGGCAGCGACGAACATTTTAATACCCCAAAAATCATGGAACTGGAAGACGCGCTTGAATACATCGGCGACGATGAACTGGTAGAAATTACCCCAAAAACGGTGCGTATCCGTAAAATGTATCTGACCGAAATGGCCGCCAAACAGGCTGAACGGAAAGGGAAGTAATCAACGAATTTACGAATTTGTTACGAATTTACGAATAGCAAAAATCGGCTGAATCCAGCCGATTTTTGCTTATTGTGCGACAACCCCTCACGGGGCTTGACAAGAACTCTTGGTAGTAGTATAATGGAGGTATAGGGTAAATGCGTCAAATACCCTATACAAGTGATCCTTAATTTGACGCAAATACAGAGGGATTGAATATTATGAAAATGATGGTTTGCCACCGGGTTGGTCAATCACGTAGGCTATTGGCCAAAAGCACCCGACGGCGCTTGACCGTTGTCAAACGCCGCGCGAAGCGTGCCGCCCGACGCGGAGCAAATGAGACCCTCCGCCAGGGGGGCGAACCCACCACGGTGGGTTACGCACTCACCGAGCGCGATGTTATTTAATGCAATACACATGGTGTGCATTGCAGGCCAAGAGGGTTTGCCTATTTCAAAAAACCCTCCCTACTTTCACGCCGGAATAGTAAACAAGGGAAAGCAACGCACGATGCCGCGCTTTCCCCTTCAATAAGGTTTGTAACACAATTTCGTGTTATCAAATTTTAGAAGTTTTTAGGGGATCTAAAATGGCTAACCTCATCGAATTGGCGCCCTATCTGGTTGGGGCCAAGATCGAAGCCGGACGAAAGGGTGGCACGTTTGCCACCATCAAATCTGGTGGCCTGGGGTTAGCAGACCCCAAGGCAATTGAAAAAAGAATGAAGGAACTCGGAGCCATATGGTGCTCCGTTCGAATCAGGGAAACCGGATGGGGAGATAATGTCTCCATCCAAGCTATTTTCCCTTGGCCCCTGGAAGAGATCAAGGAGGCCATCGCTCAGTTCGTCAAGGTAGAGAGGGAAAAGTATGAGGCTCATGGAAGAGCAGGGAAATACCGCATCGTGCGGGGCATCTTTGGCGAGCCCAACCAAGGGCAACAAAGATGGATGCGAAAGGACGGAGTTGAGGGGCTTTGCCCGGGTGAGACCTACGGGCAAAAGGCCCTGTCCTGGCGCGACATGCGCCGCCCCGGCATGAGCTTCTTCTGTGCCACCAAGGAGGAGTGGGAGAAACTCTTCGAAGAAGCCCTGAAAAACAGGTTTCACGACTTCAAGGAGGTCGTCGCCAGGGCGCGCAAAGCAATCGCTCAACTGGGCGATTAGCAAAAAACAAGGGAAAGCAACGCACGATGCCGCACTTTCCCCTTCACTAAAGCTTACGATGCACTGGGTATGGTAAGCTTTTAGAAGTTTTTCTAACGAGGGGTGACGTATCTACGATATTTATTGTCGACAGATTGGCACTACTGCGTGGTCATTTCTCGATCACATCAGTAACCTTGCCACCGCGATTGCCGCGGCCAAGCAGGAAGAGGAAGACGACTGCGCCATGTGCGTGCAGGTCGTAAACACCCAAACTGGGTGTGTTGAATACCTGTTTGAACCAGCACAGGCGGACGATATGATTGAAGCGGTAAAACCGCTTCCGGCATATCTCGTCCGTCCGCTGTGGAGAAAATTTCTCCGCGACCAGGCAGAGCGCAACTAATGCGCAAAAGGCTATAAGGATTCGCCTAATTCAAAGAATCCTCCTTTCTTTCAGATCACCAGGCGCACGCGCCAGATATATCACATTCACCGTTGCTTGCAATGGTAAAGGATATATCGAATGCCGCGCCGTGATGATTTGAAAGAAGGGAATATGTCCACCTTCAAACTGCCGCGTTGGCAGAACTAAGGACATACAACGGTTTTCAAAATGAAAGGGAAGCCACTATGAAAGTCAACCAAGAAGCAGTCAGTATTTTTGATCAATTCCCCCAACACATCAAAATCCAATGTGTTGGGCTGGGGTGGCAAAACGCCACCAAAAAACTGACAATTGAGGGACTGAACCTCTGGGTGGAGTATTCCATCCAGGGGTCAACCAATGACGGCTTAGCCGCCTTGGAACTGGGGAAACCTGAACGGTTTCTCCTCGCCACAGAAGAAGCACGGAGGGCGACCTATCTGGCAGAGTGCCAGACGAGCCCACCGCTGTGCCCCTTTTGCGGGCACGCGAACGTGCTTCACGAGACCTGCCCGAACTGCGGGTGCGGGTAGGGTAAAGGGCGACTTGCATGACGCATTTCGCCCCTTCACTAGAGTGCATCAGTCATGTTGATTGGTAAATTCTAGCAGAAGCGTATTCTGCAAATAAAGGTTTGTGCCAACCTTTCAAACTGGCGCGCTGCTATTCAAAATGAAAGAGATAGCAAATGGCTACGTATTTTGGTTTCGCATTGGCAGATTCAATGTTCAGTGATGACTGTGTCATCACGCGTACCGCCCTGACGGTGGCAGCCGTCAAGGAATTGGTGAGCCAGGGCGTCGTACCCTGCCTAAACCCGTCGCACGAAGCGACGATCAAGGCCATGAGGCAACGATTCGGGATTGACGTCCCGATTCCGGAAAAGCCACCCCAGGTAAACCTGGGACTTGGCGACCGAATCGTGGTCATGGGCGTCCGCGGCTTGCCGCGGCTGACCGACCGCCACGAGTACACCTACGAGGAGGTGGCCAAGGCGACGTTCGCCTTCTCCCTCTACGCTATCCCCAACAGGACGTGGGAATAGTTAAAAATAAGGGAAAGCAAAGCATGATGCCGCGCTTTCCCCTTCAATAAAGTTAATCAGTAATGGGCTGAAAAACTTTTAGAAGAAATCGCTTTTTTTAGAGGAGATACCATGGAGGTATTGATCGTTCTGGGAGTTGTTCTCATGGTGGCGATAGGTGTCGCCATCGTCACCGAAGTGATCCGCTACATCAAGCGGAATTGGTGCAAGGAGGGATGGATCCACTCCTGGATCGACATCAAGGAAGATGGCGACTATGGATGGTCTGGGAAATGCCGCAAGTGTGGCAAATCCCACTACGAAGGTTATTCGTAAATCGCGAATAACTAAAGGGCAAACAAAAAAAACCGTTTACCCCTTCACTACAGGTTACGATGCATGGGGCATGGTAAACTGTTAGAAGGATTTTTTAGAAAGGATAGTAAAGTGACCAAGGGAATGATGACGACCCGTGAGTTCGCCCAGGCGCGCAGCCAAGAGCACAAAAAACCGACTCGCCGACGGCGCATCGGACGAGTAAAGGTAAAGTGCAAACGCGCACAGCGCCGCTTAGACAAGGAGCAGATGCGCAACGGCCAGGAGCCGAAGCGCTCCTACGCCACCGGATGGTGGGAAATCTAAAACCAAGGTGCTCGAGTGCAATTAGCACATTCGAGCACCCTTCTTTTCAGTCCAGTACCAAATGGCCCGAAAAGAGGGTAAGGGTATTGACAAGCATGTAGGATATGCTATAATGGATATATAGAGTGAAACAGGGGAAATCCTCTCCTTTCAGATCATTAGTTGAATAGATGGATTATTGTCTTTTATGGCAGATACTTCCGAACGAATTAACATTCTTTAGTGATTTGAAAAGAGAGGAAGCGCTTCCTCCTACCTGAACCCAGGAACCTTGATTAGCCACCAAGGATCCTCAATGGAGTAACACGACATGGCTAACGACTTGTTGTTCGTTGCGGCGATCAGCCCACTTCCCGATAATGCCACGTGGCAAGAATGGGAGCGGTACCTGGGCATCCCAGCTTTCCCAAACTTCGAACTCAGGGAGAAAGTCCTCAATCATGAGGACGAACTCCCAAACTTCGAAGCCCGCGAACGGGAAGACAGTGCGCGCCAACGCAACGAACGCCTCGAACGGCTTCGGGCAAAAATGGTCGAGAACACCAAAAAGTTCTCACCAATCCCGAAGCCGGTGGCCATGGCAAGAGCACCGAAGATTCACGTCGTAATCTTCCGAGCCCAACGCCAGGCAATGGGCAAGCGGCACCGAGGCCGCTAATCAACAGTACATTCCCCCAAGTTCCTATTGGGAGCGCTAGGGGCATAGGGCAGTCAAATCGACTGCCCTCTTTTTTTTGCTTCGGCACGCCGGAGCATTGGCGAAGGCGGCCATTGTATTTACCACTGCCAGTGATATACTATTTTTGAAGGCAACTTTGCCTTCAAAGGGATTTGCGGTGTCCGCCATACCGTACATTCCATGGATATCATGAGAAACGGAGTAACCTATGGCGCAGGCTTATCATTGGGAACGAGGATTGGTAGAGTCCAGCCTGATTGACCAGGCAGAAACGTTGATGCTCGGGGGTGCATCTTTGCAGGAGTTGGAGGATGTCTATTGGGAACTGCTGCACCTACAGCAACGCTGCTCGCCAGCGCAACGGAGGGAACTTGAACCAACGATAACGGACCTTCAAATCCGTATGGGCAACGCCCGACAAATGTGCTATGCATAGCACCTTAAAAAACCCGTTTGGGTAATCAACGAGGGGAGATCATCATGGTCTCCCTTTTTTCTTTGGCCGGGCAGGGTTATAATAAGCACATGAAACAAGAAACGATTGTTTTCGGCGGCGGATGTTTTTGGTGTACGGAAGCGGTTTTTAACATGCTGCGCGGAGTAATTTCAGTTGAACCAGGGTATGCCGGGGGCGATACACCAAATCCAACCTATGAACAAATTTCCGGGGGCGATACCGGCCACGCCGAAGTGATAAAAATAGACTATGATGCTGATGTTGTGCCACTAGAAACTCTGCTAACCATATTTTTTGCTTCACATGACCCAACAACATTAAACCGCCAAGGAAATGATGTGGGTACGCAATATCGGTCAGTTGTATTGTGCGACAACGAGGCGCAAATTATAGTATGCAAAAAGTTTATTGAAGAATTAAATACTTCTGCGACCGCCGGTGCGCCGATTATCACTGAAGTAACAATGCTAGAAAAATTTTACCCCGCCGAAGATTACCATAAAAACTACTACGAAAATAACAAACAACAGGGCTACTGCCAAGTGGTAATAAATCCGAAATTGAAAAAAGTACAAGAAAAATTCTTAAATCTACTAAAAAAACAATAAAAATTTCGTAATTTTAAGATATACTTATTTTATTTACACTTACTACAGTATTGATGATTCTATTTTTTCTACCATATTCTGCAGCGTAAAAGTGGATTTAGAAAAATAATACACCGGCTGATTTTGAGTGACTATCTCCTTAATCTTTTCCTCATCTACCGTTAAATTCGTCAAAAGGATAATTGGCACCGAGTGTCCCCAAGAATTACCTTTACGAATTTTTTGCACCATCGTTAAACCATCCATCACCGGCATTAAAATATCGGTTAAAATAAGATCGGGTTTTTCTTTGATCGCAAGATCAAGTCCTTCTTGGCCATTACTGGCTTTTAAGACTGAAAATCCTTCCCCAGTTAATTGCTCAGCATATACCCCTAGCAATGCTCGCTCATCTTCAACGATTAATATGGTCTTTTTTTTATCATCCAACATGACATTATACATTAATAGTTAATGGGACGGTGAAATAAAACGTAGTGCCTTCTTTTTCTTTCGATGAAAACCACACATCGCCTCCAATATGATCTAAAATTGATTTAATAATATACAGTCCAAGACCATTACCGTCAGTATGTTCTCTGCGTGCATTATCCGATCTGAAAAACCTGGTAAAAATCTTATCTTGCTGGTCAGTGGGAATACCACAGCCATTATCAGATACACTGACCAATAAGCTGTTTTCTTTTATCATTTTATTATTTACGTACTCACCTTTTTTTACTTCTAAGCTTTCTATAGATATTACCCCGCGCATAGAAGTATATTTTATGGAGTTAGAGACTAAATTAGAAAAAACAATGTTCAGTAATAATTTATCGATGGGTATTACGTGGGTTAATTGGTGATATTTTTCTTGGGGAATAATACGTTTTTCTTTGAAATTTGCCTCTGATTCTTTAATAACATTTTTAAACACATCAATAACATCTACTGGCGTTGGGTTTACCGAAAAAATACCCATTTCTATACGGGAAACATTAAGCAAGGTGTTAACAAGATCTATCATGCGAGAATTAGCACTACGAATCTCATTAATATGCTCTTTTTGCTTTGCTGTGGTAACACTACCGGGGCCATTGAGCAACATTTCTGCGTATAAACCGATAATGGTTGCCGGAGTTTTAAGTTGGTGAGAGGCAATAGATACAAACTCGCTTTTTGCTTTGTCGATCTCTTTTTCTTCCGTAATATCTCGAAACACTTTAATGGCTCCAATGACTTTACCGGCAATAATAATAGGAGTCGCCATAATTGCCAGAGGAAATTTTGTTTGGTCTTTTCGTGCGTAGTAATAGGTAAGACCCCCTCCAGTAGCAGTCGTACCAGATATCAAGGCTAAGTTTATGGGATGGTTCTCTGCCGGAATAGATGCGCCTTTTTCATCCTCCAGAAGAATGATTTTTGAAAAAACCTTGCCCATGACCGCGTTACTTTTCTTGCCGAGCAATGTTTCAGCCGTTTTATTTATCAACGTGATCCTTCCTTTTTCATCTGTAGCCAAAAGCCCGTCACCAATACTATCAAACATCGCTTCATCGGTGGCTTTAGCGTAGGCAAGATCTTTTGCCGTATCCTCCAACTTACTTCTGACACTTTCTTTTTCCTTAGCAATAATGGCAAGTTGACTAGCTTTCAGACGCAGTGCTCCTGCCGTCACCTCCAACTTACTCCTGACAATCTCCTTCTCTTTTGCCGTCATAGCAAGTTGCTTAGCGGTTACCGCCAGTTTGCTTCTGGTATCTTCCTTTTCCTCTGCCGTCACCGCAAGTTTCTTGGCTGTCACCGCTAGCTTGCTCCGAGTATCTTCCTTTTCTTCTACTGTCACTACCAGCTTACGTCTAACTTCCTCCTTCTCCTTGGCGGTTTTCGCAAGTTGTTTAGCAGTTATCGCCAGTTTGCTTCTGGTATCCTCCTTTTCCTTAGCGGTTTTGGCAAGTTGTTTGGCCGTCACGGCCAATTGCTTAGCTTTACGGCGAAGTTCCCCGGCTATTACCACTAATTTACGCCTGATGCTTTCTTTTTCTTTGGCCAAAACTTTGAGTTTGAAAATTGCGTTATTAGATGCGGAAATAATAGCTTTTTTGTTCATATGTTTCTTTAGATATACGTCGTATGAAAATGTAATTACCTATAATAATACATATTTAACCATGATACACATCCAATCATGAATTACTTATGAATATGGTCTCCTTTTTTCTTTAGTCCGTTATGATACAATAATGACAATTGTTTAAAAAAGTCCAAAAATAATTTTCTAACTTATCAAAAAACCATGAATGAAGAAGAATTAAAACAAAAATTAACTCCCGAGCAATATCATGTCCTTCGTGAAAAGGGGACCGAACGCCCTTTTACCGGTAAGTATGTGCACCCTTCGACTACGCTCAGGGCAGGTAGAGCAACAGATGGAAACTATGTGTGCATGGTGTGCGAGAACCCGCTATTTACGTCTGACGCCCAATTTGACAGTGGCACGGGCTGGCCGAGTTTTGATAAACCCGTAGAAGGGTCGGTGGAATATAAGCAAGAAACGGACGGGCGAACCGAAATTATTTGTTCAAATTGTAAATCCCATTTAGGCCACGTATTTGACGATGGCCCAACGGAAACGGGCAAGCGGTATTGCATTAACTCCGTATGTCTGGACTTACAAAATAAAAAAGATTAACATAGTGGAAAGGATTCCAAAAACCCCCTAAACCGAAAGGAGGACTTACATGAGTCTCCAACCCGGAAAGGAAGGTGATTGCACCTTATCTCGGCCATAGCGGCCGCATGGGGCAAAGGATTTGCCCCTCACTATGGAGTGCCAGTATTCCCCCCATTTATACGGCCGATTGGCCTCAAGGAGGATTTACTCGGCACTCCTCCTTTTTTTATAAAATAACTTTCCTCAAACTCCACTAGGTCTTACCTAGCGGAGTTTTTAGCACTCTTGACAGCAGTCTGCTAATTCCTTAATATGGAGTTATATGGAACTTAGCGAACGCCAAAAAGAAATCTTACAATTGCTGGTCAGGGAATATATCGGCCACGCCGAACCTATCAGTTCCGAGTCATTAAAAAACAAACTCGGTTTTAATATTTCTCCGGCTACTATCCGGAATGAATTACAAACATTAGCCGAAAGCGGATATCTGGCGCAACCACATACTTCAGCCGGCCGCGTGCCAACCAACAAGGGTTACCAGCTGTTTATTGAAATCACGTTTACGGATGCCAGTAACGAAGAAATGCCCGGCTATATTGCCAAAGAAATCCAGGCCGCCAAACAAAAGATAGACAAAGAGCTGGTCATGGCGCAAGATTTAGTAACATCGCTACAAGAAATTTCCCGGGTACTTGAGCAACCAAATTTATACCGCAAAGAAGATATTTTAAACATTCTGGCCATACTCGGCCCTTCACGCAACACGTACAGCCGAAATGTGAATTTGATGGAGGAATTGTTACGGGAATTAGAGAGCTTTTAAAATAAACAATTAACAATATACAATTTACAAACAATACCTAATATTTTTAATTTCGAATTTCTAAATTAGAATTTGTTTGTAAATTGTGTATTGTATATTGTAAATTTAGAATATATGGAAGATCCACAAAACAACCAACCCAATACTGAGCTAGAAGAAACCAAAAAGAACATGGATGAATATCTAAACAACTGGAAGCGTGCGGCGGCGGATTTAATAAACTACAAAAAAGGGGAAATAGAACGTGCTGGAATGTTAGTGGGCTACGCCAAAGAGGGTACGTTTTCTAATATATTACCGGTTCTGGATAGTATATATTTGGCGGCCGCGGCGTTTGGAAAAGACGGGTTTACGCAAATAGAAAAACAGATCCTGGAATTTTTAAAAAAAGAGGGGATTGAAGAAATTAAGACCTTGGGCGAACCGTTTAATCCCGCGACTATGGAAGTTATGACCGAAGTAGATGGCGAAGGCATAAAGCCTGGAATGGTGGCCGAAGAAATCCAGAAAGGCTATAAAATAGGTGATAAAGTAATTAGGCCAGTAAAAGTAAGTGTTACAAAATAACCATGAAACCCTTAGAAATATATAAAAATGTGTTTGGGATTTTGCGGATAGACAACCGACTAAAAGAAAATAACGCGCGCGTGGTTGGCACCGGGTTTATCATAAACACAAATCCCTTATATGTACTGACGTGCAATCATGTAGTTGGGGAGGGGACAGAACATAACGATGGCAATATTTCATACGCATTAATCAAGCGCAGCGACAGCAATGCCAAAGATTTTGACCTTGGAAAATTTGAAATTACTTTTTTGAAAGCCAAAAAAATTGTATTTAAACCGGAGGTGGATTTGGCCGTGCTTACCATAGACACTTCTATCGATCCTAAAGCAGCGGAAAAAATGGGACTCTTGGATATTGAAGGCTTGGAGCTGGATTTTGACAGTAATTCATCGGAAATGGGGCTTCCGGTTGAGTGGATTAGCGCCGGCACGTTGGGAGATTTTAGTATCACACCCCGATTATTTAAGGGGAATATTGTCACCAAATATAGTAAAAACAACCAGTATAAATTCACCAATCCGGATGGCGTTGAAACAACAGCAACCATGCACGGGATTAACTTATTTGAAGTTGACCAGCTCTTTTTCCCCGGATGCAGTGGAAGCCCAATTTTATCTCCCGCAAACGGAAAAGTAATCGGCTGGGTGCATGGGTTTAATTCCTGGCAACTGCCTCCAAACGTAACCGCGTCACTTTCTATTGGAATTAGCATGTCCAACATACAAGATTTTTTGAAGGAAAGTAATTTTATTAAATAAAAAGAGAGCAAGGTATCCCGCGCAAATTAGGCCTCAAGGTATACTATTTACTTAAGCCTAATTTTCGAGGTGAATTTCTTCGCTCTGCTCAGCAATTCATGACCAAAATATTAGGAATCGATTTGGGGACAACAAATAGCGCCATGGCAGTGGTGGAGAATGGGGAGCCCAAAATTATTGAAAACAAAGAAGGATCGCGGACTACGCCTTCCGTTGTTGCCATCACCAAGACGGGGGAGCGCGTAGTGGGTGTGTTGGCTAAAAGGCAATCGGTGACCAACCCGACCAATACGATTTTTTCGGTAAAACGATTAATCGGCCGCAAGTTTAGCGACGCCGAGGTACAGCGGGATAAAAAGAATTTGCCGTATGAAATTAAAGAATCAGCCGACGGCGGAGTTGATGTTAAGATGGGAGACAAGTGGTTAAACCCCGCTGAAATTTCGGCTATGATTTTGCAAAAATTAAAAGCTGATGCGGAAGCCAAGCTAGGCGAAACTATTACTGATGCAATCATTACCTGCCCGGCGTATTTTGACGACAGTCAACGCAAGGCCACTAAAATTGCCGGGGAAATTGCCGGGTTTAACGTAAAACGCGTTATCAACGAACCAACCGCGGCGGCTTTGGCGTATGGCCTAACCAAGAAAAAAAATGAAAAAATTGTAGTGTATGATTTTGGTGGCGGAACGTTTGATATTACCGTGCTTGAAATGGGCATGGAGGGTGACGAACAATCGGTAATGGTAAAAGCCACCGGCGGTGACACTCATTTGGGCGGCGACGACATTGACCAGCGCATCATGGAATGGGTAGTGGCGGAATTCAAAAAAAATAACGGCATTGATTTGCAAAAAGATAATTTGGCTTTGCAGCGCATTAAAGAAGCTTCTGAAAAGGCTAAGATTGAATTATCTAGTAGCATGGAAACAGAAATTAATTTGCCGTTTATTACCAGCGGCGCCGATGGCCCGCAGCATTTGTTGCAAAAGTTAAGCCGCGCCCAGTTTGAAAACATGGTAGGGGAATACATTGAAAAATCTATTGAACTGGTAAAGCAGACCCTAAAAGAAGCGGGTTTGGCAGCCAGCGAAATTAACGAAGTGGTCATGGTGGGCGGGCAAACGCGCATGCCAAAAATTATTGAAGAGGTAAAAAAACTGTTTGGCAAAGAACCCAACAAAGAAGTAAACCCAGATGAGGTGGTAGCCATTGGAGCGGCTGTGCAGGGCGGCATTATGCAGGGCAACGTAAAAGACGTGCTACTGTTAGACGTTACACCTTTGAGCCTTGGCATTGAAACCATGGGCGGGGTTGATACTATTTTAATCGCCAAAAATACCACCGTGCCAACTGGGAAAACACAAATATTTTCAACCGCGGCAGATAGTCAGCCAGGTGTGGAAATCCATGTACTACAGGGCGAGCGCCCTATGGCCGCCGATAACAAAACATTAGGCAGGTTTATGCTAGATGGCATTCCGCCAGCCCCGCGCGGTGTGCCACAGATTGAGGTAAGCTTTGACATTGACGCCAATGGTATTTTAAATGTTTCCGCCAAAGACAAGGCCAGTGGAAAAACCCAAAGCATTAAAATTGAAGGCTCAGCCGGTTTGAGCAAAGAAGAAGTAGAAAAAATGAAAAAAGATGCCGAACTACATGCCGCCGAAGACAAGAAAAAGCAGGAAAGCATTGAAACCAAAAACTTGGCCGATGCCATGGTTTATACTACGGAAAAGACGCTAAAAGACGCCGGTGAAAAAGTTAATGCCGATATGAAAAAAACAGCCGAGGAAAAACTGGCTGTATTGAAAGAAGCACAGAAATCTGACAATATTGATACTATAAAAGCTGCAACAAAAGATTTGTCAGAACACATGCAAAAAATCGGCGCAGAGTTGTATAAAACACAGACTCCAGATGCGTCAAAGGATGCAGAAGCGCCAAAACAGGAAGACCAGCCGAAAGCAGAGGAGGGAGAGTTCAAAGAAAAAAAATAGGCGCCGGGTCAAATTGACTTGCGGCGCCCCAAACAAGGAGATTAGTAAACTCGATCCCAGAACTCTGAGTAATCGGGTCGAAAATCCCTTTGTCGCTGTTTTGCAGCCTCTTGCTCTTCAATGCTTCGCTCAAGCTCTTTGAGCTCCTTCGCTTTTTCTTCAGCGGTCTTCTCGAATTCTTTACGTTCTTCAGCCATATGGCCTCCTGTGAAAAGATTACTGCAATAAGTATAGCATAATATATAACTTTGTCAAACATGGACTATTACGAAATTCTTGGGGTAACTAAGCAAGCATCCCAAGACGAAATAAAAAAAGCCTTTCATAAATTGGCTCATAAGTACCACCCTGATAAAGGCGGAGATGAAAAGAAATTTAAAGAGATAAACGAAGCTTATCAGGTTTTAAGCAACCAGGAAAAACGCCAGCAGTATGACCAATTTGGCCGTACGTTTGATCAAGGCGGCGGAGCAGGTGCTGGCGCGCAAGATTTTAATTGGGCATGGTCCCCCTACGGAGGATCTCCCGAAGGGAGACAAAACTTTGACCCCGAAGACTTGGGCGATATTTTTGAAAACTTTTTTTCATTTGGCGGAGGGGGTGGTCGAGCCACGCGCAAGAAAGATATAAAAAAAGGCAAAGACATCCAGGTAGATTTGGAAATTGCTTTGGAAGACACGCTTAATTCTATTGTGCGACAGATTACACTTAACAAGTTAATCGTCTGCAGCCGTTGTGTAGGCAACGGGGCAGAACCGGGTACCAAAGTACATGAATGTTTTTCCTGCCGTGGCCAGGGCCAGGTACAGCAGGTAAAGCGCACCATCTTAGGCAGCTACACCGCTTTTGCCACCTGTCCTGAATGCAAAGGAGAGGGAACGAAACCCGAAAAGCCCTGCAATGTATGCCGAGGCGAAGGCCGTGTAAAAGGTGACGAAACTATTAATGTAACTATTCCGGCCGGTATTGATAACAACCAAGCTATAGAAATGGAAGGCAAAGGGGAAGCTGGAAAAAAG
>CAYZAV010000003.1:48738-78997 GCA_964475855.1 uncultured Candidatus Saccharibacteria bacterium | reverse complement strand
TTTTTTCCATTAAGTAGCACTTTCGCCCCATCATCACTGAGGCCGCTAACGTTGACCCCGATCCGCCGAATGGCTCCAAAATAATCTGTCCCCGACGAGTAAGTGCTTTGATATAGGGAATGAGAATTTCCACCGGTTTAACCCCAAAAATAATGGCTTGCCCAGAGGATTTCTCATCCGCAGCGTTGAATTCAATGAAGTCAGTAGGGCAACCATTTCCTTTTTTGTATCCCTGCCAGTGAGCACCTTTGCCTTGAATAGCAAAGAGGGCAGTCTCATACTGGTTTTCAAACAGCTCTTCCTCTTTCTCTGAATTTAAACCTTTAAATCCCTCACTGGTGCCAACCATTGCGATATCGTGTTTCGAAAAAAACTTGTTTGCTCCGGCATATCCTTGATTTCTGTTGGGGAGGTGCCACACAATCATATTTCGGACTTTCCAATGTTTTTCCATCTCACCCCAAATTTCCCGAAGATTTTTCCAGTTCTCGTAGCAAAGGATAGAGAAATCTTTATTGGCTATCTTAGCCACATTATTCATCCACTTGGTCGTAAAATCTTCCGGCAGTGATTCGGTTTCAAGGTATCGACGGTTCTTTTTAAGCCCAAATCCCGTCGTTGATTTACCTTCTCGGGACTTTCCCATGAGGTACATTAAGCGATAAGGAGGGTCGCAGATCACAGCATCCGCTTTTTGAGAACCCATTAGCGTTAGCATATCCTGCTCAACGGTGCTATCTCCACACATAAGGAATGAGCCGTCTATCTCATAAACGTCGCCCTTTTTAATCTCAATAGAGTTTATGTTCAGCTTTTTTAACTCACGCTGGATATCAAACTCTTGGGGAGTGGGGTCTATGTTAAATATATCTTCTAACTCTTGAGATGAGAATCCGGCACCCTTCAAAAAATCTTCTTGAAAGTCTTTTAGCAGATCAAAGTCCCATTCGCCTAAATTGCGATTCAAACGCAGATTTAGTTCTCGCTCAGCTTCGATGTTAGTGAGGGTGATAAAAGTCACCGGCACCGTTTTTAACCCCAAGTCTTTGGCAACTTTAAGACGGAAATTTCCACCAATAAGAATGTTCTCGCGACCCGGAGCGTCATTAGCGAGCAGGGGATTTACCATCCCGAATCGCTTGATGGATTCTTTAAGTGCGTCGATTTGCGATTGATTCCACTTACGTGGATTTTTCTCACTTGGCTTAAGATCAACTACGTTAACTTCTACGATATGTAAGTTTTGTGTCATAGTATTATTTTTATAGTATTTATTTCTTATTTTTACCTACTGCTCCAATATGTTGGAGGTAAAATTTTATTGCAGCAACATTGCCGCTTTCTGCCTTCATACGGAGAGTTTCAATAATTTCCGTAAGATGGTCTTGCTCGCGGTCAATAACGCGCCACTGGATTGCTTCAAAGAATCCGGGCATCTTTTTCCAGTTGGTCAGAGTATCTTCACTTAAGCCGAATTTTTGGGCAAAGTCTTTTTGCGTTTTTATTTTTCGCATTGACCTTGGCGTTGAACAAAATTGCATAAACTCCTCAAATTCATTGATGAGTTTTATTGATGAGAATTTCTTGCTAATATCCGACTGAATCGGATTGGTTGCAAGAGAAATAGTTTTACTATTCATGTTATTTTTTTGATTAATATTATTTGTTTAGCTAATAAAAATACCACCCCATAGAGGGGTGGTATTGAAGAAAAAAAGACGGTAACTTCAAACACAAACCTTTATGGGTTTAGTGCTTAGAGTCACAGTCCTTTAACAGATTCTTTGGTTTGGTACGATGTCCGGAGGAACCTGTTCAGTTTTCCAGTGATTCAATGAATTTCACTTTTCGGCCGTTTATTCCCACGGTGGGGCAGACGACGAGTGAATTCGGCAAAGATAAAAGACAAAATTATCTTTGCATCAGCGTAGAGATATTTTGATGAGCTATTTTCATTTTAGTCAATCCAGCGAGGATGTCAACTGTGGATAACTCAATAACTTTTATAACTTGTCAAATGTGTGGATAGTGTGGAAGTTGATAAAATCGCTTTACTTATCTTTTTGGTTAAGCTATAAGGGTGGACTAAGGCCTCGACATACGGTATCATAAATTTAACAATTTAATGATGATTGCCTAACCCCATAGATTTCTCTGTGGGTATGGCAGAAAAATACCCATCCCTGATACTGAACCCCACGTTCAGCGACTCAGGGATGGGCCACATCAGAAATGGTGTGGAGCCGCAAGGCTTAGCTAGCGTGGGGCTTTGTGTATACGCTAGCTGAACATAGTTACCCATCCCTGCTATGTTTCCCAAATTACTTCAGCCAAATGACACTGAAAACTTTGTTATTGGCGATAAAATAATTCAAGTATCAAAATGTGTAATCCAATTTAAAAAATGGGAGGGGATTGAGTTGAAAGAAACTTTCGGAGGAAAACCAATTATAGAATTGGATGGCAAACCAATGTTTGCTGAACTGGCAATTATGAATCTATTTATTCAATCTGGCTGGAAAGCAATCTGGGTGGAAACCTATGCACGGCTCAATAAAGAGCCTTTTTATATGTCCGAATGGGATTTTGAGAAAAGCTACAAGAATCAAACTAACTTAATTATAAAAGAGAAAAAGATAATAAAAATGTTAGCTGAAATTGCGAAGCTTAATAATAACTCTTATGGCGGATGCTGGGATGTGTTGGGATGGAATGGCAAACATATTTTATTTGCAGAATCAAAGAGATTAAAGAAAGACAGGGTACAGCAAACTCAAAATAGTTGGCTATCCGCAGCTTTGAAATACGGAATGAAACTAGAAAACTTTATGATAGTGCAATGGGATTTTAACGAGTAATATTATTTCTTTACTAAGACCCTAAATAAGAGTAAACTTATTAAATATTAATATGTCTCAAAACGCCATTTCGTATATTGCCGAAGTCTCTGAAAAGTATAAAACTGGTCGTGCGGGCGAGCATGCTTATCGACCTACTTTCGAGAAATTTATTAAGGCAATAAATAAAAATATAGGAATTTTGAATGACCCTAAGCGCACTGAACATGGCGCCCCTGATTTTATTTTTATGAAAGGCGACATTATCGTTGGATATGCTGAAACCAAAGATATTGATGGTGATTTAGATAAAACTCTAAAAACAGAACAACTAGAGCGCTACCTTGGTTATTCTAATTTAATTTTAACTAATTACCTTGAGTTTAGATTTTTTAGAAATGGAGAATTATATGGAGAGCCTATTGCTATTGGCAAGCTCGAAAACGGCATTGTTCATATTCAAGAAGAATCTTTAAGTTTATTAGAAAATACGATCGCAGATTTTCTTACTGGGCAGGGGGAAGCGATTAAGAGTGGGGTTCGCCTTGCAAAAATCATGGGCGGAAAGGCTCGCCGTATTCGAGATAACGTAAAACAATTTCTTTCCAAAGAATCTGAAGGGAATAAAGAACTTGTTAATGTGTATGAAACGATAAAACAGCTTCTGGTTCACGATCTTGATTTAGATACTTTTGCTGATATGTACGCCCAGACTTTAGTGTACGGGCTTTTTGTTGCTCGCTATCATGATGATTCCCCTAAAAATTTTACGCGCCAAGAGGCTCGGGATTTGGTTCCTGCATCTAATCCATTTTTACGTCATTTTTTCGACCACATTGCCGGAGCGGATTTTGATGACCGCTTGGCCTATATTGTAAATGAGCTATGTGAAATTTTTCAACTTTCAGATGTTCAGCAATTAATGAGCCAATATTTCCAGAAAGATCTTTTTGGAAATGAAATTAAGGGCCCAGATCCGGTGATTCACTTTTATGAAGACTTCCTAAAAGAATATGATCCAATATTAAGGAAGAAAATGGGAGCTTATTATACACCCTTGCCTGTCGTTAATTTTATTGTTAAAGCCGTAGATGATATTCTACAGAAGGAATTTGATTTAAGCGATGGTTTGGCAGACACCTCAAAATTACCGAAAGGCCTCCATCGTGTGCAGGTTTTGGATCCAGCTGTGGGTACAGGTACATTTATTAGTGCAGTGATAGGAAAAATTTATGAACGGATTCTAAAATCTGGTCAAAAGGGCAGATGGCCCGCATATGTTCACCACGATCTATTGCCTCGTATTTATGGATTTGAGTTAATGATGGCCTCATATACCATTGCTCACTTAAAATTAAGTATGGCTTTTCGAGAAACTGGATTTAAATATTTCAATGAAACTCGGACTGGTAGGGCACGCTTGGGAATTTATCTTACGAATTCTTTAGAGGGAGGCATTGCTCAAAAAGACTTGTTCTCCGGATTTGGACTTGCTCAAAGTATTACCGAAGAAGCCAAAGAGGCATCTATTATTAAAAATGATAAACCAATAATGGTGGTGATTGGTAACCCGCCATATTCTGGTGAATCAAGTAATGCGTTTTATTCTGGCCATGATGTTTACAAAACAGAGCCAATGGGCGGAAAATTAAAAGAACGTAATCCAAAATGGCTTAACGATGATTATGTTAAATTTATAAGACTGGCTGAAAGTCTAATAGAAAAAAATAAAGAAGGCATAGTTGCGATGATTACTGCTCATGGATATCTTGATAATCCTACATTTCGGGGAATGCGTTTTCATCTTATGAAAACATTTGATGAAATATATGTTCTTGATCTTCATGGAAACGCAAATAAAAAAGAAAAGACCATTGATGGAAAGGACGATAAAAATGTGTTTGATATTAAAACAGGAGTTGCTATTTTTATTGGTATTAAAAAAGGAAATGGTGGGGGAGATGGTGCTAAAATATTTAGAGCCGATTGCTTTGGAAATCGACAAGAGAAATTTAAATTTTTATCTGAAGAATCATTAGAATCTATAGACTGGAAAAATATTGTACCATCGGCACCAAATTATGAGTGGGTAGTCCGTGATGAAAAAACCAGAGAAGAATATCAAAAAGGATTTTCTGTTGCCGAACTATTCCCAGTATCCAGTGTCGGAATAGTTACGGGCAGGGATAGTATTGCAATATCTGATTCTAAGGAATCTTTAAGGGAAAATGTGGTTAAGTTTATCAATAAGTCAGATTTTTATTTTGATGAAGAAAAAGTAAAAAAGATAAGTTATAGGCCATTTGATACTCGGTTTATATATTACGACAAGGGCGTTGTAGAAAGGGAGCGTAGGGAGGTGATGAAGAATATGCTTCAAGAGAATGTGGCTTTAATAATTCTTAGGCAAGTTAAAGCGGGTAATAATTATCAACATATCTTTGTTTCAAGAAATATTGTTGAATCAACATTAGTTTCAAATAAAACAAGTGAAATAGATTATGTGTTGCCCCTATATATCTATAAGGAGGGTGTTAAAGTCCCGAACTTAAATAAAGAAATTCAAAAACAAATAGAAATATTAGTAGGGGCAACAACGCCTGAGGAAATTTTTGACTATATTTATGCAGTTTTGCATTCTCCGAAATATCGTGAAAAGTATAAGGAGTTTCTAAAAATTAACTTTCCACTTGTTCCATATCCGAAAGATCGAGAAACTTTTAATAAACTTGTAATATTGGGTGGAGAATTAAGGGACTTGCACCTACTTGAGTCTGCGAAAGCTAATCAACTTATAACTTCATATCCCGAAGATGGTTCAAATATTGTAGAAAAAATATCTTACAGGGATAGCAATGTTTATATAAATGAAAAACAATATTTTGGTAATGTTCCAGAAATTGCATGGAATTTTTATATTGGCGGTTATCAACCAGCCCAAAAATGGCTTAAAGACCGTAAGGGTTCAACCTTAAATAATGGCGACATAGAACATTACCAAAAAATGATTGTTGTGATGGCTGAAACTGATTCTATTATGAAAAAGATTGACAGTGTTTTTTAAGAAGTAAAAATTATTAAATATGAACTTTTTAGAACAATTAGCGGCTGAATGGTATGAATATAAAGGGTATTTTATTAGAACCAACATAAGATTTGGCAGAAATGCAACCGGGAGGGGAGGCAATGTGGGAGAAATTGATGTGATTGCCTACAAACCCGAAACTCAGGAATTTATTCACATAGAATCATCCACGGATGCTAATTCTTGGCCTGAAAGAAAAGTGATATTTGAAAGAAAGTTCACTGACGCACGAAAATATTATTTGGAAATATTCCCCTTTAAGACACTAGATATTAAACCCAAACAAATTGCTATTGTGGGTTTTAATGTTACCCCTATCCAAGAAACTATTTCATGGAAGTCTACCTCTCCAGAAGGATCTCCATTGGAAGATATTGTAATAGAGATAATTCCTATACCAGATTTTGTTAAAAAAATTACTAATGAACTTAAGGTGAAAAATCCAATGCAGGAAGCAATACCAGAAAGTTATCTTTTGCTTAGGGCTATCCAATATTCATCATTTTTTAATAGATAGTTTCAATGAAGAAAAAGAAACAAGAGAAAAAGAAATTAAGATCGGACAATATCTTGACTGGCGTAGCTGGTGAGTATTTAGTTGCGGGCGAACTTTCCAAGAGAGGATATATTGCTTCAATTACTTTGCGCAATACGCGAGGTATAGATATTTTAGTATCAAACAGAAATGCCACAAAACCAGTGGGGATTCAGGTTAAATCCACAAAATACGGCGATGCACGTTCCTGGATGTTAAATGAAAAAGCAGAAAATTATTATGCTGATAATTTATTTTATGTGTTCGTCAATTTAAAAGATAATAATCAAAGACCAGATTTTTTCATTGTTCCTAGTAAAGTAGTTGCAAAATATACTAAAAAATTCCATAAAGCGTGGCTTAAAATACCAAACAGAGAAGGAGGTAAGCACCAAAATACTACCATGAGAAAATTCTCTGATATTAAAGATTTATATTTAGAAAAATGGGAAAGTTTAAATCTATAACCTATGCCTATTAGTGAAGAATATAAAAATTTATTTAAACTGCTTGACTGGCCAGATTTAAAGATAACTAATGACGATATCTCTATTCCAATCGGCAAAATTTTAGAATTTAATGATACAGAGTATGTCTTAAATTTTTATTATTACAACTACACACAGAAAAAGTACGAGACAAAATCAAGGCCTCAGATTATTTTTAATAAGGATTTTGATCTAGCAGAGATATTATATATCAAGCCTACATCCTATGATATTTCACGATATTATTTATTCAAATCTATTTTTGCTGATTTTGGGAGCCTTGATAAAATTAAAATCGATGAGTCTTTTATTGAAATTGATGCTATTAAAGGAGTTTTGAATATTTCTCCAGAAAAAATATTTAAAATAATATCGGATTTAGACGATATTAGCCAAAAGATAAAGAATTATCAAAATTCATTAACGCTGTATTTTACGAATAAAATACACAATAAACACCTAAAAAGACAAATTGAAAATGTAACGACCACGCGGAAAGGATTTTTTGAAATTGCGGTAGATCGCTTTAATCTGCCTAAGAAAAAATCTAAAAAAGATTACGAAAAGTTCTTGAGTGAAGAAGATATTTCAGCTTTAGCATTGTTGTCTGAACATATGATAAAAAATGAAATATTTTCTAGAGATTATTTAAGAATTTTAGATGAATATTTTATTAAAGAAAAACTTAAGAAAATTATTGAACTCGGAAAGAATATTTTAAGTTTGAAAACGCCTAGAGTAACAAGTAAGTTTGCAAGAGGGCTAATCAAGGAGGTTTCTGATGGTGACATAGGTCAGCTCGAGACTTTATGGCAAAAGTATTTTGAAAAGAACTTATTATATCTAGTTTTTTCATATAAAAAGATTTATCCGAAAATAGAACTCACTGACATAGATTCAGATAAAAAATCACCCGATTTTATAGGAATAAATCATTATAATGGAGTAGATATTATTGAGATAAAAACTCACTTAGCGCATGCAATGGTTTGGGATCCCAATCATAAAAATTTTGCATTCTCTCACGAAATGAGCAAGACGATTATTCAAACTATGAATTATATGGATGCAGTTATTCAAAGAAGGTTTCAGGATAATACTAATAGGGAGAAAATAACTAAACTTACTGAAGATGAAAATTTGTATCATCCAAGAGGTATTATTGTCATATCCTCTGATAGCAAATTAACCGGGACTAGGTTGGATAAGAAAAAACGAGAAAAATTGAAGAGAGATTTTACTAAACTTAGAAATAGTTTGCAGAATATTGAGATACTAACTTTCAATGAAGTGCTACAAATTGCTGATGATTATATTAAAAATATTAGAGCAAATTCAGAAAAATAATAAATGAAAAAAACTATCAATCTTTCTATTTACCTAATTAAGAAGGATTTTGAGGAAAAAATATTTAAAAAAAGCAATTTGCCATCAATTAAAATTGGAGAGGGTGATCTTTATATTGGAGAACCAAAATCTTCCCCTCCAAAATGGCGTCACTTTTTTAATAACGACGCTTCATTGGCAAGTATTTTTAATACATACCCCAGTGCTGTTTTTATAGTTACCACAAGTGATAGAATTTTTGCCTTGTCTTTCGGTGGTGGTAGACATCTTTTGAATTCGGATGCGATAGAAGAAAATTTCGGTTTTCTAACAGTGCTAAATCTTGTGGATCCCAAAAATCTCAGAAGTATTGATAAGAAGGATATGAGTGGAATTTCAAGAAATATTAGAGAACAAATTAGTAAAAATGGCCAAATTATAGATTTTGGAATCAATATCGACCGTGATCTTGTTTATGGAGTGACGGGTAAATCTACAGATTCTGAGTTGGGTGGAATGATTACGGGAAAGGACTCTTTGCATACCTCATTAAAAAAGGATTGTATGGAAATTAAGCAATTATTGGGGAAATACTATACTCATTACAAATCAAATAAGTATAAAGATAACTTCCCCTGGATAGACAATATAAAAGAATTAAGGAATAGAGAAAAAATAAACCAACTTAATGCCAAGCTTTTAGTTATGCTAAATAATGATGAAATTGGCGAAGAAGATAAGTTATGGTCTGCGGTTCCCGTAGTACTAGATTGGTCTCGTGTAGCAGGATTTTCTTTTAGTAATAAAAAAGAACAGGAATTAAAAAGTGATATTTTTCTGACTGATTTTAAAGAAATGATTGAAGAGAAAGAGATTGATATAGATATGTTAAAAAATCAGTATAAGGTTTTTTGTTTTGACTATGATATGGAAATCATAGAAGAGAGTCCATGGTCACTTTATAGTTGCTTGTATTGCGAAATAACGGAAGGAGACAACCATTATTTTTTGAATAACAAAAAATGGTATGAGATAAATAAAAGTTTTATAAAAAGTATTCAGCATTATATAAGCGGAATCAAGGAATCTGCTATAAATTTCATAGATTACAATTATACAATCCATAATGGGCCAAAAGGAGAAGGGGAATTTGGATACAATAAAGAATTTGCAAACGTTAATAATCTTTGTCCTATGGATAGAAATTTAGTATCGTATCGTGGTGACAAAGTGGAATTTTGTGATATTTTTGGAAATAAAACCATCATTCATACCAAGCACTATAGTGGGTCTAGTGCCTTGAGCCACCTTTTCAATCAAGGTCTTGTTTCTGGTACATTATTTAAACAAGAACCGGAATTTAGGACAAGTGTTAATGCAATATTGTGCGCCAATCAAAAAATAAAAAATATTGAAACTATAGATGTTTCTAATTTTGAAATCGTATTTGGTATTATTAGCCATTCAAAAAAGGATTTAGATTTACCGATTTTCAGCGAAATAACACTTGCCAATATTCATAAATCTTTATCAAGCTTTGGTTATAAAGTAACCTACAAAAAGATTTATAACAATAAAAAGGAGGTTGTCTCTAAATCAGCTTCGCAGTAAGATAACCTATTATGCGACAATATTCTGTTTTAAGATGTTGTCAAAATTGTCAGGAGTGTCAAATTGTGCTAATATTTTTATATGATAAACGCAAACGAAGCTGGAGCTAAATGGACTAAAAAATCATTCATGTCTTTTTTAGAAGGAGGACGTGATGAGAATTGGGTTATGGGTATAATTCGTTCATCTAATCCAGAAGATATTAATAAGGCCATAGAATCTTTATCTGTTCACAAGGGGAACGAGCGCTTTGCGCTGTTAAAAAGGCTCTGTGGTAAAGCGTCTTAATAGACGCTTCTGGGTTCCTTTTTATGGTGTCTATCGTGTCTATTGAGACCCTACTGAGGAGCTTCGTTTTAGAACCCTAAAAAGACCCAGTTTGCCCTTAGGAATGGGGGTTCACAACTGAGTTAGTCTGCAGATATTTTCTTATGTCAACAATTTACAAAAATATCCTTAATATTCTTGCTGCAATTATCTTGGCAGTGATTTTATTGTTTGTTTGGGAAATGTATGTGCCCAAGTCGTTTGCCGGGGCAGAAGTTGTTAGGTATAACGCCCAGAGTGGCATGGGGGCTAAAGAAATTTCTACGGATTTGAAAGAAAAGGGGATTATCAAAAGTAGCCTGTTTTTTGACATCTATGCATTTATGACCGGCAGACATGGTAAATTGCAGGCGGGATTATATGATGTTTCGCCATCTATGTCGGTTGCCAGCATTATTAATGCTTTGGAAAAAGGCAAGGTTGCCACCAATAAAATCACAGTCATTGAAGGTTGGAATGTGCGCGACATTGCTAATTATTTACAAGAAAAAAATATCTATGATAAAGAAGCATTTTCAAAAGCACTTGATACGGATTTTACCGAGCAATTTTCTTTTTTACATGATAAGCCAAAAAAACTGGATCTTGAGGGGTATATATTTCCCGACACGTATCAAATTTTAGTGGGGGCAGATGCCGAAGATTTTTTGAACATTGCTCTGCAAAATTTTGATAAAAAACTGACCCCGGCCATGCGTGGGCAAATTACCAAAGACAAACGGTCCATTTTCCAGGTGGTGACTATGGCTTCTATTATTGAAAAAGAAGTTAATCTGCCTGCTGATAAAAAAATTGTTTCGGGCATTTTGTGGAAACGCCTGGCGAGTGGCATGCCGCTGCAGGTGGATGCAACTATTAATTATATTACGGATAAAAACCACCCTGGCGTGACTCTGACCGACACTAAAATTGATTCGCCTTATAATACCTATAAATATTACGGGCTTCCATTGGGGCCGATTTCCAACCCGGGGTTGGATAGTTTAATGGCTGCCGTGTATCCGGAAAAAAGCTTATACTGGTATTATTTGTCCGAGCCAAAAGAAGGTAAGACCATTTTTAGTAAAACGTTAGAAGAGCATAATGCCGCCATCGCCAAGTATTTGACAAATCCAAGTAAATAGATTACTATCCAACCATAAGAGCCAAAGACAGCAGGTGCGAAAGCATAAATCCTGCCTAGGTACATTGCGAGTGTTTATAACTTAAACATTTGCGATAGATCTTGATGTCTGCAGGTCGCAGGCTTTTTGTTTAAATAAAGGTGAAGCAAAGTATTACTCACGTGAATTGGGCCTAGCTGTATAATTTTATATAAAATTTCAGCCCAATTCCCGAAGTTCCGTTCTTCGCTTCGCTCATCACTACATGGCATTAACAAAAGAAAAGAAGCAGAAAAATTTAACTGCTTTAAAGGAAAAAATTGCCAAGCAAAAGTCGGTTATTTTCGCTGATTTTTCAAAGGTGAATTCGGCCGAATTGTTCAAGCTCCGCAAGGAATTGAAAGAAAACGGCAGCTCACTGAAAATCGGGAAAAAAACACTGATCAGAATTGCTTTTGGCCAGTCCGGGATTTCATTCTGGAACAGCATTAAAAAAAGTATTCCGGGACAATTGGCATTAGTATTTGGCATTGAAGACGAAATAGCACCCGCCCGCCTTGCCCATCAGTTTTCTAAGAAAAACGAAAACTTTAAAATTTTGGGAGGCATTTTTGAAGGCAGGTTCATTGACCGGGAAAAGGTATTAGTGTTGGCTAATTTGCCAAGCCGCAATGAGCTTTTGAGCAAGTTGGTTGGATCTCTTGCAAGCTCCACGACAAATTTTGTCAGGGTATTGGATAAGATCAGGGAAGAAAAAGAAAAGGTTAGCGCTTAATAATATAATTATATAAACTACTATGAGCGAAGAAGTAAAAATGGAAATCCCGGCCAAATTTGAAAAAATGGTTGCGGAAATCGAAAAAATGTCAATTGTGGAATTGGCAGAATTGGTAAAGGTATTGGAAAATAAGTTCGGCGTTTCAGCAGCCGCACCGGTTGCCGTAGCTGCCGCAGCAGCTGGACCCGTTGAAGAAAAAACTTCTTTCAATGTTGAATTAAAAGAAGTAGGAGCTCAGAAGATTGAAGTGATTAAAGCGGTGCGTGATGTTACCGCCAAGGGATTAAAAGAATCCAAAGATTTGGTTGACGCCGCAGCTACAGCTCCTCAAATGATCAAAGAAGGAGTAAAGAAAGAAGAAGCTGACGAAATCGCCAAAAAATTCACCACTGCAGGAGCTAAAGTAGAAATCAAATAGCATTTGCCCGGGAACCGAAGCCACCTCAAATGGGGTGGCTTTTGTGTTGGGGATAATTGGGTGTTGGAAACTGGCTAAAAATGGTAAAATATTTAAATGATAGGTTATGTATAAAAAACTTCTGTGGACGGAGCACGTAAAATTGAAAATGCGCCAATATGCGCTTTCGAAGGTTAAGCTGGTTAGTATTATTTCAAAGCCCGAACGCCGCGAGCAGGGGATTGCAGAACAGACTACGGCAGTAATGAGAAGTAATAAGCTGTATGCGACAAATGTTACAAAGGTTGCAAAGGCGACAAAGGTAAAAAGGCCGCCGGGCGAAATTTGGATCATGTATCAAGATAAAAAGGGGTTTCGAAATGTCATCAGTGCTTGGCGATATCCAGGGATGACAAAACCCGGGGAACGTGTGCCTATCCCGCATGATATTAAGCAAGAACTTAACTTATGACAAAAATCACGGGATATATATTATTGGTCGCCGGTTTACTGCTGATTATCTTGCCGCTTTGGCAAACCTACCTTATTTTCACTGGCGCCGGCCAGCCGCCAGAGGTTTTTAAAACCCAAAAAATCGAAGAACAAAAACCGGCCAATAATTTTAATATGCAGGCCGAGGTCCAAAATGCGGTCAACAATATTTTGCCTGTTGAATTGATAAATAATATTTTTAACCTGTCGGGTTGGGTGATGTTGATGTTTATATTAATGCACGGCGGGAAATTGCTGGCGGGCATCGGTATCCAGTTGATAAAAATACATGCAAACAGTAACGAATAAGAATTTGACGGCCATGTGGCTTGATTGGCATTTTTCGCAAATGCCGGCTTTTTTGTTGCAACTGTGGCAGAATTACTTTTGGTTTACTTGGGATTTTTTCTCCATAAAACTGCTGTTATTAACGCTATTTTCCACCTGGCGCCAAACAGAAACACATTATTCTAAACGTTTTAGTATTGGAGACTATTTTGCAGGTTTGATTTATAATATGTATTCACGCCTAATGGGTGCCATGGTCCGCCTGGCTGTGGTTGCCATCGGCCTTGTAGCTCAGATGACAGTAGTCTTGCTTGGCGTGGCGGTGTTTATGGTTTGGTACACCCTGCCGTTTGCAGTTATAGTATTAGCCTTCTTATTTTTCTATGTTTAACTTTGATACCAGAACCACTGCCGTGACGCGCGCGATCAAACAGTGGTCGTTCCCATTATTTTCTTACGCTGATTTGTTGGCGGAATTATTTTTTTGTCTGTTTATTTTTTCACTGTGCGTACTGGGATTTTCTTTCACCGGCGTGGTGGGGCAGCTGGCATCGGTCAAGTTTGCTATTTTCTGCCTGGCCGGTTTTTTAATTTGCTGGGAATTATATTTATTCGCCGTTTTGAAGATTAAAAAACCTGAATTACCGGGCAGCCTCAAGGAAGCTGTTCAAAATCCAGACACCAACAATCTGGCTGAATTTTTATCCATGGCATCGTGCAAGGCGGCGCAAGAAGCCATCAAGTCTTCAAAAAAACGAAGACTCGTTTCAGTTTCTTCAGAAGCACTGCTGTATGCGTTAGTGCGCGATAACGCCGATGTGCAAATTTTGGTATTCCGCCTTGGTATTGATCATAAAAAATTACAGGCAGATGTTAGGAATTATCTGGAAAAACAAGAGCGCGCCAAAACATTCACCCTCACGCTTTCCGAATCTTTCCAAAAAACCATACAAGAGGCGGCCACTATTGCGCTTGAGCGAAACCGCGCGGTTATCGGTGAAAAAGAATTATTGGTAGCTCTGGCCCGCCAAGATGGATTTTTCAAACAAGTGCTCATGGATCATGATCTCAAAGAAACCGACGTGGAAAATATCACGTTATGGCTTGATTCCCTGGAAGAAATGATGGCAATGAGCAAGCAGTTTTGGAAAAAAGAAAACCTGCTTAAATATGGTTCGCTGGGCAAGGAATGGGCTTCTGGTTTTACTATTAACTTGGACCGTTTTTCCATTGATTGGCGGCGTATCACCGGCCGGCATTTATTTAACGGTATCATTGGCCATAAAAAAGAGGTTGATGAATTGGAAGCCATTTTGGCAAAATCCAACCTGTCTAACGCTTTGATTTTGGGGGAGGGGGGTATTGGTCGCAAAAGCATCGTGCAATCATTTGCCCAGCGCTGTTTTTTGGGCATGAGTTTGCCGGAATTAAATAATCGCAAAGTGGTTGAGCTGGATATGGTTTCACTATTGGCACAAATGCAGGGTCAAGACCAGCTGGAAATGATGCTTAATCGGATTTTTAGCGAAGTGGTTACCGCCGGCAATATTATTTTGGTCATTGATAATTTTGAACATTTTGTTGATTCGCGTACCCAAAAAGCCGGTACTGCTGACATTTCAGGCATTTTATCGAAATATTTATCCATGCCCGATTTCCACTTTATCGCCATTGCTTCGGTGGAAGGGTTTCATCGAAAAATGGAGCAAGACCCGGCGTTTTTAAATTATTTCAGCAAGCTTGAAGTTTCAGAAATTTCGGAGCTGGAAACCATCCGCATCCTGGAAGATTTGGCCCTGGGTATGGAAGCAAAATACCGCATATTAATCACGTATCCTGCCATCCGGGAAATTGTCAATTTGTCGGGCAGATACTTCCCGAGCGTGCCATTTCCCAAAAAAGCCATTGATGTGCTGGACGAATCCGTTTCCTATTTACGTTCACAAAAAGAAAAAGTACTGTTCCCTAAACACGTAGCCAAAGTCATTTCCGAAAAAACGAATATTCCGGTGGGGAAGATGGAATTTAAAGAAAAGTCCGTGCTGCTAAATTTGGAAAACCTGATCCACGAAAAAATCATCAACCAGTCCGAGGCCGTCAAAGAAATTTCCATTGCCATGCGCAGGTCGCGTTCCGGGCTTGGTTCAAAAAAGCGTCCCATGGGTTCATTCTTGTTTTTGGGGCCGACCGGAGTTGGAAAAACAGAAACAGCAAAAGCCCTGGCTGAAATTTATTTCGGTGGGGTTGAGAAAATGATCCGTCTTGATATGTCTGAATTCCAAGCTATTTCCGATATCCCGCGCCTATTGGGTGCGGTTAGTCCCGTGGAACAACAAGGGCTTTTGACTACGCCCGTGCGCGAACGGCCATTTTCCTTAGTGTTGATGGACGAGATTGAAAAAGCCCATCCGGACATTTTAAATTTGATGCTTCAGGTGTTGGACGAGGGACATATTACCGACGGCCAGGGCCGGCGGGTGGTGTTTGCCAATACTATTATCATTTGTACCTCAAACGCCGGCGCCCAAATTATTTTTGAAGAGGTGGAAAAAGGCGGTAGTGTTGAAAAGCAAAAGCTGATGGATTTCCTGTTTACCAAGAGCAGTTTCCGCCCCGAATTCATCAACCGGTTTGACGCCACGGTTATTTTCCATCCCTTGACCCGCGAAAATTTGATGGACATTGCAGAACTTTCTTGCAGAGGGCTCGCAAAAAATTTAAAAGAAAAAGATATTGAACTGGTAGTGACCGAAGCCCTGAAAGAAAAAATTGTAGAGCTTTCGTATAAGCCCGAATTTGGCGCCCGCGAAATGCGCCGCGTTATGCAAGACACCGTAGAAAATAAAATTTCAGAAGCCCTATTGGCCGAAACCATCACCAAGGGCGACAAAATCGAAATCAACCCCGACAATTTTGAGGTGGTGAAGGTGGTGTAACTCCGTTCCCCGGTTCCCATCCCTGCCTACCGGCAGACAGGCTTCAGCACCGCGACTCGGTGTAGAGAGTAGATTCTATTATATTTCTCCGCGATTTGGTCACTGGGGTTCCATTAAGAACGCGGAACTATGCTGAACTCCTGGAACCGGGTCGCTACGGGCAAACACGCAAACGAACACGCAAGCCCGTGTACGTGTTTACATTTTCATTGTGCGACAACACACACACGTGTGTGCGTATTAAAACTGGGGAATTTTTAATATACCTCAAATAGTAAAGCTTTAAAGAATGGGGGATAATAGAAATTTCTGAAAAATTGACTAATTTATATTTATCGTATACTATATAGGGGTGTTTAGAACCTTCACAATACCGCCAACCCAAGAGGTGTATTATGGCAAAGCAGTTCCCGGTTTCCATGCAGATGGGCTATATGGTCAAGAATTTTGCGCCTGATGCGGATACTGATTTTGATTTTTACGAAGGATTTATCATCATTGGCAAGGGTGAATGGTGGTACCGGTTGACGATGATGGGCAACGAAAAAATGGCCAATCTTGGTCTGAAAAAGGGTAGCCTTGCCGATGACCGCCAGGCATTCAAAATTGAACTGGAGCGGGAAAAGAATGTGCCTTTCGAACTGACGGACCGCGAATATATGATCTTCTTTTCCCTTCTGGCGCCGTTTCATCGAGATTTTGTGACCGCTAATACCACCAATGTCAAGAACATGAGCAAGTATGACTATGAAACTATGCAAAAATCATGCAAGAAATTGGGCGACATTTGCCCCATTGCCATGCCGTCAGTTGCGATGATTGAGCTGAGTTTGGAAGGATTGGTAATCCTTAATTCCGCCAAGTTTAATTGCCAACTTCGGTAATCAAGATCTTTTAAAGTCCGATAAATATCGGGCTTTTTTTCTTAGAATTATAACATCCTACAAATATACAAGCTTGTATAAAAATAGGATGTTAAAAGTTTATGCTTTCTTGCTAAATCGGCATTTTTGGGTAGTATATAATCACTGGGTTTTACGGTAAGTTTCTTTGACAAAGGGGTGATGCAATGAAGTATTATGCCAACACGGTCACAAAGTTTACGTTGCGCATTTGCGCTGGCAATCCGGACGCAATGCCGCAAAGCGTGGCAATGGAGGATCTCTTCCGAAAAGAAGGATTCTTGAAGGGAGTGCCCCTCCCACCATACCTTTTGTGGATGATGCGTGAACTGCAAACATTTGATGACGAGCGGGAAATCGGTAGCTGGATGGGCTGGGTGGCCCGGAGTATGGAGGTGTTAGGGTTTTTCACCAATCATGAATGCCGCGACTTGATGTGCAGCGACAAAGATTCGCCCCAGTGGCCAAGGTTCCTGATGCAGATTGGCGACGCGCGGTGGTTTCTTCCGTTGCGCGAAGCGGGAAGCGCTTATGATTATGATTCCAGCTGGGTAGAGGTAAAAATCGTCGGCGATGTCCTTGATCGTAACGGCGCTATCCGGCCGATTACGGAAGAGGAAGAACGGCAGATTCGCGAAGCTGCCGAAGAATACAGCGCCAGTAAATAGCACCAACCTAAAGCCTGTTCCAAACATGGGGCAGGTTTTTTTAATTACTTTTACCTATTACATAAAAGTGGGAAACGGACGTTTTTAGATTTTGTATAAAAAGGTGCTAATTCAATTGTGGATAAGATGGGGAGAATAGGGTTTTTCTAAGTACAAAATAGCGTTTTGGCATATCTGTTGACCAAGTTCGGTGAAGTGGGCTATAAATAATCAGAAGTGGAGAAAAGTGGATAAAAGTGGGAGAATAGCGGTTTTCTGGGGAAAACTCAATCATAAAACATGGAACATAAAACATGGAACATAAAACGCTACGGCGTAAAATGCTTTATGTTTCATGCTTCATGTTCCATATTTCGTGCTTATCGGCCAATACCAGCATACTATAGATATTAAAAAACGGCTGGCGCTGCCGGTTAAATTCCGCACGGAATTGGGGGCGGCGGTGATTGTTACCAAAGGAGTTGAAAACTGTTTGGTGGTATACACTTTAAAAGAGTGGGAAGTGATGTCGGCCAAATTGGCGGCCTTGCCCGTTTCACAGGGGGAAGCGCGCAGTTTTACTCGGCACTTATTGGCCAGCGCTATGGAAGTGGAGCTTGATAAACTGGGAAGAATTTTGCTGCCGGATTATTTAAAAGAATATGCTGATTTGAAAAAAGAGGTGGTGGTAGCGGGATTATCAAACCGATTGGAAATTTGGGATAAAGCAAAATGGGATGATTACCGAAAAAATGCGGAGAAAGGAGTAGAAGAGATTGTTTCAAAATTGGGATCGTTAGGAATTTAATATGGCAAATACCCACAAACCAGTTTTAGTGAAAGAAGTATTGCAGTATCTTGCCCCAAAAAGTAATGAAAATATGATTGATGGCACGGTGGGCGAGGGCGGGCATGCGCAGTTGATATTGGAAAAAACGGGGCCAGATGGAAAGATGCTGGGAATTGACTGGGATGAAACGCAGATCGAAAACAGTAAAAATAATTTGGCGGAATTTGGGGGGCGTGCGGCAGTGGTGGAAGGTTCTTATAAAGATATCAAAGAAATTGCAACAGCGGCACAGTTTGAAGAGGTACAGGGAATCTTACTGGATGTGGGATATTCTTCCTGGCAGATAGAGGGTTTAAGAAAGGGGTTTTCTTTCAGTAAGGATGAAGCGCTGGATATGCGATATTCGATGAAAAATCCGTTGACAGTGGCAGAAATTATCAATCAATGGCCGGAAAAAGAACTAGAAAAGATTATTGAAGAATATGGCGAAGAAAAGTTTGCGAGGCAGATTGCAAAAAAGATAGCAGAAACGCGCGAGGATAAGAAAATCGAAACCACATTTGAATTGAAAGAAATTATAGGTCAAGCTATTCCTGGAAAATTCCAGCACGGAGGAATTCATTATGCGACACGCACCTTTCAGGCTTTGCGAATTGCAGTGAATGGGGAATTGGATAATTTAGAGCAGGCACTGCCAAAAGCACTTGACATGTTGGAACCGGGAGGCAGACTAGTGGTCATTTCTTTCCACTCACTAGAAGACCGGATTGTGAAAAACTTTTTTCGGGACAAAGCACAGCAAGGATCGGCAACTATTCTGACTAAAAAACCGATAGAGGCAACAGAAGAAGAAACTTCACAAAATCCAAGATCACGGTCCGCAAAACTAAGGGCAATTATTAAAAAATGACAACACTTACACTAACTTATCGCTCGGCGCAACAAAAAATCAGGGCGGTGGCTATGCCGACACTCAACTGGAAATTAGTATATGCGGCTATGGCGGTGGCAATTGCCTGCTTATTGGTGTTTTATATTTATTTGGTGAACGATTTGACCCGCGGCTCATATTTGATTAAAAATTATAATCGGGATATTGATAAGGCGTTGGCTGAGGGGCGTGCTTTGCAAACCAATTTTGCCGAGAGTGGATTTTTAGGGAATGTGCAGGATCGTGTGCGTGAATTAAGTTTTGAAAAAACAACCGAAGTGACCTATGTAACCATTGCTCCAAGCGAATTGGGAATGGTGAAATAACATGAAAAACTGGCGGGTGTATCTTATTATATCAGTTGGCGTTTTACTGGCGGCAAGCATCATTGTCCGCTTGTTTTATTTACAGATTATTAATGGCAAATTTTACCAGTCACAAGCCTTGGGTCAGCAAATCGGGTTTAAAGAAATCCAGGGCAGTCGCGGAGAAGTATTTTTTTTAAATAGCAAAGAAAGCCGCGGGGCGCAAAGTTCAGGGGATATAAAAAGTGTGGCTATTAATAAAGAACGCTGGACACTGGCCGCATTACCGCCGAAAATTACGGATAAACCGGCAGTAGCCGAGTTATTAGCCGGTCCATTAGATGATAGCGCAAAAAATATTTTGGCGGCCATTGATACTACTGCCACCTATGTTGTGCTGCATAAAGACTTGTCAACCGATGAGGCGGCGGTTATAAAAAAAATGAAACTGGAAGGCCTTTCATTTGAAAGTGTTTCGGCACGCTACTATCCGCAGGAGGGTTTGGCGGCCCAGGTGATTGGATTTTTGGGCGGCAACGATACGGGGCAATACGGCATTGAAGGCTATTATCAGGATATTTTAAAAGGAAAATCCGGCATTAAAGAGGAAAAGCGCGGGTTGGATTTGATTGATGCGGATACGACACAGCAATATTTGGACGGCTCTGATTTATACCTGACTATTGATTATAATATCCAGTTCCAGGCAGAGTCCCTCTTAAAAGAAGCAGCTAAAAATATTGCCATTGATTCGGGGCAAATTATTGTGGTAAAACCCGACAGCGGGCGCATTTTGGCCTTGGCCAATTACCCGTTGTTTGACCCGAACAAATATTCCAAAGAAACGGATTTTGGCGTTTTCCAAAATGGCGCGGTGCAAAAAATATTCGAGCCCGGGTCGGTGTTTAAACCTTTTACTATGGCCATGGCGCTTGACCAGGGAAAAGTGACGCCCGAAAGTACGTTTACTGATACAGGGTCGGTAACTATCGGGCCCGATACCATTTATAATTTTAACCACGAAAAGTATGGTTCTGGCGATATGTCGCGTATTTTGGAAAAGTCCATCAATACCGGCGCCGTTTTTTTGCAAAAGATGCTAACTCGCGCCACGTTTTTTGAGTATCTGGATAATTTCGGTATCAGTAAAAAAACAGGAGTGGATCTGCAGGGTGAAGTTTCTTCGCGAAACGATGGGTTAAAAAACGGATCCGATTTTGGACTGGCCACCGCTTCATTCGGGCAGGGCATCCAAATGACCCCCATGCAACTGGTAAAAGCATTTTCAGCATTTGCCAATGGAGGTAAAGTGGCAAAACCCTATATTGTTGAAAAAATTGTGCACGGGGCAGATGAGCTGGCAACCAGGCCGGAGCTTTCCGGCCAAGTGATTGGCGCTAAAACTGCTTCACAGGTTACCACGATGCTGGTCAATGTAGTTGAAAAGGGCTATGGCGACGGGGCGAAAATAAAGGGTTATTATTTGGCTGGAAAAACGGGTACGGCCGAGGTGCCATTTGAAAATAAAAAAGGATATTACACGGATAAAACCATCCAAAGCTTCATCGGTTTTGGCCCTGCGCTAGATCCGGAATTTTTGATTTTGGTAAAGCTGGATAACCCAAACGTGCCAAAATCCGCCCTTTCCGCCGTGCCTATTTTCAAAAAACTGTCACAATATATTATCAATTATTGGCAAATACCGCCAGATTACCAGTAGTACAGAGGGAGTTAATCACATGTTTCTCCGACCCCCTTCCAGTCTTAATATTATTTGTGGAGGAGTGTAATGAACGCGTAAGCCATTTACATGTTTAAAAAAAGCCCGGGGCATACGCACCCGGGTTTTGGTTATTACATCATCTGCCATATCACTATGAATATGACGCATGCGATGGCTTGCATTAGGCCGGTGAAAAACCACCACCGTTCTTTTTGATAAAAGATTACCAATGCGGTAATCGCGGAAAGTGCGACAATCATAATGACAACGGTTTTACGGGACATTAAGAGAACTGTTTCCACGCCCTCAATCGTGGCGGTCATATAATCAATCATTAAGGATACTGAGATAACCGAAAATACGAGTGCCAGGGTCGATGTCACGCCCTTCAACTTGTTCATAGTTTCCCCTTGGTAAGGTGCTGGGTTATTATTTGCGACACGTAATAATTTCTGCGGAAATTACACGTGCCCGCAACGTAAAATTTGCCCTGCAAATTTGTACGTTGCGGTCCCACGGAGAATCGAACTCCGCTTTCTTGGATGAGAACCAAGTGTCCTAACCGATAGACGATGGGACCAAAGATGTACATATTTTATAATAAAAACTTCCACTAGTCAAATGGTATCTATTGACTTTATCAATAATCTATATAATGATGCATTTAATAGTTCTTTTAAAAAATAGCTTCAAACTCAAGAAAGGAACTCTGTTATGATGAGCATCGGTACCTTCCCCGCTAGCTGGATCAAGAAACCGGCACAGGTATACCTTCGCTGGATGATCCGCCGCGACATGCCAGAGGTGTTGCAGACGGAACAACTCAGCTTTGAATACGCCTGGACCGAGGAGGACTTTCTCTGTTACCTCGCCCGATTCAATTGCATCGGCATGGTCGCGGAACACGGCGAAAAAATCGTCGGTTTCATGATCTACGAACTGCACAAGAATAAACTGCACATTCTCAACTTCGCGGTTCATCCCGCCTGGCGTCGGCTGGCGGTAGGCGCGCAGATAGTCGGTAAGCTGGTGAGCAAACTGTCGAGCCATCGCCGCACGCGCATCACCCTCGAAGTGCGCGAGACCAACCTGACCGCCCAGCTGTTCTTTAGCCGGCAGGATTTCCGTGCCGTGCGCGTGCTGCGAAAGTTCTACGAGGACAGAGACGAGGACGCGTTCCTGATGGAGTACCGCTCCGATGACGACATCGGCGAAAAGTTCGAGGAAAACTTCAATCGCATCTCCGGATATGAAGACTATTAGTCAGCGCATAGGCAATTATCCAGATTGCCTATTTTTTTATTTCAAGTTATCCCCAAGGGTAAATTGTTAATCAGGCGACAAAAAAGGTAAAATGCATGAATGGTTAAAAATATTTTTAAACACTATATTTATCCCATTGCCACGCTTTCAGGGAGTATTATCGGAGTGGGGTTTTTGGCGCTTCCGTATATTACGTTGCAGGTTGGGGTTTTGCCGATGCTGGCCTATTTTTTTATACTGACGCTGTTTGTGGTGTGCATCCATATCATGTTCGGCCGAATCAGTTTGGCAACGCCCGATTTTAAGCGTTGGCCGGGGTTTGTGGGTTATTATTTTGGCCCATGGGCCAAACGGTTTATTATGGTGCCTATGATTGTTGGTTTGGTGGGCATTTTGCTTATTTATTTGATTGTCGGCAGCCAATTTTTGTCAGCCTTACTTTCGCCATTCATCGGCGGCACAGGATTATTTTACGCGCTCACGTATTTTGTCGCGGCTAGTAGTCTGATATTTTTTGGTATCAAAGCCGTTTCCCGGTTTGAATTTTGGGCGCTGTTAATATTTCTTTTTTCTTTAGGAATGTTGTTTTTCAAGGGGGTTTCTTTTATTCATATGGAAAATTTTTCCTTTGCACCTTTTGCCTTTCACCTTGATAACTTTTTCCTGCCTTACGCTGCCATCGTATTTTCCTTGTGGGGGACTGGGCTTATTCCCGAAGTGGAAGAAATGTTGCGGGGCAATAAGCGTTCTTTTAATACCGTAATAATACTAGGTACGCTTATTCCCGCCGCGCTTTATTTTTTATTTGTGGTATTAGTGCTTGGCATCAGTGGCGGCCAGACTACGGAGTCTGCTCTCATTGGTTTAAAGCAGTTTTTGGGAAACAGTATCGTTTCAGTAGCCTTGTTGGTTGGTATTATTACCACCTTCAATGCTTTTATTTCCCAGGGGCTATTACTTAAAAAAGTATTTATCTACGACATGGGCGCCAATGAATTTTCAGGCTGGGTATTAGCCTGCCTACCCCCCTTAATCCTTTTTTTGTTGGGGGCACATTCTTTCATTCCGTTGCTTTCTTTCATCGGCGGCGCCCTGCTTTCTATTGATGGCATTTTGATTTTGCTAATGTACCGAAAGATTGGGGGAAGTAAGTTTTTAGTATATCCTTTGATGGTGTTTTTTGTGCTGGCAGTAGCTTATCAGCTTTATTCGCTATACCACCTATGACCTGGTATCTTGTCGTATTCTTATTCTTATCTTCCTGTATTGTGTTAAGCTGGCTTTCCGGCAGCTTGATTAAATCTTTGGTTGGAGTAGCGCGGTATATGCACTGGCGGGAATTTATCATCGCTTTTTTTGTGATGGCGTTTGCCACTTCGTTACCTAATTTGTTCATTGATGTCAGCGCGGCTTTCCAGGGAAAGCCCGAATTGGCGTTTGGCGACATTATTGGAGGAAACTTGATTGACCTGACTATTGTATTAGCCATTGCTGTTTTTTTCAGTAAAAAGGGGTTATCGGCCGAAAGTGAGATGGTACAAAAAAGTGCTATTTTTACGGCCATTATTGCTGTTTTGCCCCTCCTGCTTATCTTCGACGGAAAGCTTGACCGGGTTGATGGCATGGTGCTCATTTTTGCTTTTATTTTTTATTCCTGTTGGTTGTTTTCCAAAAAAGGACACTTTAAGAAAACATACCGTTCACATACCGAGGCGGAAAAAATGAACTTTAGTGATTTTTTGTGGAACGCGGTAAAAATTGTCGTGTTGGTGGTGTTGTTGCTGGCAGCTTCACAAGCAGTGGTCATATCGGCCCAATTTTTTTCCGACCAATTGGGAATTTCACTGGCCTTAGTAGGTATTTTGATTGTTGGCCTTGGCAACACTTTTCCGGAAATGTATTTTGCCGCCATTTCCGCCCGCAAAGAAGAAAATTGGCTGGTATTGGGGGATCTGATGGGTTCAATTATTATTTGTGCCACGTTGGTGCTGGGAATCATTGCCTTGCTATTTCCATTTGAAATTACTGATTTTTCACCGTTTGTGACCGCTCGCATGTTTTTGGTTATTGCAGCGCTATTTTCCCTCTTATTTATCCGCACCGGCCGCAAGATTACCAAAAAAGAGGGATTATTTCTATTGTTTATTTATGTGGTATTTTTAATCACGGAAATTTTTATTAAATAGTATCCCGCGGAAATCAGGCCGCAAGGTATACGATATAATTAAGCCTGATTTCCGAGGTGAATTTATTCGCCTCGCTTATAAATTCATGCATTTTTCACTATTTACCCAAAAAAGCGTCGAAGAGTCATTTTCGGAATTAACAACATCAAAAAAAGGTTTGACCGCAAAAGAAGCACAGTTGCGTCAAAAACAGTACGGTTTCAATGAAATAACGCTTGGTAATTTAAATGCTTTTGAGATTTTTCTGCGGCAGGTAAAGTCACCGTTTTTTTATTTAATTTGCGGGGCGGGGATTATTGCTTTTTTGCTGGGTGAAATGATTGACGGACTGGTGATTGCTTCCACGGCTTTGGTTAATGTTGGCATAGGATTTTTCCAGGAATATCGCGCTGAAAAAACGGTGCTCTTGCTGCGAAAATTTATCGCACAGCGGGTAAGGGTACTGCGGATGGTTGAAGTTACAGGAGGCAGTGAATGTCGTCAGGAAGTGATTGAAAAAAAATATATCGTACCTGGCGACGTGGTACTTTTGGAAGCGGGGGATATTGTTCCGGCTGACTTGCGGGTGTTTGAAATGGAAAATTGCTTGGTGGATGAATCAGTTATGACGGGGGAATCGGTACCCGTTTCCAAAACGTTGGAAAAGATAGTAGGCGGCACAAAAGAAATTTTCAAGGCTCACAATATATTGTTTGCCGGTTCTTCGCTTATTTCGGGAAAAGCCAAGGGTATAGTGGTAGCCACTGCCAAAGAGACCGCGTTCGGGGAAATTGCCGGATTGGTTTTGAGTGTCCAAAAGCCCAGTGCCTACGAAAAAAACATCATTTATTTTTGTAAGTTGGTTCTCCGGGTGGTACTGGTAACCATTTTGATGATGTTTTTGGCCAACATCGCCATTAAGGGATTTTCCGATGTGCCGCGACTAGTGCTCTTTTCAGTAGCGTTGGTTATTAGTGTCTTGCCCGAAGCCTTGCCTGCGGTGGTAACATTTGCATTGGCACGCGGCAGTATGAATATGGCCAAGCGACAGGTGGTAGTGAGGCGTCTTTCGGCCATTGAAGATTTGGGAAACATTGAAATTTTATGTACGGATAAAACGGGCACCATTACGGAGAATAAACTGACATTGGAGAAAATTGTTTCTAGTGATCAGGAGCGGTGCCTGGCCTACGGCATCATGCGTGATGACAATCATGGCAGTGAAGAAACAAAAGGCCTGCAAAAAGTGCTAAACCCGTTTGATGTTGCCCTTTTGGCCCGCGCCGGACAGGACGTGCCTGGAAAACAGGCCGCTTGGCATGTGGTTAATGAACTTCCATTTGACTCGGTCCGCATGCGTTCAAGTATGATTATTGACCAAGGCCGTGAAGGTCGTTGGTTAGTGGTAAAGGGGGCTCCCGAACATATTGTTCGTCTTTCTACTACATTTGGCCACGGTTTTGATAAAAAAGAATTGGCCGAGGAAATAAGTCGCGAAGGAATTTCTGGTAAACGGGTACTGGCTATTGGGTGCAAAAAATTCACCGGAGAAACTATTTTAGAGAGCGATGAAAAAGGATTGTCGTTTTTGGGATATTTTGTGTTTGAAGACCCGCTTAAGTCCACCGCCAAGGAAGCTATTACGCTTAGCCGTCAATTGGGCGTTGATATTAAGATCATTACCGGGGACTCAAAAGAGGTAGCTGGCTATATTGGCGCAAAAACAGGAATTATCAAAACCTCAGGTGAGGTTATAACGGGCGCTGAGCTTCAAAAAATGATGCCGGACGAATTTGACCAAGCCTGTATGGAATATTTTGTCTTTGCCCGCATTTCCCCCGAAACAAAATATAACATTTTAAAATCGCTGCAAAAAACCAAGGAAGTAGGATTCTTAGGGGAAGGCATTAACGACGCCCCGGCCCTGAAAATTGCTAATGTGGGCATTGCTGTTCCCAGCGCCTCGGATATTTCGCGCGAAGTGGCGGATGTGGTGATGTTGGAAAAAGATTTACGGGTGATTGTGGAAGGTATTAAAGAAGGCCGTATTATTTTTGCCAACATTAATAAATATATCAAGTGTATGTTGGCTAGTAACTTCGGTAATTTTTACTCCGTGGCCATTGTTTCCATGTTTATCAACTATTTGCCTATGTTGCCGGTTCAAATTTTACTAGGAAACTTGCTGTCGGACTTCCCACTCATTTCTGTTGCTACGGACACCATTGATATTGAGGAACTGAAAAAACCCAAACTATACCAGCTGCACAATATGCTACCACTGGTAATTTATCTGTCACTGGTGAGCACGTTTTTTGATTTCATTGTCTTTATGATCTTCAAAAATACTACCCCGGGAAACTTACAGACCCTGTGGTTTATAGAAAGCATTTTGACCGAAATTGTGCTGATTTATATCATTCGTACCCGACATGCATTTTGGAAAACCAAGCGTCCCGGTGCAGGCCTGTTCTGGTTTACGGTAATTGATGCCGTGGTAATTGTTGCCCTGCCCCTTACCTGGTTTGGCCAGACCATTTTCCACTTTGAAGCGCCAGCTCTTGGTTCACTTGCTATTTTGTTCGGTTTAGTGCTTGGATATGCTATGGTCAGCGAAGGTGTTAAACTATTGTATTTTCACTTTTGGAAACCGCCGAAGCTGTTTATTACACCGGCCCTGGAAAAATAGGCGGTTTGTTTGCATTTTTTATGATAAAATGACTTCAATAATATGAATAGCTCAATTATTTTTTACGGGGTAATCATTTTGGGTATTGGCGTGGTTATTTTTTTATTACTCCGCAAGAAGCCGGAAGAACCTAAAAAAGATGATGGGCAGTTGCTGATGCTGCAGCAGCAGATCAACCAGATTTCACAAACGCTGGACAATAAATTATCTGAATCCAATAAAAACCAACAGTTCCAATTCGCCCAGTCTTCAAAAATTATTGGTGATGTGCGAGAACGGCTAGCTAAGCTGGATGAAACCAACCGGCAGGTGGTGGGCTTTGCCGACCAGTTAAAAAGTTTGCAGGACATTTTAAAAAATCCCAAGCAACGGGGGATTTTGGGCGAATATTATTTGGAAACGGTTTTGAAAAATGTGCTGCCGCCGGGAAGTTATCAGATGCAGTATGGTTTTCGTGATGGCGTAATTGTCGACGCGGCGGTATTTGTAGACAAATTAATCATTCCCATAGACTCAAAATTTTCGCTGGAAAATTATAACCGCATGGTTGTTTCCAATGATCCGCAAGAAAAAAAGCGGCTTGAAATGGCCTTTGTGGCGGATTTAAAGCTGCGTATTGATGAAACTAGTAAGTACGTAAAACCCGAAGAAAAAACTACGGATTTTGCCTTTATGTTTATTCCGAGCGAAGCAGTGTATTACGATTTACTGATCAATAAGGTGGGCGTAATCGCAGAAGATCATAATAATTTAGTGTATTATGCGGGTAAAAAGCGGGTGATTGTGGTTTCACCAACCAGCTTTTTGGCCTATTTGCAGACAGTACTGCAGGGCATGAAAAATCAGAAAATTTCGGAGCAGGCACAGATGATTATCAAAGAAGTGGAGCGCCTGGGCAAGCACATGTTTGCCTATTCAGAATATGTAACCCGCATGGGAGAAAATTTGGATAAAACCGTAAGCTCTTATAATAAAGCCCGCGCCGAATTTTTGAAGGTGGATAAGGACGTAGTTAAAATCACTGATAGTGCGCCGCAGATTAAAATAGATGAAATAGATCGGCCACATATTGACGAGTAATGATATTTTTGCTAATATACACCTAATATGTTTGCAGTAATAAAAACCGGGGGAAAGCAATATTTGGTCAAGCCCGGAGACAAGTTAGAAGTAGAAAAGTTGGACGGCGCAGAAGCCGGAAAGGAAGTAATCTTCCCGGAGGTTTTGTTGGTCTCCGATGAAAAAAAACATGAAGTTGGCGCACCATTCGTAAAGGGTGCCAAAGTTACCGCCAAAGTGATTGGCGACACCAAGGGTGATAAATTGATTATTTTTAAATACAAATCCAAGAAACGATATAAAAGAAAAATTGGACACAGGCAGAAGTTTACGGAAGTTGAAATTATTTCCATTACATAAACCGCAGAATATGCGGTTTTGTTTTGCTCTTTAACAAAGAGGGGGCGTTATATGTATGCAGAACATCTCTTTCTCGTATGCCAAGGCGGAGACCACATTAAATGCAAAAAGTGCCAGAAAATTTCTTTGGCAAACCAATTATGTCTTGAGTTGGGTCCGAAATTTCCCAAATCCCATGAAACCGGCAGGTATTGGCAGGTGGTGTATTATTACTGCCCATGTGACCCCGTGCATCCGCTTTTGTATAACTGCGGCGACGGAATCCTGCAAGTCGTTGAATGCTCAAGCGCAGAGCTAGTTGCTTGACTAGAGACCCTATCTTGGGTCTTTTTTATTTTAGTAAATGCTATAGTATGAAGATATGCAAAAAGAAGAACAGTGGTTATTGGATGAAAAATACCATGGTAAATCGACGGCCGGATTTAAAAAAGATCTGGCGCGAATTAAGGCCGGCGAGCCGCTGGATTATATTATCGGTTTTACCGAGTTTTTAGGTTGCAAAATAGATTTGTCAAAAAAGCCATTGATCCCGCGATTTGAAACGGAGTATTGGACGGAGCAAGTAATTGAAGAGTTAAAAGTTGATAAAGTTCGTAAAGTTTATAAAGTGCTCGATATATTTTCTGGTTCGGGAGCCATTGGTATTTCTATTGTGCGGAACGTAATAAATTTTTCTTCTGAAAAATTTAAACGTTCCAGCAACGTAAAATTTCAAAGAAATTTGTACGTTGCGACATCGAAAAATATACATATGGCATTTGCTGATTCCGAAAAAAACTGTGTTGAGCAAATTAAGATAAACTGCAAAATCAATAAACTTAAAAAATTGCAGTATGAAATTATCCGCTCTGATGTGTTTGAAAATATCGCGGGAAAGTTTGATATTATTGTAGCTAATCCGCCATATATTCCAGCCAAAAACAAGCATAAGGTGCAACAATCCGCCCTTGATCATGAACCGCATGTATCACTGTTCGGAAAAGATGACGGTCTGTTTTATATCACCAAGTTCTTGGAAGGCGCACCCGCCCATTTAGAGAAAACAGGCACCTTGTATATGGAATTTGATTCGCACCAAAAACCTGCTATTGCCAAGTTGCTGAAAAAATATGGCTACCAACAATTCATGTTTCATAAAGATCAGTATCAGAGGTGGCGGTATTTGAAAGCCTATTGTTATCCCCAGAAGTAATATTTTGCTTATTTGAAATATGGTACAATA
>CAYZAV010000003.1:0-48638 GCA_964475855.1 uncultured Candidatus Saccharibacteria bacterium | reverse complement strand
CGGCTTTTTATCCAGTCGGGGCAGGCTTCGCGGATTATTATTATTTTGGCGGTAGTACTGCTATTGGCGGGCGTATTGGTTTATTTTGGCATAAAGTATGCGAAGTCGGGTAAAAACCCAACAAGCGTAAATAGCCAGGAAACGACAGAACCTTCGCCGCCGCCGGTGCCAAAGCCTGTGTACGAAGTACAGATGGGTGATATTAAGATAATTTTACTTGGGGCGTACGACCTTGGCAACGCTCTGTATGACAGCAGATCCGGGTATCATCAAGATGTGTTTACTACTGATCGGTTTATCATGGTGACGGTCCAGGCGCAAAATAAGGGAAAGGTGGATACCCAAGCCAATATGTGGAGCCTTGGGGCAATGATTGATTCAGAACAGCGAGTGTTTAACCAAATAGGGGATAGGGCGGCGTTTTTTATCCCGCTACCAGACATGTGCGGTGCGCTACTTAAGCCGGAATTTGAACCAAGTCGTTGTACTAAAATTTTTGAAGTTTCCAAAGTTTCAAAGGGGCTGAAAGTACAGGTTAATGGTCCGATGGAAAAAGGCAAAACAGATCCTGTGTATATTGACTTGAATATTTAATAATCCTTAAGCTATGGACGATAAAAAAGACATAAAGGATCCAGCGCAAGAATTCATGCCAAAGCCTGTTGAGGCTGTGCCAGTAGTGGAAAGGGCAGAAGTGATAGCGCCAAAAGAAACGGAGCCATTGGTTGATGAAGCCAAAGAATTAAAGGCCGCTATGCAGGCGCTGGAACTGGATGATAGCCAAAAAAGCAGCGCTGCGGCAAGTGTGCAAGATTTAAAGGCTCTTAAGGATGTGCAGGAACAAGTGAAAAAATTATTGGAAATGGCAAAACACAAGGGGGTTATTTACGCCATCCACGTAGCAAAAAGCATGGATGATCCGTATGTGGTGGATGCCCTGCACGACGCTTTGGTGGAAAATGGACTATATAAACAATTTCTAAAATAAATGCCGTTTATTCTTCTTGGCTTTATTTTCGTCTTCCTTTGTTTGGTGGTGGCGTTTATGATTACGCTTTCTTCTGAACAGTCGGAAAAAAACGCCGTTTTTGGAACACTTGAAACGACACTGTTTTTGGTGATGATGCCAAAAAACGAAGCCAAAAAAGAAGGAGAACTGCAAAAAGAGGAAAAAGCCATTATCAGCCAAATGGAGCAGGTATTGGCTAATTTTTTGTACCTCAAAAAACCGAAAATGTTTCAGGAACCGGCTTCTATTACCTTGGAAATCGCCTCGCAAACGGGCAGTGCGGATATTTCATTTTATGTCAGTGTGCCAAAATATCTTGAAACGGTGTTTGAAAAATATGTGCAGGGCGTCTATCCGCGTGCCATTGTGGATAAAATCCCCCAGGATTACACTATTTTTCACCCCCAATCATTTGTTGCCGGGGCATATTTAAAACTCAAGGAAAATATGCTTTTTCCTATCAGTACCTATCACAAACTGGAAAAAGACCCATTAAGTACTATTACTAATAATTTAAGTAAAATCGCTCCTAATGAGGGTGCTGCTATGCAGTTGGTTATTCGGCCGTTGTCGGGGTTGAACTTGCGTAAAAAGGGTGAAAAAGCGCTGGCGAAAATCCGCGAAGGAAAATCGGTCAGGAGCGCTGCTTCGGAAGCATTTCAAAATCCCGTCATGGCAGTGATTGCCGATATTGCCAAGGATGTCATGGATCCTAATAATAAGAAAAAAGCCGCCGCCTCGCCGGGAAAAAAAGAGCAGGGGTTTGACCAGGTGGGCTATGATGCCATCCAGCAAAAAATCTTAAAGCAGCCGTTTGAGGCAAATATCCGTGTTATTGCTTCAGCGCACACCAAAGAGCGCGCCGAGGAAATTGTGCACCATCTTGCGGGGGCATTTAACCAGTTTTCACTTTCAGCCATTAATAGTTTTGACGCTCGGACTGTCAATCAAAAATATCTGAAAAAATTTATCTATGATTTTAGTTTCAGGATTTTTAATAATGGCCAACGCAATATTTTAAACACGGAAGAGTTGGCCAGTATTTATCATTTCCCGACGCATTATACCGAAACTCCGTATATTAAGGCGGCAAAATCGGCCGTGGCTCCGCCACCATTCGATTTACCTGATACCGGCCCCATGTTATTGGGAAAAGCGATATACCGCGGCGATGAAAAAAAGATTTATTTTGCCACGCGCCAGGATCGCCGCCGCCACATGTATATTGTCGGGCAGACGGGTACCGGAAAATCCACGTTCATGGAAGAAATGGCCATCCAAGATATTAAAAATGGTGAGGGAGTGGCCATTGTTGACCCGCACGGGGAATTTGTGGAACATATTTTGGCCAATATCCCTAAAGACCGGGTTGATGATGTAGTATTATTTGAGCCGTTTGACCAGGAGCGACCGATGGGACTCAATATGCTTGAATACGACACGCCCGAACAAAAAGATTTTGCCGTCCAGGAAATGATCAGTATTTTTTACAAACTGTTTCCGCCCGAAATCATCGGTCCGATGTTTGAACATTATATGCGTAATGCTATGTTGGCCCTGATGGCCGACCAGCAAAATCCGGGCACGCTGGTGGAAATTCCTAAAATGTTTACCGATCCAGCCTTTTTGCAAGAAAAATTGGCAAAAGTGACGGATCCGGTGGTTCGGCAATTTTGGGTAAAAGAATGGGCGGCAACTACGGGCAATACCCGGAGCGATATGTTGGGGTACGTGGTAAGCAAGGTGGGCCGGTTTATTGAAAACGAAATGATGCGAAACATTATTGGCCAGTCGCGGTCCGGTTTTGACCTGGCTAAAATTATGAACGAGAAGAAAATTTTCCTGGCTAATTTGTCAAAAGGCCAGACCGGTGAAGTGAATAGTTCTTTGCTCGGTTTGATTTTAGTATCAAAAATCCAGATGGCGGCCATGCGCCGAGCGAGTATGAAAGACGAAGATCGGACAGATTTTTATTTGTATATTGATGAATTTCAGAATTTTACTACGGACAGTATTTCCACGATTTTATCCGAAGCTAGAAAGTATAAGCTTAATTTGATTATGGCCCACCAGTTCATCCCGCAGCTACAGGAAGACATTAAAAATGCCGTGATGGGTAATGTGGGCAGTATGGGGGCGTTTAGGATCGGCGCTGAAGATGCAGAATTTTTGGAAAAACAATTTGAGCCGGGATTCAGCCGGTTTGACTTGGTAAACTTAGACAACTTTACGCTTGTCACCAAAATGATGCTTAATAATAAAATTTCCACGCCCTTTAAAATGCAAATTTATCCGCCAAGCAAAGGCAGGCCTGACATTGTGCCCATCATCAAAAAAATCGCCAAATTAAAGTACGGAAAACCAAAGGCTATGGTTGAGGCTGATATTATAAAGCGGTCATTTACGAATGCACCGGTTGCGCCACAAAGTCCGCCGCCGTTGATGAAGAAATAATTACCCCATGAAATGAAAAAACTATTCATTATTTTCTTTATATTCTTTTTCATATCATTGTTTGGCATAGCTCATGCAACCACAGAGACTTTTAATTCTTCAACTACGTGGGTTGCTCCAGATGGGGTTACTAGCGTACAAGTTGAATTGTGGGGCGGTGGAGGAAGTGGAGGGAGTGCCAATGTGGGAGACCAGGGTGGCGGTGGTGGCGGTGGTGGCGCATATTCTAAAAAAGACTCTGTTTCAGTGACTGCTAGTAACAGTTATACAATAAACGTGGGCGGGATAGCGGGAGATTCATATTTTATTGACACTTCAACTGCATTAGCCAAAGGAGGTGCTACTGCAAGTGGGGTTACTGGTGGTTCTGGTGGCGCCAGTGGTTCTGGGGTGGGTGATACAAAGTTTTCGGGAGGTAATGGTGTTACAGGTAGGACTTTTGTTCAAGGAGGTGGTGGCGGAGGAGGAGGATCTTCGGCTGGGTCATCCTCTAATGGAACTAATGCATCGGGTTCATCTGGAGGAACAGCCCCTACCGGTGGAGGTAATGGAGGCACGGGAGCATTGCCTGGTGAGGGGTCTTCAGCTGCGGTTAATGGAACAGCTCCTGGAGGTGCCGGCGGCGGCGGGGATATTGATGGCAGTGCAATTGCTTCTGGTGCCACGGGCCGTATTATTTTAACCTATACTGTGATTGAAAACAGTGCACCATCTATTTCTTCGAGCCCATCTGATGGCGGCTCTTCATCCTCGGTTCCAACATACCCTGGAACCACTATAGTATTTTCTGCTGTTGCTGCGGATGCTAATTCGGATAATTATTACCTGGCCATTTGCAAAACAGATTCCATTACTGCGAGCACTAGTGCAGCCCCAACCTGCGGCGGCGGGGAGTGGTGTATTTCAAGTGCCACAGATTCTGGTATGACCGCATCATGCAGTCTTGCTATTGAAAGTCAGTCAGTAAGTAGTGGCTCCAATGCTTGGTACGCTTTTGTTTGTGATAATAAGGCAAGCAGTCTTTGTTCTAGTTCATCCCAAGGGTCTGGAAACAACGGCTCGCCATTATATGTTGGTATATTTGGTAGTGGTGGCGGTGGGAATAACTACATCTCAATAGAATCTGTGCCAGCGGCATCTGGATCCAGTGTAACTAGTGGTAATGCGCCCGTTGTTGAATATGATTTAGTGAAAGAGCTAACCGAACAAATTATTTCCCTGATGCTTAAAATCATTGAATCCTTGCAATCTAAAATAATGGCATTAAAGCTGCAAAAAGGGTTATGATGCACCCCATGTGCGGCCGGAGATTGTCCCCATCATCAAAAAAAATCGCCAAATTAAAATATAGCAAACCACACCCAGCCCCAACAAAATGTTGAGGCTTTTTATTGCTTTTTTATTTTAGAAGTTTATGATAAGGTATCCCGCGGAAATCAGGCCGCAAGGTATATGATATAATTAAGCCTGATTTCCGAGGTGAATTTACTCACCTCGTTCATAAATTCATGTGTGGAATTATTGGGTATATGGGGAAAAGGGAAGTCGTGCCAATTTTGATTGAAGGGCTGAAAAAATTGGAATACCGGGGATATGACTCCGCTGGGATTTGTGTTGTAGAAAATAGCGTTCTTAAAATTATTAAGAAAAAAGGGAAAGTTTCAGAATTAGCCGCCTTCGCTGAAGCTTCGGCGAGCCAAGGAAAAATAGGAATTGGTCATACTCGTTGGGCCACGCACGGCGAGCCAAACGAAATAAACGCCCATCCGCATACTGATTGTTCAGGAGATATTGCCATTGTGCATAACGGGATTATTGAAAATTACCACGCGCTTAAAGAGTTATTAAAAAAAGAAGGGCATGTGTTCAAGTCACAAACCGATTCTGAAGTCATCGCCCATTTGATTGAAAAGTTCCAAAGTGTTGGGGTCTCCGACACCCCAACACTTGAGGGTGCGGTTACCAAGGCGTTGAAATTAATTGAAGGTACCTATGGCTTACTGGTGCTGGATGCAAAAACTGACACCATGGTGGTCGCCCGGAAAAGTTCGCCCCTGTTGCTTGGCATAGGGAAAAACGAGATGTTTGTGGCTTCGGATGTTTCTGCCATTTTGCACCACACTAAAAAAGTGATTTATTTGGATGATGGGGAGTTGGCGGTCATTACGGCCGAAGGCTACAAAATAACCATGGCTAATGGCGTGGCGGTAGACAAAAAAGTAGAGCGCGTGAAAATGACCGTTGACCAGATTGAGAAAAGGGGATTCAAGCATTTCATGCTCAAAGAAATTTTTGAGCAGCCTGAAAGCATAGCCAATACGCTGCGCGGCCGTTTAAACCCTTCGACTTCGCTCAGGGCAGGAAACGGCAAAGTAAAGTTGTCCTTAAATTTTAATCCTAAGAATATCAACCGGATTATCATTACCGCTTGCGGGACCAGCTGGCATTCGGCGCTGCTGGGAAAATACTTGATCGAAAAAATCGCCGGTATTCCGGTGGAAGTTGATTATGCTTCGGAATTCCGGTACCGCAATCCCATTGTGCGACAAACTGATTTACTGATAGTCATATCCCAATCAGGCGAAACGGCTGATACTCTGGCGGCGTTAAAAGAAGCAAAAGAAAAAGGCGCCATTACCTTGGGAATTGTAAATGTAGTGGGTTCAACCATCGCCCGAGAGGTACACAGTGGCATTTATTTGCATGCTGGTCCGGAAATTGGGGTGGCCAGTACCAAGGCCTTTACCTGCCAGGTGACGGCATTGGTGTTATTGGCTTGTTATTTAAAACCTGGTAACGCGACACTATTACAAGAACTTGAAACTATTCCCAAAAAAATCCAGCAGGTATTAACATTATCAGGTGAAATTAGAAAAATCGCCGCCAAATTTAAAAATAGCAAAAATTTTTTATATCTTGGACGCAATGTAAATTTCCCAGTTGCCTTGGAGGGCGCATTAAAATTAAAAGAAATTTCGTATATCCATGCCGAAGGCTATCCGGCTGCAGAAATGAAGCATGGGCCGATTGCTTTGGTGGATGAACAAATGCCTGTGGTATTTTTGTGTCCCAAAGATGAAACGTATGCAAAAATATTGAGTAATATGGAAGAAGTCCGGGCGAGGGGAGGGCAGATTATTGCCATTACCAATCATGCCGATGCAGTCGTTAAAAAACTGGCAAAATATATTATCAAGGTTCCCGCAACCCGTGAAGAATTGTCACCTCTTATTAATGTTATTCCGTTGCAATTATTGTCATATCATATCGCAGATTTGAAAGGTCTCAATGTTGACCGTCCGCGGAACCTAGCAAAGTCGGTGACGGTGGAGTGACTGCGCTCGGGCATATTATCAAAAGGTCACGGTTAATTTTGCCAGCGCAAAATTACCGTTCGCACCTCGGCAATTTTCCCGTATTCTCGGGACCATGCAAAATTGCCTCCGCAGCGTCCTTTTGATAATATGCCCTCGCTTCACCAGTAAAACCGGCATCTCGGTTTATTATGCGACAATAATTGACGTGTAATGTAAATTAGAGTTTTTTATAAAAAAAATCCGCAGTTAAGCGGATTCATGTTTCATGCTTTATGTTTCAAGTTTCATGATTACTCGCTTGCCCGCTTCACATACTCCCCAAGTTCGGTATTTATTTCAATCATATCGCCCTCTTCAATGAATAGTGGGACTTGGATGACGGCGCCGGTTTCCATGGTTGCTTCTTTTGTTCCGCCTTGGGCGCGATCGCCTTTTACCCCTGGTGGCGTTTCTTTTACTTTGAGTGTAACTTTAATAGGGGAAACAACAGTGATGATTTTTTCACTGAAAATAATGCCTTGTACCAATGAATTAGGTTTGAAATATTTAGCCCCGGCACCCAGCATTTCTTCAGTAAATGAAAACCGTGCGGCTGGATTATTTTCTTCACAGAAAAAATACTGACCTTTCGTTGAATACAAAAACTTAATATTTTTTTTCACTAAATCAGCTTCATTAAACATGTCGCCCTGCTGGAACGTTTTTTCCTGTACACTGCCATTGATGAGATTTTTTATTTTGGTCTGCACCACCGGCCGGCGCTGGGCCATTTTGACATGCAAAGAATCCAGCACTTCAAATGGCTGGCCTTCGTAAATGAATTGAGTGCCTTTTTTTAGATCAGTGTGTGATAACATAAATGTTAAAATATACAATAAACAATATACAATTTACAAAATTTAGAATTTTAGGTTTGGAAATTATTTGTATATTGTGTATTGTATATTGTGTATTATAAATTATTCTAAAATGCGCCACTCAATATCCTTCTCTTTTCCCGCGAACATCAGCCATTCGCCGGACTTTGCAATAACGTACCACTTTTTGCGGTCCTTTGAAAATATCATCGGGTCGCCCAGATAAAATGGTTTTTTAACGGCTTCTTTGGGCTTTAACGTATCTAATTCCAGCCATTTTTTAAACACCGTTTCAATGGTGTAATCCAGTTTCCTGGTAATTGCCCAGGCCGCCACTTTGTTGATGGCTTTTTTTGCCTCTTCAATCCCGCCTGCCAATTCCAGTAATTGCTTGGCCGGTTTGGTAAAACGAGAATAAATTATCTTCCTTTTTTTAGCATTTTCTTTTAATTCTTGCAAGCCCAGTCCCTTTGATTTGAAAAAGTGAGTCACTACTTGTCTGATGGCCGTTTCTTTTTGTAATTCTTCAAAAGATTTGATACGTCCGCGCTTGATGTATTCCTCAATTTTTTTGGCACTGCTCTCGCCAATGCCAATTATCCCTCGTAATCCCTTAAAACCTTTTTCTTTATATATACTGCCAATATCTTCCGGTAACCCAGTCAAAATTCGTGCCACACTTTTGTTGGCATTGATTCGGTAGCTTGAATCACCTTTGATTTCCTGTAGCGCCGCCATTTCTTCAAAAATACGGGCAATCTCATTATTCTTCATGACTTTATAGTACCACGGCGCATGGCCATGTACGAAACTATAGACAATCGACTCATGCTATGCTATAATATTTTCGTGTTGTGTTCTTTCAAAACTTTTCTTGCGAGGAATCTATCATGCGTAATGGTGCATTGGCATTCTTGTGGGTGCTGGTCATGATGACTGGCTCGTTGCCGGCTTTCCAGCCCGCCCCCAAAGAAGATGCCCAAAATCGGGCCATGGCAGCCCTAAATAACTATAATGCAGCATTGGACAGTCATGCAGCAGCTGTCTCCAGTCACAATAAGCTCGTGACTACGATTACGAATCGGGATACCCGGTTCAATCTGGTTAAGGCTAAGATGCCTGAGTTGGAAAAGGACGTCGTTGACGCCGCGTTGCGTGTCATGGACAAGGTGCAAGCGGCAGAGTTTTTGATCATCAAAATATCTGGCTCCGGCAGCATCGTGGTCAATAAGATCAAGAAGGCCAAGACGTTAATGGACGCTGGAAAAGCGCATTACGACAACGGCAAATATATCCCGGCCGCCTTGAAATTCATCGAGTCGTCACTTGAATCCCTTCCTGCGGGTAAGCAGGCAGATAAATCGGTGCTTAGTCTCGACAAGGCCACCAAAACCTATGGTGACCTAACCGATACGATTTTGAAACAATACGAAGAATAGTATTTGGCTCCCAATCGTGCCATTTGGCACATTCTTTCTTTTGGAGGTTTCAGATGATTCGCTTCATTCTGTCTGTCGTGTTTTCGGCAATTGCCATGCTGGCCGCTGGCGGCCAAGTTGCTGCTCAAGATTTCAAGATCGACTATGTCGATCCGGTGCGCCTGCAAGCGTATGATGCGTTTTCCCTCGCCCAAAGCATTCATGGTGATGTGAAGGATCGCCATGATGCCACCGTTTCTTACCTTCTGCAATTGGAGGCCAGCTTAAATGAGATTGGCGGCCAGATGCCTCAAGAAGATTACGATTACGCTGTTGCGTATTTGGTCTCTACCGCTGATAGCCTCACTATCAGTGCGGGATTGGTGGGAGCGGCGGATGATGCCCTCGCCGCTGCGGAAGTATTGCTCTGGCTTTCGGATGCTGCGTACGACGATGAGGACTTTGAGTCTTCGTATGTCTTTGCCAATGAGGCCTTTACTGGCCTTGATCTGATTGTCGATTCTGATGCCATCACAATCTACGTGGATATGCCCGTCTACTACTTGCAATCGGTGGCGGAAATCCTTGCGTGGTACCAGTAAATGTGTTAATCCTGTAACAGGAAAGGCCCCGATTTGGATAAATCGGGGCATTTTTTATACAATGGATTTTATGGTACCATGAATTCAAGTACGTTACATGGTTTCGCTCATTGAAAAGGAGGCTGACGATGATCAGTAATAACGATGGTGTGCACTTGATCGTAGCTGGGCTTTGCACCTGGTTTTTTGTGCAGATAGTGCGGTTTGTGTGTGACAAGTTCCGACGACGTCTTACGCTTTCGCGGGTATTGGGTATGCTGAACCATTCTTTGCCCCAAGATTTTGGACTAGTACTGTGTCTTGCGTGTAATGTTAAGGTTTTATATTCCCGCGAGCTTTGGATCGAGATTATTTTTGACGAGCATGGTTTTGATGATGCGGCGCCGGCGATCCAGCAAAAGAAAATCCTGATCTGGAACCGCTTTGAAGGTATTCGGGATTATTCAAAGGCTTTGGTGCTTTGCTATTACAATCAAGAATCGGCCACAGGTTGCCGCATGGAAAAAGAAATCGAAATCCTGATCTGCGGGCTTATTATCAAAAAGATGGATAATGGCCAGGGATATTTGCACCATGGCTTTGATTTTTCCCGCAATTGAAATTGCTCGCCCCGGTTTGCCCTGGGGCCTTTTTTTTGCTAATCTTTAAGTATGCAAAAGCGACACCGCATTTTCATTGCCATCAATTTGCCTTCGGATATTAAGAGGGTATTGGCGCGGCAAGAGCAGAAGTTCGCCGATTTACCGGCAACATGGACGCCAGAGGAAAATCTACATATTACCTTGGTGTTTTTGGGTAACCTGACGGATATTGAATTGGGTGAAGTATGCGTGGCGGCAAAAGAAGTGGCGGCGCGACATCAATCCTTTGAGATTAATTTACAGCACATTGGATACGGGCCGGATGACAAAATCCCCTTCGACGATACTCGGGGTAAACCGCCAAAAATGCTGTGGGCACAGGGAGAAAAATCAAAAGAATTAAGCGCCCTAAAAACCGATTTACAAAATGCCTTTTTGGAAAAAATTAATTTTACCCCGGATATAAAAATATTCGCCCCACATGTGACGTTGGCACGGATTGGTGTGTTTGCCTGGCGCACAATCAACCCGGAAGAACGCCCGGAAGTAGCCCAAGATATTGACATGCTGTTTTCGGTAGAAAGTATTGATGTAATGGAAAGCGAAATGAAAAGGGGAGGGCCGGAGTACACAGTGATTGAATCAATCAACTTGAATCCCTAATTGACCTAATTATTCTAATTAATCTAATCAAATACCAATGCCCAAATGTCAAAAATTTAGAAATTAGGATTTAAGTATTACTTAGAATAATTAGAAATTAGAACAATTAGAATAATTAACATGCGTATTCATTTTATCGGTATTGGTGGTATTGGCGTTTCGGCGCTTGCCCAATATTATTTGCAAAAGGGGCGTGATATTTCGGGCTCGGATTTGGTTGTTTCAGAAACAACCGATTTTTTGGCGCAAAAAGGGGTGAAAATAATGATCGGGAATGTGGCGGGCAATATTACCCAAGATATTGAATTAGTTATCCATAGCCCGGCGGTAAAGCAGGAAAACCCAGAACTTGTGCAGGCAAAAAAATATGGTATTAAAGCCATTACCTATCCACAAGCACTAGGCAGTTTGACCCGTGAATACGAAACGATTGCCATTTCTGGCAGCCACGGGAAAAGCACTACTACAGCCATGGTGGCACTGATATTAATAAAAGCGGGCATTGACCCGACGGTAATTGTGGGTACGAAATTAAAAGAATTTAATAACAGTAATTTTAGGATGGGGAAGTCAAAGTATTTAGTAATAGAGGCGTGTGAATACGACGGTTCGTTTTTGCACTACCAACCAAAGATAGAGGTGATTACTAACATCGATAAAGAGCACTTGGATTATTTCAAAAACTTTGCAGGGGTGAAAAAAGCCTTCAAGGATTTTATCGCCAAACTGCCAGAAGACGGAGTGTTGATTTTCAATAAAAAAGTTCCGCTGCGGGAGGCAAAAAAACTGGCAAAGCTATTGCAGGTTCCCGGCAAGCATAACGTGGCAAACGCATATTCTGCCTTGTGTGTGGCTCGGGAACTAGGCATTGATGACAATATTTCATATGCGGCGCTAGCAGAATTTACGGGCACCTGGCGGCGGTTTGAAATAAAGAATATTCTAGACCCTAGACCCTTGACCCTCGTAAGCGATTACGGCCATCATCCAACCGAAGTTGCGGCCACCTTTCAGGCAGCGTGGGAAAAATTCCCGAAAGCCAAAATTTGGTGTATTTACCAGCCCCACCAATACCAGCGCACGTATTATTTGTTCAAAGATTTTGTAAAATTATTTAAGAGCGCCAAAATTAACCAAATAATTATTACCGACATTTACGACGTTGCCGGGCGTGAAACAGAAAGCATCAATAAAAAAATCAGCAGTGAAATGTTAGTACATAAAATCAACAAAAAAAATGTGCGATACATGCCACTAGAGGCCGCTGAAATATTTGTGAAAGAGAATATCAAAAGCGGGGAAGTGTTAATTATTATGGGTGCTGGAGATGTTTATAAACTTGTAGACAAGTTTTAGTCCAAAAAAAGAGACGGGTCCGTTTGGACCCGCCCTGGTTACCGACTTTGGTCTGCGCCGGTTTTGGTTACCTTGCCCCGTTTCTTGTGATTACTCCCCGTCCCGCTTTTGGAATTAGTTGCGGGGATACTCTTGATGCGGCACCTTGCCCGATCGCAGCGATAATCTGGTCCTGCCACCTGAGTCTTGCACCCACCAGTGCAATACCAGACGCCGTCCTGGCCCTTCAACAAATTTGCCATTGCCACGTTTACATCTCCTTAGGAAATTTTGGATTACCCTGGTGCTTCCACCGCACCATCAGGCATCCAATAGTCTGTATATTACTATTTTCCACAGCTCTGTCAACCTTTTTCTTTTATTCTAAAATTGGTATTATGGTTAAATATGCAAAAATCAGACGAACAAAAAATCGGCCAGCTTTTGACCAAGGGGGTCAGTGAAATCATCGTTGGCGATGATTTACAAAAAAAGCTACTTGAAGGAAAAAAGTTGCGTGTTTACCTGGGAGTTGATCCTACGGGATTTTCTTTGCATTTGGGTCACGCCGTGGTACTTCGAAAATTAAAAGAATTCGTGGATTTGGGCCATGATGTGATTTTATTGATAGGCGACTTTACAGCAAAAATTGGGGATCCGACCGGAAAAGATGCTATGCGTATTCCGTTGACAGACAAACAAATCAAAGAAAATTTCAAAGATTACAAAAAACAAGCTTCAAAAGTGCTGAATTTTTCCAAGGTGAGTATAAAGTACAATTCGGCATGGCTTTCAAAATTACGGTTTGCGGATATTCTGAAACTGTCCAGCCATTTTACCGTGCAGCAAATGATGCACCGGGATATGTTTGATAAACGGGTAAAAGAAGGGGCGCCTATCAATCAAACCGAATTTTTGTACCCGTTAATGCAAGGGTATGATTCGGTGGCCATGGACGTTGATGTGGAAGTTGGTGGTAATGACCAGATGTTTAACATGCTCTGCGGTCGCGATTTGCAAAAAGCGTATAACAACAAAGATAAGGATATTTTAACCACAAAACTATTGTTGGGAACCGATGGGCGTAAAATGAGCAAAACGTATGACAACGCCATTTATTTAACAGATGCGCCGGCCGATATGTTCGGAAAAATCATGTCTATTAAGGATGAATTGATTACGCAATATTTTGAATTATGCACGGATTTTTCTTCCGATCAAATTTCGGAAGTTGCCAAACTGCCAAACCCGCGCGACCAAAAGGCCAAACTGGCCCACGAAATTGTCAAAATGTACCACGGCGAAAAAGGGGCAACAGAAGCCGTTGAAAATTTTGACAAGGTGTTTCGCCGTCATGAAATGCCCGAAGAAATACCAGTGTTTGAAACCAGTGTAGGCGCCCATTCTATTGTGCGACTATTGTGTGATAGCGGCCTGGCCACTTCGGGCAATGATGCCAAGCGAGTAATTGAAGGCAATGGCGTTGAAATTGATAATCAAAAAATCACCGATTGGAAACAAGAAATTTCGGTAAAAGATGGCATGGTTATTAAGTTTGGTAAACGGAAGTTTGTAAAGATAAAACTGAAATAGAAATTCCTTCGGAATTTATATATTTAATCGTGCGGTCGGCATATGAAATGCGTTTCCTCTGCCTCTCTTACTCATAAATATGAAAATTGTAAAAGATAACATTGCAGCCACTGAACTGAAAGAAATGGCCAAAAAGATGAATCCAGAATTGGTTAAGGCGATTGTTGATATAGAAAAAAGTATTATGGCGGTTGATGCTGGACTACATTCTGATTTATTTGAAATGCTAGAAGAAGGAGGTTCTGAACCGAAGAATTTATGGGGTATAATTGCCAAATGAGTTATCTACATCCGGATTTTAATAGGGAAAAATGGCTTACTAAACCCATTGTAGAGCAATTGGCTAATGTGGGTGCAGAAATTGGTAGGGCACTTATTTGGCAGGATAAGGATACTAAAGCAAGTCAAGCATCATTTTTGTGCGGTATAGAACTGTTAGATTTAACCATTGAAGATAAAAAAAACCGCGGAGGCGCTTTGAAAGAATTATGCAGGTTAAAAGAAGTGCTGGGGGATTATTTTTTGGGAGACAACGAATATGGTTCAACGCCGGAAAACTGGAATTCCTATTTTTACTTTTTTAATTGTGTGGCAATGGCTAAATACAACAAATAAATGAAGGGAGATTTTATTAAAAAAACTTTTTGGGGGTGGGTGCTGGTGGGCGTGATTGCCGGGGCTACGTTGTTTGCGTTGGTGCTGGTTTCGTTTGTCGGAAATGCAATGACGCCATTTTATCAAGAGCCGCAAAATGTAGATACTTCAGATTGGCAGACGTATAAAAATGATGAATTTGGGTTTGAATTTAAGTATCCCAAAGAAGCAATTATAGAGGGAATTCCGGGGGAAAATTTAAATGGTGATTCGGAAACTCCAGAGCTATGTATTTCAATTAATCAGGGCAATAGCTATATATACATAGGCATGCCTCCATATATATTGTGTGGAGGAACAACTGGTTTGGGTATCGGCGATATTAAAGTAACAGAAAAAGTTTATATTGGAGATACTTTACATGAAGCCCAGGGTTGGAGAATGGACCAATTTAAGGAATTTCTTGGTGTTAGTGGCACTGGAAATGTATCAATAATTTATGAGGTTTCTAATTGGCAATCCCTTGACGAGGTAGAATATGAAAAAGCAAAAGACTTAAACTATGCAATCCTTTCCACATTTAAATTTACAAGGTAATAATTAGCGTAACTAATTGCGAACCGTATTCGTAGATTCGGATGTTATTCGTAGATTAGTATCGCCTAGATTTATGACAAGATTTCTAATTTCAGAAGCTGCAAAGCATGTTGGCGAAAAAGTAAAAGTGGCCGGATGGGTGAGTGTGCGGCGGGCGCATGGGAAGATTTTGTTTATTGATTTACGCGATACATCGGGCGTATTGCAATGCGTGTTTGTGCCGCAAAATAAAGAAGCATATGACGCGGCACAGGAAGTCCGCAGTGAATGGGTGGTCCAGTTGGTTGGCCAGGTGGTAAAGCGGCCGGAAAAAATGGTTAACGCCGAAATTACCACGGGGCTGGTGGAACTTTCGGTTGAGCAAATTACCATATTAAACAAAGCCGAAACGCTGCCGTTTGATATTTTGACGGATGGAAAAGAGGTGAATGAAGAAATCCGCATGAAATACCGGTACTTGGATTTACGCCGCCAGCGCCTGCAGCAGAATCTTATAATGCGACACAAGCTGATCCAGTTTATCCGGAACTTTTTGGGCGAGGAACAGTTTATTGAAATAGAAACGCCCGTTTTCACCAAATCCACTCCTGAAGGTTCGCGCGATTTTGTGGTGCCTTCGCGGCTACATGCCGGAAAGTTTTATGCACTGCCGCAAAGTCCGCAGCAGTATAAGCAACTGTTGATGGTTTCGGCGCTGGAAAAATATTTTCAGATTGCCCGGTGTTTTCGCGATGAAGACCAGCGTGGTGACCGGCAGATGGAATTTACCCAGCTGGACCTTGAAATGAGTTTTGTGCAGCAAGAAGACGTAATAGAATTAAACGAACGGCTTTTGATCAAGCTGGTCCAAACCTTATACCCGGACAAAAAAATCCAACAAATTCCGTTTCCGCGTTTAACGTATAAAGAAGCAATGGAAACATATGGCAGCGACAAGCCCGATTTACGCAATGATAAAAACGACCCGAATTTGCTGGCGTTTTGCTGGGTGGTTGATTTCCCATTTTTTGAAAAAAATGATGACCCTTCGACAGACTCAGGGCAGGAGGGCAACTGGACGTTTACCCACAATCCGTTTTCTGCGCCAAAGCCGGAATTTATGCAAGAGTTATTGGATAAAAAAAATATTGCCAATATTTTGACCACCCAGTACGATGTGGCGTTAAATGGATCTGAAATTGGTGGTGGTAGTATTCGCAACCACACCCCCGAAGCGCTACAAAAAGTGTTTGAAATAATGGGATACGCTCCGGAAAAAATCAAGGAACAGTTTGGCCATATGTTGCAAGCTTTTACGTTTGGCGCGCCGCCCCACGGGGGGATTGCCTGGGGGTTGGACCGTCTGGTTGCCATATTACAAAACGAGCCGAATATCCGTGAGGTGATTGCTTTTCCGAAAACAGGAGATGCACGAGACTTAATGATGGATGCGCCAAGTGAAATTTCCAGTAAGCAACTGAAAGAATCGCACATCAAGGTAGATGTCCCAAAGTCCAAAAGTGAAAAAGTAACGAAGGCTAAAAAATAATATTTGCGCGTCATGATTATTTTGCATAAAAGCAAGGGAATATTAGTTTTTCTTGGACTGACGGGAGTGGTTTTTTTGGCAGCTACAGGTATTCTGGGTCAATCTTTCTCTGATTCGGGAGTACTTGCCGCTAGCGTACAAGAGGCTGCTTCAACCATCGTAATTACCGAAACTAGAGAAACGTCAGTCCAACAATTGCCACGGGAAATTATTGTGCCGCCAAAACAAATTGAAGCGATTGCAGCCATATCGCTTGAGGTTGGAAAAACCGGGCAAAAAACTATTTTTGAAAAATCAGCTACAAAAACACTACCCATTGCCAGTTTGACTAAATTAATGACGGCGCTGGTGGTGATGGAGCGATATAATCTGGCCCAGAAAATTACCATCAATGAAGCTGCAATGGCCGAAGAAGGGGATCAGGGAGAGTTAAAAACCGGACAAATATTTTCTGTTAAAAGCTTGCTCTATATTATGCTGATGGAATCCAGTAATCGTGCGGCGTTTGCGCTGGCCGATGCCATGGGCTTAAAACAGTTTGTGGCACTAATGAATGAAAATGCAAAAATCCTTGACCTTTCCAATACCCATTTTATTGACAGCACGGGATTAAGTGAAAAATCATCCTCAAGTGCGCATGATGTGGCAGTGCTTTCTGCTTATCTATTTGAAAATTATCCGTTATTTAAGGAAATTGTGGGAACCCGAGAGATTGCCATTTACCTGGAAGACGGGCCATTCCATCATAAAGCTGTCATTACCAATTCGCTACTTGGTACAGATAATATTATCGGTGGAAAAACAGGGTATACGGATTTGGCTGAAGGATGCTTTATGGTTTTGCAAAAAACGGGCGGGGACGAGTATATGGTGCATGTAATATTAGGCGCAAAAGATAGGGTTGCCCAAATGCAAAAATTAATCAAATAACATGACCCAGCTTACGTTTAGCGTTATCAAGGTACTCGGGACTTCGGCCATTGCCACGGTGGTTGCGCTTTTGTGGGCGCCCGCGTTAATCAGTTTTTTATACAAACACCAGCTTTGGAAAAAGTCAGCCCGCGTAAAAGCCATGAGTGGGGAAGATGCGGTAGTTTTTAATACATTACACAAGGATCGTGAAACCAAAGTGCCGCGTATGGGCGGGCTGTTAATCTGGGTTACGGTGGTGGGGGTGGTGGCATTTTTTTATGCGGCTTCATTGCTATTTCCCGGAACCTGGCTTGCCAAGATGAATTTTTTGACCCGCAGTCAAACATGGTTGCCACTGTGTTTACTAGTTGCGGGGGCGTTGTTCGGGTTGCTTGATGATATTTTAGTAGTTTCTTCCCTTGGTGGATATATTGGCGGGGGATTGTCATTTAAGAAACGGCTTTTGGTGATAGCTTTGGTAGGGTTTTTGGCCGGACTGTGGTTTTATTACCAGCTAGGTTGGGACGTGATCAGTATCCCATTGGTTGGCCATTTTTCCATAGGTATTTTGTATATCCCGTTATTTATATTGGTGATGGTGGCCACCTGGGCGGGAGGCATTATTGACGGATTGGATGGCTTGTCGGGCGGCACATTCGCATCTATTTTTGGGGCATTTACTATTATTTCTTTTTCGCAGGGAAAGGTAGATTTGGCCACATTTTGCGCGGTGGTTACGGGTACATTGTTCGCCTTTTTGTGGTTTAATATTCCGCCAGCCCGATTTTACATGTCTGAAACAGGGAGCCTGGCGCTGACGATGTTGGTGGCTACGTTAGCTTTTTTAACGGATTCAGTTTTTGTTTTGCCAATTATTGCCGGACTGTTGGTACTCGAAGTTGTTTCGGTGATCATCCAATTACTTTCGAAAAAATTCAGGGGCAAAAAAATATTCCTATCAACACCAATCCATCACCATTTTGAAGCCATTGGCTGGCCGGCGTACAAGGTAGTGATGCGCGCGTGGATTATTGGGATTGTTTTGGCAATTATCGGGGTTGTGATAAGATTAATGGGATAACCTATATGTACACATTGGAACCTATGGCAAACAAGAAAAAAATAATGTTCGGGGCGGGAATAATGCTATTTACCATCTTTATTTTTACAGGCGGTTTTTTTGTCGGCAAGTATTCGGTGGTGTGCAATGTCTGTAAGCCCGAAACGGTAAACTTTTCCCTGTTTTGGAATGCGTACGAAAAATTGCATGAAAACTTTATTGGCAAAGATACTATTACTGACCAAAAAATTATATATGGCGCCATTAATGGCATGACCAAAAGTTTGGGAGACCCATACACGGCATTTTTCAACCCCACAGAGGCAAAACAATTCCAACAAGATTTATCCGGGTCATTTGAAGGCATTGGTGTTGAAATAAGCATTAAAAAAGATCAGTTGACGGTGGTAGCGCCGTTAAAGGGTACGCCAGGGGAAAAGGCGGGCTTAAAACCGGGCGATATTATTGTAAAGATTGATGATAAAAGCACAGCGGATATGTCGGTAGAAGAAGCTGTAACTCTGATCCGGGGCAAGCGGGGCACCGATGTGAAACTGGGCATTTTTCGGGAAGACTGGGCAGTAGTCCGCGATATTACTATTACCCGGGGGACGATTAAAGTTGAATCCATTTCTTGGGAACTGAAAGAGGGAAATGTGGCCTATATCAACATTCACCAGTTTGACCAACAGCTTTCGGGAGATTTTAAAAAAGTGGCGCTGGAAATATTGCAAAGTCCGGCCAAAAACATTGTGCTTGATTTGCGTAATAATCCCGGGGGATATTTGGAAACTTGCCAAGAAATTGCAGGATGGTTTTTGAAAGCCGGCCAGGTGGTGACCATTGAAGACTTTGGCCAGGGCAAACAGCAACAATTGTTTAATGCCGAAGGAAATGGGGCGTTTGCCGAATATCCGATGGTAGTGTTAATGAATAAAGGCTCGGCATCGGCATCTGAAATTTTGGCAGGGGCGTTGCGTGACAATCGCGACATACAATTAGTGGGTGAAAAATCATTTGGCAAAGGTTCGGTGCAGGAAATGATAACATTGCAAGATGGGGCTTCATTACTTAAAGTAACTATTGCCAAATGGCTGACACCAAAAGGATCCTCTATTTCAGAAGTTGGCCTTGATCCCGATGTAAAGCTTGAGATTACCGATGCCGACATCGCCGCCGAAAAAGATCCACAATTGCAAAAAGCCCTTGAAATAATACAAGGTTTGCGATAAGATACTATTGATATTAAGATAATCATATGAAAGTAATACTATTGCACGACGTAGAGAATGTTGGCAAGAAACACGAGATAAAGGAAGTGAAGGACGGTTACGCCCGGAACTTTTTGTTGCCTCAAAGTTTGGTGAAACTGACCACCAAGGAAAATTTGAAGTGGTTAAAAGAACAAAAAGAAACCGCCAGCCTTGTGGTAGAAGAAGATTTGAAAAAGGCGCAGGAATTGGCTTCACATATTGACGGTTTGGAAGTGACTATGGCCATGAAAACCGGGGAAACAGGCCAGCTGTTTGAAGCGGTAAATGCCCAGAAAATTTCTGAAAAATTAAAAACTATGGGCTTTGAGGTTAAAAAATCACAGATCAAGTTATCTTCTCCTATTAAAGAAGTCGGGGAATTTCCAATCAAAGTAAATCTTGACCATAATCTGGAAATCGAAATAAGGGTTATTATTTCAGCGGGCGCGTCGGCAGGAGAAAAAGAGGAAATCTAATGGCAAAATATATTTTTATCGCGGGAGGAGTGATGTCTGGGATTGGCAAGGGAGTGGCTACCGCTTCCATTGGCCGGATCTTAAAAAGCAAAGGCTTTGGCGTCACCGCGATAAAAATAGACCCGTACATTAACGTTGATGCGGGCACCATGAACCCCACCGAACACGGTGAGGTTTTTGTATTGGATGATGGCTACGAAACCGACCAGGATATGGGCAATTACGAACGCTTTCTGGATGTAACACTGCCTTCTATTAATTATATGACCACCGGGCGTGTGTATCAGGAAGTGATCCGTCGCGAACGGAATTTGGAATATAAAGGCAAAAATGTGCAAGTAGTACCCGATGTACCACTGGAAGTTATCCGCCGCATTGAAGCTGCCGGGAAGGAAGCCGAGGCAGATATTGTGGTCATTGAAATCGGTGGCACCATCGGCGAATACGAAAACATCTTATTTTTGGAAGCCGCCCGTATGTTAAAACAGCGCCAGCCCGGCGATGTTGCTGTGGTTATGCTTTCGTATGTGCCTATTCCCAATAATATTGGTGAAATGAAAACCAAACCCACCCAACATGCCAGTCGCGAATTAAATTCTGTGGGGCTGCAGGCAGATGTCATTTTGGCCCGTGCCCTGGTGCCGCTTGACCAGAAACGTAAAGAAAAAATTGCCACGTTTTGCAACATTCTGAGCGAACGTGTCATTTCCGCCCCCGATGTTGAAAGTATCTATGATGTACCGATGAATTTTGAAAAAGACGGTTTGGGAGATATTTTGTGCGATGTCTTAGGGCTTAAAAAACGGCCAGCTGACCTTTCTCTGTGGCAGGGATTTGTCGCTAAAACAAAAAACAGCTCCAAAAAAGTGAAGATTGCCGTGGTCGGAAAATATTTTATGTCGGGGGAGTATGTGCTTTCTGATGTATATATTTCTGTCATTGAAGCGTTAAAACACGCCGGGGCGGACCAGAATGTGGGCGTGCAACTTTCTTACCTTGATTCTGAAGAGTATGAAAGGGATGCTGCAAAACTGGAAGAACTGCGCCAATACGACGGCGTTTTAGTGCCGGGTGGCTTTGGAAGCAGGGGAGTTGAGGGCATCATCAAGGCCATTACGTTTGTGCGCGAAAATAATATTCCGTATTTCGGCCTTTGTTATGGTATGCAGTTGATGGTGATAGAATACGCCCGCAATGTAGCCGGTATTTCCGGTGCCCATACCGCTGAAATAGAACCCCATGCCAAGCATACGGTGATTGATTACATGCCCGAACAAAAAGAAAAAATGGCGCGAGGGGAATACGGCGGTACTATGCGTCTAGGCGGTTATTTGTGTAAACTGCATGAACATACTATTGCACGGCAGGCATATGGTACGACGCAAATTCGCGAACGCCATCGCCATCGTTACGAGGTCAATCCCGAATATGTCCAAAAAATTTCTGATGCCGGGTTGGTATTTAGTGGAGTTTCTCCTGATAACCGTTTAATGGAAATCGCCGAATTGCCAGAAGCCAAACACCTGTTCATGTTGGGGACCCAGTTCCATCCCGAATTCCTTTCGCATCCGCTTTCGCCACACCCCTTGTTTATCGCGTTTATTAAGGCCGCCCTTCGACATGGCTCAGGGTAAACAAAAAAATAACCCCAATTACGGGGCTATTTGCAATTAGCTATTTTCCTGTTGCTATCGGATCGATGTGCACTACCTTGGCCACGCGTTGCTTGCCGTTGAACAGTTTTTTGAGTTTTGTTGAAAACCGTACCACCCCGTTTTTCATGGCGTATAGAGTATCATCAGATCCTTTTTTCACATTTTTGCCAACCAAAAACTTGCTGCCGCGCTGGCGGATAATGATCATGCCGATTTTGGCCGTTTGCCCGGCGGAAATTTTCACCCCAAGCCGCTGCGCTGCCGAATCCCTGCCCAGTCTGGATGCTCCCGTTGATTTACTTGTTGACATATCAGTTAAAAGTTATATATAAACATGTTATCAAAATTCTTGGATTTTGTCAAAGCCCATATTGATACCATTATCCTTATGGCTGTTGTTATGCTGCTTGTATTGTTTTCTTTCGCTAGCGGTTATATAATGGCAAAATATCAGTCTCGCGCACCAATTGAAATTATCCAAAGCAACCAATGAACATCCCAAAGCATATCGTATTATTCCCCGATGGCAACCGCCGCTGGGCCAAACAAAAAGGTATTCAGAGTATGGAAGGCCACATGCAAGGTTACCAAAACCTGTTATTGTTTTCTGAATGGTGTAAAAAGAGGGGAGTGAAGGTGCTTACCGCTTTTGGCTTTTCCACTGAAAACTGGAACCGCACGCCGGAAGAAGTGAATTATTTGATGAAATTGTTAGAAAAATGCATGATAGATAATGTGCAAACATACCAGCAAAATGGTGTACGGGTGCGGGTAATTGGGCAGCGCGATCGGTTGCCTGAATCACTTAAAAAATCCATTGAAGAGATTGAAAAAGCAACCCAACATAATTCCAATCTTTTTTTAAATTTTGCCGTCAGCTATGGTGGTAAGTGGGATATTTTGCAAGCGGTACAAAAAATTACGGCAGAAAAAATACCGGCTGAACACATTGACGAAGCAGCAATAGAAAGCCATTTGTCTACCGCCGGGCAACCTGTACCCGATTTAATAATCCGTCCGGGCGGTGAAATGCGCCTTTCCAATTTTGTCCTCTGGCAGGCTGCCTATGCGGAACTCTATTTTTCCCCGAAACTCTGGCCCGATTTTACGGAACAAGATTTAGACGAGGCCCTCGTAGAATTCGACCGCCGCAGTCGGAGGTTCGGTAAATAATGGTAATAAAAAAACGAGGCACTAGGCCTCGTTTTTTGTTGGTTGTTTGGCAATCGTTTCGGCCATCTCTGCCCATTTTTGTTTGCGGGGTTTTTCTTTATATTTCATCATTTGCGAGTGGATTTCTATTAGCTGCAGCAAGTCATTTTTTTCCCATTTGCCAATTGCCTTGCCTTTATTTTTGTAAATAATGGCCGCGGCTTTCTGCCACAATTCAAAATCTTTCTTTTTGCTTTGCCCCGCCGAAGCTTTATGCGAAGGCGGGTTTTCTGACAGCTTGTGCTCGGTGAAGTGGGGGATTATCACATCAACAATAGTATCAATATCCTGCACGGAAAATCGGGCTTGTTCTTTTATTACGCCAACCGTGCCGCAATCCAATTCTTTTTGGGCGCGTTCCAATATTGCCATATGGTCTTTTTTCGCCGTTATCACGAATTGCAGTTTCCACCGGTAGTAAGTGGGGGAGCCGGTGCGTTCGTGCCGCGTATCTTTGCGGAACTGCAAATCAAAGCAACCGCTATGGTTAACCAGCGAAATAAGATTAAAATTTTCTTTTGACATAGTTTTATAATCAGAATTTAATTTTTATTTTCATATTTATTATATCAGGTATTTTATTATGCGACAAACTTATGCTAAGATAAAATCATAGGCTGAAAAATGTGTCTTATCATAAAGGAGTTCTTGCGATGAGTGATTTCGTTTTTCGTCTCATTCCCACTTTCGACCGGGATATGATTAATGAGGATTGCACAACGTTGGAGAAAGATTCTCCCGAAAAAGAAGGCGATTTTTCCCCAGAACTTGTGGAATTTCTCAAGGAAGGTGAAAAATATATCGTCGGCAAAGAACTGGAAAAGCGCACGAGTGATCATGCTGACCTCGCTGGCCAGCGAGAACTGGAAGCCATGCTGCGGAAACAGGAAAACATCCCCGCTGAATGGCGAAAGTATTACCTAATTGGCCCAAAAACTGTGCGGTTGTTTTTTTCCGGCAGTCGTTTCTTTCCGGGCTTGTACTGGAATGGCGAGCAGTGGGTGTTAAGCTTCCTCTCGATTCAGAGCGGCTTCAGCTACGCAGGCCGATTGGTGCGCTCCAATAAGTTATTTTCGTAAGTTACCTTTTGCCATTTGGTTTTTGGTAACAAGCCCCGGTTTCGAAATCGGGGCTAATTTTTATTGTGCGACAAGTAAAACGGGGCAGGGAATTAGTTTTTAAGATTTTTGCCGCTGTGGAATTGGCGGTGGGTTTCACGTAGTTTTTTATTGGTGACGTGGGTATAAATTTGGGTAGTGGCAATGTTTTTATGGCCCAAGAATTCTTGAATGGTGCGCAAATCAACACCTTGGTTTAATAAATCAGTTGCATACGAATGGCGCAAGGTGTGCGGCGTGGTGAACAAAGGCACTCCCGCCAAAATGGCATATTTTTTGACCATACGTTCAATGCTGCGGGTGGTCAGGCGGGTGCCATGGCCTTCTTTATTACGGACATTAATAAACAGCGCTTTGTCGGCCGAATTGCGGAGCGACAAATATTTTTTGATCCAGCCAAGTGCGCGTTCAGAAAAATAAACTACGCGTGGATTTCCACCCTTACCAATTACGCCCAGCTCAAAATCTGGCTTGTTTTTGGCGTGGGTAAACTGTTCCACGTTTAATGCGGCTAATTCGGCAATGCGCAGGCCAGTGGAAAATAGCGTCTCTAAAATAGCCCGGTCGCGGATGCTGGCGGCGTCTTTAGGCTCGGCGGCCGTCAAAAGCTTCTCAATCTGTTCTAAACCAAGGAATTTGACCGTTTTTTCGCTGTTATTGCCCTTAGGAAGCGTTATTTTGTCTGGGGGGATACTTTGCACGTCTTTGGCCACAAAATAGCCTAGGAAGCCCCGTAATGCGATCAAATAGTAGTGTTGAGTACTTTTTTTAAGGGGTTGGCCGTTGAGGGGGTTTTTATGGCGGGAAAGGTACACCCGGTAGTCCCAAATGTGTTCTGCAGTCAACTGGTGGGGAAGTAAGCCTTCTAAACCCTGGGCGGCAAGCCAGCCGGAAAATTTGTGCAAATATTTTTCGTAATTGTGCTGGGTATTTTCACGTAAACCCTTTTCCACTTCGCAATAATCCAAAAAATCAGGAATATGTTTGATGATAGGTTTGATTGAGTTTTGCATGGTTTTAGTGGTTATAATAGTTTGTCGCACAATAGGCGGGGCGCCAGGCCGCCAGGCCGTACGGGTATAGAACGACGGTTTACCTACATTTTGCGACGTTCTGTATCTATGATAAGCCGAGCGAGATTGGCTGGCAAGTGGATAACCTGCCGCTGCTACGCGCGGCGAAAATTATTCTAATTTATAATTTTTCTAATTATTCTAAATAAAAAAGTTAGCAAGAATTTCAATTAGGTCAATTAGAATAATTAGGGTAATTAGTATAATTTCGCTTCTCTCTCCCCCGCTCGCCGCCAGGCTAATTATTACGTGTCGCACAATAAAAAGATATAAAAAAACAGCCCCGTGAAATTAATCACGGGGTTGGTTGCTACTCTTCGCCGGAATTTTCGCTCTCCTGATCCTGGAATTGCTTGAGCAGGTTTTTTAAGGCGTTAGTAGCCTTTTTGGCCATGTTCACCTTAATGACTTGCCAGCCTTTGCGGATGCCAATCATTTCGGCGTCAACTAGTTCAGGCCAATACCTGCGTACCGAGGTCCAAAAGCAATACTTGAGCAGTCCGGCTTCCCGTTCGGCCAACAGATATTCCTGGTGGTCCTTTGTGATTTCCGCCCGACGCGCTTGCAGCTCCTCTGCTTCCATTTGACCAAATTTTTCGCAGGCGGCAAGTTCCAGTTGCGTTACCCGGGTTTCGGCCATATCCCAGACCGCCCAAACTTTGCGTAGCTCCATCGGCAGCGTGTACAGGAATTTGTCTTCGGGTTGTCGTTCATCACTGGGACTCGGCGCGTCCTTTAATGAGATTTTTTCGATGCGGGCCAGTAATTCTTTCAGGTACATCATGAGAGACTCCAGATAGAGTATGGGTTTGTGCTGGGTTTATTCTATCTAAAATCTAAACTTTGTCAATCCCCTCTTGGATACGCAAAAGTGTGCGTTCTTTGCCTAAAATTTCAGCGATTTCTGGGCCTGGAGCTGATGCTTTTTTTCCCGACAGTGCAATGCGTAGAGGCCAAAATGTTTGTCCTTTTGATGTTTTGGCCACACCGTCCAATGCTTCTTGAATGTTGACTGCATTCCACTCCCCTATTTCGTCCAACATTTTCATGGACGCTTGTAGAGATTTTTTCACTTCTTCGTTTGTCATGGTATCCCACACCAACAGAGCCGGGTCGTATTGTAGTTTTTCCACAAAAAAGAAATCGGCAAGTTCGGTAATGTCTGACAACTTTTTCATACGGCCTTGGTGGGCGGCGATGATTTTTTCTAAGTTTTTTATCGGCAGTTTTTGTGCATCTTCCGATAAAAATGGCATGCACAATTTAGTTAAGGCGCTTACCGATTTTTGGCGGATATACCAGCCGTTTAAATAGTCCAACCGTTGCACATTAAATACTGCCCCGCCTTTTTGTACCTTTTCCAAAGAAAATTCTTTGACTAATTCCGGTAATGAAAAAATTTCTTTCTCCGTGCCCGGGTTCCAACCAAGCAGTACCATAAAGTTCACCAACGCTTCGGGCAAGTAGCCATTGTTATGATAATCGCTAACCGCCACATCCCCTGCCCTTTTGGACATTTTTGATTTGTCGGCGTTAAGCATGAGTGGCAAATGGGCGTAGATAGGGGTGTAAAAACCCAGCGCTTCTTGAAGCAATATTTGCTTTGGGGTATTAGAAAGATGGTCTTCGCCGCGGATAATGTGGGTAATCTGCATTTCATAGTCGTCCACCACCACCGCAAAGTGATAGAGCGGCGTGTCCATGTCTTTGGCGATAACCATGTCGCCCAGCAGCGCCATGTCAAACTCAACTTCGCCGCGGACCAAATCGGCAAACTTCACTTTTTTCTCAGCAATGTGAAATCGAATAACACCTTCTTTGTTATTTTTGTCCCGGCACTTTCCATCATATTTTGGCGCCAATCCCCTACTCTGTTGATCTTGTTTTTTGGCTTCCAACTCTTCTGTGCTGCAATTACAAAAGTAAGCTTTTTTTTCAGTCAAAAGTTGTCCTAAAAATTTTTTGTAAATATCGGTGCGCTGGGACTGTTTATATGGACCGTGCGGGCCGCCCACATCCGGGCCTTCGTTCCAATCCATGCCAAGCCAGTGCAGTTCATCAATAATATTTTGAACGTATTCCAACTTAGAACGTTCTTTGTCCGTGTCTTCAATACGCAAAACTGTTTCACCGCTTTGTTGTTTGGCAAACAAATAATTAAATAAAATCGTTCGGGCGTTTCCAATATGCAGCTGCCCCGTCGGTGACGGCGGAAACCGAAGCCGTATTTTTTTTGGAGGAATTGTTTTAGATTTTTTAGTCATTTGAATTTGTTTCGGATTTCTAATTTAGGATTTCTGATTTTCGAGATACTCCAGTATCTCGCGTGCAATAGCCTTTGCCGCTAGCGGTTTTGCAAACTCCAGCGCGGCCTGTGACATGGCATTCATTTTCTCAGGTTGTGATAGTAAGAAGTTAATTTTTCCGGCGAAAAAGTTCGGCGTTACATTTTCCTGTTCAATAACTATGGCTGCCCCGCTGGCTGCATACGTGTAGGCGTTTTTTGATTGGTGGTCACCTGCGGAACCCGGTAGCGGGATTAAGATGCTTGGTTTTCCCAGCGCGGCGATTTCAAAAATACTGCCGGCTCCGGCGCGGGAAATAATAATGTCTGCGGCGGCATAAGCGTTTTTTAAAGCAACCTCATTGAGCATCGGGTATACGTGATAATATTTGGCTAAATTTTTATCCATGGCAACTTCGGCCTCGGCTTTTACTTCGGCGTAATTATTGTTTCCCGTTGCGTGGATGATTTCATAGCTTTGCAGTAAAGTATCCAGCGCACTCAGTAAAAAATCATTGATCGGCTTTGCCCCTTGTGAGCCACCCATGAATAGTAAAACGGGTTTCTCTAAGCTTAACTCGAACAATTCTTTGGCATATTCTTTATTGCCTTCTTGTAGTTCTTTTTTTACCGGGTTGCCCACTGCTATGGTTTTGGCCGGGTCAAAATATTCCGTGTGTTCAAACGAGGTAAAAATTTTCGTGGCCCATTTTGAGCTGGTGGTGTTTGACATGCCGGGGACAATATCGCTTTCGTGAATGAAAATGGGAATGCCTAATATGCGCGCGGCAAAAGTTACCATTACGGACCCGGAACCCCCTTTGGAAAATACCAGCTGTGGCCGGATGAATAAGAGCAAGAAAACACTTTGTAAAAAGCCCAATGGCATGTTGAAAAAAATATCAGTGAAATTTTTCAGCGAAAAATAGCGGCGGATTTTTCCCGAAGCCACGGTTGTTACGATAAATTTCGGATCCTGGGACAACGTAAGCAGCCCCTCTTTATCATGTGGGCCAAGATAGTATAGTTTGATAGTTTGCTCTGGTGCCAGGCGCGCCAATTCCCGTGAAATAGCAATAATCGGGAAAAGATGCCCGCCGGTGCCTCCGCCAGTAAATACGATTTTCATACGGTTTTATTTCTGGAAATATTTAACAATAACCCCACGGCTGCGAGCTCCGCCATCAGATGTGAGCCGCCGTAAGAAAAAAATGGGAGTGGGATCCCTGACAGCGGGAATATGCCAATAGATGAAGCAATGTTCATAAATGTTTGCAATATGATCCAGGTGCAAATGCCAATGGCCGCCAGTTTCCCGAACCGGTCACTGCTGGCCAGCGCAATGCGCATGCCCTGCCAGAAAAAAAAGATGAATAAAGCGACCAATGCCACTCCGCCAATAATTCCCAACTCCTCGCCAATGATGGCAAAAATGGAATCTCCCATGGCTTGGGGTAGAAAGCCGAATTTTTGGGTTGACATGCCAAGTCCTTTTCCAAATAACCCGCCTGAACCGACGGCCAAAATGGATTGTTTTAATTGAAAGCCAATGCCAAACGGGTCAGCTTCCGGGTGTAAAAATACCAAAAAGCGCTCAACACGATAGGGTTCAAATTTGATCAGTGCTAGCGCCCCGCAAATTCCCATGGTAAGTAGCGCCAACGTAGTCCAAAGGGGCGTGCCGGCGGCAAAGTAAACGGCAACCAAAGAAATACTGGTAATACCCAAGGTGCTGGCATCTTTTTGAAAGTACAAAATAATGGCGATTATGGAAAGTAGCGCCAAAAAAGGTAAGAAAACACGTATGGCGCTATGATACCCTTTTTTGGCTGAAGAAATCCAGCCCTTTTTGGAATTTTCAGGTGCTTTATTAGCTAGCCATGCGGCCAGATACACTACGGCGGTGATTTTTAAAAATTCGGAAGGTTGCAGGCTTACTCCGGCAATATTGATCCATCGTTGCGCTCCCCACACTTTTGTTCCGAGCATGGGTAAAAAAACAACGATTAATAATCCCAAATTTATGACCAGCGCAGGCAAGGCCAATTTTTTAATGATGCGGATTGGGATGAAAAAAGCAACCAGGGCGATTACTATCCCGATGGCGGCAGCAATCAGTTGATGGAATAAATAGTAATGCGTATTGCCAAATGCTTGCAGTGATTCAATGCCCGAAAGTGTCGCCAAAAATACCATGCCGCATATCAACAGCAACCCCGAGGCCCCCAAGAAATAATAATTTATCCCATGCTTCATTTGCTTGCCAATTGTATTACGTAGCGCTTGAATTGGTCGCCTTTTTCTTCAAAGTTTTTCCAGAGAGAATAGCTTGGGCTGGCGCAGGAAAGCAGACAGACTTCGCCCGGTTTAGTATATTTGTAGGCAAATGTCACCGCTTCTTCCATGCTTTTGGTTTTCAGAATATTAAAGCCTTTTGTGTTGCGTAACATTTTTTTTCCGCTGTCGGGAAAGAGCACAACATTCTTAATCTTATATTTTTTTAAAGCCTTTTCCAGTGGAGAAAAATCATATCCCCTGTCCTGCCCGCCCAAAAAAATGGTACCGATGGCAAAGATAGATTTTATGGCCATGACAGTGGATTCTGGTGTGGTAGAGATAGCATCATCGTAAAACGTGATTCCCTTGAAGGTGCCGAGGTTTTGCAAACGGTGTGGCAGACCTTCGAAATTTTTTACCGTGCGCGCAATGGTTTCTTCAGGGATGTGTAATATTCTGGCAACTTGCACGGCCGCTTCAATGTTATTTTGATTATGCGCGCCAAGAAGATTAGTTTGGTACGTTTGACTGGCTTTTACGCAAAAAATGGCGTGGTCGTTGAGAGACTGGAATTTTAAAACATTTTTCTTTGCTGCGTAGTAATTTTTCAAACTGCCATGGAAATCCATGTGTTCGGGAAATAAATTTGTCACCACGGCAATATCAGGTGAAAACTTAATGTCGTCCAGTTGGAAGCTGGAAAGTTCCAGTACAAAAATTGTATCTTTCGCGATGGGTTGTAATAGTGCCCCAAGCATGGGTATGCCAATATTTCCCAGCACCTGTACCGTTTTCCCCGCTTCTTTTAGTATAGCGCCGATAAGCGAAGTAGTGGTGCTCTTGCCTTTACTACCCGTAACACCGATAATGGTATTTTTTCCTTTTATTTGCGAGAAAAATATATTGGTGGGTGTGGTATATAAGCCCTTTATTTGGCTTTTATTAATCCCCGGAGTTTTAATGGTAATGTCTGTTTCTCCTGTTTTCCCGCCTGTCGGCGAGGCAAGGATTTTTATCTTCGGATACTGTTTTTTTAAAAACTTTTTTACAACACCGCCCTCCAATCCTTCAGCACGATTGATAAAAACTGTTTCCATACCCAATAATTTCAAGTGGTCCGGCACTACATTTTCTGCGGCAGTGGTAAAAACATCTGGGTGTATTTTCGTCTTCAAGAATTTTTGCTTCGCCATAGAAAACGCCGTTTGGGCTTCTTCAAATGTTCCCACGCAGTCAAATGGTTTCATGGTTCCCAGCCCTAAAATATCCTTGAATATGGGTAGTAAATCTTTTCGCGCGTATAAATTTTGGCCAAAAATTCCCAGTAATTCTTTTTTACTTAAAAATGCAGACAATAAAGTGAACGCAAAAACGCACTTGGCGCAGTTCCCGCACCAGCGGCCTGTGCCGCCTTCGCCAAGGCTTCGGTGTGCCAAGGTAAAATTTCTATTACAGCTGGAAAAGTGCCGGAAATATTTAGGATATTTGGTAAACAGTTTTACAATTCTGATTTCATATAATGGCCGCAGCAGTGAAAAATATCCCACATCCGGACTGATATAATTTTTTACATACTCAGAAAATAACAGTTCAAATTCCAAGGATTTTGACCACTGATGGTTGATATCCAGCCCTTTATACTTAATATTTCCGAAATTACTGCTATGTTCGTTGCTGACAATGAAATATTTATAATCGTATAAAACGCATGATAAAATTCCCAAAAACGCATAAATTGCCGAAACGGGCACATGTCCATTGTAGGCATGTTTTTCGTGCACTTTCGGGTCTAGCCTCCGTTGGATTTTCAGCGCCGGTTTACCAACTAGCTTTATAACATCATCAACAACCGGTTCCTCTGGTTTGTTCCCCACAAAAAAACTGTCAAAATCAAAACCTGCTTCTTTTAATAATTCTGCTGTTACAATTGAGTCCTTCCCTCCCCCGATACCTACAAGGCTTGAAGTTAGGAGCTTGGAGCTGGAAGTTGGAATCGGTTGCGTGGTATTTTCAAAAGAAAATTTGGGAGAGATTTTTGGGTCGAGCGCGTTGCGATAAAAAAATTCGCCGAGACCCTTTTTGTAGACGGTGTTCCAGAAATTCGCCTGCGGTTTGGTAAGCTGGTATGGTTGTCGCACAATAAAACTTGGGTAAAATTTCCAATACGAAATTCCAAGCATGATGTGTAAACTTTCCAAAAGTATGGTCGGAATATGATCAACAGGTTTTGGCAATATAATCGTTTCTGTCCAATTTACCACGTTCCCGTCGTCGAACTCCGTTTTGTAATGGAAAAAAACCCGCTGTTGGCCGGGGGTAAAATCGTACTTGGTGAATTCAAAAAAGGTAGCTTTTTTATCCATGATTTGAGTATTTTACCACGAAAAAACGCTTTGGGAAAGGGTTGTTTTCAATACGCATACCCATGTGCGTATTGAAAATGGGGAAATAAAAAAGCCCGGCCGGGTTTGGCTGGGCATGGTATCAAAAAATTTTGCTAAAACCCTTGTTTTGTCATTAGGTAGCCGTGTTTCAGGAACGCTGCCATCGGGTCGCAGATCCTGACCTGCAAAGAGACTGATTCTTCGGGAAGGAATAGTTTTTCCATGCGCTCTTTGGCTTTAGCCACACGTTCGGGATCCATCTGCCAGCAGTGGCGGTCTAAAATGCCCCGACCTTGTTTTCGGGAATAGAACACGAAAACGGCGTGATCTCCTTCACCATCCCGCACGCAGATCAGTCCGGTGGGATTGTGGCCCACATCTTTCTCGAGCGGTTCTAGTAGGAAACACAGTGATGGACTTCCTTTTCGGCTTGGCGCAAGTAGGACCGGTTGTCCTTGTGACAATTCGGCCATGGGCGACATCAGGTACGAAAGTGTTTCAGAAATGCGACCTTTAAGGGATAGCGGTTCCAGTTCCGACGTTTCTGGAAGTGGACTCTGTTGTAGGTCGACAAAGCATAGGTATGCTTGCTCGCTGTTAGTCAACTTGGAAAGCACCAACCTGCCCTGGAGTTTGCTGTGGATGAGCCAGCATTCTTCGGGTCTTTCCGTTTGCAGGGCGATAAAGCCGAAATCTTTGTTGAAATGCATGCATCGGACATTCATGGGAAGTCTCCTGGGTACTTGGGTGATGTTAAAGAACGCCTATTTGTTTATACGCTCGAAGAAAGTCTTCGGAAAATGATGACGAATAATACGGCGAGAACGGCGGTGATAATCAGCCAGACATACCATTTTTTTAGGAAATCCATGAAGCCGGAGCTGGTGGTTGTGGTGGTTATCGAGCTTTGGCCTGCGGGTATTGTGATGGTTATGGTATCAGTGTCGGTGAGGATGGAATTGTCTATGGTTACTGTGGCGGTGATGACCACATTGGCGGCGATAGTCTGTGGCTGGGTGGTTCCGGAAAACGTGATAATTTTTGATTCTTTGGCGGCAAATGTTCCAAGGTTAATTCCGGCTGCCAAATTTCCGGCGGCATCGGCGTTGTTTATGTTTAAATTTCCAGCGTAAGCAATACCGGCGGGAAGGTTGGTTCTAACGGTTACATTGTTAGCGGTGGCGGCAGAAGCATTTTTAACCACCATTATAAATGCCATAGTTTCGCTGCCCGTTGCACTGATGGTTTTTGACCACTGCAATACGTCAGCCTCTTTTTTGGCAAACAAGGAAATGGTCAGCGAAGCAAATGGCGCGGAGCTAATAGTCGATGGCGTTCCTGAATTTTGGCAATACGCGATGTAGTCGGGTGAATTTACGGCGCAGGTTGAGCCATCACAAGTCAACGCGTTAACACACTGGTTTACACCGCAACTGTCGTTGGTGCAGGAATTATTGTCATTGCAGTTTTTGAATATGTCTTGCACAGCACCCTGTTGATTGTACCAGTATAAATTATTCTGGTAGCAGGCGGTGGTATAGTGATTATAAACAGGCGCGGCTGGCTGGGTTGGCTGCACAGGCTGGTTTGGCTTATTTACGGTGACACACTGGGCGCTTTGGCATACTTGGCCGGTTACATTACAGTTTTGGGCGATGCTTTCCAATGCTCCGCAGGAATTGTACCAATACACAATGTTGCCGATACACTGCTTAGTGGCGTTTGAGGTGCAGTAAGCCGTGTCAGCGCTGGCTGGCCCGGGAATAGCTATTAGTAGGACGCTTGCGATAGCAACCATAATCAATAATGCGTATATTTTCATAAGATGTTGTGAATAGTATGATAATCCACATATTACCAATTTATTGTAAATTTGTCAATGATTTTGCAATAAAAAGGGTGGTCGCTTCGCTAAAAGTTGACTTAATTAGATTTAAATGCTATTATATAAGTCATTGATCAGGAGGCCTGATCATCGCCCATTCACAACTTATCGGAGGGTTTCACCGTGCAAAAGTATGACCTCGTTTGTCAGCTCGGCTCGCAAGTCATGTACAAGGATGGCAAGTACGATTTGGCTCCCCATACTCTGATGAGGACGATGGCTTCGGTCATTATCCTCAACAAGGGCATCGCTCCGCGCCTGATGGTACTGGGTGGGAGCAACTTCGGCGTGCGCTACGACGACAACAAGATCTTCAACAATCAGCACCCGACCCAAAAGAAACCTGTCTTCACCTTCGAGGCGTTCGCCGGTTCCGACTACGATCGGAAATCCGAGGCGACCGTCATCAAGGAAAGGCTGGTTGACTGGCTTGGTGCTCCGCATATCAACAGCAAGAGAATTCTCGCCGAAACGCTCTCCTCCACTACGGAAGAGAACGCCGCGTTTCTGGCGATCATGCTCAAGCGCCGCCCGATGTTCACCGGCAACGAGAAGATCGGAATTCTCACGCTCCTCTATCACATGGAGCGTGCGTTCCCGATCTTCAAGAAGGCTGGTCTGAACGTGGAGCCGGTCTTCGCCGAAAACATCGTTGTCCTTGATGCCGACGCAAAAGCGCGACAGACCCAAGACGACATTCGTTGCGGCGACTGGCCCATCGACGCTATGTCAGTCAACAAAATCTGCCAGTACTACTCGACACCCAAGGGTGGCAAGCAGTACGACGTGGATCGTATTCGGCAACTGCTCACGGAAGGCAAGTCGCTGGAAGAGATGATTTTCCCATACTGGTGCGTTACGGTCATGCGCGACCAAATTTGCGCCGATGCGGATACTCCCGAAGACTGGGAAAGTCTTCAGAGAACTTCTACTCGCTTTACTCAGGCTCGCGACCGCAAGGAAGCTGCACTGAAACTCCATCAGGACGAAAACTTCATCAAGGGGCCGTTCGAAACCCTCGAACAGGCTCGCCAGGGCTAATTAGTAAGCCCAATAATAAGCTATGCGCTTGGTTCATTCATTTGAATCAAGCGCTTTTATTTTTCATTTAAAAAATGGGAAAAATGAGAAATGGTGGCTGTCCCTATTTCTGGAATTGGCTGTACGAAATCAATGAAAAGAATCCCAGCTCCGCAATCCGCGGGCTCCGAAATCTTTCAAATATAAAAATGTGGACCTTACTGGATTTAACTTTAACCAAATTATAAGGGAATTGCAATCGTGGTACGAGTTAAAGTCCTTTAAATATGACCTTATAACGTAGGGTGGGGTGCCAGTATCACCCCCGACTTCGAACCCCGTACAGAGGAAATACCGTCATCAGGTCTTTCCATTCAATAAAGGGCATATTTAGAGAGGGGTACTCCCCTACTCCTGGTTTTCTAAGAAAATTAATTTCCCAAAATCTGATTTTTATTTTTTTTAAATTTTGACCTAAATAAATTTAATTAAAATGCCGCCAGGTGGTATTACCACGAGGCGGCTTCTTGTTTTGGGTTTAGTAACCCTTGGACGGAAGGATAATATCGTCCCCCTGCTTGATGACTCCGCTCTCAATCACCTCCGCAACCAGACCGCCACGGTCAAAGAATGCTTCCTTGAAGCTTTTTTCTTTGCCCGAGAGCTTGGTTGGGCGTTCGCACGGGTCGCAGTATTTAACGCCACGCATCTTGGCAGTGCCAATTTGGAACTCCTTTCCAATAAGCCACATCAGCTCGACGTTCTTGACCACAATGTTGCGACGGCTTTCATCGTAGTCAAAGCCAGAACTCTCAAAGAAGATACTGTTGATGAGCGTGACCTGTCGCCGTCCTTGGGCGCCTTTATTGAAGCTACCTTCGCCCCTGGAGTATCAGTCACCTTTCAGGCCTTCACCAGCGATTGCCTCAACCTCCATGACGCGTTGCATGGGTTCACCAGCAACGGGGGAGATACAGATGGCGACCACCTTACTTTTTCCGAGCATAAGAATCTCCTTTTTACATGAGGTACTGTTGATTTTTCTTGATGAAGTTTGGGATTTGCGAGTGCATCTCCTCGGCTGATGGCATGGTGTTGAATGGGAACCATCGCAAGTCATCAAACTTGTGGGGTTCACCGTTTTTAGCCTGGGCTGGGTCTATCTGTACTTTGAAGTCTAACATAATCCAGTGAGTCTTTTGACCATTGTGTTCACGAAATACCGTGCGATAACCCATGAATTCTGACTTGATAATGTCGGCACAGTATTCTTGTTTGATTTCGTTGGTTAGCGTTTCTTCCACCGTGTCACCAAGCTCAATACCGCCAGCACCAATGTCCCACTTACAGTGTTCATCACGGGCATTCTTGCTCCTCTTGGACATTAAAACATTCCCCTTGCCGTCGTGGCAGAAGAAAGCTACTGCGATACCAATACAATCAATGCCTTTTTGCATGTTTTTTCTCCTTGTTAATGAACGACTTTTAACATATCGCCAAGTCTATCATTAACAAGTACTAAAATCAATTAGAAACCGGCGCCAATTTTTTAACAAAACGGTGAAGATGAGGGTCAAGCTTTTCAATAGGAATTTCTAAAATTTCATCAAGGCTAAACCACTTATACCCATTAAATTCACCTGGGTCATATTGTAAGGGCAGGGTTGAATCTCCTTTTACCACATACCATAGACTTACATCAGTATGACCTGCGGTAAGTCCAACGGTAACTGTTTGTGTTAAAAAGAGGGGTCTTTCAGAAATGAAATCAGGTTAATGGGGACAGCCACCATTTTCGTGGAAATGAAACAATTTCTCAAAACCGTCGGCTCGAACCGCCGTATCGTGGGGGGGTCTTGCCGTTTCGTTCAAAAAACCGTGGAATTGGCTCGGCGAAATCGGTGAAAAGAATCCAAGCTCCGCAATCCGCGGGCTCAGAAATCCTTCAAATCGTGTAATGTGGACATGATGAGTAAAAGATTGAACTCACTTAAAACCTATCTTTCAAGGTTTTGGGACTATTACCAATCTAGTCCTGTGCTTCAACAATCACTCTCTAATAATTAACTATTGTAGTCAAAATGGACTAACACCTATACACATATATGGTATAGGAATAGGGGGTTTGAGGCATTTTCGGGATTTTTAACACCCAAGTCTATCAATGAGCATACTATAACATTTTCTAGTGAGAAATATCAATTTTTATGCAAGATAAAAGCCCACAGTTACGTCTGCGGGCTCTGGGAAACACTTCCCTTTGATTCAGGCTCCGTTTCGCCGATGAGTAAGGAGCGTCTTTAGCCCCCTTAACTCTGCGAGGAGTCTTTGCATTTCATCGCCGGGTGAGGCAATCTCGATGCCCATGATAAGGGCCTCCAGAATCACCTCCGGGACGAATGGGTCGCTGTTGTTTTCTTGCATGTGGTCGACCCAGTCCAAAACTTGCTTGACCTTCAGCCTTATCGGTCGCTCCATGTTGTTTGCAACCTGGCGGGCCTTGGTGAAGTCAATCTTTGCTTGCGCTTGCATGGTATTCCCTTTCAAGGAATAGAGAAAAAGAACTTGTAATTTCTGTCAGTCACACCAGAAAAATCTATTTCTAAATTACTCTGGTGTGCGGCGAATCATTGTTAGTGATTCGCCCATATTTTGTTTGCGTAGTGTGGTTTTTGAACTGCGTTGAAATTCAGTCGATTTTCTCCAGCATCTGAATTTCATCCAGCCAATAACCTTCATGTTGGAAACCTTGCAGAAGGCGAAATTGATTACCGTAATCAATGAGAACTCGCACATATGCATGGCCGCCATCACCCTCCCAGACTCGCCCGTGTTTCCTGTAGATGCATTCGATCGCCGGACGAAATTTGAGTTGTATGCTCAACTTTTGGCCGCTTTTGCAGCCATTGAGAATAGCAAGCCACTTGCTAATCAACTGCTCTTGGCTAAGTGATGTCATACTATTCTCCTTTCAAGGGAATAGGTGTGAAAAAGAGCATTTTTACCCTCGAAATAAGGGTAAAAGCAGGTATTTGAGCCTACTACTTTATCATAGCATAATGCAGAGTGTCTGTCAAGGGTTTCGGGGTTTTTTACCCCATCACTAAAAAAGTCTCAAAAAGTCTATTTTGACTCGTCCTCCGTTTCAAAAGCTATCAAACCTCCTACTTTTTCAGCCTTGAAGGTAAACAGACCACTCCACCACTTCAAATGCGATATGACTTGATGACTGCATCTATTTAGCCATTTTCAAGCCAACATTGGGACTGAGGTAATATTTAAGATGCTAGGTGGAGCTACAACCAATTTAAGTCGACTTCAAACAGAAGCAGCGAATCTCTACCTAGCAGTGAGAATTTTTCTCGCTGCTTCTTTTTGTTTAGGCAATATTAATTAATTTTATTAAAAGTATGGAAGAACAAATTGTACTAATTCCTCTTCAAATATCAGTCTTTGAAACGATCTGCGTTTCAGAATGGCTGATTGTTGGTGTAATCGTAGAACGAATCACACTGTCAGAGGCAATGCCAAAAAATGGCACAACCTTGGTGAGCATTGGTGAATATCGCCAGTTATTGGGTGACAACACCAGTGCCGACAAGCAAATCGTAAAGCGACTGCAATATCTGGAAGCATTTTGCAGGAGTATCATTAAACCGGCACTTCAAAAATATGAGCAATAATGTAAGACAAGTAGTCACTAGAACCAATATCGCTAGTATCAATCCTTACGAGGGCAGAATTGGGTTGGTTTATGCTAGGGTTAGTTCCAAAAAGCAAGAAATGGAAGGTTCGGGGCTTGAGAGTCAGGAAAGCCGCTGTATCCAGTATCTGGAATCAGTTCATGTGCCGCACGAAAAAACATATGCAGAAACTTTTAGTGGTGGTGGGGACTTCATGAATAGGCCAGAAATGCGCCAAATGCTGGCTGATATTGATGCAAATCCAGACAAGAAGTTTCTATTGGTATTTGATGATTTGAAACGCTTTGCACGAGACACGCAGTTTCATATCAAATTACGAATTGCTTTTAGGGCTAGGGACGTATTACTTCACTGCTTGAATTTTGATTTCAACGATAGTGAGGAGGGGGAGTTTTTGGAAACCTTGTTTGCGGCACAAGGTCAACTTGAAAGAAAACAAAATGCCAGGCAAGTAATCCAAAAAATGAGAGCACGGATGGATGCTGGCTACTGGACGTTTGGCACCAAAAAAGGCTATTCGTTTGATAAAGATGCACTGCATGGCAAGATACTAAAGCCAAATGCGGAAAGTGCTTTGATTGTGGAAGCCATTGAAGGGATTTTGAGCAAGAAATTCATCCGTAAAATTGATGTCTGCAAGTTTTTACTGGAAAAAGGGTTTTGGAAAGGACAAGAAGCTGATAAGTATATCTATCGGCTGACTTTAATGCTTTCTGATGTGTTTTATGCAGGGTACATTGAGTACTCTCGTCCTCGATGGGAGGTAACACGCAGACTAGGACACCACCAAGGCATCATCAGCCTGGAGAAGTTTGAATATCTGCAACGCTGGCTACGAAAAGAAAAGATGATGGTTAGAGTTCGGCAGGACATCACACCAGATTTTCCTGTTCGGGGATTGGTGGTTTGTGACCATTGCGGCAAACACTTAACAGCAGCATGGTCTAAAAAGGTATTTGGCTATTACATCTGCCATAATAAGTTGTGTGAGCAGTATGGCAAGTCTATTCCAAAATCTGAAATTGAAACGCAGTTTATTTCATTGTTACAGAAATCAACTCTGAAAACAGAGATTGGCTCATTGGTGGAACTGGTTTTTGAACGTGTTTGGGAGCAAGAAATGCAGTCTGTGAAGGCACTAGAGGCTGGTAGAGCAAAAGAACGTAAGCAACTTGAAGACAAGGCCACCCAACTCACAAATCTCATTATTGGGGCTAAATCTGCACAAATAAAAAGCGTCTATGAAACGCAACTCGATGACGTGGCTATTAAATTGGATGAGCTGGGCACAGAATCTATTACCAAAACTGACTTTCAAATTCCTTATCGAACCGCACTTGGCAAAGCCATTGGACTGTTGAAAAATCCCTATTTTACGTGGCAAGCAATGGATGTGTTCCAACAACACCGACTTTTCTTCTTCATTTTTGGAGAAAAATTGCCCTACAATCAAATTACAGGTTATCGAACTGACAGAATTAGCTCTATTTTCAGGCTTTTTAACGACTTTTCGATGCAAAACACTAACGATGTGGACCCACCGGGAATCGAACCCGGCCCTCGTCCATGCCATGGACGCGTAATGCCGATTTACTATGGGCCCCTATTCAAAATACTACCCTTTTTCCTGGTTTTTTTCAATAAAATGAAAGCTTTGGAGTAATAGTTATTAATAATCCAAGTGGGAGAAATTCGAATGGCACTATACTATTATGTTGATTATAGAGGTATGCTTACAATGCCTATGCATCATTAAGGGGTAGCGATATTTAGGTTCATAATTTGTTCATGATTAAAGGCGTATTATTAATCCATGGTGATTGCCATACTCCAACTAGATTAAATATATGAAAGAAAAAACTATTATTTCCAAATCTGATAGAGCAATTCTAAAGCTCAAAGTTTTAGCCAGAGAAAAGGAAATTGTACGGCGCAAATTAGAAATAACGGCAAAGAGTCTTCGCTTAAAAGCTGAACAGCTTGCCGTGATTGCCAAGGAAAAAGAAAGCATCAGACTAAAGTTGACGGTAACAGCAGAGAACCTTCGCCTCAAGGCCGAAGAGCTTGCCATAACTATTGCCAAGCAAAAGGCGATATTAGCTTCTATTGGAGATGCTGTGATGGCCTGTGATAAGAATGGCACAGTAATTTTGTTTAACCGTAAGGCAGTAGAAATGACGGGTTTTTCCGCTAAAGAAGTTATTGGGAGACACTATAATCAGGTAATAAAATTCGTAAGGGAAATAGATAATAAACCGAGTGAAGATTTTATTGCCCAAGCTATGGAAACAGGCCAAAAAACTACCATGGCCGATAACACCTTATTACTTAGAAAAGACGGTTTGAAGATTTCTGTGGCTGATTCGGCCGAGCCGATAAGATATGTTCATGGAATATTGATTGGTTGTGTGATTGTTTTCAGGGATATCACCAAGGAAAAAGAAACTGATAAAGCGAAAAGCGAATTCATATCAGTTGCCTCTCACCAGCTTAAGACCCCTGCGACCATTATCAGTTTATATGCAGAGATGTTACTAAAAGGCGGTGGTGAGTTTATTGCACCAAAACAAAAAGAATACATTATTGAAATTTCCAATGCCAACCAGCGCATTGTGGATATTATAGATACGTTACTTAATATCTCCCGTATAGAGATGGGCATTTTTTCTATGGAGGTGACGCCAGTAGATGTTATTGCTTTTTTAAAAAATGGTATTGACGAATTCCAGACAGGTGTAAAAGGAAAAAATATTACCTTATTCAAGAATATCATCAATTAAAACACATTATACTTATTGATAAGTTATTACTTACTATGGTTTTTTCTAATTTACTTTCCAATTCCATAAAATATACTTTTACAGGCGGCACCATATCGGTAAAAAGCAGAGAAGTAAAAAAAGACGAAAAAGTCAAAGATAATATTATAAAAGAAAACAGTTTATTAATCAGCGTATCTGATAATGGATGCGGCATTCCCATAGATTCGCAAAATAAGATTTTTACTAAATTTTTCAGATCCGATAATGCACGCAGTAAGGATACTGACGGTACGGGCCTCGGACTTTATATTGTTAAGTTAATTATAGATCATATGGGGGGCGAGGTGTGGTTTCAGTCCAAGGAAAAAGAAGGTACGATTTTTTATTTTACCATTCCATTGCGTGGCATAAAACGATCCAAGAAGCTAAGCATTAAATAGTATCCAGCAAAGCATATAATTAATCGTGCGGTCGGAATAAAAATATTCATAATTATGAGAATACTTATTGTAGAAGACGAAGAAGCATTGGCCAAGGTAATTAAGGATAGTTTAGAGGCTGAAGGCTATGCCGTGGATCATGTATCCGATGGGGAGAAAGCTTTGAGCCGTATTCAATCAACCTCACAAGAATATGATTTAATCATGCTGGATCTTATGTTGCCCAGCAAAGGTGGATTACAAATATGCCAAGAGATACGGAAAATGAATATAGATACCCCGGTATTAATTTTAACGGTCAATAATGACCTGGAAAGCAAAGTATCCCTCTTCGATGCCGGAGCTGATGATTATTTGGTAAAACCTTTTGAATTTAAAGAACTTTTTTCTCGCCTCAGAGCCATAGCCAGAAGACCCAAAAAAACTTTGCCCGTAGAACTGAAAGTATCGGATATTGTTTTAAATCCTGCTACGCAAAAAGTTACGCGTGCTGGAAGGGAAATTACATTAACGTTAAAGGAGTTTCGTATTTTAGAATATTTTATGCGTAATCCTGGCGTGGCCTTGTCCCGCGAAGATTTGGTGAGAAACGTATATGACTTTAACTATGATTCTTTTAGCAATGTACTGGATGTTTTCATTAATAGATTGAGAAATAAAATAGATAAAGGTAGGACAATAAAGCTAATAGAAACGGTGCATGGCGTTGGATACAGATTAAATACATACGCGTAAAGGTTTAGTAGATTAAATTTTTTTCAATATGTTTCGCATATTTTAATAACCCCCATATAGGGGGTTATTTTATTGCCGAAGATGGTAAGCCCAAGAACACATCGTTCACATACTGTTCATGATGAATGGTTTATTATTACAAACGTAAGATTAAGGGTTATTATATAAAGGTCCTTTAAAATATTAAATATTAAAAAATACAAAAATGATGAATAAAAATTATATCATTGTGCTCACGGTCATAGGATTGCTAATTTTAGGAGGGATTGGTTATGCGGTTTGGAATGCGAATCAAACCCCTCAAGTTGCTATCCAAAATACTGAAGATGGATCAACAGCTTCAAATACTAACGTGACAACCGGAAGGCAAGCCGGTCTGCCTGCTGTGCAAACCGATTCAACTACTGCTCCCTACATTTCAACGGTAGTGGTAAAGGGTGTGGTAAGCCCAAACGGCGCCCCAACAACCTATTGGTATGAGTATGGACAAACATCGGCATTAGGTTCAAATACAACCGGCTATTCAGTTGGTTCAGGATATGTTGCGCTGTATACTCCCGCTTATATTACCGGTCTTCTTAGCAACACAAATTATTATTTTAGATTAGTGGCTCAAAATACTTTTGGATCGGTAAACGGGGCAACCTATAGTTTTAAAACCAATGCTACCCCAGCTCCTACGGGAACCGCTCCAACTACAAACACTGTTGCCGCAACAAATATTGAAAGAACGACAACGAATCTTAACGGGCGCATCAATCCAAATGGTTCAGAAACCACGTTTTGGTTTGAATATGGTTCAACTTCCGAATTTGGCATGGTTACTGCATCTCAATCAGCTGGTAGTGATGATGCCTCAAAGCTTGTTTCAATTTCAGTTTCAAGCCTGCAACCACTCACCAAATACTACTTCCGCCTAAACGCTCAAAATCAATTTGGAACCATTAATGGTCAAATCTTAAACCTTACAACTAAGGGTCCAGGCGCAGCGACAGCCCCAATGGTTAACACTACCGTAGCCACAGCTGTGACTGATGCTTCAGCCAAGTTAAACGCCACCGTAAATCCAAAAGGAGTTGCGACAACCTATTGGTTCGAATATAGCAAAAATTCCTTATTGTCCAATATTGTAGCCGTAAAAACTCCAGAACAGTCATTGGATAGCGGTAATTCTATAGTTAATGTATCGGCAACGATTGAAGATCTTCAAAGTAATACAAAATATTATTTTAAAGTAGTGGCAAAAAATCAATACGGTACCGTTGATGGCGATATCGTAACATTCACTACCAAGAAATAAGCAGTATATATAATTAAATTCTCAAAAAAATATGCCAACAGTAATCAACAATCCGGGTAGCACAGAAGATTCAGGTTCTAATTTAGTGGTAGCCGTTATTTTGATAGTAGTAATTTTGGGTGGTGCTGCACTATTTTTCATCTATGGCCTGCCAATGATACGAAATAATTTTAACCAAAATCCCGGTAGCACTAATATAAATGTTACCATTCCTCCCGCAACAACGCCGCCAACAACTCCGGCAAAATAAATTTTGCAAGTATATAATTCAGAGAATATAAAATTATGAACAAAATAATCCCATTGGAAAAAGTTGACTATGGTTATGTGGTATTCTTTGTCACATCATTTCTATTATTGGTAGGAATGGCTTTGCTTGCCAATCCCGTACACGCCGCCACATTCGCCCCGATTAGTAGCCAAATGAGTGTAGGATCAAGGGGAAGCAATGTCACTAATTTGCAGCTATTTCTTGCCTCAGACCGCAATATATACGCAGATGACAGGGTGACCGGATACTATGGCATGCTTACCCGCGCCGCAGTCATGCAATTTCAAGTAAACTATGGCATTCCTATGGTGGGAAATGTTGGCCCTATGACGCTTTCAAGAATGAATAGCGTAATCGCAAAAGGCTATGGCATTGATGTATATGCACCGACTATCTACAATATTTCAGTGCAAAAATCCAACACCAGCGCCACCTTTGCCTGGACCACTACCGAACTTGCCGGCGGCAAAGTATATTACAGCACCAGCCCGCTTGGAATTTCAGAGGCAATCGGTAACTTTAGCGAGCCTTCCATAACCGGCGGCTCAACCATGATGGCCCTGAATTCACAGTCAAATCAAAGCGTTACCGTGAATAATTTGCAAGGCGGTACTAAATACTACTACATCCTTGAAGCTCAGGATGCTTCAGGAAACGTAAGTGTAACCGTACAATCTTCATTTATTACTAACTAGTAAGGATTGTAGGTTTCTAACGTCTCCGATTCGAAGCCTGGTGGCCAAAAAAAGTTCCAAGAAATTGGAACTTTTTTTGTGTGCCCTATTGTGGACACATTCAGAACGCTTGATTGGAGTAAAATGAAGCAGGAAATGAACGCATTGAGTTTTGTGAAATAAAAAAGTGCCGTACCCGAGGGTCGTGCACGTATGCTAACTTTTTGAAGAGGCGCCGAGGCTATCTTCAAGATTTGACGTCCACTCCGTATTGGGCGAAATCGGCGTACAGAGCATCCCATGTCTTCCAGATAACGAAGACGCTCTGCAATAGCGGGTTTTCTAGGGTGCCTTCAATCGAGAAGCTATGGTAGACGCCCAGAAGTTCTCGCTTAGGACCGAAAAACGGGGTGAACCAGCTTGACCTCATTCTGCTGTCTTTGATGTCTTCCATCTTTATGAGGTTTGCCTTTAAGGCCGCCGCGAGCGAGGTTATCTTAACTGACTTAATGAACCACTCACTTTTGTCCTTAGGCTCAAAGAGTTCAACATCCTTGAAGGCAAGTTCCGGGTCCTTTGGATAAGTTGCTGTTGGACTCCTAAGCTCATCTGAGTAAACTGAACCGAACTCATCGAACAATGTTTCGGTTTTGAGCGCGGGCGTTGTCTCGATGACAATGAAAGTCTGCTTGCCATTCACTTTGGCATAAGCCTCATTGTCTCCGACGTAGACCTGGTTGTAGACCCCGCCCTTTTTGAGGTCTTTCCAGCTTTGCAGCTTCTTCATCTGACTTCTCCTTGGGATTTCTCCCGGTTATAAGTAGCTGTCCATATTCTTTATGTCAATGCAACTAAAAACATCATAATATAATATATGTATGATGTCAATATATGTGTGTGCCCCAATCCCCAATCGATTGGAACCGGTTAGTGGAAGAGTTGAGATCGTGGGAGGAACTGAAAAGTTTGATAAAATAAAAACCGCAGGGCGAACCGTGCGGTCTGAGTTTTGTAGTGGCATCTCGTCCCTGGAATGAGGTGAACTGCGTAGTTCACGATAGGAGAGTTGCTTGTGCGTAGTCTAGTCTTCTTTCCTTCCAATCCAAATCATCAAGGATGTCTCGCTTGATGCAGGACTGTTCCTTATCGTCACCGAGAACCTCTTGGACGATCCGTCGTTGCTCCGCAATAAGGCGCGCGCCCCTATTAGAATCGTACGAGTTTGTTTTGATGTAGAAGAGATTTCCTCTTCCATTGTACTCGTCTTTCGTCATGGCGCCTAGGAGCTTGTCGTTGCGATGAAACTTCTTGATTTTCTGTAGTTTCTTAGCGTATTGCTTCTTGATAGTGGCCATTGCGGACTTTTTAAAGAACATGGCTAAATGTAGGGCAATTGCGTCAAATCCCTCTTCGATTCCATAGTTCAGTAGCGCCCCGAGCGGTACTACTGTCAGAGGAATCTCAACTTCGAGGCGGGAAAGTTTAGTTTTCATCAATTTCCCAAAAGTGACTTTATCTAACATGTAAACCTCCTCGTAGGGCCATGGTTTTGAAAGCACGAAAGTATACATAAGATACCTTAGAATTTTTTAAATGTCAACGTTTTGGTGTGCCCCCACGGGCTACGCGATTGGAACCAGTTGATTAAGGAATTAAGAGGGTGGGAGGAATTACAAAAATGCATAACACAGTAAAAAAAATAGGCGCCGGGTCAAATTGACTTGCGGCGCCCTGGAACAAAATTATGACGGATGAGTTACTTCTCGGATGTAGGCGAACTCTTTTTGCCCTTGGCGGTTGAGCTTAACAAACACGTACGAACAGCGAAATGGCGAAGGGCATTCATCATCCGTATCGCGATAGCCTTGATCGCGAAGTCAGGCTCCCGCCGAAATTTTCGGGTTACTGCTTTCGGCTCCCGTAGCAAATGGTCCGCACCCCGTAAGTGGGAATGGTCCGAAATAATCCCGATGAGTTTCGGAAACAACAATTTCGACCACGTAACCGAAGTTGCTCATTGAAATCCACCTTTCTTTTTGCTGTATTGGTTTTCGAAACTAAAAACACTTTACCATAATTATGATGCAGTGTAAATAGATTCGCTTGCACTGAGCGAAGTCGAAGTGTGCCCCCACCCCGCCAATAGGCGAGGCTCGCCCAATTTCATGGGCGGCAGGATTCCCCTTTGCTAGAACCAGTCGTCGCTTCGCTCCTCCTTAGAAACCCCTGCCTAACGGCAGGCAGGCTCGGTTTCTAACGTGTCCGTTCGCTCCGCTCTCGGCACTGTTTTCCTACACGGGAAAAGATAATGCATGCTCTACTTTTGTGCGCAAAAATAGACCTAAGTGTTCGCTACAGCTCCCTTACCGACCCATCCTCAGGTTCGAATCCTGTGTTAAGGACTCAAGTAAATTAAAACCACCCAAAAAGGGGTGGTCTTAATTTACTTGTGCCCCCACCAGGATTCGAACCTGGAACCAATTGCTTAAAAGGCAACTGCTCTGCCGTTGAGCTATAGGGGCTTATAAAATATATTACACGATAAAAATAATTTTGTAAATTGTTGACTCCTTTAAAAATTCGGGATAATCTTATCCCAGCTCTTCTTTGGTTTAACTTCTCTATTTACGAAAGGCCTCTAGCATGATCAAGAATTTTTCGGAGTTTATGCAATTGGCAGAGGAACAAAGCCCCTGTGTCCAGGCATTTTTGGAAAAACACTCTCTTCGTGATTATGCCGCCGCAGACCACATTTGCTACAAGTGCTCTCTTGGCAAGTATGAATTTTTCAGGGAACTCCTTGAAGCAAAGAATGTGGGAATCTATTCTTTCCAGGAATGGATTTCTGGACGCCGCATCGCTTACGTGAAGTTGCATAAGCCGCTTATTGTTGGTACGTACGGCTTTAAATTTGTAGAACTTTCAGAGTACAGTCCTTTAAAGAAGTATGATGAATTTGGTTTTCATCATGTGGAAATTTATCCCGTTGCGCCCACCAGGGACTATGAGCATCTGTGTGAAATACTGCGCCGAGGCGGCGAAACATTGGTTCTTAAAGAACGTCCACACCACACGACGCATGATATCACATTGCAAAATGGCTTTGTTGTCCGGCTTACCCGTGAGGCGCTCATTAAGAAAATCAGCCGCGAAATTTCGTAGTTCCAATAATCCCCGTCAGATAATCTAGTGGGGATTTTTATTTTATACTTTCAGAGGGTTTCTAAAGCCCCTCTTCCCTTAATTGCTCCAATAATTTCTTTTGTTCGCGGCTTACTTTTTTTGGCGTTTTGATAATCAGTTCTACATACATATTCCCCCGTCCGCGCATGCCGTAGTGCGGAATTCCCTTTTCGCTGATACGTAAAATCTTGCCACTTTCGGTACCTGCTGGAACAGTTACGATGATATGTTTTCTTCGGTCCGCCGAAGCTTCATGCGAAGGCGACTTATCTAACGTTGGCATTTCAACGTTGTCGCCCAGCACCGCTTGGGAATACGAAATCTCATGGGTCAAATAAATGTCATCGCCCTTGCGCATAAACAATGGATGTTTTTTGACAAAAATTCGCACGTATAAATTGCCCGCCCGCCC
>CAYZAV010000002.1:45989-134313 GCA_964475855.1 uncultured Candidatus Saccharibacteria bacterium | reverse complement strand
CTGTATTACCGCTCCTGCTGGCACAGAATTAGGATCCCCTTATTCATCTGGTACTCTCATTAATTTGCTCCCAGATAAAAGAAGTTTACACCCCGAAGGGCTTCATCCTTCACGAAATGTCGCTCCATCAGACTTTCGTCCATTGTGGAAGATTCTCGACTGCAGCCTCCCGTAGGAGTATGGCCCGTGTCGCAGTGCCATTCTTGGGGGTCGCGCTCTCACGCCCCCTACCCGTCATCGTCTTGGTGGGCTTTTACCCCGCCAACTAACTGATAGGCCGCGGACCATTCACAAAGCGGCTTGCGCCTTTACCCTTGCGGGACTATGGGAAATTACCCCGTCTTTCGACGAGCTGTGCCCCACTTTGCGGTATGTATCCACGTGTTACTAAGCCGTTCGCCGGTGCCTTGCGGCCCCTTGACTTGCATGCCCGTATCCACATTTCCAGCGTTCACCCTGAGCTAGGATCAAACTCTCTAAATTGACGACAGATTAAAGTATCTGTCAAACTTATTCGAAACAACTTTCAAAAACTAATTTAAACAAGTTATTTTCCGAGCACTCATTTTTAGACATAAAAATAAAAAAGGAGAAGTGTGTCGCACCGCTCTCCCAAACGGATTTCGCAAACATCAGGGTTGATGCATGTTTTTGAAATACCAATTACTTGGCCGCGACACACTTCTTTTCCATGAAAATTCAGGAGATGAAATATCTCTTGATTTATGTGCAAAAATGAGTGCTAGGTTTTCACCTGTTACTTACCTTTCCCCAATCATTAGGATGGTTAATCTAATATTGGGATACTGTATGAAATTATTAATGTTCACTTTCAACGGGCCAAAATTATGTCTGGCACGGCGAGTGAAAAAAACACCCGCGGAAATATTTTATGAGTAAAATATTTCCGCGGATATTCTTAAAACTTTTCAGGTTTAAAAATGCGTGGCTTGTTTTTAATTTAATTCTAATGCGCAACTCCTATTCTAGTCGAAATAAAACCAATGTCAATACCCCTTGAGCCGGTGGAGGGATTTGAACCCACGACCTACTGTTTACAAAACAGTTGCTCTGCCGCTGAGCTACACCGGCGCGGATTATTTTCTTCGCTTTGTCTTTTTCTCTATCTCTTGCGCGTTCTTGCGGATGCCGTGTAATAAGTGGTCAATTTTGGTTTCGGCTTTCAGGGTCCATATTTTAATAAAAGAAAGCACACGGTGGGCCAGCATTTGTTTTGAGAAAAAATGGAAATGAAAATCCTTTATCTTATTTTCGGCCCGGGCTAGCAATTCATGTTTTTTAAATTCAGCCGAACCGTTTTTTGGCAAGGTTGCTACCACCGGCGCTTTTTTATACAACATAACAACAATACCGGAAAACGAAATAATGAAAATAATAAAAGCGATTAATTGCAACATAGGTTAAATTTCGTATCTTACAAACTGGCGTATTTCAATATTTTCCCCAATCTTGGCAACCGTTTCCTCAACCAAATTTTTGATGGTTTTTGCACCATCTTTCACCCACGGCTCTACCAACAATACTTCAACACTTTCCGGGTTCATGGCTGCGATATGCAAACAAATTTCGTGGGCCAAGTTTTTAAAATCAGGGTTTTTTGCCACAAAATCGGTTTCACATCGGATATCCAACAACACGCCGGACTTTGCATTTGGGTGGATATATACATCAATCAGGCCGTCATTCGTTTCCCTGTCCCCCTTTTCACCGGCTTTTACCGCCCCCCAAGTTTTCAAGAGTTCTTTTGCCTTTACCACATCCTCCCCGGACTCTTCCAGGGCTTTTTTAATCTTCACCGGCGAGGCGCCAGTTTCTTCGCGCAATTGTTTGATTTGCTCAATAGAGATCATTATTTGCTCGTTTGAATAGTTTCCCGTACTTTTTCTAAAATATAGGCAATAGAAGAAATAGCGTCATCATTAGCAGGGATCGGATAGTTCACAATACTTGGGTCAATATTAGTATCAGTCACGCCGATAATGGTAATACCTTTGCGCTTTGCTTCCAGGGCGCAAGCCATATCTTTTTTAACATCCAAAATAAATACAGCTTCGGGTAACTTGACCATTTGTTTCACACCTTCAAATTTCTTTTTCAGTGATTCGATTTCTTTTCCGAATAATAGCTGTTCTTTTTTAGTATACTTTGCCAGCTCACCATTGGCTTTTTTATGTTCCAAATCTTTATAGTGTGCCACCCGCTTTGAAATGGTTTCAAAGTTCGTAAACGTTCCGCCTAGCCACCGCTCGGTGACATATGGCATAGCACTTTCCTGTGCCGCCAACGCAGTGACCCCCTTTATTTGGATTTTTGTTCCCACAAACAATATTGTTTTTCCTTCCGCCGCCAACTTGGCAATAAATTTTAGCGCCCGGTCAAATTCTTTGGCTGTTTTTTCCAAATCAAACACGTGCACATTATTTTTGGTACCCGCAACATATTGTTTCATTTTCGGGTGCAAGCGTGAAACATTGTGCCCAAAATGAAGCCCTGCTGTTTGCATGTCTTCAACGTTCAAATTAGTTTTATTCGTAGATTCGGGTGTCATTCGTAGATTAGTATCGCGTTATTTAGTTTTTCGTTCTTTTACTTTTTTCTCTTTTTTCTTTGGCGCTTCCGATTTTTTTGAAACCCGGTCTTTAAATTTCTGCACCCTGCCTAGCGTATCCAATACTTTTTCAGTACCCGTATAAAACGGATGGCACTTGGCGCAAATTTCAGTTTCTATGAATTCTTTAGTAGAACCAACAAAAAACTTGTTACCGCAGGCGCAGGTAACAGAAGCTTTGGAGAAATATTTTGGATGTAAATCAGTCTTCATAATGTATATGGTAATTGATAAATAAAATAATAGCAAGCATTTAGCATAATTGCAAGGGCATGTAGGTTATGGTACACTATTTCCATGGATTATCAAGAATATCAAAACCAGGAAAAATCTGAAAAGCAATCTGTCATTATAGAAATCCGAGCCGGCACCGGGGGAGACGAAGCCGGGCTTTTTGCGCGGGATTTATATCGAATGTATTCAAAATTTGCCACCTCGCAAGGCTGGGGGCAAAAAGTATTGGATTCCAATATATCAGACGTGGGCGGATATAAAGAAATTGTGTTTGAGTTAAGCGGCGCTGGCGCCTATAGCGCCATGCAATATGAAAGCGGAGTGCACCGGGTGCAGCGCATCCCTAAAACAGAAAAACAGGGGCGCGTACACACCTCCACCATTACTATTGCCGTGCTCAACAAACCAAAGCGCGTAGAACTGGTCATTAATCCGGCTGATTTGAGAATAGACACGTATCGCTCTTCGGGTGCTGGTGGACAACACGTTAACAAGACAGAGTCTGCTATCAGAATTACCCACTTGCCTACGGGAGTAGTAGTTACTTCCCAGTCCGAACGTAGCCAGCACCAAAATAAAGAAAACGCCATGGGAGTATTGGCCGCCCGCATTTTAGCCGCGCAAGAAGAACGCGATATGTCCAGCTTAACCGAAGAACGCCGCCAACAAATCGGCTGGGCTAAGCGCAGCGAAAAAACCCGTACCTATAACTTCCCTCAAAACCGTATTACTGATCACCGAATAGAAAAATCCTGGCATAACCTGGAAGATATTATAGAAGGAAATATGGAACCGATCATGAAAGCATTCAAAAAGTGGGAAGAAGAGAATAAGAAAACCGTATAAAAAAACAAGCCAGGTACTATACAATACCTGGCTTTGCCAGGTGCCGAAAATGGTACCTGGCTTTTTGGTTATAGCGTATCGCGCTGCTTAACGCGTTCGGGCTCGCCCCGAACTTTACGACGGTCTTTCCAAAAAACCGCCACAAAGACGGCGACGCCGACAGATACTCCTAAATGAATAACAATGAACAAGCCCAACGACTCAATATCTTGCATACCAGCTCCTTGAAAGATAGTGAAGATTGGCACATGTTAAGTATACCATAGTATTGATAATGGTCAAATGGCGTTTATCCTCCGATTGCCTTGATATCCGTTTCATATCCGTTAGCATAACGCAGAACGGAATTAGCATAAGCTTTACATTCGCCCCGGGTATAGTTTCCCCCGCAGTAATATTTGGCGGCGGCGGCTGACTCACTGCTTAATGCGCCATTGTCTTTCAATAATAATCCCGAAGCCAAAAATGCGTGCCGGATATTCCATGGGTTGGCCGTGGTCCCGACAATATCAGTCACTTTTCCTTTGTACAAATTCCATGTTGAAGCAATAAATTGGGCCGGCCCCATGGCGCCTCCCCACCCATACGGCGCGCCCCCGGAATATAACGGAATCCAACAGGAAACCGGAGTTTTATTTGGCTGCATGCCCAGGCTTTCAGTAAGTTCAATAAAACTTGCGGTACTTTTCGGACTCATTACGCGCTGTTTAGCAACGGTTCCCTGTAAATTAGTGCCACTTCCCGTGGCGTAATCGGTGATATAACACTGGCCCACATTGCGTCCAAGATTAGATTCCTGTGTTAAAATGGCGAGTAAAAGTGCCGGCCGAACACCCGTAACACTGGAAACATATTTGGCAATTTCAAGCGCCTCACCAAACGTAGGGGCTTTGGAAACACCAATCAGATCAAAAATACGCGCTTTAATAGAAGCTGCATTTTTGTCAACCTCGGCTTTGTCTTTTTGCTGTTGCTGATATTGGGCCTCGGTAAGCTTTAAATAGCTTTCCTGCTGCTTTTTATTTTGCTCGTTCTCTTTTTTCTGGATACTTTGGATTTTAATGGTTTTTTGGACCTGGCCTTTTTCGTTATCAATTTTTATTTTCTGGTTTTCCAAATACGCCTTCAAATTGGTGGTGCTTTCCAAAAGACTGCTAACTTTGGCGTTTAAACTTTCCAAATAGGCCACATTACTAAAAAAATCTGATAAATTTCCATCCAGCAATACCATAAACGAAGGCTTTTGGTCTTCCTCATACATGGAGCGCAAAATGGCGATAATTTGTTGCTGCGAATCTCCTATACTATCAGATGTTTTATTGATTGAATTTTGAGTATCGTTTATTTTAATGGTCAAATCTTTTACCATGAGCGTGCCCTGATTGATCTGATATTCCAATCCGGTGATTTTCTTCTTCAAACCTGAAACCTGGTTCTGGAGCGTATTTTTCTGGGCGGCCGTTTTACTTAAATCTTTGGCAATGGCAGCGGACTCGGCATCATAATAATTGGCACATTTTTGCAGCAGCGCCTGGCACTCGGTGGTACTTAGAGCCTGGCAACTGTTTTGTGAAGAAGAGACTTGTGCGCATGTGGCCTCCATATCTTCGGCCGTCGCAAGCGCTGGCAGCACAGCAAAGATAAGCGAAAACACCAATAATTTTATAATTTTTTTCATAGTAACAACATCCATTTAGTCAAATGGTTTATACGTTAATTGTATCCCAAACAAAAAACCCCCGCAAGAGGGGCTTTTGTCACTATTTTTTTTCCCGCCCCGCTGGGCGAGGCTCGCCCAATTTATTGGGCGGCTTCCTTTTTTTCTTTCGGCTCTTCAATCACCACATCTTCCTTCTTTTCTTTCTCTACCTTTTCAATGTCTTCAATATTTTCGGTAATCTCTTTAGCCAATTCCTCTTCTACATTTTGAGCTGGCAAGACGGCAGCCACAATTTCATCCGGATTTTTCAAAATTTCCACATTAGCCGGAATTTTCAAATCTTTGACCAAAATATGGTCTTCAAAAGTTTTCAAACCGGTAATATCAACCCGAATTTCGTGCGGCAAATTTTGTGGCAAGGCCTTTACTTCAATTTCCAGGAAGTTTTTATTAAGCGTTCCGCCCAATTCTTTTTCCGCCGGCGCTTCTCCTTCAAACACCAACTGGATGGCAACCGTAACCTCTTCTTTCAGTGAAGCCTGGAAAAAATCAACGTGGATTATTTTATCAGTAACCGGATCTTTTTGGATATCGTTAATCAACACTGGCCGTTTTTCTTTGGTATCATCAATAATAATTTCAATCAAAGAACTTTCGCCGGCTTTCCGGAATACCTTAATAAATTCTTTTTCCTCAACCCAAAGGTTGGCATTTTCCACGCCAGGTCCATACACTACCGCTGGGATTATCCCGTTAAAGCGACCTTCGCCGGTTTTTTTGCCAAACTCTTTTCTTGGTTTTACGTTTAGTGAAATCATATTTATGAGTAAGGGAGGCATAAGAAACGCATTTCATATGCCGACCGCACGATTAAATATATAAATGGCGTAGCCATTTCTATAATGAGGATATTACTATAATAACGCTAGAATGTAAATACTTGTTAGATTTTCCCTTCAGAACCCAAAAGCTTTATATACTTCTCCGCCACTGCCTGTACCGCCGCAATCGCTTCAGGTAAATATTTGTACGGCACAATTTCATCCTTATCAATTTCCAGTTTTTTACGAAGCGTGGAAGAAAATGCCAGGCGCGTTTCCGTATTCACATTCGTTTTTCCAATTCCAAGACGAATAGCCTCTTTGACATCAGCCTCGGGCGTGCCAGACCCTCCATGCAGCACTAACGGCACCTGCACCAGCCTATGCACCTCCCGCAGCCTATCCATGCGAATATGCGGCGAATGCCCCGCTGAATCCATGCCATGAAACGTTCCTACAGAAATAGCTAACACCGTCACCCCGGTTTTTTTCATATACAATTCCGCCTCTTTTGGATCGGTTAATTCACCTTCTTTTATTTCAAATTTTTCTTCGTAAATGCGACTGCCATCCGTGCCAATCTTTCCCACTTCACCTTCAACCACAATTCCTTTGCGTTTTGCCGCGGCCACCACTTTTTTAGAAATTTTTATATTTTCATCCAGCGGTAGTTTTGAGCCATCAAAATGCACCATGTCGTAACCGACCGCAATAGCCTCTTTCAAATACTCAAACGATTTTCCGTGGTCCAAATTCAAAAAAATAGGCAACCCCGTTTTTTTCCGCAGTGCGTTTCGCATAGCCACCGCTTCTTCTAATCCCACAAATTTACTTTCGCCTTCCGATGTCCCTAAAATAATCGGGCTTTTTAAGGCTTGCGCCGCGGCCACAATTCCCTTCACCTGCGACCAGTCAGAAAAATTAAACTGTGGAATGGCCCAGTGTTCCTTGTGCGCTTTTTTAAAATAATGTTTTAACGTTTTCATATGATTAGTTCTTTTTTTACTTCCACCCTTTCAAATGGTTGTCCCTTTTTCAAGAGGCCCGTTTTGGCACCCATGATGGCCAAATTGGCCACCGAATTTCCCATGCCGAATTGTACCGCGCTTTCAATGTTTCCGCCACCCCTGATGTATTCGGACAAAAATCCCGAGGCAAACGAATCCCCTGCCCCGGTAGTATCCACCACCACCCGATTCGCCGGAGGCACAGCCGAATACAAATATTGCCCGTCAGAAACCACCACCCCTTCTCCGCCTTTAGTCATCACCGTAATACCACCGTGCATTTCCTGGATTTTCTTGAAAATTTCTTTTTCCTGTTCATAGGCAATCTTGGTCAAAAAACTGGCTTCCTCCTGGTTTAAAAATAATATATCCACCCTTTTAACAATATCTTCAAAATTATGCAGGGCCAGTTGCGTAGTACCTGGATTAGCCGCCACCTTCATACCCTGATTTTTTGCAAAACCCACAATCTCTTCAAATGTGTCGCACAATAAACCGCTTAGGGGGGCGAGATACAGCCACCTAGCCTTCAGTTTTTTCCAGGGCACCTGGTCGCTCCCCATTAATTCCGCAGCGCCACGATAAGCAAACACCGTTTTGTCTTCGTCTGGGCTGGAAATGACAATGGAGTGATTGGTAGCCTTTTCTTTGGTAATTTGGACCAGGCTGGTGTTCACTTTCAATCCCTTCAATTCCGCCACAATCTGTTTGCCGGCAATGTCGTTTCCAATCACGCCACAGTAAGCCGTTTTAAGCCCCTGCAGCGCAAACGTGGCCGCGGTGTTAGTACCCCCACCCCCGCTTAAAAATTTAATGTCTTCAATGTTTATTTTAGTGCCTGTAGGAAACGTAACCTGCCGTCCACTAGAAACATGCGGCTCATATTTCAAAAGCGTCAGCTTTTTTGGCTTGATAATAATGTCCTGGGTAGCGGATCCGAAGGTTATGATGTCGAACATTGAAATTATTCTAATTATTCTAACTATACTAATTATTCTAACTAATACTTAAATCCTAATTTCTAACTTTTGGCATTCGGGCATTGGGATTTGATTAGGTTAATTAGTATAATTAGGTTAATTTAAGCTCTTTCTCTTTCTTTGCCACTACCATCATAGTTTTAATGATACTGTCCGGATTTAGTGAAATACTTTCAATTCCTGTTTCCACTAAAAATTCGGCGAAATCGGGGAAATCGCTTGGGGCTTGGCCGCAAATGCCTGAATATTTGCCTTTTTTCTTGCAGGCGTTGACCGCCATGATAATCATCTTTTTCACGGCTTCATTTTTTTCATTACCCACGGCGGCGATTTGTGAATTGTCGCGGTCTAGGCCCAGCGCCAGCTGTGTTAAATCATTTGAACCGATACTAAACCCGTCAAAAATTTCTAAAAATTCGTCAGCCAAAATGACATTGGCCGGAATTTCACACATGACAAATACTTTCAAGCCTTTTTCTCCCTTCTTCAATCCGGCTGCGGCCATAATTTCCAGTACTTTCTTACCCTCTTCTACGGTCCGGCAAAACGGCACCATCACGTGCACATTATCTATGCCAAATTCTTCTCGCACTTTTTTGATGGCCTCGCATTCCAGCATAAATGCCGCTTTAAAACTTTCGTGGTAATAGCGCGAAGCCCCACGCAAGCCTATCATGGGGTTTCTTTCATCTTCGGATTCGTACAATTCACCGCCTACCAAACCGCGGTATTCATTAGTCCTAAAATCGGAAAATCGCACAATCACTTGTTTTGGGTAAAACGCGGCCCCGATTTTTCCAATGCCTTCGGCCAATTTATCAACATAAAAACGGGTTTTGTCGGGATACCCAAGCGATAATTCATCTATCTGTTTTTTCAGCGCAGACGATAATGTCGCGTAATTAATAAGGGCGTTGGGGTGGATTTTAATAGTGTTGGCAATAATCAGCTCTTCGCGCGCCAGACCAACACCATCATTCGGGATAAAACTTAAACTGAATGCCTGACTTGGATCTGCCAAGTTCATTTCTATCTTGGTCTTAGGTTTTTCTATTTTGGAAATATCGGTGGTATTGACCTTAAACGGAATAATTCCTTTATATACAGCAGCATGTTCACCCTGCGAACAATCCAGGGTGATATCATCGCCCGTTCTTAACACCTTAGTGGCATTACCCGCACCCACCAGGCATGGGATTCCCAATTCCCGCGAAACAATAGCAGCGTGCGCTGTCCGGCCTCCTTGGTCGGTTATAATAGCACTGGCCAGCTTCATAGCCGGTACCCAGTCAGGATCCGTCATACCCGTCACTAATACCTCGCCTTTTTTAAATTTGCTGATGTCATGGGCGGATAAAATAACATGAGCCTTTCCACTGCCGATTTTTGAACCTACACTCATGCCACTGACGAGAGCTTCTAATTTGGAGTTGGTAGTTTGTAATTTGTAATCTTCTAATATTAAATGGTTCTTCTTGCTTTGCACAGTTTCGGGGCGGGCCTGCACAATGTACAATTGTCCGTCTTTTCCATCGCGCGCCCACTCCATGTCCATCGGTTTTTGATAATGTTCTTCCACTAACATGGACCAAGAAGCAAGCGTGGTAATTTCATGGTCAGCCAAGACAAATTTCTGACGGTCAACTGGCGGGGTTTTGATATTTTTGGTCGGGAATTTGGCGTTGCTGGTATAGATCATTTTTACCAATTTTGTTCCCAACTTTTTTTCAATAATGGGGTGGTGTCCCGTTTTCAGCGTGGTTTCAAATACGTAATACTGGTCAGGTTCAACCCTACCCAGTACCACATTTTCACCCAAGCCATAGCTAGCATTAATTAAAACCACATCGGCAAAACCAGATTCTGTATCGCACGAAAACATCACTCCGGCGGCACCAATATCGCTGCGCACCATTTTTTGGATGCCGGCGCTAAGCCCTACTTTTTTGTGGTCAAAACCCATTTCCTGGCGATAAGCGATGGCGCGGTCGGTAAACAGCGAAGCAAAGCACTTTCTTACAGCCAAAAGCACATTAGCTTCGCCGGTAATATTTAAATAGGTTTCCTGTTGGCCGGCAAAACTGGCTCCAGGTAAATCTTCTGCCGTGGCGCTTGAACGCACCGCCACATCCGTATTTTTTGTTTTATAATGCAATGATAATTCCCGGTAAGCCGTGATAATTTCTTCTTGTAGCTGTTTTGGCAACGTGGCACCCAAGATAAGATTTCTTACTTGTTTGCCTTTATGCGCCAGGGCCCGCAAATCATGGTAATCAAAATCTTTTAATATCGCCCCGATTTTTACATCCAACCCGGTTTGTTCCAGGAAATAAAAATACGCGGTGGATGTGGTGGCAAACCCATTGGGAATATTCACCCCTTTTTTGACTAAATTATTATAAAGCTCCCCTAGTGAAGCGTTTTTACCACCGACCAAACCTACATCTTTGATACCTAAATCTTTAAACCAGGCAATATTTTGCATAAAATAAACGTTAAATTACTCTATTTTACCCTGTTGGCATATTACGCACAAGTGTATAAAAATATATATAAAAAATCCCTACTGCAATAGTGCAGAAGGGATTAGGAAAAGTGCTAGGTGATTTGCATGTGGCCCGTGGGAGAATACGGGTCCAGGCGGGACTGTTTTTCCTATCGCTATGCAACACGTAAAAAATTGTGGGAAAGTTTTTGTAATTTGTCAGATAGCTTCACCGGAGATTATTACAAAAACTTTCCCACAATTTGCTCACATCTTCCCCGCTACAAAGGCCGCGAACTCGGCAAACCGCGATGAGAATCCCCACTCGTTGTCATACCAGCCTACCACTTTTACCATATTCCCATTCACCATGGTCAATTCAGCGTCAACAATAGACGAATAGCTATCGCCCTTAAAATCAGATGAAACTAATGGCTTTTCTTCCACCCGGAAAATGCCTTCAAAACGCTTTTCAGCTGCGGCTTTTTTAAAAGCTTCGTTCACTTCTTCTTTAGTAGTCGGTTTTGAAACTTCAACAATCAAATCAATAGCCGAAACTACAGGCGTTGGCACGCGCATGGCAATGCCATCCAGCTTTCCTTCCAGTTCCGGAATCATTTTACCAATAGCTTTGGCAGCTCCAGTGCTAGTCGGGATAATATTTACGGCTGCAGCGCGAGCACGGCGTAAATCTTTGTGTGGCAAGTCTAAAATTTTCTGGTCATTAGTATAGCTATGCACCGTGGTCATAAATCCCTTTTCAATGCCAAAATTTTCCTGCAATATTTTGGTAATCGGGGCCAGACAATTAGTGGTACAGCTGCCCATGTCAAACACATCGTGTTTGGCCGGATCAAAACCATCACTGTTGACGCCTAAAATAAATCCGGCGCAATCTTTGCAAGGGCCCGAAACAATCACCTTTTTTGCGCCAGCTTCAATGTGTTTTCTGGCATCTTTGTCGGTGGTATATAAGCCAGTGCATTCCAGTACAATATCAATACCTAACTCCTTCCAGGGCAGTTTTGACACTTCTTTTTCTGCTGAAACGGCAAATTTTTTGCCGCCAACGGAAATAACATCCGCGCCGGCGGTTATTTCCTGTTGCCAAACGCCGTAATTGGAATCATATTTTGCCAAATGAGCCAACGTTTTAGTATCCGTCAAATCATTAATGGCCACCACCTCTAAATCCGGATATTTTTCAACAATAACCTTAAACACTTGCCGTCCAATCCGTCCAAACCCATTGATTGCAATCTTCTTCATGAAACCTGAAACATGAAACATGAAACATTATAACGACGTTCGTTTTTATGCTTCATGCTTCATGATTTATGCTTTAAGATTTAGTATTTGGTCTATCTTTTCCCGGTCAAAGCCTATTACCACTTCCCCATTAATCTCGGTGACCGGTACCCCCATTTGGCCAGAGATAGCCACCATTTTTTCCAATTCTTGTTCATTTTCAGAAACATCCACTTCAGTGTAAGGGATATTTTTAGAAGACAAGTACTCTTTTAATGTTTTGCAGTACACGCACGTAGGCGTAGAGTAAATAGTTACCATATTATTTTCCTGCTAATTCCGCATCAATGGCGGCTTTAAAGTTAGCATAAGTGTCCGCCCCGGAAATATATTTTTTACCGATAATAGTACCCGGTGTTCCGGTAATACCAAAATTTACGCCCTCGGCCTTGGAAGCATCAATTTCTTGTTGGTACTGTGCATTATTAGCTTTAAATAATACTAAAGATTTATTAGCATCGGTAACGCCAATAGCTTTAGTGGTAATTTCCATTATCTTGGCTTCGGTTGCCCAACCGCTGTTTTCCTGGCCCTGGTTATCATACATAGCCTTGTGCCACGTGTAGTATTTGGCGGGAACCGCATTCCAAACAGCTCTGGAAAACTTTGCCAATGTTTGCGAATCCGCCCCTAAAAACGCATATTCTTTAAACACCAATCTTACCTTTCCGGTATTGACGTAATCCTTGATAATTTGGGGCAATACTTCCTGTTCTGCTTTTTGGCAATACGGACACTGGTAATCAGACCAGAATGCCACAACCAATGGCGCGGCCACATTTCCAAGATATGCCTCGCCTTCTGTTTTTACCTTACTGGAATCCGGAGTTTGCGCTGTCGGCTGGTTGGTATCTGTTGGATTACTTAATGCTTCGCCAAGCGGAATAGCCGATGGAAAAAGCAGTTTTCCATCTTTAGTCACATAACTATCAAACTTGTTTTCCCCGATCTTAACACTCATCTTGATTAATCCACTTTCAACCGAAACACCTTCAAGTGTTGCCGTTTGGCCGGGTCCCGCCAATCCATTGGAATTAATATAATCAACCGCTTTCTTTGCAACAGCGTCAGAAGACATGCCGCCGATTTTAAAATAAGAAAGCACGTTAACATTGGCTGCATTAGCGGCAAGCAATGAAGCAGTAATAACAACCGCCAAAATCGCCAAGGCAATAAACAAGACATCTTTATTAAATCGTTTCTTGCGAGGCTCTGGCGAAGGCGCAGGTGCCATAGGTTGCTGCACAGGCGGCGGATTGACCGGCGCTGGCGAAGGAATATATTGATTTTGTTGTGGTTGGTCCATGGATAATATAATTAATGGTTATTGTCTTATTATAGCACTTATCTTTTATTTGTTAAAATATCTGGTGCTTGTTAAACCCATATTACCATCAAATTCATAGTTAGTAAGAGAGCCGAATCCAAGTTCCACTCTTATCATATCTTCATCGGTTATATTTTCAATATATTTTACAATCGCCCGCAAGCTATGATGACTGGCCACTACCAGTACATTTTTTCCATCTTTTAAGTCCTTTTCAATATGTTTTTGGTAAAACGGTAAAACGCGATTATAAATATCTTTTCCCGATTCTCCTCCCGGCGGCGCATCGCTGTATGATGTTCTCCATTTTTGCACCTGCTCTTCACCAAACTTTTTCTTGGCTTCTGCCTTGTTCATGCCCTGTAATTCGCCGTAATACCGTTCATTTAATTCTTCAGCAACATATACCGGCAAGTAACTGCCAGCGTCGCCGTCATTAAATTCCGCCCATGTCTGCATTTTTCCCCCATGCAAATATCGAAACAGCGGATACTTTTCCGGGATATGCTCATATACCCGAAGCACTGTTTCGGTTGCCCGAATCAATGCGCCACTATACGCTACGTCAATTTTTTCTTTTTTGAGTAATTCAGCAATACCAGGAGCCTGGGCCCGGCCCACATCGGACAATGGGTTATCACACCAACCGCCCCAAATATCTAACTTATTCCACTCTGATTTTAAATGCCTTTGTAAAAATAGTTTGCTCACTGCATGGAACATGAAACATGGAACATGAAACATTACGTTTTTCGTAGTGCTTCATGTTTTATGCTTCATGCTTTATGATTTTAATTCTTGTTCGATTGCCAACAACCGGTCATATTTGGTTTTGCGCTCTTCTTTAGTGTATGCGCCGGATTTAATGAAGTCCGCGCCAACGCCAACAGAGAAGTCGGCAATGAAGTTATCCAGCGTTTCGCCGCTGCGGTGGCTGACCATAATTTTCCAGCCGTAACTTTTTGCCAAGTTTACCGCTTCAATGGTTTCAGAAACCGTGCCGATCTGGTTTAATTTGATGATAATCCCGTTGCAAGCCTTTTTACTTTCGGCGTCTTTTATTAAGGTAATGTTGGTTGTTGTCAAATCGTCCCCAATAATCACTACGTCTGTCAAAGCCTTGTGCAGTTCCTTGAATCCTTCAAAATCCCCTTCTTCGAACGGGTCTTCAATAGAAATAATCGGGAAGCGCGCAGCCAAATCTGTATAAAATTCCACCATTTCGGCCCGGCTTAACTGTTTGCCTTCCTCCACTTCATATTTCCCGTCGCGATAAAATTCGGAAGCGGCGCAGTCCAGCGCAATACCCACATCCGTATTAGAGCCCATAGCAGCCTTAATTAACAACAAAGACTGCTCGGCATTTTTTACCTGTGGAGCATATCCGCCCTCGTCCCCCATTTCTGGCACGCTACCATACTGCTCTTTTAATAATTCAGTAAGTTTATTGAAAATAGTGCTACCAACTAACAAATTTTCCTGGAAGGTTTTTTTCTGCGGCACCACCATAAATTCCTGGATTTCCAGTTCATTTTTTGCGTGCGCACCCCCGTTTAAAATGTTAAAGCTTGGAAAAGGCATATTAATCTTATTCCCCGAAGCTTTTGAAATATGGTCATAGAGCGCCATTTTTTGCGCTGCAGCCCCCGCCCGGCATACCGCCATAGAAACCGGTAAAATAGCATTTGCCCCCAATTTTGATTTGTTCGGCGTGCCATCAAGCGCGACCATCATGTCGTCAATTTCTTTTTGGTTAGAAGGATCCATGCCCACCAGTTTTGGGGCAATAATTTCGTTTACGTTTTTTATGGCAGTTTGTACTCCGCGTTTGTCTTCATCTCGCAATTCCAAAGCTTCATTTTTTCCCGTGGAAGCGCCAGATGGGCATGCAGCCACAAAGCTCCCCTTATCAGTTATTACTTCAACTTCAACGGTTGGCTTTCCACGTGAATCTTTTATTTCCCGGGCAATGATTTCTTGTATTTTGCTCATATTGGTTTTTAGTTTTAAGTTATTAGTTTTAGTTAAACCGTTAACTGGTTAACTGAAACTAATAACTTATAACTATTAACTACTATTTATTCTTCTTGATATAATTATACGCTGAAAGTGCTGCTTTGGCCCCTTCGCCGCTGGCCATCACAATTTGCTTGTAGCGGGAAACATTGCAATCCCCCGCTGAAAACAATCCCGCGGTTTTTGTTTCCAGGGTTTCTGGATTGAATATTACCTCTTTTTTTTCATTCAAGTCAACCAAATCCCCCAAAAACGCGGTTGACGGACTGTAGCCAATTTCCACAAAAACTCCTTGTACATCCAGCTTCTTTTCTTCCCCCGTTGCACGGTCTTCATAAAACGCGGCATTCACAAAAACTTTTCCCTCAATGCGGGTGATTTTGGCATTGGTGACCACTTTGATATTAGCATTTTTCGCTACTAATTCCTGATTTTCAGCGTCAGCGTTGGTGGTTTCGCCATACTCTAAAACCGTCACACTTTTTACATAGTTTGATAAAAACAATGCCGTTTCAAAGCCGTTATTTCCCCCGCCTACCACCACCACATCTTTCTTTTTAAACACCGGTCCGTCGCACAATGAACAATAGCTGACGCCTTTTCCGGCAAATTCTTCCTCACCCGGCACATTGATCAATTTTGACTTGGCACCCGAAGTGGAAATGACCGAAATTGCTTCATGTACTTTGCCCGATATTACCGAAACAAAAAAATGGCCATTTTTCTTTTCAATGCCCGTCACTTCATCAATCGTCACCACCAAATTATTAGCTTGAAGTTGTTTTTTATACAGTTCAACCAGCTCCGGCCCGGAAATTTTATCAAACCCCGGATAATTTTCAATATCCACCGCCTTTTTGGCAACCTGCCCACCAATATCTTTTGACAGCAATAAAATACTCAACTGCTGGCGAGCAGCATACACGGCAGCAGTTACTCCGGCAGGGCCAGCGCCAATTATAATGAGATCATATTTCATATGAAATTTACAATTTACAATATACAAATTACAAACAAATTCTAATAACTAAATTTAGGAATTCAAATCGTTTTTGATTTTGGTATTGTTTGCATATTGTGTATTGTATATTGTTTATTCAACCACATTAACCTCTTTCCCTTCCCCAAACCCCTTAATATTCTCCATCGTCGTCTGTAAAATCCTTTCCAGTGCTTCTTTGGAATTAAATGCATTGTGCGGGGTAATAATCACATTTTCACGCTGCATCAGTACATGGTTTTGCAATAGTGTTCTTATATCGCACGTTGGTGGCAATTCCTTTGACAATAAACTGGCCTCTTCTTTGATAAAACACTCTTCTTCTAAAACATCCAGTCCTGCGCCGGCAACAATGCCATCATCCAGCGCTTTTACCAAAGCACCCGTTTCTATCAACCCCCCGCGAGCGGTGTTAATAATATACACCCCCTTTTTCACAAGACCAATGTTTTGGGCGCTAATTAAGTGGTGCGTATTTTTATTATATGGAACGTGCAGGGTAATAATATCCGCCTGCTTGAGCATTTCTTCCAGCGTTGCATATTCAAATCCAAGCGATTTTGCCAATTTTTTATCTTTCTGGTGGTCAACTGCCAGTACATTCATTTCAAACCCCTTGGCAATGCGCGCTACATGCTGGCCAATATGCCCAAGCCCAACCACGCCAATGGTTTTTCCCTTCAAATCAAACCCACGCAAGCCCTTAATAGCAAACCCCTCTTTTTTTACGCCTTCAATTGATTGGTGCACCTTGCGCGATAAATCCAAAATCAAAGCAAACGTATGCTCGGCCACCGTGTTTTCGCCATAGGTTGGCACATTGCACACAGTAATGTCACGCGCCTTAGCATCTTCCACGTCAATATGATCAAAACCTGTTGAGCGCGTAGTAATCAATTTTAATTCCGGCAAACTTTCCATAACTTCCTTGGTAATTTGCGAATCAGTGAAAACGGAAACAACCTGGCAGTCTTTTGCATGCGATGCCGTTTCAGCCGATAATTTTTCCGTAAAAAAAGAAGCTTCAACATTTTTGAGCTCAGCTTTCAAATGCTCCTTTTCCCACTCTTCAATTTCAAAAAATGCAATTTTCATCATAGTTAATGTTACGCTAAGCCACTACTTTTTGCAAAAACCTATTTAATCCCCCTCAAGTACTGCTGCAACTCTTTGCCAAACACCGGGTCTTTAAGCGACATATACATGAACGACTTCATCCATTTTAACTTGTCACCGCATTCCAACCATTCACCCTTTACCTCGTAACCGTAAATAGGATTGCCATCATCCAGCATTTTATTAAACACCTCGCCTAAAATAATTTCCCCTTTTTCGGAAGGTTCGGCTTTTTTCAGATAATTAAACACCTGCGGGGTCAGTATGTATTTTCCCACAATAACCTGGTTTGATTTCACATCGGCTAAGGCCGGCTTTTCCACAATCTTTTTTATTTTATACAAATTGCTGGAAATTTTTTCCACTTCTACATTGCCATAGGCGGGCACCATTTCGCGCGGCAAACTTTTAAGCGCCACCACCGGCGCATTGCACGTTTTAAAAATGTTCATCAGCTGGCCCAAAGCCGGTTCTGCGCCATACACCACATCATCGCCAAAGGAAACAGCCACCGGTTCGTCTCCCACTAATTTTTGCGCTTGCACTAACGCATGGCCATCTCCCAGGGGAGTTTTTTGCGTTACATAGGAAATGGTAATATTTTCCAAGATAGCCTCAAACTCTTTCAGTTCGGCCAGCGGTTTGTCTTTTTTACGTTTTACCAAAAACTTTTCGAGTTCCGGATTTTTTTTAAAATAGTTCATGATCATTTTTTGCTTCGGGCTGACCACGAACACGATTTCCTTGATGCCAGACTTTTTCACCTCCTCAAAAATATGCTGGATAACGGGCTTGTCAGCCAAGGGAAAAAACTCCTTATTTAAAACCATGGACAACGGCAAAAACCGCGTACCAAGGCCCGCTACGGGAATGATTGCTTTTGTGATATTTAGTGCTTCTTCCATAATAGTTTTTAGTTTTTGGTTATTAGTTTTGGTTTTTTAGTTTTTAGTTAACTGATAACCACTTAACTAAAACTATAAACTAATAACTATCAACTTTATTTGATCTTTATTTTTCTTAAAAATGCTGGAATTTCCCACTCTTTTTCCTGATCGGATTGCCTTTGTTCTTGTATTTCTTCGGCTTTTTTCACTTCCAATGCTGTGCGCCTGATGGCTTTTTTCTGTGGTGGCTCAACAATGCTCAATTTACGCGAATTTTCGGCCGGCTCGTACACATTGGAAAAAACGGGAACATTTTGAAGCGGTGGGGTTTTTGACGCCGGCACCACTTTTTTCTTTCTTTGTTTCGCCGAAGCCTTAGGCGAAGGCGAGACCACCTTTGCCACCTTTGTGGTCTTTGCCACTTTTGTAGCCTTTGTCACCTTTGTAGCTTCCGGAGCCTTTGCGACCTCTGCCACCTTTGCAACCTTTGTAACCTTTGTAGCATCGGGCTCCACCCCAAGCGGTGCCCCCGTCATGAGCAGCGTCGTCTTGATTTTATTTTTCAGAGAATTGTCTTTGGAAATCCCGAAAATAATCTTGGCGGACTGGTTATGTTCAGAAATGACCCGGCTTATTTTATCCACCTCAAACATGCTTAAATTTCCCCCGCTCGCAATGTTAAATAGCACTTTTTCGGCGGAAAAATTATTACTTTGGTATAGGGGGTTATGCAAAATTTCATGAATGATGGTATCCGCCCTATTAGCCCCGGAAGCCTCGGCCGTATTTAAAAACGCCAAATTCCCCCGTCCCTTTAAAATAGCGCGCAGATCGGCGAAGTCAATATTAATGACACCGGGATTGTAAATCAAATCTATCAAACTTTCCAACGATTCTATCAGGCTGCGGTTAACCGTACTGAACGCATCAGTAATGGCCGTGTTTTCCTGGATGATTTTAAAAATACGCTCGTTGGGAATAGTAATGGAAACATTAAGTGATTTACGTAGTTCCCGCAACGCCTTGGCTGCGATTTTTTGCTTGTTTTTGCCTTCAAATTTAAATGGCAGCGTAAAAATACCAAAGGTAATTCCCCCGAAATCTTTGGCCGCCTCGGCGAATATTTGGGTGGCACCACTTCCTAATCCTCCGCCCAAACAGGCGATAAAAATAACAATATCCTGGCCGTCAAATAATTTAGCGATATTTTCTTTTTCACTTTCAGCGGCCCGCTGTGCCAAGTCGGTGTTTAATCCGGTACCCAAACCATGTGTCAATTCCTGGCCGAATAAAAACTGTTTGATGCCCTGGCGTTTTTTAAACGCGCGTTCATCAGTATCCGCCACCACAAATGTGGCCTTGTTCAAAGACCTGCCAATTTCGGAAACAATAGACCCACCTCCCCCGCCAATGCCAATTACTTTTATTTTCGCCTTGAAAAATGCCTCCGCCGGAAAGGCTGCTACCGGCGCGGAATCAATCTGAATTTTACGCGAAACTCCGCGGAAGGTCTTGGCTTTTATTCTCTTGGTAATCGGTTTTTTCTTTACTAAAACTTTTTTCGGTTTTTTTACCGGTTTTTTTCGTGCAAGCACTAGTTTCTTTTTTTTCTTGGGCTTTGCCATTATGTATAGTGTACTCTGTGCCCCGAAAAAATCAACTCTGCGGCTTGTTTTTTACGACGTATGTATCTCTACCACCTTTACCCGCGCCATGTGACCGGAGACAATTTCTACCAGTGACTGGCTGACATCAAAGTGGCTTGCCAGCAACTTGATAATAGCTGCATTTGCCTTACCGTCTTTGGGCGGGGCAATAACCGAAACAATATAATTGGCTTCATCCACTTTTTCTACCGTGTCCTGCCTGGCCCCCGGCCTTGCCTTGATGATTATTTTCATAGGAGTGAATTCAGTTTTTTATTAATTGTTCGCCCATTTACAACCGATATTATTTTCCATGGCGTACATTTCAGCCGTTGTCAGGTCAGCCATATACTTTACATTCGGCGGATAAAAGCGCGCTGCCACTAACCCTTCACGCACGAGCTTCACGTTAATATTTTCATTTTCTAAAAATACTGTCCTTAAACAACGCTTGTATTGGTCGGTATCTGTTACGTCGCGTTCCAGACTGATTTCTTTTCCCATCACCAATTCTTCCAAGCGGTTTTTAGCATATCCAAAACAAGGAAAAGAAACTTCTTCGGCATCGATGCCAATCAACCGCACATGGGCGCCACCTTCCACAATTAGCGTATCGCCATCAATCACATCTACCACTATGGCTTTCTTTGGTGCCAGGCAGACTGCGCTGTCTTTGGCAATGGCGGATGAATAAGCCGCGCTATTTTTCCAAGAAGCCACCTGGTCGCCGCCCAACGCATACACTATGCCCATTACCAATAATGAAATTACTGCACTTAACAGTAATTTAAGCTCCGTACCCATATGTATTGGTTACTTTGAACAATCTTGCGGACATTCGTTAGTATCTTCCAAACAGATACAATTCAAATTATCAACACACTTCAAATCTACTTTTTGACACACGCCGTCACCGCATTTATCGATACAGATATTAAGCCCGGTTTGGGACCCGGTTTGTATTTCAATCCCACTATCTTCAGGGGAAGTATTTTCTGACTGATTAGTATCTGCCGGCACCACTGGCCCGGAAACGCTATAGTAATACCAGCCAAAAGCAATTGCCGCAATCACAATAATGACGGCAATAATGGCAACCGTAATGATATTTTTTTTATTCATTTGAAACATACGATTATTTGGTGGGCCCGAAAGGAATCGGACCTTTGACCTCTGTCTTATCAGGACAGCGTTCTACCACTGAACTACGGGCCCACGTTAAGCAAACTTTACCAAAAAAACGTGCATAAGTCAAAAGTGGGTCGGTATTTTTAGAAATTCAATGATTTTTAAAATATCCGCCTGCCGATGCTCGGAATATAGCAACATAATTGCCACTGGCCTGCCCTTCACCGTAAAAACCGAAGCGATGGACTGGCGCGCTTCAATCAAATACCCCGTTTTGCCGCCAATAAAATCAGGGTTTTTGTAAAATACATTCAAGTTTTGGAATTTTAGCAATCGGCCGTCCGAATCCGGTAACCAAAAGTTATTATCCTTGGTTGTGCTAAACAGCTCCGGATGGTTTTGATATATATACGTAATTAATTTAGCCAGGTCAGCCGCCGTAGATCGGTTTTGTAGGCCGAGCCCGTGGGCATCTTCAAAATGGGTATCAACCATACCAAGGTCCCCCGCCTTCTGGTTCATCTTTTCTATAAATGTTTCGTGCCCGGCAGCATAAGCCAGAGCTTGGGCCGCATCATTCGTTGACTGGATTAACATGGCACACAAAAGATCTTTTACGGTTACCGTTGCCCCTAAAAATAGCGATGGACTGTATCCTTCTGGCCGCAGCATGTCTTCAGTCAAGGTAACTGTTTGACTAAGATCAGTATTCTCAACTATCACAGCGGCAGTCATTAATTTAGTAATAGAAGCAATGGGAAATTTCCCTACGCTATTTTTAGCGGAAATAACCGAGCCGTCTAATACATCAACGGCAATATATGAACCAGCCGAAGTTTGTTCTTGCAAAACCATGTCAGCCAGCAATAATTGCAGTTGCTTGATTTTTGTTTGCAATACCAAAATTTGCTGCTCCAGGGGAGTTTGCGCGTTTGTCGCCACTGGCATGCAAAAAACCAGTCCCACTATCAAATATACTATTAACTTATTCATAGCTGAAATATACCACATATGATAATATAAACCCATGAACAAATTTCCAAAATATTTCATTATCGCTTTTGGTTGGTTGGCGGTATGTTACCCGCTTTGGGTGCGCGCCCAACATTTGCAATGGCAAATGGAAATTACTAACATTTCCTTGAATATATTCCCACTTCTTGGGCTGGCTGCGGTTTCCATGTTATGGCTACATTCCATCAGTGGTGTGTTTGAACCCTGGCTGCGCCAGCACATCAATTTTGACCGGTTTGTTAATATTACTGCCAAACTTATTTTACTTTGCTTTGGCCTGCACCCGATATTGCTGTTTGCCGGGGTTGGCTATAGCGTAAGCAATATCTTTTTTTACTATGGCACGCTATATATCTGGCTTGGCATTATTTCCTGGTTACTGCTTATCGTTTACGACATCACAAAACCCTTCAAACAGCAGGGATTTTTCGCCAAACACTGGCAAAAAGTATTAATCACTAGCAATCTGGGGTTTTTGTTAAGTTTTTTCCATTCCTTGAATTTGGGCAGCGATTTGCAATCGCCCCCCTTGCGCATCATCTGGATTTTCTATGGCATCACCGGCGCCCTGGCCATCATATATACGTACGGCACTAAAAGATTTTTCGTAAAATAGTTTTTTCTATAAAAAAAGATGGCATTGTTTGTGAAACAAACAATGCCATATACCACGAACAAATTTCAAGGTTACTGCGAGAGCAGACCAGACGACGAACCACAGTTGCCGAAGGCAGCGCCGAGAGGCCTCGAGTCGAAGAGGACCTTGCCGCCATAGAACCTGAAGCACGGAGCGTGGCCGAAGGAACCAACACCGCCATCGGAAAACTCATCACCGGCACAATCGATCCAAAGATCGTCGTAGTACTGGAGGCGTTCCGGGTGGGTCAGAATCATGCAGCCGTTGGCGAAAGCGCCGAGACCGAACTCCAAAGAGTTCATGACTTCGCGGGCCCGGCGGACACTGCGTCCACGGTGCCGAAGGCCGAACTGACAGGCAACCACGAGAATCTCGTAGCCCGTCTGCTGTTCGCCCAGCATACTGAATGCCTTGACGGTTTTGGCGTGCTGGCGGAGAAACTTTGGACCGAGCTGGTTTTCGCGGTAGTTGTAGAACTTGCCACCACAGATCAGCTTGATCTGGTCGAGTACCCTTACCACTGCCTCGTTGTAGGTTGTGGAAAAGCACTCCCACCGCGGGATTGCGAACAATCCTTCGGCGTTTTCGGGAAGCGGTTTGCCAAACAGTCTCTTGTTGGCAGAACCCAAATTCGGGAACAGCCCATTGAGGATTTTGACCTGCCTGGCGACGCTCTTGGGCTTGTAACCCGAGAGATAACCATAGCCGGAAGCCACTTCCTCGTTGGCGAACTGATTCGTGACCGAAAACCTCTTGATGAGGTCCTTGAGGCCTTCCTGGAACTCGCCGCCGTTCTCAATGAGGCGCTGGCCCCGCTCTTGGTCGAGCCCGGCCTCATTCAAAACGACATCAAAGAAGTTGGCGATCTCGAGACCCTTTGCCTCACGAGACGTGATCAATGTCTTGGACATCGTCATCATCCTTTCTACCAGTTGTACTGGTATCAAAGTGCATATGGCGAAAGCCTCACCACTGGGATTAAACACCTTAGTTTAATAGCTCTATTATATAACATATTAAGAGACACGTCAATTGCCGCGAAATCCTGATGGGTTGCTCTATATTATTTTATAAAACTCATTACTGGCGATATCCGGATACAATTCCTTGTTCAAATTCAGATACGAGATCCAGGAGGGAGTAATTTTAAAGGCGCAATAACCCTCATCGGCAAACTTTAAGATAGGCCATTGGTTGACCGAAGTAAATGCGTTTTTCTTGATCAGATCGAAAAATATCTCTGCCTCCTTTTCAGGAAGATCCTTTGCCACCCCCGCCCCTTGAATAGTAATTATTTCAGGACCCCAGCCAATCACAAATGCCACCTTACCGTTTGTTTTTAAATTATCAGCCTTTTTACTTTTTGCCGACGTAAGAAAAAACAAGTTAAAATTATCATCGGAAACAAAATACACCGTTGCCGCCGCGGGTTCCACATTATTGGACATACTGGCAAGCACCATCGTGGTATGGCTTTTTAAAAATTTCAATGCGTGGTCTTTTGCCATGCTGTCTTTTGTATTTTCCATGGATTTTATCATCATAATTATAGCTTTTTTGTTTTAATACGCAAACTGTTGCTTACCACACTTACGCTTGAGAAAGCCATGGCAAGACCAGCAAAAATAGGGTTTAGTGTCCAACCGAATATTGGGAAAAATAAACCTGCGGCAAGAGGAATACCAACTAAGTTATAAATAAAAGCCCAGAATAAGTTTTGCCTAATGCCCCGCATCGTCATTTTTGAAAGCTTTAAGGCTTTTACCAATTTTGAAATGTCGCCATTAAGAAGCGTAATTCCAGCAGTTTCTATGGCTACATCAGTTCCTGTTCCCATAGCAATACCCACATCAGCCTGTGCAAGTGCGGGGGCATCGTTAACCCCGTCTCCAGCCATAGCAACTATTCTTCCTTTCTTTTGAAATTCTTTTATGGTATTTAACTTGTCTTCAGGGAGCACCTCCGCAATCACTTCATCAATACCCACCTCTTTGGCAATAGCACTGGCGGTATTTTTACTGTCTCCTGTAAGCATAACCGTTTTAATGCCAAGCTTGTGCAGATTTCTAACAGCCTCAATAGCTTCTGGCTTAATTGCATCAGCAACCATTATGACAGCGATAACTTCTTTCTTGCTTGCAAGAATAATAGGAGTCTTCCCCTGCAATGTTTCTGTCTGAATATTATTTGCCTCAAAAGAAAGCTTTAAGTCAGAAACCAATTTCGTATTCCCAGCGAAGTATTCTACAGCATCTACTACCCCTTTTAAGCCTTTGCCCAAAAATAATCCTGTGCCGAGCAGTATAATATTCATAACCGCAACTACCAAAATAATAGCGCGGGACAAATAACGGATATTCGCCTTCAGTGGTATTTCCGTATCTATGGCTGAAATTTGCTTAGCTATTTTTCCTAGCTGGGTGTTAATTCCCGTGGCTACCACCACCGCCCTGCCATTTCCCGAAACAATGTGGGTTCCTTTGAAAATGCTATTTTTCTGTTCGGCAACGGATATATGCTCTCCGTGCAATGGTTCGGCAATTTTGTGAATCGGAGTTGATTCACCGGTAAATGCAGACTCGTCTACCTTAAGATTATTTGATACCATAACCCGCGCATCAGCCGGAATCTTCTCACCTTCTTGCAGAATAATAACGTCACCAGGAACAATATCTTCGCCCTTCAAAATGATTTCCCTGCCGTCACGCACCACAACGGTTTTTTTTACCGTGTATTTTTTTAGTGCCATTAGGGTGTTTTGAGCCCTGCCTTCTTGCACCGTTCCCACTACGGCATTAAAGATAAGTACCGCCAAAATAATCAAAGAATCAACCGTTTCTCCCATGAAAAAACCACCACTCCGGCAGCCAAAAGAATATAGATCAAGGGGCTTTTAAATTGCCGCAAAAAAATAATCAAAAGTCCGTCAGGTTTTCCTTCCGGCAAAGTATTTTTTCCGTACTGCTTCAATCTTGCATCCGCTTCTTTTGCATCCAACCCTTGTTGACTGGAGACAAGCCCATCCAAGACATCAGAAATTGATTTTGAATACCAATTGATTTCCATGCCACTTATTATATCAAAGATAGTCCTAAACAAAAATCACCCGTCGGGTGATTTTCTTTAAAACCATATATTATTTAATTTTCCGGAGTTTCAGCCCACAACTTTTCAAACATAGTGTTCCATTCTGCCATGCTTTCCGGTGTTGATTTTGCCATCATATCAGCATGAGCTTCCTTTGCATGCGCACCCATTTGCGCTTTTGCATCTTCCATTGTTTCTGCGGTTACCTCAAAAGAACATGTATCGCCCCCAACTTGCGAGCATTTTATTATTTTCATGTATTTTTAACATTATTACAATTTATATAATCGACTAATTTATTATACCACTTATTCTCCCAATATACACTCTGATTCAAAAACAAAAGATTTAATTGTCAATAAAAATAAGAGAATTTATAACATTACCAAAAAAATATACAAAAAACTACCCAAAGGTAAAAGTAAATGCCTTCAATTCTTCAGAAGGAATCTCAATGCGTAGCACATGCTTACCGTAATCACTGCCACTAATTAGGGTGTAAAGTTTTTCGTCATTAATCATGATTTTCTTTACCAAAACATCGTCTTGGTAAATTTCAACTTCAACCCCCGCATCAGACCCCGCCGCCATATACACATTTTTTGCTTCATAACCGAACACAATGCTCGCCTTGCCTTGATTTGCCGCATATTCAGAAGCTATATTCCAATTGCCAGCAAGATACAAATTATTGGGTTCAATAGTTGATGGCAACAAAAAAGTTTGCTGGCCGGAAATTTGGCTTTTACCATTGGCAAGGTACTGATTTCTTGCTGATCCAAAATATATTTCAGGACTTTTTACCTTGCTACTATCAACCGTAACAATATTGCCAGGAGTGGATATATTTTTTAAAACAGCATCTTTTATGCCCATGCGATACGCCCGCTCTTTTAAAGCCCCTTGAATGGCTTTTTCTGTTTCTTGGTACGCACCCTCTCCAATGTGGTCATAAACAATATAACCATCAATGTCTACCAAGTATTTTCTGGGCCAGTATTGGTTTCCCAGCGCCTGCCAAGTTGAATAATCATTATCTAAAACCACCGGATACTGTATGTTAAAGTTTTCTACGGCCTTTTGAACATTTGCCTGCAATTTTTCAAAAGCGAATTCTGGGGTATGAAGGCCAATAATTTCTAAACCCTGATCTCTATATTTGGCATACCAGTCGTTTACATACGGCAATGTTCTTTGGCAATTAATACAACTATAGGTCCAAATATCCAGTAGCACCACTCTACCACGCAAGCTTTCTAAGGTAATGGGCTTTCCGCCGGTATTAATAAAACCATCAGGACTGCTTAATTCGGGAACTTTTTTAAATTTTGATTGTTTTTGTTTTTCGGTTAAATATTGTGCTACTGGTGCTTCATCTTTTTGGGCGCCCGATTCTTGCATATCTTTTACTTCACTTTTTATATCTGGCTCTGCCACCGGAGTCGCATTCTTTTGTAATAAATATTGCTCAACTTTTGTTATGTCAAAAAAACCAGCGTCTAACAAAAATAACTGAGTTTTTTTATCAAAGCCCCAAATAATAGCTAGGGCAACAATAATAAATAATACCCCCAGCGTTTTTTTAAACCAGCCATGGGGATTGGCTACCATGCCAAGTTTATTGATAATTTTTTTGCCAACAATAGCTATTAAGAGCAATGCCAAACAAAGCCCCGCAGTGTACGAAAGCAAATACAACATTCCAAGAAATGGGCTAACAGGCAAAACTGTGGCTAAAATGATAAAATAAGTTGGGCTACAGGTTGAAAACACCGGCCCAAGCGCCGCACCAATAATGATATCACCCAGAAAGCTCTTTTTTTGATACCCAAGCCCAATGACCGCATTTGATTTGGTGTTTAATTTGGCAAGAAAAGAATTTTCCCACAGACCAGGGAAAACGGTCACCAGTCCAAGCACCAAAATAATGCCACCGGAAATCCATTTCCAAACATATTCGGGAATATCAATAAAAAGCGTGCTGGCTTTCAAAAGCAGGGTAAACAAAATGACCGAAACTCCCAAAGACACAATAATGGTCAGCGCCTTTTTTGTGTTAAACTTTTTTTCAGTGCCTAGTGCGCCACCAATAATGACAGGAAGTAACGGTAAAATACACGGTGCCAGCACCGTTAATACCCCGGCAATAAAGGAAATGACAAAAAGAATCATGGTATGTTACTTTAATCTATTTTACTTCTGCCACCAACGCAGAGAGGGTTGGGCTGCCACTCCACTTTTTTATAAGATTCCCACTACTATCAACTTGCACAAAGGTGTGCTGATAGGTTACGCCATATTTTTGTTTTAAAGCAGTTGAATTATCATAGTCAACATCTAAAATAGCCAGACTCCCAGGAATTTTTGACATATTGGCCTTAATGTCAGCGTCAACAGCCCTGCAAGATGGGCACCATCCAGCCCTAAAAAATAAAACTACTTGATGGGTAGCAGAAGCCATTGCCACTTTTTCAGAACTATAGGCCTCATAAGAACCTGCCTTCATCATGGTTTCGGTTTTTGTAGTTTCGGTTTTCGTCATGGCTTCTTTTTCTTCCATCGCCGTTTTCTCCATCATGGCTTTCTGTTCCATTTTTTCTGCTTCTGTCATTGATGTTTCATCCTTTTGCATCATAGCTTTTTCTTGGGTTGTTTTATCACTTACCTCCCGTGGTTCTTTTTGAATAATATAATAACCAAACATAATAACCACAACAACAACGACGGCAATTATTCCAATAGCGACGGGACTCATAAATCCTTTTTGTAAATTATTTTTCATAATTTTTTTGTGTTTAATAATATACTTATAGTGTAATTTAAACAAAAAAGAATGTAAAGACGGCTTTACATTCTCGTTGTGGATAACTAATTTTTTGTTCTGCTATACATAATGCCATAAATCTTTGACAGAATCATCAAAACTAAAACAAGCACTAACCAAGGATCGAGTTGATGACTGAAACACTGAACAATAATAGCTAGCACTAATGTGCCGGTGCCAACAAGATATGCTACTCTTCCTGCGAACATCCGGTGTAAAAGTTCTCGCTCATCTTTGGCATTTTCTCTCCAAACAAAACTGGCAAATATCGCAAAAATAACCATTAACCCCACCAATATTATCATTAAAATATTCGTAGGCATCCAAAAATGAAATGGGTTAAGCAATAATATTAACAATAGGATAAGTATCAAAGAAACTACTACTTCCTGCAAAAAATTATTTTTCATCATTGTTTAAAGTTAAAAATTTCCTCCAATGGTTTTTTAAAGAATTTTGCTATCTTTAATGCCAAAAGAACCGAGGGAATATAATTCCCTTTTTCAATTGCAATAATAGTTTGTCGGGTTACAGAAACCGCATCGGCTAGCGCTTCTTGAGTAATACCAGCCCTGTTCCGCAACTGGTAAACTTGATTTAATATGGATTCTTTCATACATACATGTTATTGGTTTTATTGTAGTGTAATTCAAACTAATATGTCAAGTTTACTTTACAATCCCATTTGAATAATTTTTTATTTAATTATCAATAAAAATAAGAGAATTTATAACATCATCAAATATTTTCTGAGACAAATTTGGATTTTGAGCAAATGAGTAAAAATAACTTGGATTAGTTTGAGTCAAACGAATATCGAGTGCCTCGTGCTTGGTATTGCGCCACATTGGCTGACCGTAAAAATTGGGTATACCATCTTTTTTCGTGATTTCGTATAAAATTGCTTCACGCTCTTTGATGGTTATTTTATCTTGCTTGGTAATATCTACCGTATTTAAAGTTAAAAATCTGTTTGCTTTAAAAAAACTGATATATAGTTGGGATTTTTCTATACTAGTTTGACTAGTCAAGGACGGATTATATATGTTTATTGCTTTTAACTGGGGAATATATTCTACCTCTAATTCTTTTGGGATTTCTGCCGAAAACAAAAATTCTGAGTTGATTTGAGAAAAATCCACCAGTTTTACCGTATTCATTGTTTCACTGCCCGAAGTTTTCGTGGTAACAGGAGTTATTTTCTCTTTAGATAAAAAATAACCCACCCCAATGACAGTGCCAACGCCTACTATTAAAATTGCCATAATAGAAATGCGCTTCATAAGGTTATTTGATTAATTTAAAATCCAAATACCAAAATTTAAATACGCGGCAAAACTTACCCAGAGAATATATGGAATCAACAGCCAAGCCGCAGTTTTTGATATTTTAGTGAATACCAGAATCGTCAAAACAATGACAACCCACAGAAGTACAATGATCGCCAACGATCCGCCAATTGATTGCACCCCGAAAAATACTGGTGACCAAATGGCATTTAATATTAACTGGGCAAAAAATAGCCATAGTGCTTTTTTCTTTTCTTTGGCGTTGCTTTTCCAAATCAACCATAGTGAGATACCCATCAATAAATAAAGGGTCACCCAGACAGGGCCGAAAAGCCATCCAGGAGGATTGAGCGGAGGCTTTTGAAGCGTTGCGTACCAAGTTGGGATGGCGGAAACAGTAAAAAAAGAGCCAATGACTCCGGCCGCTTCTGAAACAATGACACAGGTGATTAATTTAAGAAAGTTGCTCATCTTCATAAGTTGATTCTAACAAAAAATCGCCTTTTGGGCGAATTTCTGTTCTGAATGCGGCGCTCAGCCGGTTTGCTATCAAAGGAAAAGAATCTGGTTACCGAGCGGGTTTTATGACCCGTCTCGGTAGGCCTAGACTGCTGCGGGACTTGGACTCGAACCAAGATAACATCCTTCAGAGGGATGTGTCCTACCATTAGACGATCCCGCAATGATCAAAAAGTTTCAAACGTAACAAAGGATACAGATGGCTCAAAGGCCTTTGTATCTTCTGCTTCCTTTGCTACTTTTGTCACATATATTATTACGCTTTCAAATATTTCCTCACCACAATAAAACTTGCTACTACGCCTAGCCCTACCCCTACCCCAAACTGGATGGCGATCAATAGCAGCATATTGGAAAGGAAATAGGAAAACAGGGAAAAACCTGGCATAATCAACTCTAATATGGGCGATAAAAAGTAGCAAACGGCCAGGGCCATGAAAAAACAAAGGATAAAGGCAATGGCCCCAAACAGCGCCCCCTCAATCACAAACGGCGCGCGCACAAACCAGCTGGAAGCCCCCACAATGCGCTGGGTGGCGATTTCTTCGCGCGAAGCATCAACTACCAGTTTTATGGTGTTAAAGACCACCAAGATAACAATCAATATCAGCACTAACCCCAAACTAATACCCACCCGATTTACGCTTGAGGTAAGCGAAAATACTTTCTCTATAGTATCCTTTTTCTGCGAAAAATCAACCTTTTCTATGAATGGGCTGAATTTTTCCTGCTCCAACGTTTTTGCCACTTGTTCGTAATCATTGGCAGTGCCGCTGGTGGTAATGTTTAGTGATGGTAAAAACGGATTGTCCCCCACCTCACTAAGTGCCTGGGAAAAAACAGGATTGTCTTTATGCTTTTCGTTAAAATTTGCCAGCGCATCTTCGCGCGAAACATACTCAATGTTTTTTATTTCCGGAGCATCTTTAATCAGTTCTTCCCGCACACCCAAGATATCTTCCTCTGAAGTGTTTTCTTGAAAATATGCCGTGATGTCAATTTTGTTTTGCAGGCTTTGGATCAGGTAATGGTTAATACCCTGCAAAAAAAATAATCCCGTCACCAATAAAATGGTAATGGTCAGCACAAAAATAGCGGCCACGGACATGCCCTTGTTACGATGAAAATCAACCAGTGCAAAGTTTACTACCCGTTTAAAATTGGTAAGCATTTATTTAGAATAATTAAATAACAAATCTTCCTTTAACTTCATCCCTTATGACTCGGCCATTTTCCAGTGTGATGACGCGTTTTTGCAGTCGGTTTACCATCTCGCGGTCGTGGGTTGCTAAAATCACGGTTTTTCCGGCTCGGTTGATTTTTTCCAGCAAGCTTAACACTTCATAGGCATTATACGGGTCTAAGTTGCCCGTCGGTTCATCGGCAATAATCACATCCGGGTAATTCACCAAGGCACGGGCAATGGCCAGTCTTTGTTGTTCGCCGCCAGAAAGTTCATGCGGGAAATTTTCCATTTTATCCTGCAAACCAATCACTTCCAATACTTTTGGCACTTCTTGTTCAATTTCAGAATTTTCCCGGCCACTGGTTTCCATGACATACGCTACATTTTCGTACACCGTCCTTCCTGACAGTAATTTATAATCCTGGTAAATAGCCCCGATTTTCCGGCGGATTTGCTGAAGAGCTGCGCCATCCACCTGGCTGACGTTTTGACCGTTGAAAAATACACTGCCATACGTAGGCGTTTCTAACCCAAGCACCATACGGATGAGCGTTGTTTTTCCAGCTCCGGATTTCCCCACAATGGAAACAAACTCCCCCTCTTTTACATCAAAAGAAACGTCTTGGAGTACCGTCACATTGGGCTCGTAAATTTTAGTAACTTTTTGAAATTGGATCATTATATTTTTAGTTCAGCCTGAATGAATTCCTCCAAATCACCGTCCAATACTTTTTCTGCCTGGGAAGTTTCATATTGGGTACGTAAATCTTTGACCATTTTATATGGGTGTAGCACATAACTTCTGATCTGGTTTCCCCAACTTGCACTGACGCTGTCGCCTTTTATTTCTTTCAATTCTTTTTTGTGCTGCTGTTCTTTTAGTTGGTGTAGTTTTGAGTATAAAATTTTCATGGCGTGCTCGCGGTTTCTGCCCTGACTCCGTTCAGACTGGCTGGCAACGGCAATGCCGGTGGGAATATGTGTAATGCGAATAGCCGATTCGGTTTTATTAACATACTGCCCGCCGGGGCCGGAAGCGCGAAACGTATCAACCCGCAATTCTTCCGGTTTTAGCTCTAATTCTGCGCTTTCTTCAATCTCGGGCATCACTTCCACCAAAGCAAATGAAGTATGACGTAATTTTTGGGCGGAAAAGGGTGATTGCCTGACCAACCGATGCACCCCCGCTTCTTTTTTCAAAAAACCATAAGCATATTTTCCACGTATTTCTAAGGTCACATTTTTGGTACCAATGCGCCCATCAGGCCCGCCGCCTTCGCCAAACGACTGGTGCAAAATATTCACCTCAAACCCCTTTGTCGCACAATAACGCTGGTACATCCTTAATACCATAGTCACCCAATCCTGGGCATCCACTCCGCCCGCTCCCGAAAAAATTTCCAGAATGGCGTTGCTTTTGTCATGCTTGCCGCTTAAAAAAATCCGAAATTCTTCTTTTTCAATTCGTTTTCTCAAACTTACAAAAGCCATTTCATCAACCTGATCCAAAGCATTCAACTCTTTTAAATCCTGTAGTTCTTTTTTAAGTGCTTCAACCGTTTGCAGTTCTTCTTTTAATCCTGAAATCTGCTGACTAACTACTGCCGCCGAGGCGTGGTCATTCCAAAAATCTGGCATGCCCGCCTGGCGCTCCAGCTCCTGTAGCTCTTTTTCCTTGCTATCCACATCAAAGCCGGTCCACCAATACGTGGACCTTTTGCTCTAACTCTTGAATAGTTAACCTCGTATCCATATTGGGAATTTTACCATATTTTTTAAAAATGTGAAAATTAAAAACCTCCGGCGCTTGAGCGCTGGAGGCATGGGTATCTTATTTCGCAAAAGAGTTAAGGAAGCGAAAGATGTCTGTTGGTAAAGAGCCTATTGGCAAGACCGGAATAATTTTCCGGGAATTCTTGTTTTTGCCGGCGCAACTCGGCAACACGGGCGCTGACAAATTTGCGCAGCTCATCGTAGCCACGGGCTTTTTTACGGACCACATGCATGGAAAGGTTTCCGTGAAAAGCTTGTGCCAGGAAACAGGCGATAATGTGCATATTCTCACCTTCGGCAATGGTCTGTAAGACATTTTGCGTTTTTCCGGTGCGCATCAATGTGAGAACACTCATAAAAACAATTAATCCCCTCTCTGCCATGGCATCAAATTGCTGTTGCTCTGACACACCAACTTGCGGCCGACGGATTGGCTCGACAGGCGGACTGACCACCCGGAAACTGCTGAAAACGGGTCCATCGTCGGGCGATTCCAAAAACGATGACCCGGCAACCCCAGAAAATCCCTTATTGCTCATCGCGCAACTCCTATACCACATAAGACATATCAGTTTGCCGATCATGACAAACTTTCCCATATGCCTTATTATAGCTATGTTATCCTAATGCCCCTTATTGTCAACCTATATTTTCAAGGGAGCCACCTCGCGGGATCGAACCGCGGACCCCCACTTTACGAAAGTGGTGCTCTGCCAACTGAGCTAAGGTGGCACACAAAAAACCCTGAGCGGGTAACGGGAATCGGACCCGTGTCTCGACCTTGGGAAGGTCGCATTCTACCACTGAACAATACCCGCAACCCAGGCGACCCATGCTTGCCAAAAATTTACTGATTGTTCTACCTCTGCGGACGCTTCCTTTTCTGCCCGGATAAATGAAAATACTTTTTCCCCCGGTTTTTGCAGGTCAAGTTCTTCGCGCGCCACCTTTTCTATATACTGCTCATCGTCGGATTTTGCAATGCCTTGCTTGAGTTCCTGGTTTTTTTGCTGCATTTGGAGCATTTTATTTTCCAGGCTTTTGACTTGGTAAGAAAGCTCACGTTTTTTTTGGTACATATTAATACTAGCCACCACCAACCCGGTGGCAATCAGTAAAAGACAAACTCCGCCAAGCATTATCAGCATCTTTTTATACGGATGTTTCTGGTTTTTTTTCTTTAAACGCGGTATCATAAAAAAGTAATATTAAACAATAAAGGTATCCTGCGAGAAAATAAGGTATCCCGCGTAAATCAGGCCGCAAGGTATACGATATAATTAAGCCTGATTTCCGAATAAGGTATCCAGCGGAAATCAGGCCGCAAGGTATACGATATAATTAAGCCTGATTTCCGAGGTGAATTTATTCACTTCGTTCATAAATTCATGAAATTTAACCAAAAAAAGATACTTAAAGGCGTTTGGGTAGCCCTCATCAGCCTAGTGGCAATCAGCATGGTGGCATTTTCGGTGGGCGTTGGATTTCTAAGGTAATTTCGCCAAAACCATTACGAAGTAAAAATGGTTTTTATGGTGCTTTCGTAAATAGAAAGTAACTGCCGGGCGTTTTCCACGTCAATCGAATAATCGGTATTATAGACAATTTCGTTGCGCACCTTATGCGCCCCGACTACTTCAACATAGTTGGGGATTTTCATTTTGGCCGCGGCCAGCAATTCTTCAAACGTTTCACCTTGGTATCCTTTTTCCTCCAGTACCTGGTACAAAAAATCGTCAGCTTCTATCAGGGCAAGTCTATACTCGGTTTCTGTGCCGGAAACAATGCGCTTAGTAATCTGGCCCCAGCGTTTATTAACCTCGCGCAAACCATAGGGCTGCCAGGAAAAAAATTCTGTGGTGTCTTGCAAAAATTGGTACTGCAAATAACTGCTGTTAAGATAAAAATAAATAATCCCTGCCAGAAAAAAAACGGTGAAAAATAAAAAAATAATTTTGACACCAAAAAGCTGTTCCTGGATGGCAGGCGAAGAAATAAAATAAATAAATTCTTTTATTTTTAATAAATCGTAAAGTTGTTCCCAAGACATTTTATTGCATAAAATGCGCTGAATGACGCGGAATTTCACGCGGAACTACGCTGCATACTTCTGCGTTTTTCCGTGTTAATTTCCGCGAGGTTCCGCGAATTCTATTATCAATAGAATTATAGCATTTTTTCCATGGCCCCTGCCACAGCCAAAATAATATTTTCTTCGAAATGATTTCCGATGATCTGCAGGCCAACCGGAAGTTTTTCAACGGCGCCGGCAGGCATGGAAAGTGCTGGAATTCCGGCCAAGTTCACGGAAACCGTGTAAATATCCACCAAATACATCGCCAGCGGGTCAGCCGCTTTTTCACCCACGCGAAATGCCGGATACGGCGAAACGGGCGCAAAAATCACATCTACTTTTTTAAATGCCGCGGCAAAATCTTGTTTGATCAATTCGCGTACCTGCTGCGCTTTTTTGTAATAGGCGTCATAGTATCCGCTGGAAAGGCTATATGTACCAAGCATTATGCGACGTTTTGGCTCGGATCCAAATCCTGCGCCTCTGCTTTTTACATAAACATCCAATAAATTTTCGCCCGGTTTCGACAGCCCATATTTTATTCCGTCAAACCGAGCCAGATTGGACGAAGCCTCGGAAGTTAACGTTATATAATAACAAGCCACCGCGTAGGCCACGCTCGGCAAGCTGATGGGAATTATTTTTGCGCCAGCCTCTTTCGCTTTTTCAATGCTGCCGTTAATGATCTTTTCAACCTCTTTATCCAGTCCCTTTGAAAAATATTCTTTTGGAACACCAATTTTCAAACCTTTGAGTGGTCGTTCAATTTCTTTAAATTCATATTCGGTAGAAGTTGCATCCAACGCATCTTTTCCTGAAATAGCTTCAAATACTATTTTTGCATCTTCAATCGTTTTTGCAAACGGCCCGATTTGGTCAAGCGAAGAAGCCAGGGCAATCAGCCCACTGCGCGAAACCGTGCCATACGTGGATTTAAGCCCCACCACCCCGCAAAACGAAGCTGGCAACCTAATAGAACCGCCTGTGTCTGATCCTAATGAATACGCTGCCATATGTGCTGCCACTGAAGCCGCCGAGCCCCCCGAACTTCCACCTGCCACCCTGCTGACATCGTGTGGATTTCTGGTAACACCGTATGCCGAATTTTCCGTGCTCGCCCCCATGGCAAATTCATCCAAATTTGTTTTTCCCAAAATTACGGCGTTCTGTTTTTTGAGGCGCGAAATTACCGTGGCATCGTAGGAAGCTTCATAGTTTTCCAAAATTTTTGAAGCCGAAGTTGCCTTTTGCCCCTTCACTAAAATGGCGTCTTTAATAGAGCACGGCACGCCCGTCAATACCGGAAAATCTTTCTTGCCCTGAGCGCTAGTCGAAGGGTGTGTCTGGATAATCTTATCCGCCAACAACGCTTGCTCCAAAGCCCCCTCCCTATCAACCGACAAATACGCCCCGATCTTGCTATCTATTTTTTCAATCCGATCCAAATACGCTTGGGTTACCTCGGTTGAAGTAAATTGCTTTTTTTTGAACCCCTCATGCAATTGGGCGATGGTTAATAACGTAAGATCCATTTATAGTATTGCCTTAACTTTGACATATCCATCCTTTTTATCCGGCGCGGCATTGATTAGTTCTCCCGCCAAAGCACTATTTTGTTGCCCCACCTTATCGTCGCGCAATCCATTATTTTTTACCTTTGTCACTTTTGTAACCTTTGTAACTTTTGGCGCTTTTTTCAACAAATCAAAATAATCTAAAATCGCCGACATATCCTGCTGCATTTTTATCGCTTCTTGCTGACCCAGTTCCAATCGCGCCAACTTGGCAATATGCTGTACGTCTTCTTTTGAAATCATAATATTATTCTAGCAAAACTCACCATTTTCCTCAACTAGTGGACTATATAACATAACCACGCACAGTTTGTGCGTGGTTATCGGAGAAGCAATTATACTTATGATAGAAATAATTCCTCGTCTTTTGCCAGTAATCCGGCCAAGACTTCAGTGTTTTCCAGGGTAATGCCACTTCCCCGCACCACAGAGGTCAGCGGGTCATCAATGATTTGGCATGGCATCTTGGTTTCACGGGCAATAAGCTGGTCCAAGCCCTTAAGCAAACTTCCGCCGCCGGCCAGGTAAATTCCATTGGTCATCACATCGCTCAACAATTCCGGCGGAGTTTCTTCAATAGTGGTTTTAATAGCTGTCACAATTTGACGGACAGATCTTTCCAACGCGCGCTGAATATCATCGTTAAAGACCACCACTTCTTCGGGCAGCCCCGTCACTAAATTCCGCCCGCGCATAGGCATGTCTTTTTTATCTTTGAGCGGCATGGCGCTGCCAATGGCAATTTTTATCATTTCGGCAGTGCGTTCGCCAATCAACAATTTATACTCTTTTTGGGCAAACTGGATAATATCATCATTTAATTTATCCCCCGCTATTTTCAAACTACGGAAAACGACAATGCCGCCCAAAGAAATTACGGCTACTTCAGTGGTCCCGCCGCCAATGTCTACAATAAAATTCCCACCCGGTTCGTTAATGGGTAATTTGGCGCCGATGGCAGAAGCCAGCGGTTCCTCAATCAAAAAAACCTTCCTTGCACCCGCGTTTTTAGCCGCGTCAATCACGGCCTTTCTTTCTACTTCTGTTACCCCGCATGGAATGCCGATAATAACCCGTGGCATATAACCAAAGCCAAACCATTTCTTGCTGCCGGCCACGGCCTTTTCAATGAAATATTTGAGCATTTGCTCGGTCACTTCAAAGTCGGAAATTACCCCATTAACCAACGGTCGAGTAGCGGTAATATACGAAGGAGTACGTCCCACCATTTTTTTGGCTTCTTCACCGATGGCTAAAATCTGGCCGGTTTTATTGTTAACCGCAACCACGCTTGGCTCATTAATTATGATACCCCGGTCTTTTACATACACCAATGAATTGGCCGTGCCCAAATCAATGGCCATGTCCATGGTTAAAAACGAGAATAGTCCTTTTGCTTTATTTAACATTGATACTTTTTATTACGTCTGCCAATTTTATCAGTTTCACTTTCTCCTTCCCGCGTTCTTTTATTTCCACGCTACCCGCCGCCAGTGTTTTTTCAGAAATTACGAGCCGGTACGGAATGCCTAATAAATCAGATTCAGCAAACTTTTCACCGGCACCTTTGTTTTCCCTATCGTCCCATAATACTTGAATATTATTTTCCTGTAAACTCTTGTAAAGTTTCTCTGCCGATGTCTTAATTTTTTTATCCGTACCCAGGCTGATTACATGAACTAAAAACGGTGTCACGCTTTTTGGCCAGATAATCCCATTATCATCGTGGCTTGCCTCCACAATCGCGCCCATCAGCCTGCCAAGCCCGATGCCATAGCAGCCCATCAACACCGGTTTGTCATGGCCATCCTTGTCCGTAAATTTCAAATCAAAAGGCTTTGAAAATCCCGTGCCAAGATTAAAAATATTCCCCACTTCAATAGATTTTTTTTCTTCGAATTCAGATGACTGGCATTTCGGACACGCGATATTTTCATGTTTTATTTCCTTATTGATTGCTATGCCACATTTTTTACACACATAAATAATATCCTCACCTGCATCTGTCACCATTTGGTATTCATCGGAATATTTTGAAAAACTACCCCCCGACGCTAACGTGCGATACGTTATTTTACCAATGCCGCAAGCCTTAAAAATAGCAGTGTACGTTTTGGCTAATTTTTCATAATAAGCATCCAAATCAGCTTGCGCAGTGTGGAAGGAATATAAATCTTTCATCAAAAATTCACGCGTCCGTAAAATTCCTGATTTAGCACGCAATTCATCCCGGAATTTTGTTTGTATTTGGAAAACATAAAACGGTAAATCGCGGTAAGAAAATACCATCTTTTTTGCCAACGGCGTAATCACCTCCTCATGAGTCGGCCCCATGGCATATTCCTTATCTCCAGATCCCTTTACCTTAAACAAAATATCCAATGTATCCCACCGGTTTGTTTTTTGCCAATTTTCCTTGGGCTGCAAAACAGGCAACAATAATTCTTGCCCACCCACGGCTTCCATGTTTTCACGAATGATATTTTCAATATTTTTTAAAACCCGGTACCCTAGTGGTAAAAAAGAATACACTCCGCTCATCAGTTGATCCACATATCCTGAGCGCACCAAAAGATCATGCGAAACCGAATCCGCATTGCCCGTTTTGTTTTTCTGGGATTTATAAAATAATTTTGACTGTAACATAGTATCATCAACGAATTTACGAATTAGTTACGAATTTACGAATACACTTTACGTGATCGCTCGTTCGCCACATTCGTAAATTCGTAATATATTAGCAAATTCGCTGATTACAACCCTGCTTTCCAAAATTCCATTACTCGCGGGAAATCAAATTTTATGGTAATAAATAGCGACATGGAAATCAATAGAATAAAAAAGAAAATAGTCAGCCAACCCTCTATTTTTACTGAAACGGCCGACCCCTTCACCTTTTCAATGATTAAAAATAGTAACTTCCCCCCGTCTAGCGCCGGGATGGGCAGTAAATTAAAGATAGCCAAAAGCACAGAAATAGACCCGATAAAGTAAAGGAAAAATCCTGCTCCGTAACTTGCTGCGCGTGCCAGGAAAATGGTAATCCCCACCGGCCCGGCGAATTCAGCGCCCGAAGGAACACCCTGTCCCCGGAAGATATTGGCAAAAAAAGAAAATATGCCATAGGTGATATCAACGGTCACCTTCCAGCAATACGCGGCTCCACGGAACGGAGCTTCATACCAGGGGGCTTTTTGGATAATAGTGTCAAGACGCTCCAACACCACCCCTGTCGGCCCCTGACCTTCGGGATATTCAACTCGCGGGATTAATGGAATATAAAGTTCTTCCCCTTGACGCACAACGGCTACGATTATTTGTTTACTTTTATTCTCTTGCACGATTTTCTGAAAATCTGCCACTTTTTTGATATCCGTGCGTACTTGGCCAACTTGGACACTGACTATCTTATCACCCTCTTTGAGTCCCGAATCGTGAGCTGGGGAATTTTCCGCCACTTCAGAAATAGTGATGGTGATATCGGTGAATCCGGCCACATCCTGGTCACCAACAGGCATTGTGGCGCCGGTCAAAAACATTACTGAAAAAATAATAATGCTGGCAATCCAAAACGCAATCACCCCGCCAAGGACAATCAACATACGCTTGTAAATGGCAAGTCCCGAAAAACTACGGTAATTATCAACGTCAGAAACTACCTCGCCCTCTTCTCCATAAATTTTCACAAACGCGCCAAGTGGCACCAAATTTATGGAATACAGCGTATCGCCAAATTGCTTGCCAAAAAGCCGCGGCGGATATCCAATGCCGAATTCCTCCACCTTCACCCCGAATTTTTTAGCAATGATAAAATGCCCGAATTCATGGATGATCATGAGGGCAATAAGACTTAAAAATGCAATCAACAAAGTAATTATCATTACTAAATATACAATACACAATCTACAATTTACAAAATTTGTTTGTATATTGTGTATTGTATATTGTAAATTTTACTAGGAGACTTCCTGTTCTTTTCTCTCCACTAATTCCTTGATTTTTTTATTAAATTCGTCAATCAGTTTCTGTAATTCATCTTTGCCTCGGAATTTATCGTCTTCGGAAAGATCTTTGGTTTTTTGGGCAGCCTGGATTTTGTTCCAAATATCTTCGCGCTGGCGGCGCAGCACCTGTCGGCAATCTTCCGCTTTTTCATTGAGCACCTTCACCAGACTGTGGCGATATTCCTCCGTCAGTGTGGGCAGGCTCAACCGGATCAAATTTTTATCAACCGCCGCCGACATGCCAAGGCCGGATTTTAAAATGGCTTTCTCAATCGGTTCTATATATGACTGATCCCAAGGTTGAATAACCAGTTGGTTTGATTGAGGCGCGGAAATGGCCGCTAACTGTTTTAGGGAAAATTTTTGACCAAAACAATCAACCTCAATGTCTTCAATTAACGCCGGAGTCGCCCGCGATGTGCGGATTTTGGCTATTTCACCCTCCAAAAATTTGATTGCCTTTTCAAATTCCGGCTTTGCCCGATCCATAAATTCTTTTAGTGCTGCCATAAATTTTAATTATAAAGTTTGAAAGTTCGTAAAGTTTTTAAAGTTCTTCGTATCTTTATGAACTTTATAACTTTATGAACTTTATAACTCAAGTAATAATATTTCCAATGCCAGTTTGTTATTAAGATTGGTGGTTGCCGCCTGGTGCTGCAATGTTTCAATCTGCCGCAGTACCGATACCATCTTTTCATTCGTATATTCGGATGTAATTCGCCCGCCTGCCGGCGAGGCAGGTAGATTAGTCTCTCCCTGGATTTTATCCAGAAGTAAATTCCGAAAATGTCGCTGTAGACCCGCTAACATATTCTCGAAATTTTCTCCCTCCAGGTTGGCTGTTTTGGCAAACTTGAATTTTTCAGCCAAGTCCCCATTAATTACATTTTGCAAAACTTGGGGCAATACTGCTTCTTGCGCTTCGCTTTTTGCGGAAAACCGGATTGTCTGACAGCGTGAGGCAATGGTGGGCAATAAATATTCAGGCTTGTCGCATAATAACATGATCAATGTCTGGCCCTTTGGTTCTTCCAAATTTTTCAAAAAACAGTTTTGGGCTTCGACGTTCATCCGTTCTGCATGTTCAACCACCACGGCTTTCAGTCCCCCGTTATATGATTTATATGATAAAAATTGCTGGACACGACGAATCTGATCAATATCGATTTCCATCATATCCTTTTCATTTTTAATGGAACTGTCGCTTTGCGCACTGGAAAGTGTAATCACATCCGGAAATTTACAGCCGGCATGTCCGAGCAATTCATTGGCCGCTTTTTTCAACCCCACCATGTCAGCCCCCGAAAAAATATAAGCATGAGCCAATTGCCCACCATCCCACATTTTCTTCAAAAATTCCAACTGGTTCATGGCATCATTGTAGCAAAACGATAGTCGCAATAAAAGAGTTGACAAATACTTTTAAAAGATGTAATATAGGATTACCTACTTACTTAGGGCAATGCTCTTTATCAAGAAAGGCAACTAGTATGATGGGTTTTCAAAAATGCTGGCGTGTCATATACAAAGAAGTCCAGAGATGGGCCGATGGCAGGCTTGCGTCTGTCCAAGATAGGATTTTCCATGCCGACACAGAGACCGATGCCTTCAACCAATGGCAAGATTTCAAAAAAGCCCGAGAAGAACAAAAATGCTCCACCCGGTTCAACTTGGAACTCATTGAAATCACAGCGACTCACTAACAAAAGCTCACGCCCATCGCGCCGTGGGTATTTTTTTGCAAAAATAATAGAAATACCAACACGCAGATGTGCTTGCGTGTTCGTGTAGCGACAGCATTCGGGTATGAATGCATCTCGGAGGCAATTTTGCACGGTCCCGCGAAGCGGGAAAATTGCCGAGAGGTGAGCGGTAATAGGTAAAAAAAAGACTCTTCGCAGAGTCTTTTTTTTACCGGTCCGCGCTGGCGGAATTAACCGCGTCTATTCATACCCGAATGCTGTCGCGGATCGAACAAACAACATCAAAAAACCACCCAGAGAGGTGGCTTAGTTTATTCTATTTTTTCGACATCACCACTTTCTTGTATTCCTCCAAATGTTCAAGTACCGTTCCTGTTCCTTTAATCACGCAAAGCAACGGTTCTTCGGCAATAAAGCATGGCACGCCGGTGCTTTGGGCAACCAATTCATTAATTTTTGGCAGCAAGCTACCGCCGCCGGACATAATAATTCCTTTGTTCATAATGTCTGCGGAAAGCTCGGGCGGAGTTTCACTTAATACGTGCTTGGCAACCTGTACAATTTCAGCCAACACATCCGTCATCGCTTCGCAAATTTCGTTGTTGGAAATTTTAATGTTGCGTGGCAGGCCCAAAATCAAGTCGCGGCCCTGGATTTCCATAAACTTTAATTCTTTCTGCGGTAAAGCCGTGCCCACTTTTATTTTTATTTCCTCGGCAGACTGGGTACCAATAGCTAAGTTATATTTGCGTTTGATATATTCGGCAATGGCTGCGTCCAGCTTGTCTCCCGCCACGCGAGCTGACCGGGAAGTAACAATGCCACCCAACGAAATTACGGCAACTTCAGAAGTTCCACCGCCAATGTTGATAATCATGTGGCCGCTGGAGGAATTAATAGGAATACCCGCGCCAATGGCCGCCAAAATAGGTTCTTTGGCCACAAATGCGCTGCGGGCGCCCGAAGAAATGGCAGCTTCAATAACTGCGCGGCGTTCGGTTGAGGTAATGCCGGCGGGAACGGAAATAACCAATTCTGGTTTAAAGATACGGAAATTTGGTGAAGCCTTGGTAATAAAATGCCGCATCATGGCCTGGGTGACTTTGTAATCAGCAATAACGCCATCTTTTAATGGGCGATATACTTTAATGTCAGCCGGAGTGCGGCCGATCATTTCTTTGGCGGCCTGGCCCACAGCCAAAATCCGGTTGTCTGACAGCGAAACAGCCACCACGGAAGGCTCGCTTAACACAACACCCTTTCCGCGCACATACACCAAAGAATTGCACGTTCCAAGATCAATGGCAATTTTATTATTAAACACGTTGAAAAATTAAATTAAACTGAAACTCTTTTAATATCCGCGCCAATGCCCCGCAATCTTTCTTCTATCTTCTCATATCCACGGTCAATATGGAAGATGTCATGGACCACGGTCTGACCCTTGGCCATCAAACCCGCCACCACCAAAACGGCCCCGGCGCGGACGTCCAGGGAATTTACTACCGCTCCTTCAATCTGGTTTGGCCCAAATACAAATGCCCGATGAGGATCTACCATCTCCACATCAGCGCCCATTTTACGAAGTTCTTGTAAATAACCCAAACGATTTTCGTACAGCGGGTCATGGATCAAACTTTTCCCTTGGGCTTTTATCAAGAGTGGTAAAATAACGGGCAACAAATCAGTCGGAAATCCGGGGTGCGGCAACGCCTGTATTTTTACCGGCTTTAAAAACGGGGAATAAAATACGGTGATTTGCTTGTCGCCGCGGTCAAAATTAACTCCCATCTCTTCTAATTTATATAAAAAGAAATCCAAATATTCAAAATTGATGTTTTTGATAACCACGCGGCCGGGAGTCAGGGCGGCAATGATAATAAAGGTTCCTGCTTCCAAATTATCCGATTCAACGGAATGTTCACAGCCGTGAAGTGTTTCAACACCTTCAATTTCAATAGTATGGCTGCCGCGCCAGGTAATGCGCGCGCCCATACTCACCAGCATTTTGGAAGTATCCTGCACGGAAAGCTCTGAAGCCGCCCCTTTGATTATCGTTTTTCCTTTTGCCAAAACAGCGGCCAACATCAGTGACTGGGTGGCGGTTGGACTGAATTCCCCTAACATGATTTCTTTACCCATTAATTCATCACGCTCCACGTTATACACACTGCCTTCGCGTTCAATGCGCGCGCCGATTTTTTCCAAAGCCTTTAATTGCACGGTAATCGGACGCAATCCTATGGCATCTCCCCCCGGCGCTGAAATACTGAATTTCTTAAGGCGGCCCAAGAGTGAACCAAACAACGCCACCGACATGCGGGTTTTTGAAACTTTTTCAAGATCAATATGTTCGGGATTAATGTTCGCAGCCGTAATTTTTACTTTACGTTCGCCGAGCCATTCAACCGTTGCCCCCAAACTTTCCAGCACTTTTATAGTATTTTTAACATCATCAATCAGCGGAATATTATCAATAATGCACGGCTCGCGGGTAAGCAAAGTCGCCGCCAGCACCGGGCCCGCAGCGTTTTTTGACCCCCTTACCTCAATTTCTCCGGCCAACTCCCTATTGCCATTTATGATAAATTTTTCCATCCTTATATAACTTATATTTTGTAATTTGCGTATGCTATACTCTATTCCCTTTTTACCAAGATGTCAACCTCGCCTGTCCTATCATGTCCCAACCCCTGTTTTGGCTTGTTTTTTTTAAAAAAAGTGGTACGATTTTAGTAATTCCGCATATGTTGGAATATTTGTTCCTTGAAAAAGTTAAAAGGAGTATTGCAATGAGTACGTTACGCTGCCGGATTTTTGGCAAAGAGAATGGCAATTTTCATCCTACGCTTCAGCCCATGAGCCAATTTTTGGCTAACAGTTCACGGATTTTTGTGGGAGAATTGCAAGAAAGACTGCATATGGTGTATGCACCCAGGACAGGTTTTACCACCAATATTGTCTCATTTCCCCAAGATGGCAGTGCCTGGCTCAATTGGCTGGTACGTACGCACAACCCCGCCGATGGGGCTTTGGTGCAAGTACCAAAAGTGGCAATCGGTTTTTTCAACGCAGACTGCCCGATGGTTTGTTTGCATGAAAAAAACCGACTGGCATTGCTGCATACGGGTTACCGATGCCTGATCCGCCAAGATCAAAAAGAAGATGGCATCATTGAAACTGCCATGAAACACTTCAATCCCAAACAAATCAAAGTATTGGTGTTTGGAGGTATCGGCCCATGCTGCTTTGTTCCCGACCTTGAAGATGAGGAAATCTATAGGCCAATCCCTTGCCAACACAAAGACTTGGTAGAAAGTTGCCTTAGCCACACTGCCAAGCAAAGTCCGTTTGGCGCCGGGCAGGTATCAGTTGATCTTAACAAATTAATAGAGCAACTGCTTCACATGGCCGGTGTACCCAAAAAAAACATCCAAATCGATCGCAAATGCACCTGCTGCGCCACAGAAAACGGCCAACCTGTGTTCTGGTCGCACCTTCGCTACCAAGCCACCATCCGCAAAGGATGCACCCTGCAAAAACCCCATCAACAAGAAATTGATGGCCGAAGTTTCAGTCTCGCCTGGCTGGAATAAATAATCAGAACCTCTCTACCCGGAGAGGTTTTTTATTGACGAAAATATTTGACAATATTATTTATTTGTGATACATTAATGGCATTCGCCCCTTAACAATGCTCAGGACTTTTTTGGAGATTAGTAATGGCAGATTTGCGTTTGTACCGGTCTCTGGTGGGCATGCAATGGAACTGCAGCCCCACTAACCTTTCGCGTGAAGATTTCATGCAAAAAGTGTTTCACGCGCGCCAGGATTTCCTGGCCTTGCGCCCCAACACCCTGTTTTGTCCCAAGCCCGCCTTTACTAACCGGGTGGTGTATCTTGGCCAAGACGACGATGTCCATGCCCGCACGGTGATGACTCCCATCTACGGCCCAGGAGATCCCAAGGATGACCCGGTTGACGGCGCCTGCTATGATAACAGCGTGGTCATTGGGCAAGAGGAAAGAACCGAGATTGTCATGACCCGGACAAAAAGCCCGGCCGATGGCGGCATCGTGTTTGGCGAAAAAAACGCTGTTGCTTTTTTCAACGCCGACTGCCCGATCATCGCTTTGGTTGAGGAAGACAGAATGGCGGTGCTCCACGCCGGATACCGCGCACTGATCAGGGAAGACTCCAAGGAACCCAATATCCTCATGACGGCCATGGAACATTTCAATGTTTCCCGAACCCGCGCCTATATTGGCTATGGCATTGGCCCATGCTGTTGGCTGCCCGAATATGCCGACAAGCCGGAAATCTCTGATCCGTCAAAAACCCGCCTCGGCGCTATCCTTCGTATGTGTTTGCAGAAAACTACTGCTAAAAGTCCCTTTGGCGAGGGACATCTGACCGTGGACCTTTATGCCCTGTGCAAGTTCATGCTGCGCATCGCCGGCATTCCCGAAAATCGCATCTTGGTCAATGACCGGTGTACCTGCTGCGCAGAAGAAAACGGTAAGCCCTTGTTCTGGTCGCATAACCGCTTCAAAGCAGGCAGGCAAGCCACCGATGGCCGCAATATGGCAATCGCATTCCTAGACAGTTGTCTCACCAACGACGGCTTCGAAAAGCTGTAAAATACCATACCCTTTCGCACCCGCGAAAGGGCTTTTTTTATGGAATTTTTTGGGCTATTATTACCTAATATGAAACATGTTTTAGTTTCCATTACCGGCTACGGAAAAGAATATGCTCACCACTCTCCCATTGAGCCGTGGCAGAATAAACTAAAAGAAATTAAAAAACGCGACATTACCGAAATCGCCCTATTTTTGGAACTGTATAATAGACAGGAAAAACAGGAAATATACGCAGCGCTATTGGATTCTGGCGTTAAAAGCATCCCTGTAGTGCATCTGCGCCATGACATGCATAGTGAAGAATTACTATGGCTCCGTGACCGCTTTGGCACCAAGTATTTCACCTGCCACGAAGAAAATTTTGCTCGCCATGATATGGAAAAGTGGCATGGGTTTTACCGGAACATTTACCTGGAAATGAATTTTGATGATTTTGTTTCCAAAACCGTCCAGGTAGAAAAAATCGGCGGATTTTGCGTTGATCTTGCGCATTTTAAGTGCGGTATGGAAAAATTATCAAAAGATTTTGACTATGTCTGGCGCCGGAGGCAAAAGCATATTTTTAAATGCAACCACTTAAACGGCTGGGACGGGCAAAAAAATGTAGATATGCACACCATTAAAAGCTTAAAAGATTTTGATTACATCAAAACACTCCCCGATTTTTTATTCGGCAATTACATTGCCCTGGAAACCTTCAATCCCATCAGTGAACAGGTGGAATTTAAAGAATATACAAAGAAACTACTCCAAGCCAAGTCTGGTTGAAATATACCCCTCTTTCTGCTAGGATAACCGCATGAAACTAAGAACCCGTTTATTGATTCTGGCTAGTTGCGCCCTGGTCTTTTTAGCAGCTACCCCACTGCTTGTTTTTTATGCCCTGGGCTACCGATTTGATTTTATCAACCATGAAATTATTTCCACCGGCGGCATTTATGTCAAGGCAATTCCCACCGGCGCAGAAATTTCCATTGATACGCAACCTTCAGAAAGGACCACCTATTTTAATCCCTCTATTTTTGTCCAAAACCTGGTACACGGCAATCATTCGGTAAGCATTAAAAAAGATGCCTACATCAGTTATCAAAAAACCTTACCCGTAAAAGACAGTGAAGTTACTAAACTGGAAGAGGTAATATTATTTAAAGAAAGTCCCGCCTTCAGTTTAGCAAAAAATAACGTGGATTATTTCTCGCTTGCCCCCGACCAAATCACACTACTGACAGCTATTATTACCAAAAACACTATTGAATTTGAAGTGGGCGCGCAAAACAACAGGCCAGCAAAAACCTATAGCCTGGCGGCGGTACATGGGAAAATAGCCAGTATTACCTGGTCAAACGATTCAAAAAAAGCGCTTGTCACTCTTTCCGGCAGTTATTTTTTACTGGATATATTGGCCGATACTCTTGCCATTACTCCCCTACCAGCACTCAAACAAGTCCGGCAAGTTTCATTTAACCCGGACAATAGCACTGAATTGTTTTTCATCAAAGATAAAAATCTTTATTCATCGCTTGCGGCAGCGCCGTTGGTAAAAAATATAGCGACGTATGCAACGACCGGAAACAATCTCGTAGTTTTTTCCTATGATGGATTTTTATATCAAACCACCCTGCTTGGCGTAACAAGCACCAAGCTTACTAATCAGGCATTTACGATCCAAAAAACTGCTAATTATAGCTTGGTGGTCCTTGATGACATGGTGTTTTTGAAGCAGGGCGATAGCACCTTTTCCCTGGACCGTGCCAATAATATGTTCGTGCCATTTTTTGAACAAGTACAGGGTTTGAAGCTTTCCCCTGATCAGGAAAAAATTACCTTTTTTACTCCACACGAAATATTCTACACTATCTTAAAAGAGCCTGTAGCCGGGAAAATATCACTAGGCAATGTTACCGCCACCATCAGCGAAGTTCATTGGTTCAACAATGATTACGTGATATTTACCGCAGAAGACAGTGTTATTATTTCCGAAATTGACGCCCGTGGAAATGTAAACGTGGCACCGCTGCCAAAAACTATTTCCGTGATTGATACCACTGGCACTACGCTGAATATTGAAATAAAAAACCCAACCATATTTTTCAGCGACCGAGATAAAAAAGTGTATTTGTTAACTGAAAGGACCTTGGTGATTTCCGAAAAGTTGGTGCCGTAAAAGCTTTTGTCTGAATATGAGCCGCCACAAGGGCGGCTTTTTCATTACACAATAAAAAAGAGGGTACTGAAGTACCCCCCCTATCGATCTAATTACAACTCATCGCGTCTTGCCAAGTCTGTGGTAAATTCGATTTCTCGGAGCTTCTTTTGCAATTCCATTCCTGCCTTGGCAACGATCGGAAAGTAGCGATTGGCCAAAACAAGGAAACCTCCATCGATCTTAACCTCCACCCAGAGGGAATCTTTCGGTGGCTTTTCCATGCTCAAGTGCGGATCTCCATCCGTAGCCAAGAAAAGATACATCATCGTTTCTGCCTCCTAAAGACAAGAGAAATTCAGAACTAGATGCATACTAGTGCCTTAACCAAATTCTGTCAATCGAAACTGCAACAAAAAGCACCGTTTTTCGGTGCTTTTTGTTGCGAATGATACGTCTTATCTCTTTGCCCACTGTGGGGACTTTCTAGCCCTCTTCAATCCGAACTTCTTTCTTTCTCTCATTCTTGGGTCGCGAGTCAGATAACCTACTTTACGCAAGCGCTTTTTAAAATTATTATTAAAATCTACCAAGGCCCGAGCAGTTCCATGACGGACAGCCTCAGCTTGAGCGCTGCGTCCTCCGCCCTTTACGATTACGGTAACTTTAAATTTATCCAGGCATTTCATTTTGCGCATGGAAGCGGTTACCATGTCTTGGTCAGCTACCAAGGTAAAATACTGCTGATATGGCGCACCGTTTACCAAAAACTGCTTCTCACCTCGGGTAAAAATCCTCACACGGGCAACTGCGGTTTTTCTGCGGCCAGTTGCTTCGAAATACCGATCTGGCTTAGCGGCCACATCTTTTTCAGTTGGAAAATCTTCGGGGCTTAACGAATCAAAATCATCATCCACCTCAACTTTTTTGACCGGCAAAACCGATACCACCGGCACAATTGGTTTTATCACTTCCTTTTCTTCCGTAGTTTTTTTAGTTGTTGTTTTTGTTGCCATTTTGCGGATTACTGGTTACTTTTCAAAGCGTAAACGCTTTATTTGCCTCGCGCGTAGTTTATTTTTGGTAAGCATACCCATTACTGCTTTCCTAAAAACTTCGGAGTGCCCTTTCTTTTCAGACAGCTCTTTCATAGTAGCCTCTTTCAATCCTCCCATATACAAGGTGTGGTGGTAATAAATTTTATTCTTGAATTTGTTTCCGGTAAATCTAAGCTTATCCACATTTTTAATAGTGACATAATCTCCCATATCTTTGTAAGCTTCAAACCCCGGCTTGTTTTTTCCGCGAAGCAAAATAACCACTTGGGTAGCCAATCGGCCCAATACTTTGTCAGTCGCGTCAATGATATGTTGTTCCCGTTTTATTATTTCTTCCATAGTTTTACTTCACAAGTTCTATGATGGCCATTCTGGCGCTGTCAGACTTTCGGGGCCCAAGCTTGATAATCCGAGTATATCCACCCGGTCGCGTGGCGTATCTTGGCGCAATGTCAGCCATCAGTTTTTTTAATATTTCGGGATTTATTTCTTTTGCCAATACGCGCCGGTTGGCGAGGGAATTTTCCCGGGCCCGGGTAATCATTTTTTCAGCCACAATGCGCAACTCCTTGGCTTTGGCTTCTGTGGTTTCTATTTTTTCATGCAAAAAAAGACTGGTTGCCAGTGTCCTTAACACCGCCACCCGTTGGTTTTTGAGCCTTGATAATTTTCTGCCTTTATTCTTTTTTCGCATTTGAATTTATGAACGAAGTGAGTAAATTCACCTCGGAAATCAGTCTTAATTATATCGTATACCTTGCGGCCTGATTTCCGCGGGATACCTTATTCTTTATTTCTTTTTCTTAGCAACCGCTTTTTTCTTGGCAGCTGCTTTTTTGGCCGGTTTTTCTTCTTCCCCTCCTTCTGTTATCGCTTCAGGCATTACCATTCCTTTTCCTTCGAAAATAATACTGAAGTGTTTGATGATAATATCGCACGCTTCGTAGAACGCTTCTTCTGGGGTCAGAGTTCCGTCGGTTTCCATCTGAAGTGATAACTTGTCAAAGTCGGTCCGGTCGCCGATACGCATGCTTTCCACTTGAAAATTAACGTTTTTAATCGGTGTAAAAATAGCATCCAATATAATCGCTCCAATTTCCGTGCTTTTTATTTTCCGATGATCCTTTGGCTCATACCCAATTCCTTTTTCAATTTTTATCTCAATTTCCAATTCAGTTTTTTTATCAGTAATGGTGGCAATATGAAGCTCTGGATTCGCCAGTTTCACCTGTGGTGAAAGTGCAAAATCGGCCCCGGTCACTTCTTTTTCACCTTTTACTGAAAGTATCACTTTTTGGGTGGTGCCTTCGTGTATTTTAAACCTTAAATTTTTCAGGTTCAACAAAATCATAATCACATCTTCCTGCACGCCGGCAATGGTGGAAAATTCGTGTGCCACGCCTTTGATTTTCACCTCGGTAACAGCTACGCCCTCCAATGAGGAAAGCAATACTCTGCGCAAAGTGTTTCCCACGGTTACCCCATAACCAGGATACAATCCCTGCACTTCAAAAACGGCTTGGTTTTTGCCTTTTTTGATTACAATTGGCGCTACTGGTAGCGGTATCATATACTTTAATCATGAAGCATGAAACATGAAACATAACCTTAGGTTAATTGTTCCATATCACGTGCTCCATGCGATTAATTAACGTGAATAAAATTCGAATATTAATGAAATTTCAACTGGCGGATTCACTTCTGCTAACGATGGCTCGCCAATAGTCAGGGCTTCTAATTTTTCTTTGTCCATTTTCAGCCATAGCGGAGCTTCCATCTTTTTCAATTCTCCTGGCAATTCAACAAACACTCCCTTTTTCTTTTTGATATCTTTCAGGGAAATAACGTCATTCTTTTGTACTTGGTAGGATGGGATATTTACCGGTTTTCCATTAATCTTAAAATAAGCATGAGAAACAAGCTGGCGCGCATGAGCCCTGGTTTTTGCAAATCCCAGCCTAAAGACCACATTATCCAGTCGCTTTTCAAGATACTTTATCAGTTCGTCGGATACGTTTTCAACCCTGCCCATTTTTTCCAGGGCATTTTTCACATACTTTTTAAACTGCTTTTCAGATAATCCGTACAGACGTTTCAAGGTCTGCTTTTCTTGCAGAGATTTTTTGTATTCGGAAGCCGCTTTCTGCCGTTTTTTTTCAGGCCCTCCTCCCATGCCCTGTTTTTTGGCAAACGGATCGGTGAACGCCCCTGGTTTTGTTGTTTGTTTTGTTTCAGCCATAGTATGTTACTATACCCTTCTTACTTTTCTTGGAGTTACCCCGTTGTGCGGAATTGGTGTTACATCTTTAATAGAAACCACATTCAGTCCTTGGTTTACCAGCGTCCTGACGGCCGATTCCCTGCCCGCCCCGATGCCTTTGATAAACACATCCAATTTCTCAACCCCCAATTTTTTACAAATATTGGCAATGGCTTCAGAAACCCGTGAAGCGGCAAATGAGGTTGATTTTTTGGTTCCTTTAAATCCCACCGCCCCGGCTGATTTCGAAGACAATACCTGCCCCCTGGCATTGGTAAGGGTAATAATGGTGTTATTATAGGAAGAAGAAATATAAACTCTGGCTTCGGCTACTTTTTCGGAAGCTTTTACCTTTACTTCCTTATTCAAATTCGCCTCGATCTTCTCCGAGTCTTTCATTGCCTGCTCCTGGTTTTGTTCTGCGACTTGTTTTTTTCCCATATATTTTCAGATTATGTTGGGGAAGCAGATGGTTTTCTTCCTGATCCCATTGTTTTTCTTACGTTTCCGCGCACCGTCCGGGTATTTGTCTTTGTCCTTTGTCCGCGTACCGGTAACCGTTTAGCGTGTCTTGACCCCCTCCAAGTTCCAATATCTTTCAGTCGTTTTATATTAATCATCACTTGTCTGCGTAAATCTCCTTCAATTTTGGTGGTTTGATCAATGCACTCTTTCAGGGCATTCACTTCTTCAGCTGTCAGGTCTTTGGCAAATTTGCTCGGATCAATTTTAGTTTGTTCTAAAATTTTCTTACTCAAAGAGTTCCCTATTCCGTAAATATAGGTGATGGCAATAATGATACGTTTATTTTCTGGGATAGTAACTCCCGCTATTCTTGGCATAATATTAACCTTGTCGCTGTTTATGTTTTGGATTTTTCTTGCAAATAACGTAAAGCGTACCCGATCGTTTTACAATCTGGCAATCATTGCACATTGGTTTTATTGATGGCCGAACTTTCATAATTATTTAAGTCGATATACTATTCTTCCTTTTTTGTCGTCATACGGACTCATTTCCAGCGTCACTTTATCTCCCGGTAAAATCTTAATACGGTTGAGTCTCATCTTTCCTGACAAAAACCCCATCAATTCTTTCCCGTCCTCCAATACTACCTTAAAAAAGGCGTTGGGTAAAGCCTCTATCACTCTGCCTTCCAATTTGATGACTTTCTTTGAGTCTTGCCCGTTTGGCAGACTGTCTTTTACCTCATCCATATAATAAATCTGATATTATCAAATTTCATTCCAAAGGTCAAGTCTATTACGGAAAAACAACCTCGATGGTAATTTTATCCTTATTACTTGGCGCCTTGGTGACCCAAAATGGCCAGAACTCAACCGTAGTGGCCGAGACTTTTTCGCCATATTTGGCAGTTATCGCATTCTTGATTTCATCCGCCGGTTTGTTGGCAACTCGGTCAAGCAAGTCATTGACATTTACGGCATAATACGTAGCAGCCGAAGATTTCATCGTAATTTTTGCCACGCCACCCTGGATATCAACTGAATCGATACCATATGCAACATTCACACTTTCCGGCAAATATGTTTTCCCGTCAGACAAGTTGGAAACCAAATTAGCTTTTACCAGTTGTTCTAAATCCGATCTTTTAACCACCAACGCCGTCACTTTCACCTTGGCCGTTTGGGTGAATTTTTCAGCAACCGCATTTGCCTTGGCACTGGCCGAGGCCTCAACTACGTTCTTGGAAAACGCGCCATCCAGTAATATTTCGTCGCTGCCTAATTTGCTTTTCAGGGAAACTTCTGCCTCGGCTAACAATTTTTTAGTGAACACGTCGCGCGCATTATCAAGGTCATCAGCGGTTACTTTTTTAACATCGCCCAGATAGCCTCCCGCCATAGCAGAAGTAGACTCAGCCCAAATGCCATAATAATAAGTAGTACCCGATAATTTGGGAACGGAAAATTTTGAAGCACCAATATTATATGCATCACCCGATTCCTCTGCTTGGACCTTCACACTAACCGACCCGGCAGTTTTTCCTTGCATAGCCGGCACCGTAATCCTGTCTGATATCACAAAATATTTCCCTGAATCCGATAAAAAGTGGGTACCCTCTTTTAATACGATGGGTGTTGACGGGCTGACCTTATTATAAACCCTGATAGTTCCGGCTGCCTTGCCATCATTGGAGGCGCTGCCGGTTGCGGGAAATTCCTGGCTCCCCCCTTGTTGTTCTTCAACATATCGCGCCGGGATTATTTTCTTGGCACTATCAACCGTTTTTTGGTCCGTGTCAGCGGTTATTCTTGCTTCTAGTTTCAGCTGTTCTGTGGCGGGTGATATGCGGATTTGGGCGCTAGGCAAGGTGGTGAATAAATACACTCCAAGCAAACAGATAATCACCCCGCCACCAATAAGCAATTCTTTTAACGGGATTTTTTTTCCCTTTACCACGCCGGCCCGTACCACCGAAGATTTATCTAAAACAGAAGCCTTGGCAGTTGATACTGCTTTCTTGGCGCCGCGCGTCCGTTTAGGCTTTGGAGCCAAACCCATTTCTTTTACCGCACCCTCCACTTTGTTCGCCAATTTTGGCGGCAAGATATCGTAGATTTTTTTAGCCATACTTGTGAAATTTCTAATTAACCTAATTATTCTAATTGACCTAATCAAATGCCAATACCCAAATAGTTAGAATAATTAGAGCAATTAGTATAATTAGAATAATTTACTCTAAGATTGCTTTTATCCTCCTCACCCCCTGCGAAGAAGCTTCTTCTTTTATTATCTTAAACTTACCTATTTCCGATGTATTTTTTACATGCGGGCCGCCGCAAAATTCTTTACTAAACGACGTGCCATCTTTTTCTTCTATAAAGTAAACTGACACCGTATTACCGTATTTTACACCAAATTCCATTTCTGCACCAATTTGCTGTGCCTCCGAAAGCGACATTTCTTTTTTTACCACATCCAGAGCGCCAGAAATTTTTTCATTAACCAAATTTTCCACCTCCAATAATTCTTCTTTGGTAATTTTCCGCCCAAGCGAAACATCAATCCGTAACCGTTCTTGCGTAATATTACTGCCTTTTTGCTTTACTTCTGACCCTAACAGTTGCTGCAAAGCCGCCAACAGCAAATGGTGCGCTGTGTGCAATGTTATAGTTTTTGGATCATGATCCGCCAGTCCCCCTTTAAACATTCCCACAGAAGCAGTGCGAGATAATTCTTGGTGTTTTTTTAACTCTTCAAAAAAATCTTCTCGATTTACAACTTCGCGTATTTCTTCTAAAACTTCCAATGGAAAACCATATGTTTCATAGAGTAAAAAAGCTTCTTTGCCGGTAATAGTGGTTATTTTTTCAATCACTTTTAATCCTGCCGCCAATGTTTTTTCAAATTTCTCGGCCTCTTCTTTAACTACCGGTATAATTTTACCCTCATCTAAAGCATATATTTCTTGGTATATTTCTATATTTTTCTTAATCGGCTCAAAGATATCGTGCTCAATGCCTCGCATATGTACCATCATTCTTCTTAACAATCTTCGCAATATATATCCTTGGTCTTTATTTGAAGGAATCACCCCATCTGAAATTAAAAATACCGATGCCCTGGCGTGGTCGGCGATAATCCGTTTTTTACGTTCATCAACATGACCTGGGAATAAATGCATAACCGGCGCAAACAAATCTGTTTCGTATATATTTTCAAAACCATTCAAAATAGCCAGCGTCCTTTCAAAGCCCATACCCGTATCTACATTTTTTTGTTCTGCCAAAACATAGTTGCCATTGGTATCCTTAACATATTGCATGAAAACATTATTCCAAATCTCAACCCAATTTTTATTAGTCGAATCAAATTCTTTTGGCACGGGCACATCATTTGCTTTCCAATAAAAAATCTCTGTGTCGGGGCCGCACGGACCGGTTTCTCCAACCGGACCCCACCAGTTATCCTCTTTTGGCAAAAAAGCGATTCTTTCTTTCGTAACTCCCAAGCTTTCCCAGATTTCAGCGGACTCTTTATCTTTTGGCGCATGTTCATCACCAATAAAACAAGAAACTGCCAATTTTTCTATTGGAATATTCAATTCTTTCGTTAAAAATTCAAAACTCCAGGAAATAGATTCTTTTTTCCAATAGTCCCCCAGCGACCAATTTCCCAACATTTGGAAAAAAGTGTTATGTGTATCATCGCCGACTTCATCAATATCAATGGTCCTGAAGCATTTTTGAATATTAACAATTCTCTTGCCCCCGGGATGCGTTTCCCCTAATAAAAACGGTATCAAAGGCTGCATTCCCGCCGTAATAAATAATGTCTTTTGCCCAGCTCCCGTTTCTGCAGGAATTAAAGAAGCGCTAGAGACAATTGTATGCCCCTTTTTCTCAAAAAAATCCAGGAATTTTTGGCGAAGTTCTGCGGATTTCATATACCTTATACTACTAAATCTTGACGGTTTCCGCAAATTACAGCGATCCGCACCATTTGACATATCAATAAAAATGATATATAACAATACTCATATCACCCGCACCTACAAAACTAAATAAGGAGCATCGTTATGCTATCCGACCAAGAACGGCAACGCCGCGAATCGCAAATCATTGCACTGCGCAGTCAAGGCTTCAGTAACAATGAGGTTGTAGAGAAAACAGGGCTTCCGTATTGCGTAGTAATAAACACGGTCCACCAGCTTATCAAGAAAGGAAAAGTCAAAAAACAGAAAAAGGGGAACTTCACTGTTTCTGAACAGGAACACATCCGGCGCGAAGAAGGGATTATCAGACTACGAAACAAAGGCCTAGACAATAAAGCCATTGCCAAAAAGCTTGGTCTTACCTCTGGCATCGTAATCGTTATTGCCTCCCAGCTTATTAGAGAGAAAAGGCTTGTGCCACATAGGCAGCATTTTACGAAAGAACAACGACAAAGCTATAAAAAGCGCGTGGTACTATTACGGAACCTAGGCCTTGCCAATGGCAAGATTGCAGCATTACTTGGCGTCTCAGTAAGAAAAGTAGACCTATATGCCCACGAGCTTATCAAAGAAAACCTGCTCGATTCAAGAACGTCTGCCACTTGGAGAGATCTTGAAAGTGGGCGGATGCAAACCATCATCAAGATGGTCAAAAAGGGTAAAACCCTGCGAGAAATTGGCGAGGCAATAGGTGTCAGCCGTCAACGTGTCGAGCAACTAGTCAGCAAGACCAGCGAAGAATTCGGAGAGGAAATCTTTGAGCCTTAAAAAGCACCATCCTGGTGCGAGAAAAAAGCGCCTTCGCGGGCACACGCAAGCGGAAAGAACTAACCTTTCCGCTTTTTTATTTTTGCAAGATTTTTATCCACATTTTTAAATCCAGTCCACAATATCTTTTTCTTCGATATTTTTTCCCATAAACCCATTACACGCCTGCCAAACTCCATATCAAAGTTTAGGTATATCTATCAGCCACCACCGAAGCCGCGAATGAAAATGGTTTTATTTTCGGTTCAAAACCGTGGCCTTTGATAAGCCCGGTAACTTCGCGCACCATTTCTTTGGTTTTGCCATGTTCTCCCACGTCGGCGTGAATATAGGCAAATTGATAATTAAAGCCGGCCCGCGCCGCACCGAATTCCCGTTCTAACGTTTCGCGCAATTCCAGCGCCAGTTCGCAACTTAAATATACTTCTTGCAAAATGCGCTGTTTCCAGTTACGCTTCACATCCGTAAAGCGTTTTAAATAAGCATCTGGGTACTGCATTTTTTTAAGGAAAAACCGTCCACCCTGCCCTTTTCGCAAAACAACAATGGCAATGGGAAAAAACGGCTTATCAATGGAAGGCGAATCGCACCCCACTACAATGTCGTAAAAAAATCCGGGCTCGGCGGAAATATACTCAAAAATTTCTTTGATAACTGCGTCAAACCCCAAATTACCCTTTGACGGGCTGAAAAATTGGCCATTTTTTATTCCTGATTCCATGCCTTCAATATACGCCGGAAGACAAGAATGTCAAACTACTGTGCCGACTTTACAATAGCAATAAATTCTTCCGCCTTTAGTGATGATCCACCCACCAAAAGGCCATTAGTGCCAGCTTCTTTCAAATAAGCTGCCGAATTTTCGGCTTTGACACTGCCGCCATAGAGAATACGCATAGCATCAGCCGCTTCCCTTTTATATAAATTAGTCAAGATTTTTCGCACCAATAAAATAGAAGACAACGTTTCATTAACGCCGCAATTTTTGCCCGTACCAATAGCCCAGACAGGTTCATAGGCAATGACAATGTGTTTTAACTCTTTTAAAGAAATACCCTTTAGTGCAATGGTGATTTGCCGATCAATAACTCCTGCTTTATCTTCGCCTTCTTTTTCGCCGATACATAGAATAGGTTTTAAGCCTGCTTTCAATGTAATCTGCATTTTTTGGTTGGCCATTTCATCCGTTTCAGAAAATTTGTTGCGGCGTTCAGAGTGCCCCACTAACGCATATTCCACCCCCATATCTTTTAATTGCATGGCCGAAACTTCGCCCGTAAAAGCACCTTTTTCCTCCTGTCCTACATTTTGGGCTCCAAGCGGCAAACCATGCAACTCCGCCAAATAAATAAACGGCGGACAAATAACCACTTCAACCGCAGCGTTTTTCACCCCCTTTTTCACTGCATCAAAAAGCTCCTTTGCTTCTTTTTGTGTTTCAGGATTTAATTTCCAATTGGCTACGATTAATGGTTTCATATATTAATTATAACAAAAATTATTACAAGAAAAAAGCCTCGCTGATTTAGCGAGGACTTACTAATTTAACGCATAAATGCATCCATTTGCGCGATGTCTTCATCAGACAGTAATCTGAATTTGGTAAGACTAATTCCATTCCATTGGACAATATCGCCAATCTTGAGCCCCGTTAACTGTTTTAACGTAAGCGCGACGGTAAACGGAAACTCATCATCCTTGCCCTTGATTACCATCCAATAGCACGTGTCATCGGAAAGCACAAGGATATGATACTCCTTACCCTTCACCATGTTCTTGCATTGACGAGCTTTTCTACTCTCATGACAGAGCATCATTACAATACCCAACCATGCCGTTGCCGTAACGAGAACCGTGATCCAAAGCGTCAGCAGTATCTCAAAGCGATCCATAAAAACCTCCAGTAAAAGAAATTTTAAAGGGCAACCTACCCTTATCTATTTTAATAATAGGATAAATTTAATACTCTGTCAATACCCTGCAACCATCTTTGGTAATGGCCAGCGTATGCTCAAAATGAGCTGAGAGTGAGCCATCTCTGGTTGAAAATCCGTAGTTATCTTTGGCGCGCTTTATCTGCCAGTCACCGATAGTGACCATAGGTTCAATGCAAATCACCATCCCCTCTTTTAATACCGTGCCTTTGTGACGTTCGCCGTAGTTTGGCACTTGCGGATCTTCGTGTACTTCTTTACCGATGCCGTGGCCGCACAAATCCCGCACCACGCCAAAACCCTGGTCTTCCAAAAATCGTTGGATGGTGTTGCCAATATCGCCCGTAGTGATGCCCGAGCGAGCCTTTTTAATGCCCAAACGCAAGGCTTTTTTAGTAGCCTGCAATAATCGACGAGCTTCAAAAGAAACTTCGCCCACCGCCACGGTAACCGCCATATCGGTGTTATAGCCCTTCCATTTCACCCCTAAGTCCAACCCCACAATGTCGCCATTTTTTAATACATAGTCAGAGGGAAAGCCATGTACAATAGTATCGTTGACCGAAGCGCACAAAGAATAGGGAAATTTTTCGTAACCCTTGAATGCGGGTTTAGCTCCGGCAGCCAAAATAAGAGCCTCGGCGGCTCTGTCCAGTTCCAAGGTGGTAATTCCCGGCACGGCCATTTTTTCGATTTCTTTCAAGACCGTTGCCAAAATTTTACCACCCTCTTTCATTATTTGAATTTCCTCTGAAGTTTTTATCAGCCCCATTTATCGTATTGCTTTAAAAATATCTTCATGTACCTCTGCCACCGACCGTTCGCCGTTAATTTTTGTAACGTTAAAGCCATTATTATTAAAATAGTCAAACAGGGGCAATGTCCGGTCTTTGTATTGATGTAGACGGGTTTTAATGGTTTCCGGGTCGTCCAAATCTTTGCGGGTAACCAACTTTGATCCATCTAGGGAACATAATGTCAGTTTTTCGCTCTCTTTATTAAATAAAATGGAATGACGCATCAGCTCGCAAATCTTGCGGTGACTATTACGGAAAATAGTGGCCTCTGCAGAAATTTCCAACATAAAAATGTTGATATTTTCTTTGCCGTACAACCTCGCCAACAACGGCATTTCGCGCTCAGCCTCGTAAACAGTGCGCGGGGAACCGGCAATAATCAAATTATCACCATCGTCAAAGAGGCGCTGGAATTCTTTCATGCTAAGATAAGTTACCCATGGAGGACTACACAACTCTCCGCGCTTCCAAATAGCCAGCTCATTAAGCACATCAAATTTCTCGCCTTCAATCTCCACAAACCGGTCTTGAGCATGTTCATCCAGTTTTTCAGCCTTTTTAAATTCCCGCTCTAAAATTTTGGAAGTTTCAAACAAATAAAGCCCCATCTTTTCAGAAAGAAGCTCTGACTGTGTCCCTTTTCCGGCCCCAGGAGGGCCAAATAAAATAATAACCCTTTTGCTCATACTATTTTAGAATGTATCGTATTCCCGCATTTCAAGCTGAGAATTGACCTGGCGTATGGTATCAAGTACCACAGAAACTACAATCAACAGAGAAGTTCCACCGATCAAAAAGGCAAATCCGGTAACGCCAGTAAGTCCGCCAACAATGGTTGGTAACACAGCGATTAAGCCAAGAAAAATGGCGCCCGTAAACAATACGCGGTTTAAAATATGGCTTAAAAATTTAGTAGTTGATTCTCCTGGCCGCACCCCGGGTATAAATCCTCCCATTTTCTGTAAATTTTCAGCAATGGCTTTCGGGTCAAAGGTAACCGCGGTGTAAAAATACGTAAACAAAATAACCAGCAAAAAGTATAAAATACCGTGCACCCACACATCGGCAAAAAACGCTGCAACCGAAGTGGCAATGTTTCCCACCATGCCCGGCACACCTCCGAAAAATCCGGCAATCATGCCTGGGAATAATAAGATGCTCAAGGCAAAAATAATAGGGATAACTCCGGCGGGGTTAACGTTAAGCGGCAGATACGTTGACTGACCGCCAAACATTTTTGACCCTCGCACACGCTTGGCATAAGAAACCGGAATATTCCGACGGGCTTCAGTAATTAGCACTACTGCAGCAATAATAGCCACCGAAAGCACAAAGAATAACAGATAAGAAGGGATTTTACTTGGATCCCACGAAACAAATGTTTGGAAAATATTAATGGGTAACTGGGCGACAATACCGGCAAAAATCAGCAGTGAAATGCCGTTTCCCATTCCCTGTTCGGTAATCAGTTCCCCGATCCACATTAAAAAGATGGAACCGGCAATAATGGTAATAATAGAGCTTACTAAAATCATCGGGGTCAGCCCGGTAATGACTCCTTGTCGCTGGAAAAGGGTTAACATTCCATATCCTTCAAAAGCAGCTAGTGGAATGGCCAAAAGCCTACCATATTGGTTGAACTTTTGCCGGCCAGCTTCTCCTTCTTCCTTATACATTTTTTCAAGGGAAGGGAAAATCATGGTCAGAAGCTGTAAGATAATGGTAGAGGTAATATACGGCCCAAGTCCCAATAGCACAATGGAAAAGTTACTTAAAGCGCCACCAGAAAAAATATTCAACAAACCAAATACTTGGTTTTGTTCAAAAAACCGGCGCAAACTTTCAGCGCCAATACCCGGAATCGGCACATTGGCGGCGATACGGAATACCAAAAAAAGGAATAATACTATTCCGAATTTATTCCTTAGTTCCTTATTGCGAAATAATAACGTAATTTTGTCGTACCACATTCTTCATGGAACATGAAACATGGAACATAAAACAAAACGTATTTGTTATCTGTTCTATGTTACGTGTTATGTGACTTTCCCTCCCGCTTTCTCAATGGCCACCTTGGCGCTGGCTGAGACCCTGCAATTTTCAATGGTTACTTTTTTTGAAAATTCGCCTGTTCCCAAAATTTTAATTTCTGGAGTCTTTCCTTTTATCATACGCACAATCCCCTTGGCAATCAACTGTTCAGGATTAATAACATCGCCATCCTTTGCATGTTTTTCCAGAATTTCCAAATTCACCACCCGAGTGGTATTTCCTATCTTAAAAGCTCGGTATCCTTTCAATTTTGGATATCGCTTGATCAATTCTCGGATAATCGGCGCTAATTTTCGGCCGGCGCGGGCAGTTTGACCCTTTCCTCCCTTTCCGGAATAGGTTCCTTTCTTGCCTCCCCTGCCAACAATTTTACGGTCTTTTGAGGAGTGTTTTGGTTGTAATTGGTGGATTTGCATAATTATTGCCTTATTTTCAATTTCCGTAACGCCTCCATAGTTGCTCTGGCGTTGTTTAGTTTATTCTTGGATCCCGACAAGATTTTTGAAGAAATGTTTTTGATTCCGGCTAATTCGCAAATAACCCGAACGGCGCCGCCGGCAACCAATCCGCGTCCCTGGCTCTGGGGTTTGAGCAAAATAACGGCCGGTCCTGACTTAGCCTCAACTTGATGGGGAATAGTGCCATTAACGGTAATAACCGTAATCAGATTTTTCTTGGCACGGCTGGTAGCTTTTTCAATAGCCTGGGAAACGTCTTTTCCCTTATCGATACCAATGCCAACCTTAGATTTTTTATCACCGGCAACCACTACAGCCCGGAAACTCATCCGCTTTCCACCACCGGTCACACGGGTCACGCGTGCCAAATCAAGCAGTTTAGTATCAAATCCGTCATTAACGGCACCGGGTCGTGAGCCAAATTTCCTTTGGGGCCTAAACCCTTCGGTATTGCGACCTTCGGTTTTTGGCACCACTGGTTGTTGTTTTATTTCTTCAGCCATTTTTTAGAATAATTAGGTCAATTAGAATAATTATAAATTTAGAACTTCAGTCCGCCTTCGCGCGCACCATCAGCTACTGCCTTCACCCTTCCATGGAATACGAAACCACCACGGTCAAAAACAACCGTTTCGATTTTTTTAGCCAATGCCTCTTTGGCAATCAATTTTCCAATTTCAAGGGAGTGTTCGGTTTTTTTTCCTTTTTTCATTTTTATATCAGAAACCATCACCAGTACCTTTGCACTATCATCATCAATCAGCTGGGCATACATATGGTTTGATGATTTGAATACCGAAAGCCGCGGACGTATGGCAGTTCCCATAAGGCGAGACCTGATCCTTCCATGGATCCTTTTCCGTTTTTCTTGTTTAAATGACATAGTTTTTTAACAATTTCTATTTTTTCGCCGCTACCACTTTCTTTCCTTCTTTTCTCCTTACCTGTTCTCCTTGGTATTTAATTCCTTTTCCTTTATATGGTTCTGCTTTTTTGGTTTCCCGGATTTCGGCTGCAGTCTGCCCCACTAGTTCCTTACTAATGCCAGAAACGATAATTACGTTTTTTTCAACCGTAAACGTTATTCCTTCGGGTTTTTTTATTTTCACCGGATTTACAAATCCCAAATTCATTACCAACTCATCGCCTTGCAGCGCCGCTTTAAAACCCACTCCTTCAATTTCCAGTTTTTTTTCAAATCCTTTTTCCACCCCCAAAACCATATTGGAAATAAGTGCACGGTATAGCCCCCACAATCCTTTTTCTTTCTTAGTAGGGATTTGCTTTCGAGGCATCACAAAAACCATTCCATCCTTTACTTCCGCTTTGATATCGCGGTGCATTATGGTATTGAGTGTTCCCTTAGGACCAGTCACTTTTATATTCTGGCCTTCAAATTCAACCTTAACAGTTGTCGGAACGATAATTGATTTTTTTCCTATCCTTGACATAAATAAATTGATTGGTAATTATATCTTATTTTCCTAAATTTTACCAGACCTCCAGTAATACTTCCCCGCCCAACTTGGCCTGTTTTGCCTGCAGCCCCGTCATTAATCCTTTTGGTGTGGAAATGACGGAAACGCCAAATCCTCCCTTCACCTTCTTAATACTGTCATTTCCCACATAAATACGCTGACCCGGCTTTGATACCCGCTTGGAGCCCTCAATCGCTGAAACTCCATTATCATATTTCAGGGTAATTTTTAGCACTTTCCCCTTCCCCTTGGCCATTTTTTTGACATCGGCCAGGAAATTCTCTTTTGCCAGAATCATGGCAATTTCGTTTTTCAAATTTGAAAAAGGGACTAAAACCTCCGGCTTTTGTACGGCCTGGGCGTTTCGTATCCTGTTTAACATGTCTGTGATTGGATCTGTCATTGCGAAAAATTTAAATATTTAAATATTGAAATATATATGGTTACCAGCTTGATTTTGTTACTCCCGGAATTTCTCCCTGGTTGGCAAGCTCCCTGAAACAAATCCTGCACAATCCAAATGCTCGCATAAAACCCCTTCTCCTTCCGCACTTAAAACAGCGCCTCACTAGTCTGGTTGAGTATTTTGGTTTCTTTTTTGCGCTTGCGATTTGGGAAGTTTTTGCCATGTTATTTTTTATCTCTTATTGGGAACCCCATTAGTTTCAGCAATTGTAATCCTTGTTCTTGGTTTTTAGCATTAGTTGAAACGGTGACTTCCAAGCCAAAGATAGTTTTTTCCTTGTCCGTGAAAATTTCTGGGAAGTTGATGTGCTCACGAAAGCCAATGTTCAGGTTTCCCCCCTTGTCAACTGACATCGGGTTTAATCCCTTAAAGTCACGTGACTTTGGCAGGGATAAATAAATCAATCGCTCCAGAAAATCCCACATCTTGCTTTTTCTTAATGTTACCATGCTGGCAATTTCCAATCCTTCCCGCAGTTTGAATCCGGCAATGGATTTTTTTGACCGTACTGTGCGGGGTTTTTGCCCGGCAATCAAACCGATATCATGGGTAATAAAGGTAATCAGCTTGTCGCGTTCGGAAGAAGTTCTGGTAACTGCTTCTTTTCCAAAGGAACTGTTTAGCGTTACTTTGGTAATTTTAGGAACCGCCATCGGATTGGTAAATCCGAACTTTTTCATCATGGCCGGTATTGCCTCTTTTTTATATTTTTCTGATAACTTATCCATAATTAGAATTTATACTTCTGAATTGCATTTTTTACAAACCCTGAATTTCCGGTCTTTTTCCATTTTATATCCAACCCTCACCGCCTTTCCGCATTTAGGACAAAGGAATTTCACACTGGATGCGTCCAAGGGCGCCGGAACCTGGATAACCTGACCCTTTTCACCCTGGCGCTTTGGCTTGATATGCTTTTTCTTTAAATTAATGCCTTCAACCAAAATACTGCCCTGCTTTGGAAAGGATTTTAAAATCTTGGCGGTCCTACCCCTGTCTTTGCCTGAGATAATTAATACGCTGTCGCCTTTTTTAACTTTCATAGTTACTCGTTACTTGTTACTGATTACTACAGCAGTTCCGCTGCCATTTGGGCAATTTCGTCAAACCCTTTTTCCTTAACTTCTTTTGCCACCGGGCCAAATACCCTACCCCCTTTTGGCAATTTGCCATCACCAAGCACCACCACGGCATTGTCATCAAAGCGGATATATGAGCCGTCCAGTCTCCGAAATTCCTTCCGCTGCCGAACCACAACAGCCTTCACTACTTCGTGTTTTTTGACGATTTTTCGCGGATCGGCTTTTTTAACCGTTCCTACAATGATATCACCCAATTGGGCGTATCTGCGACCGCTTCCGCCGGGAACATTAACACACTGGATAATTCTTGCTCCACTGTTATCGGCCACATGTAACATTGAACGTAATTGTATCATGGTATGGTCTTAAATTTTTGCAATTACCTTAAATGTCTTATCTTTACTCATCGGGATAGTTTCTTCAATCACAACCGTGTCTCCAATATGGTATTGGCTGTTTTCGTCGTGGGCTTTGTATTTTTTGTGGGTTTTGTAGCGGCGTTTATATTTCGGATGCTCTTTAACGCTTTCAACGCTGACCACCACGGTCTTTTGCATCTTGTCCGACACCACAATTCCTTGTAATTTCTTCTTTGGCATGTTAGTTAATCAGCGAATTTACGAATGTGTTACGAATTTGCTAATACACTCGTTAATTACACTTTAATTCGCAAATTCGTTATTTATTCGTAAATTCGTTGATAATAGTCAAACTGCGGGCAATTTCTTTTTTGATATTGCTCAATTCTTTCACGTTCTTCATCTGATTGCTGGAAAACTTAAACCGGATGTCGCTCAACTTTTTTTTGAGATCCACCACCGATTTTTCCAATTCTTTGGTATTTTTTTTCCGTAATTCTGCGGTTTTCATGCTAAATTTCCCGTTTAATAAATTTGGTCTTGATTGGCAATTTCATGCCGGCACCCTTTAGGGCTTCCCGAGCAACATCTTCTTTCAGTCCGTCTATTTCAAAAATAATTCTTCCCGGTTTTATCGGATATACATAATGATGCACAGCACCTTTTCCTCCTCCCAATGGCACTTCTTCACCCTTTGAAGTAATAGGTTTGTCCGGGAAAATCCTAACCCAAATTTTACCTCCTTTTTTCATGTATCGGATAATATATCGGCGAGCAGATTCAATCTGGCGGGCGGTAATCCAACGAGTCCCCATAGCTTTTAACCCAAAGCTGCCGAAATTCAATTCAGAAGCGCGTCGTTCCACACCTTTGGTCCTACCGCGGTGCCATTTGCGGTGTTTGACTTTTTTGGGCATCATCAAGCTCATAGTCGTTTATTCAAATTTATCCCCTTTATAAATCCACACCTTAATCCCAATCACCCCATAGGTGCAGTTTGCTTCGTTTTTGGCGTAATCAATGTCGGCACGGATAGTCTGGCGAGGCAGGCGACCCTGGCGCAACCATTCTTTCCGGGCAATTTCATTTCCATTCAATCTTCCGGAAACTTCCATCCTGATTCCCTTCACTTCCTTGTTTTGCATCACACGCTCCATGCTCCTTTTGAGCACTTGTCTAAACGGGATCCTTTTTATAATCTGCTGGGCGGCCATCTGTCCGACCAAGTTAGCTGAAATCCACGGATTTTTTATTTCTTTTATATCAATCTTGATTTGCCTCGCCGTAGCCTTGGCGGAGACGGGTTTGCCTTTTTTCTGGATTTTCTGCTCAATGGCTTTTTTCAATACTTCCACCCCCTCCCCACCCCTACCGATAATCAATCCCGGCCGGGCGCTTTCAATGATAACATTCAGTTTATTTGCGGAGTGCTCAATTAAAATATTTGCCACGGAAGCATCGGCCAGCGTTTTCCTCAAAAAATCTTTTATTAAAAAATCTTCCTCCAAATATTGTGGCATTTTGTTGCCATAAAAACCGCGGATATTGAAATCCTCCATTCCCCGAATCCTGAATGCTTTTGGGTGGACCTTATGTGTCATATTACTTGGTAACTTTTTTTACTGCCCTTTTCCTAGCTGGCTTTTTATCTTCTATTTTTGTTTCGGAATTTGTTTCGTTTTTCTGCTTTGTTTCGGATTTCTGATTTCGTGCTTGGGATTTCTCTGATAATATCAGAGTAATATGGCTGGTCCTCTTCATAATCGGATATGCCCTTCCGCGCGACATTGGAAAACTGCGCTTTAAGGTTGGACCTTCATCGGCGGTAATTTTGGAAATATATAAATTCTCTTCTTGTAATTTAAAGTCATTGACTGCGGAAGCTACGGCGCTATTGAGTAATTTCAAAACCGGATTTGCCGCGCGTTTTACGGTAAACTCAAGCTGGGCGCGGGCTTCTGCCACGTCCTTATTGCGGACCACGTCAATCATTTGCCGGGTTTTCCGTGGCGCGATCCTGATATTATTTAGGTGGACTTTTATTTCCATATTACTTATTACTCGTTACTGGTTACTTCGTAGCTGGTTTGGCATCAACAATCTTAGCTGTTTCCTTTTGCTGCGCCCCCGTCTCCAAATCACGCTGCATCTTTCCTCCGTGTCTGCCAAATTTGGTAGTAGCTGCAAATTCCCCCAATTTGTGTCCCACCATGTCCTCACCGATATGGACCGGCACAAATTCTTTTCCGTTATGCACCCCAAAGGTATACCCCACCATTTCCGGAGAAATCGTTGAGTGCCTTGCCCAGGTTTTGATGATTACCTTCTCCTCTTTGCGAACATTGAGGACTTTTTGCATCAACCTTGGGTCTACATACGGACCTTTTCGTAAACTTCGTGACATAGGTTACTTCTTTTTCCTTCGTTGAATAATATATTTGTTAGTCCACTTCTTCCGATATCTGGTTTTCACACCGAGTGCCGGTAATCCCCATGGTGTTTTCGGATGTTTCAATCCAATCGGCTGTCGTCCTTCTCCTCCTCCATGCGGATGATCCACCGGGTTCATAGCGCTTCCACGTACATGTGGTCTGCGTCCCTTCATTCTGGATTTTCCAGCCTTACCCACCCTATAATACCTGTTTTCCGGATTAGAAACAACCCCAAGAGTGGCAAAACATTCGCTTTTCACTTTCCTGATTTCAGAAGAAGGCATTTTCAAATTGGTAAACAATCCTTCATGGGCTAATATCTGGGCGGCGGATCCGGCTGACCGAACTAATACCCCTCCCCTGCCAGGCTCCATTTCAATGTTATACACGTTCGTTCCCACAGGTACATTTTTAAGCATCGTCCTATTGCCCTGTGTCAATGGGGCTTTTTCTGAAAATACAACACTGTCTCCCACCTTCAAATTCTGCGGGGCAATGATATATTGCTTAGTTGCATCGGCATACTCAATCAAAGCGATAAACGCCGTCCTGTTTGGGTCATATTCCAAGGCAATCACTTTTGCAGGCGCATCCATTTTTTTCTGTGCAAATTCAATTATCCGGTATAGTTTTTTGACCCCGCCGCCCTTATGGCGCACGGTAATGCGGCCCGAAGCTTTTGAACGGCCATTGCTGCGGCGCACATATTTCAAAAGACTCTTTTCCGCTCTTTTTTTAGTAAGCTGGGAAAAATCAATTCCGGACATTCCGCGCCGGGATGGAGTTGTTGGCTTATATGTTTTCATATATGCTCTGCATATAATTTATAATTAGAATATCTCAATCTTTTGCCCCTCTTTAATAGTTACAATGGCTTTACTGTAGGCTTTTTTAAAACCTTCCGTCCTGCCAAGCTTTCGTTTTTTCTTGGGAATACGTACCACATTTACGGCCAATACATTTACGCCATAAATTCCTTCAACCGCTTTTTTAATTTCAGGCTTATTGGCGCGATCATACACCCGGAACACATATTTATTCTTTTCAGACAAAATAGTCCCCTTTTCAGAAATATGCGGTTCTTTTACTATAGTATAAGAAAATTTCTCATTTTTACCAGGTAAAAATCGCTGATTTACGCTGATGTTACGCTGATTATCGCTGATCTTATCTGCGCCAATCTGCGATTTATCTGCGTCGGTCTGCGTTTTGGTTTCTTTAGAAACCAAAAGGTCGGCTTTTTTTTCGTTAGCCTTATCTTTCTCTTTTTTGTTTTTTAAAAAATCAAGTAATGCCATATTGCTTATGTAATGCTAACCATTTTTTCAATTTCTTTAATTTCGTCCTTGCTCAAAACTACATATTTGTAATTGAGCAAATCAGCCACATTCATATTACGGATTTCAGTTACGCCTGTCTTGGCAATATTACGGGCTGATAAAAATACGTTCTTTCCGGTAGTATACAATACCAATCTGCTGGCATTTGCAACGGGTAACTTTTTAATCATGGTTGCCATAGACTTCGTTTTTGCCGTTTGCATGTCCAAGCCATCCACAATGACGAATAAATTATTCTTTACTTTTTCAGACAATACCATTGCCAACGCTTTTTTACGCATCTTGACTGGGATAATACGTGCATATACTTTTTCATTGCGTGGGCCGCCGGAAACTCCTCCACCTTTCCAAATCGGTCCGCGAGTTGAACCTGCCCTAGCACGTCCGGTTCCTTTCTGCCTCCATGGTTTGCGGCCTCCTCCACGCACTTCGCCGCGGTTTTTAGTGTGAGCAGAAACTTGCCGCTTGTTGGCCGAATAAGAAATCAACACTTGGTGCACCAAATCAGCGTTCATCTGAACTTGGAATATTTCTTTTGGCAGCGTGACTTCACCTGCCTCTTTTCCTTCTTGATTATAAACTATCGTTTTCATTGTAAATTGTAAATTGATAATTGGAAATTTCCAGTATTTATCCTTTAATTTCCAAAAGTGTCCCGCGATGGCCAGGAATAGCCCCCTTCAGTGCAAGAATATTATTTTCTGTATCAATTTTGGCGATAATCAGGTTTTTAACTGTCACCCGATCATATCCCATGCGTCCAGGCATTTTCCTTCCCTTTACCACGTGCTGGGGGAAACGTTGTCCCACTGAACCAATCTGACGCTGTTCGTGCTTGGCTCCGTGACTGGCATTACGCCCGGCAAATCCGTGCTTTTTAACTCCACCCTGAAACCCTTTTCCTTTTGACATGCCAATAACCGTCACCCTATCTCCTTCTTTAAAATTTGCAACGGTAATTTGGTCACCCACATTTGTATCGGCCATCTGATCTGCTCCACTGGCGCGCTGCTCTTTGACATGGCGATACTCCTTGCCCTTCATGGTTTTCTTGATCTTGTTTTTCTTTTCAAGTTTTATAAAGCCAATTTGCATGGCATCATATCCTTCGCGCTCTTTTGTTTTTTTCTGCAAAACCACGCAAGGTCCCGCAGCAACCAAAGTCACTGGAGCAACATTGCCTTTTGCATCAAACATTTGCGTCATTTCAATTTTTTTGCCGATGATAAACTTCATGCGATTTTTTAGAATAGTAATGAAAAACTGGGCGAATGCCCAGTTGAGGCAATGTTGTTATCCCACTTCGCCAAAGCTTGGCGGGAAAGTTAACGACTGTCGTAATATAATAAGAGGTTACTAAATTTTAATGGAAATGTCAACTCCGTCGCTCGCCTTATCGCCCTCGCTTCGCTCAGGCTAGCTCTTCGGTTCCGGCTCACTCCTTAGAAACCCCCGGTTTCTAACGCTCGCTTCGCTCGCTGTTTTCCTACACGAAAGGGAATCCTTCCCTTCCGACCCATCCCTTGTGTAGCTATATCTTGATAGATATATCTACACCCGATGGTAGATTCAAGTCCCGCAGAGCTTCAATGATTTCCGGATTCGGACTCATTACATCAATCACCCGTTTATGCACCCGCATTTCAAATTGCTCCCGGGCGTTTTTATGCACGAACGTTGACCGGTTTACGGTATATTTCAAAATCTCTGTCGGCAGTGGCACCGGGCCAACCACCTCAACTCCTGACCGATTGGCAATATCGATAATCTGCTTTACAGAACTATCGATAATTTTGTGGTCGTAAGCCTTTAGCTTTATACGAAGCTTGGGCATAGCAACAGCCTCAGACTCTTTATGAGCCGGTACTTTTTTCTTTGGTTCTGCTTTGGCTGTTGCCATGATAGGGAATTATTTAATGATCTTTGTTACCACTCCTGCTCCCACGGTCTTGCCTCCTTCGCGGATGGCAAATTTTCCTTTTTCTTCCAAAGCAACCGGAACAATTAATTTAACAGTTAAATTGGCAGTGTCGCCCGGCATAACCATTTCGGTTCCGGCAGGCAATGTTACATCTCCGGTAATATCAGAGGTGCGGATATATAATTGCGGTTTGTATCCGGTGAAAAATGGGGTATGGCGGCCTCCTTCGTCTTTGCCAAGCACATACACTTCGGCTTCAAATTCGGTGTGAGGATTAATAGAACCCGGTTTGCACAGCACCTGTCCGCGTTCGATGTCTTCTTTTTTCAATCCGCGCAATAAAATTCCAACGTTTTCTCCGGCACGTCCTTCGTCCAAAGATTTTTGGAACATTTCAACGGAAACCACCACAGACTTTTGGGTTGGTCGGATTCCCACCACTTCAATTTCGTCGTTTTGCCTGATAATTCCGCGTTCAATCCTGCCAGTAGCCACGGTTCCGCGGCCTTCAATGCTGAACACGTCTTCAATAGCCATAGCAAACGGTTTGTCTAATTCACGCACCGGTTCAGGAATATAATTATCACAAGCATCAAGCAATTCAATAATCGGCTTAGCTGCGGCATCATCAACAGAAGTTGCGGCCAGGGCTTTCACGGCAGAACCACGGATAATCGGGGTTTCATCTCCTGGGAATCCATATTTTTTCAATAATTCACGAACTTCAGATTCAACCAAATCCAAAATTTCAGGATCATCTACCATATCACATTTGTTCATCCACACCAGCAAGGATGGCAATCCAACTTGCTTGGCCAGCAAAATGTGTTCTTTAGTCTGAGGCATCGGTCCGTCTGGAGCAGATACCACCAAAATACCACCATCCATCTGAGCGGCTCCCGTAATCATGTTCTTAATGTAGTCAGCGTGGCCCGGGCAGTCAATCAAAGCATAGTGCCTCTTTGGCGTTTCACATTCCAAGTGGGTAATAGAAATTGTCACTCCGCGTGCTTTTTCTTCCGGTGACTTGTCAATCTGGTCAACCCCTTCCCCGGACGAATGCAAACCACGCAACTTTGAGATGTGCATGATTGCAGCCGAAGTAGTGGTCTTGCCATGGTCCACGTGACCAATAGTACCAATGTTTACGTGAGGCTTTGTTCGCTCAAATTTGTCTGCCATAGTTTTTAAAAATTAAATATTAATTAATTTTATTTAGTTTTTGTTAATACTTTTTATATTATTATAATAACCACAATAAGTCAACACTCCCCAACTAAAAAACACCTGCGGTCGCGTTGTGGTGGGAAAACTACTCAATCCCCATGGCATCTTCAACCACTTTCATCCGTATCCTAAGATCTTCAATCTCATCAGAATTCTTTTTAATCAACTCATGCTCTATCTTATCAAAACGCTCATCAACTTTTTTAAAACCTTCTGCCATTTTCTGATCCGTAGAATCGAAGCTTCTTTTCATCATCCCAGCCAAATCTTCAATAGTGATTTTTTTACTCTTCATGCTTTTTGTCTTCTTTTTTAATAAGTTTATGTTTCTCTAATAGTTTTACGAAGGGCACGCGACAGTTCTTGCAAAACTCATAACCTTTCCAATCAAAGCGAACGGTAACCGCATATCTGCTTTCCTTAATTTCTTTTTTGCACAAATCGCATTTAGTAACGTTCATATATCCATTGTAACCATCCAAGCAAGCGTGTCAAATTTGACAAATTTGCTTCATTTTTAACACGCACACCCGTGTGCGTGTTGGCATGCGTGTTAAACTACCTCAATTCATAGTGCACGTATTTGCCCGTATCCCCTATTTGTCGTACTTTACCCATAGCTTCCAGCTCATCCATATAGTTTACAATCACCCGGTCGTCAAAGCCCAGTTCTTCACGGATGATCATATTGGTAAGCGTTGGATATTTGGCAAACAAGGCCAAAATCAGTTCTAAATTGTGCTGTTTGGTGTGCCTTCGGACATCAAGATGCGGTGATCCCCCCGTTGGCGCGACAACCATTTTTGCCTTCATAATCCAAAGGGTAAACAAAATAGCTACCAGTACCACCAATATTGCAGCTAAAATAATAATGAAAATATATTCTGCCATGGGATTATTGTATCATATTTTTTAGTTTAAACACGCAAGCCTATTTGCGTTCGGGCGTTGCTGCCCAAGTGCCCGGCAGTCTTTTCAATGCCTAATATTCGTATGCATTGAAAATCTGCCTTGCGCTCGGCGCGACAACGCGCGCCTGCGCGTGTGCACTTGGGCAACAACGCCCTCACTTCAACACGCAAAATCGGTTACACACCAAAAACTTGACAATATTATTTTTATAATATATTATTGAGACAGAGTCTTTAGCACTTTTACATGAGGTAATCATGCAACAACAGGATCGTGTACGAATCATCAATGAAAAGAAAGAATCGATCCGCACCATGCTGATGAACTGGGTTCAGCGGGATGGCATCCTGAATCCGGGCGAACGGATCGTGTTCACCATGACAATTGAAGAGGTTCCGACCGTAGTAGAAAGAACCCAAGAAAAGGTCTTGGCAATGTCAATCAGCGATCTAAACCTATCGGTGCGCGCACGCAAAGGATGCAGACGAGCCATTACCGGCAGTCCACAGGGTGAAGCTATCCTTGGCGACCTGATTAAGTTGTCAGCTGACGACCTCCTCGATCGCTCTCGTAACTTCGGAATGACCTCTCTTAATGAAGTGCGAGAAAAACTTCGACGGCTAGGATTGGCTCTCCAGAGAGATGAAATCTAGCCACCTTAATGCTAACCCGTAACATAGCCTTCTACTAAAAAGTGGGAGGCTTTTTTATTACCATTTTTAATACGCACGTGGACATGCGTATTGAGGTGCATAGCGACAGCATCCGGGTATGAATGCATCTCGGAGGCAATTTTGCACGGTCCCGCGAAGCGGGAAAATTGCCGAGAGGTGAGCGGTAATAGGCAAAAAAAAGACTCTTGATAGAGTCTTTTTTTTGCCGGTCCGCGCTGGCGGAATTAACCGCGTCTATTCATACCCGGATGCTGGCGCGAAGTTATTTTACCTTCCCTTCTATAATCTGCTGGGCTACATTGTTCGGCACCGGTTCATATCTATCAAATTGCATCGTAAAAGATGCGCGGCCTTCGGTTAAACTGCGAAGCGCAGTTGCGTACCCGAACATTTCGCTCAATGGAACAGAAGCGTCAATCACCTTCATTTCCATGCGCTCTTTGGTTTCTTCAATCTTGCCGCGGCGGCTGGATAAATCAGAAATAACTGTGCCGAAGAATCCGTCGGGCGTAATGACTTCGGTTTTCATGATCGGTTCCAAAATAACGGGCTTGGCTGCTTTGGCGGCGTGTTGCAACGCCATAGAGCCGGCAATTTTAAAGGCAAATTCAGAAGAATCCACGTCGTGATAACTTCCGTCAAACAAGGTAACTTCAATATCAACCAATGGGTATCCGGCCACCACTCCTTTGTCCATAGCTTCAATAACCCCTTTTTCTGTCGGCTTGATAAATTCTTTTGGCACCGAACCCCCCTTAATTTCATCAATAAATTCAAACCCTGCCCCGCGTTCCTTTGGTTTGACGCGAAGCCACACGTGGCCGTACTGTCCTTTTCCACCAGACTGGCGGACATATTTTTCTTCGGCTTCGGCTTCCATAGTGATAGTTTCACGATAAGCAACCTGCGGTTTTCCAAAGTTTGCATCAACATTAAACTCGCGGCGTAGCCTATCAGCAATAATATCCAAGTGCAATTCACCCATACCAGAAATAATAGTTTCGCCTGTTTCAATATCTTCTTTGATGCGGAATGTCGGATCTTCTTGGGTTAGCTTTCTGATAGACATGATCAGCTTTTCCTGGTCAGCTTTGGTTTTTGGTTCCACGCGCATAGCGATAACGGGTTCAGGGAAAGAGATTTTTTCTAAAATCACGGGCTTTGCCATATCGCACAACGTATGACCGGTGACAGTATTTTTAAGACCAACCGTGGCGCCGATTTCCCCGGCGTAAATGACATCCAGTTCTTCACGACTATTGGACTTCATACGCAAAATACGGCTGATGCGCTCTTGTTCACCGGTTACCGAATTTAACAAATAGGTTCCTTTGTTTAATACTCCCGAGTACACACGGAAAAAAGTTAACTGTCCCACAAACGGGTCGGTAGCAACTTTAAATACCAAGGCGGCAAATGGCTCATCATCACTGAATTTGCGTTCAATTTCTGCGCCAGTTTTTGGATCAGTCCCTTTTACCTGGCCGATGTCCATCGGGCTTGGCAAATAATCCACCACACCGTCCAACACCAACTGGGTTCCCTTGTTTTTCAAGGCGCTGCCGCAAAAAACGGGCACCAATTTAAATGCCAAACAGGCTTTGCGCATGGTGGCCATCAGTTCTTCGTTCGTAATTTCCTTGCCTTCCAGTAATTTATTGGTCAACGCATCATCTTCACCGGCAATCCTATCAACCATTTTTTCACGCCACAGTTTTGCCTTTTCCAACATATCGGCCGGAATTTCTTTTTCAACCACAATCTCACCTTTTTCCCCTTCAAAATAAATGGCCTTCATTTTCAGCAAATCAATAATAGCCGAAAGATGTTCTTCTTCGCCGATAGGCAAATTCATGGCCACGGCGTTTTTGGTTAGTTTGGTTAAAATGGATTGGAAAGACTTTTCAAAATTTCCCCCCATCCTGTCTAATTTATTAATAAAACACATGCGCGGCGTGCCGTATTTGTCAGCTTGGCGCCATACGGTTTCAGATTGCGGCTCAACACCGGCAACTCCGTCAAACACCACCACAGCGCCGTCCAATACGCGCAGAGAACGCTGCACTTCGGCCGTAAAATCAATGTGGCCAGGGGTATCAATCAGGTTCATTTGAATGCCCTTCCATTGCATAGTAATAGCGGCGGCGGTAATAGTAATACCGCGTTCACGTTCCTGGGGCATCCAGTCCATGACGGTATCTCCTTCGTGTACTTCCCCGATTTTATGGGAAACTCCGGTATAAAAAAGCAACCGTTCGGAAACCGTTGTCTTGCCCGCATCAATGTGGGCGATAATACCAAAGTTACGCAATTTTTCTAGTGGATGGCTTCTATTGGACATATATTGACAAATTATTATGTATTATGATATAATTAAAATATAAGTTGAATTTCACTTCTTAAGGAGGTCCTTATGCCTGACTCTGCCCTTTGCAAAGAAATTGGCCACGATTTCCAACCACCCAAGAAACCATTTCAATCCACAGAAACCAATCATGAAACCTGGATATTCTGCAGATGTGGTTGGTGCGGAAAAAAGCAATGGTTTACTGTTGACCAGTTCAAACTCTACAGAGAAAAAACAATTGAAAACAAGTAAACTTTCACAAAGCGCCAACGCAACCCGTTGGCGCGTTTTTTTGTAAAAAATCTGAAGCGAAGATATTTTCTCCAAAAGTCAATTCCCCGTTATCAACCCCGTTGACTTTTGCGGGGAAATATCGGAGCGAAAGATTTTTAGCGTGAACGGGCGAAATGCGCAAACGCTTTGTTTGCTTCGGCCATACGGTGCATATCAGCTTTTCTTTTCATAGCTGCGCCTTCGTTTTTGGAAACGTTGATTAACTCTTGGCCCAACTTTTCGGCCATGCCTTTTCCTTTGGCGGCACGGGCACCATCAATAATCCACTTTAACGACAAAAACATTTTGCGTTCCGGACGGACTTCCATAGGCACCTGGTAGGTGGCGCCACCAATACGTTTTGGTTTTACTTCTAATAGAGGAGAAGCATTTTCAACGGCCAATTTAAATAGTTCCAAAGGTTCCTGCTTGGTTTTTTCTTTGATAATATCAAAAGCACCATACACAATCTTTCGTGCGGTGGTTTTTTTACCCTGCTGCATTACCTTGTTAATGAATTGCGCAACGGCAATATCATTGTAAACGGTATCAGGGGCGATGATGTGTTTTTTATAAGCTCTTCGCATGGGTTTTTATTTATCAGTTTTTGGCATTTTCGCTCCGTACCTGCTCCTTCCCTGTTTCCTGTTTTCCACTCCTGTCGTATCAAGCACGCCGCGGACAATGTGATAACGTACTCCCGGTAAATCCTTAACCCTTCCTCCGCGAATAAGCACCACGCTGTGTTCTTGTAAATTGTGGCCTTCTCCGGGAATGTAGGCGGTAACTTCCATACCGTTGGATAATTTTACGCGGGCTACTTTACGTAAAGCGGAGTTTGGTTTTCTTGGGGTTTGGGTAAACACCTTCAAACATACTCCCCGCTTGAATGGCGAAGGGTAGATTGATGGCCGGTTTTGCAAGGTATTAAACCCATAATGCAAAGCCACACCCTTTTTCTTGGCTTTAACGGACTTTCTGGGTTTCTTGATTAATTGATGAATAGTTGGCATGGCACGTATCTTATCAAATCTTTTTTCCTATGTCAATTATATTCCTGTAATAAGTGAAAAAAGATTGAACACAATGGTGTTTAAGCCCTGCAGCGCGCCAATGAAAATAAGGAAAATCAAGATGAAAATTCCGTACTGTTGTAAAAAAGTTTTTGCCGTCTCAAAACCAGGAGGCAGGATAGAAAATAAAATCCAGTGGCCGTCCAGCGGCGGGATAGGGATTAAATTAAAAAATGCCAGCATCAAATTAATTTGCACAATAAAAGAAAAAATGATAAGTATTCCCGGAACTGCCACAAAAAAACTGACGGGCAAAAAACGGATGGCAAGGCCAAAAAACAAGGCTAGCACTATATTGGAAGCTGGCCCGGCAATGGCTACCTTTAGGCTACCCCATTTTTGATCGCGAAAATTATAGGGGTTAATGGGTACTGGTTTGGCCCAGCCAACCAAAACTGAACTGCCGCTTATAAATAGAAGGAGGGGCAAAATGATGGAACCAAACGGGTCCAGATGTTTAATGGGGTTAAACGTCAGGCGGCCTTCATATTTTGCTGTCGGGTCCCCCAGTGAATAGGCCACGCTACCATGTGCCAGTTCGTGGATAATGACCGAGAATAGCAAAACGATTAAGGAAAAGATAGTTATGAGGATATCCATATATGATTTATACCAGGTATTGTAAAATATTGAAAGATAGGATAGTATATTGATAGTATCAAATATCAGCGAATAAGGTATCCCGCGCAAATTAGGCCTCAAGGTATACTATTTACTTAAGCCTAATTTTCGAGGTGAATTTCTTCGCTCTGCTCAGCAATTCATGGCTTCAAAAATTTGTGCCGTCTGCGGCAAAAAGTCAGGCATGGCCTGGCAACTGGTAAAATTGAGGGGAAAATACAACCCCACCCAAAAAGTACGCAAGTACCCGAATTTACAGTGGACACGGTTGGCTAACGGAAAACGCGTTCTTTCCTGCACTAAATGCATGAAAGCGGTAGCGAAAGTATAATTTTCTACCCTGCAAAAAACGCCTTTAGGGCGTTTTTTGCTTATATAATCCTCTTTACCAATGCTTCCAGTAAATCTTTTACCCCTTGCTGGATTTCCGATTCATTATTTCCACCGGTAAACTTTTCCCATTTGGCCAACAATTCAGGATCATTAATGTTTCTGATGGCATTTTCCAACTTCAAGCGATCTTCAAAAGAAACCTCTTTATCGGTTTTAAGCACTTTTTGAACGAACAAATCCAGAAAATCCACCACTTGCTTTTGTTGTTGATTGTTATTGATTTGCTCTTGCAGCTTTTGGTTTTCCCTGGCGAGAACCACATATTTTACCCCGAAAAAGAGTGCAGCAAATGCTAAAACCAGCACGGCCAACGCAAGCCAGCGGGTTTTTTTATTGGCTATGAAGAGGTTATTATTAAATTCCATGGTTTGATTTTTTTTGTGAAACGGGTACATTTTTTTCCCGCATCCTATCCCGATAAAAATTATAAAGTAACATGATGACAATCACTACCAGCAACACTGTTTTCCAATCAAGCAGGCTGAGCCACCAATATTTGGTTTTCATTTCAATATTGATGTGCACACCACTTCCCTCTTTTACCTCAAACGGCTTGCCGTCGTAACTCACATATCCGGGCGCATCGACCTTTAAATAAAAATATCCGTTGGGTACCAAAAATGAATATGTTCCCCGCACATCGGTAGTTTGGGAATTTTCCTGCTGATAATCCCGGGCTGGCCAAAGCTCATACTGCTTAGTATCAGAATTAAGCCAATATAGTGAAACAATAGCTCCGGCGATACGGGTTTCCTTGTCCCCGTTTTTTTCGTACACATAGCCTTCCGGGTCAACCACAGTCAATAGCCTGATTTCTTTTTGCTCTACTACTTCACCCTCATAATCCATAACTGTGATAATTTCATATTCGCCATCAACTACCGGCGTGTCAACCGTGGCAGTATAAAGTCCATTGCCATTGTCTACATACTCAAACGTGCTAAGCACTAGACGCCGTTCAATATCTTTTTTAGTATCAGCCATGGCCAATGTGTCAAATGCCACTTTTGAGCCTTCCACCGGAACTTGGCTATGCGCTAAAACATCTTGGGCCATATTTGGATTAGTAAACAGTAGCGAAGCAGTTAAATTATTGAGCGGTACAGCGGTTACCGGGGCAGTCGATTTTCGTGATTTGAAAATAATATAGCCTTTTATGCTTTTTACCGGTTTGTCAGCGCGCACCACCAACTGCAAGGGCTGACCGGCGATAGTTTCTATTTTTTGCTCTGTTTTTCCTTTATCATTTATGGAAAGAGCTACGTTAAAATCTACCAGGCCCCCAGCGCCCTTGGCAAATACAACCGCAGAAGGTATGCGAGCCTTGGCTACATCCGAAAGCCTGGCTACCGGAATCCCCTTGATTGTGTCAAACTTTCCTGTGGCAACAGTTGTTTCAGGTAACGCTGTTTCGGTAAGCGTTGGTAATTTTAAATTGGTGTTTTTGAGTTTTTCCAAGTCGTTCAGTTTTTGAATGCCAACTTGGTTGAACGTTTTTTGTATTTGCGGCAGTTTTTGGGCCAAAAGCTTGATATCCTGGGGCAGTGGGGTCAGTACGAATTTGGCCAGCGTTTGGGTGGAGATATAGCGGAAAGGAGTTTTAAAGGCCAATGGCGCCTGCAGGGGAACAGTCACTACGGGTGTCGGCCCCGGTTTTTCCAATGGCAAAAAAATCTTAGGTATCAATGAAGTAATACCCTCTTGCAGTTGATGTAATAACGGAGCTAGCGGTGGCGCCAGGATATTGGGAAAAAATGGGATAATAGGAGTGGGCGCAACGGCCGTTTTTTCTACCAAAAAATCTGCAGTTACTGTTTTACCAATATTTCCGGCAGTATCTTGGGCGGTAAATTCCAAGTGATGTGCGCCGGCGGATTTTTTACCAAGCGTAATATTGAAATTCCCGGCATGGTCAGCAGTAAAAACCCCGTATCTGTTATCAGTGATCATCATTACCTGGACATCAGCTTCGGTTGTGCCAACCACAGTTACTTCTTCGTTCTCTGTATAAGAATTTTTCAGGGAAGTAATCAAAATATCAGGGGCTGTGGTATCTAGTACAATACTGTCAGCAACCGGATTTGAAGCCAAGCCATTACTACCGTAAAACCGAACATACACCGTTTTTGTGCCATCCCCTACCGGTAAAACCCAATTTTTTGAAGTTGTGTAATTTTCCTTGACTGCTGTTAAAAAATCCGCTGTGTTCGAAAGTTCCATCGAAACTGCGCTCATGCTGCCATCTATTAAAAGTACCACCGAACGATTATTGGTGTATTGATTGCCGTCATTAATGGAAATAGAAAATGGGCCGGCGATCGGATTATTATTAGTTGATCCTCCCGTACCGCTACCGCTTCCCCCGCCTCCGCCATCGCGAGTGCTAGCTGGACGCCAATCAGTTGTAACATTGCAATTAGTGCAGCCAAAAGCAATAGATCCACCTTCGTCAACCGTTGCAGTGCCGGAAAAAGCCCCAGCAGAACTTACCGTAACACCTGAAAAATTAATCCAGCCAATTTGCTCGCCCCAAGCCTTTGCCGAAAGCGTGCCTTCACTATTATTATCAACACCACTTTGGGTTGCATTCAATGTTATCCAACCGAAATTTTGCGACCAGGCATATCCGCTCATACCGCTATCGGTAATATGCGCATTGCAATTAGCGCAACCAAAATTAATCCAGCCGATACGGTTACCCCAGGCATATCCGGAAACCGTACCATCCGTAGTAGACGCTAAAGCCGTCCCTGAAAACCAGAATACAGACGCGGTAATAATCAAAAGAAAAAATAGTTTTTTGATAATGCTATTTGGCATCGGGCAAATTACTGTTTTGGTTGCGATGGACCAGGAACTTTGGGTGCGGCCGGTTCATTGGTGGGAATAGGCTGTTGACTCAATCCGTCCAGCGCCGGGCGGCCGGCTTTCAAATTAGCAATAATTTTTTGAACTTCTATGCTATTAGGATTTTTTTCTAAAATCTTGGTAAATTGGGCAATGGCATCGGTAATTTTTCCCTGTTTTTCATAGGCCAACCCGGAATAATACAAGATATTAGCGTAATCGGGGACCAGCACCAATGCCCGCTGAAATACCATCTGGGCTTTTTGCCAATCTTTATTCTGGTAATACATGTCACCAATTTGCAGGAGCAAGTTTGCGTCTTGCTGGGAATAACTTACCGCCTTTTCCAAAGACGTGACGGCTCCGGTGGCATCGTTATCACCTTTTTGGGCAAGGGAAAGGCGCATATAGGCTTCTACATAGTCTTCTTTCAGAACAATAGCCTCTTGGTATTTTGCTATAGCATTTTTAAGTATGCTGCTTTTTTGCGATTGCAGAGCAACTACTTGTGAAGAAGATTTTCCACCCACCAATTCAATAGCTTCTGCAAGATACGTATTTGCCTGTTGAAACGGCACTGACGGACTAGTAGGGTATAATTCAGCCGCCTTATCATAAGAACTGATGGCGCAAGTTACGGCATCTGGATTAAAACCAACTAAGTTTTGGCAAATAAGTCCCTTTGAAGACCAGTTAGCCGGATTCTTGGGATTTAAGGTAACGGCCATGTTGGCTGAAGCAATTGCATCGGAAATAAAAGCAGCCACGGCATTTTTTTCTTCGGCCGTAGGAGTAGTGCCGGACTGTGATATTTTTTGCCGGAACAGGGCAATAGAAAATAGTGACAATTGGCGATAGTAAAAGTCCGATGTTTTATTATTACTAATGGCCGTTTTCATTAAGGTAATGGCTTTAGCCGAATCACCGGCGGCATAGGCATTGGAAGCTTGTTGGTAAGCCAAACCGGCATAATAGCGTTGGCCGCCAACCATCAAAAGCCCTGCCCCGAAAATAAGCAGTGAAGTAAAAATAAACGTAACCAGGAGCAGGGCGATTGACGAAGACTTCAAGACATACTTTTGTCGCGCGCCAAATACCAGCGCCACTAGAGCTCCTGTTGCAAAAAACCAGGTAAACCCCAGGACGACATTGGAATTATACAAGAAATAACCCAGTAATTGCGCACCAAGAACGGCTGAAATTCCCAACAATAAAACGGTTTTTAATGAAGCTTCTTCTGATTTCACCTTACTAGAAAGCTTGGCACGATACTCGCCCATGGCTGTCTTGGCGGCATAAAACAAAGCTAGTGCAGCCATTGCCACAAAGGCTACTGCCCCAAGAACCCCCGTAGTAGCCACATCAGTCAAAGCTTTTGAAGCGCCCGCGCTAAATTCTACATTCCATAGTGTTCCTTTGTTGAAGTTGGCATTACGGAACGCGGCAAAGTCATACATAAAGGTGCTTGGTCCAGACCCAAATAACGGATATTTTTTCAAGGTGTTAAGGGTGATTTCGACGGTTGATTTTTGGGAAATGGAAATTTCAAGCGGTTTGGCCGGCAACCATGGTATCTGTGGACGGATGATGATGAAAAATAGGGAAACGATCAAGAAAAACATGGGCAAAAACATTAGCCGGCCATCAAACACGTCCCGTCGCATAAACCAAGCACCTACGGCTAACAGTGCGCCAAAGAGGCATACAATCCAGATAATCGCATAGTTAACCAGTATGGCCACTACAAATGCCAGAACAATATTACTAATAAGCAATATTTTTACCCGGGGTTTGGCAACCGCCAGTAAAGCCATCCAGAGCGGTAAGAGCGCAACGGACAATAATCCCAAACTCCCAATAGATCCAATGGTATTAAAATCATTATTATTGGCAAAGCCAAAAGGTAGTATGTGCAAACCAAGTAATTGCATGATGCCATACGCCTCTGCTAACGCCATCGCACCGGCTAAAAAAATGACTGACGTGAAAATTTCGGTTTCAGAAAACGTATTGGCCACTACAAAATATATGGCACAAAAACACAATATTGAAACAAAACTAGAAGAAATGACTTGCGGCCAACCCCAAAAACTTTCAGCTCCGGAAACAGAAAAAAAGGTTGCCACGGCATATACCACAAGTAGCACTGCTACGGTAATGTGGACTTTGTTAAGCTGTATCTGTAAAGTTCCCGAAATCATAGTTTTTACCATCCAGGAGAATAGCACAGCACAGGCTAGCAAAGCCAATACTGCCTGCTTATTAACATCAACCCCATCGGACAATCCCGGTAAAAAAAATAAGGGCAGTAAAAATGCCAGCGTATATATGCTATATTTACGGATTTTATCCAGCACATCAATAAACGAGGTGTTTTGCCCTGCGGCTGCGAGCATGTTGAATGGGGATTTTAAAATGTTGATCATGGTTTTTTATATAGTTATTGGGAATTTTCGACTAGAGTTTCAACGGGCGCGGGTTCAGCCGGAGGCGCGGGTTCAGTCGGAGATACTGGTTCAACCGGGGGCTCTGGCACAGGGACCTCTTCTATTATAACATCACCACCACCTGAAGTGTCTTCGGGGGTAATTTCGGGGATAATTTCTGGGGTAATTTCTGGGGTAATTTCTACTGGCGGTTGATCTTCTGTTGGCGGAGTTTCTACTACGGGCACTTCAGAAGGTTCAGAGGCGGGTTGCGGCTGCGACGGTGGCTCTACGGAATTCTGGCTGCCGGAATGTACATTATCAAGCGAATCGCAACTGCCTTGCTCTTTGTGCCAATCGCCATTTTCCACCCAAGTGCACCAAATGTCGCCAGTTGCTTTGTCTACCATTTCCAAGCGCTGGATACGGGCAGTTTTAGCAAATAATGTTTCTGTTGCCAGCTTGGTAATAATTACGATACCATCTTTTATTTGTATCCCCAAATTAGCAATGGCGGTGGTAATTTTTTCAACCAATGACACACTATTAGTAGCATTTAACCCGGCGGTTGAAGCAAACCCTCCTTCCATAGACAATCCACCCGAAGCCTTTATTTCTTCAATTAACTGCGCCTTTACGCTATCCCACTTTATCCAAATACCATGCAATGAACTATCTTCCCCGTCCTGGCCGTTTTCCAAACTGCGGTCAATCATACCGATGACAAAATCCCCCACCTTCATTTTTTCGCCAGTAAGGGCATCGGTAGTTTCGTGTGGTGAAATTTCAAACGAGCTTGAGCCTAAAATATGGTGAATTTCTCCGTTGGCACGGAAATAAATATACGGGTCGCCGCTAATATTGGCCACGGAAATCTGACCATCTTCGGTGAGTTCAGGGACTTTGCCACCATAAGAGGTAATCAATCCTTCGCCGGCTTTTATCTCATCCAATGCTTTTTCGTAATCAAAGCCGGTTGCAATTTCCCAGGCCTGCTGCATCTGTTCATCGGTAGCCGCAGAGGTAAAATCAATACGCTTGACCGGCCAGCCGGAAACCCCGTCAATAGGTATGCCCGCTTTTTCTATTTTTTCATGGATGAGCATTACGGCAGGATATTTTGGAAGTTTAATATCTTGGCGGGCAGTCAGATCAACTGCAAATGCATTTGTACCAAAAGAAAAAATACCGGCGATAATAATACCAGCCAAAACCAATCTGTGTATTCCTGCAAATCCGCTATATTGTATTTTTTTCGTAATATTCATACGGAGTTACATAGATATTAACGCTGATATACCCGAAGTTCCCCAAGCAGCAGAATCCGCGTTATCACCATAAAATGTCACTGAAGAAGAATTTCTCCTTTCCAGCCAAGCATAATAGGTGTATCCAATAGCCGGCACGGCAGAATAAGAGGCGCTGGAGGTAGAAGTACCAGAAGCAAATGACATCTGCCCCGATAACGCAGACGTAGAATTTACTCCAACACCAACAGATCCATCTGATGTTGAAAGTGTTCTCACTAAAATATCAATAGCGTCTTCAGCAAGACCAATTATAATATCAATCTGATTAGTAGTTGTTGCATTTGCTTGCCTCCATGTGGTTGAGTTATAGGTCCAAGAATCCGTGCCATCCGTAGCCAGTAATTTACGATTCACTCGATTGTAATTATTCCATATATACCTTTTTGTTAGTGAGTCTTCAACTTGACCTGCCGTAGCAGTGGTTCTAATGGTTCCCAAATAGGTACCGGTTTTGGCAGCAATAAGAGTACTGGTGCCATCGGTAATATTAGCATTATTAACATAGATACCGTTTTGCAACGCAAGAGCATCTGCCCTTGCAGTATCTGATGTCCACGCATTAGAAAATTCTAACTTGCCTGAACCCTGCACATAAAACACATCATAGTTTTTAGAAGCAGGAAGCTTAAAAGTAATCGTAGCTCCACTTTGAGTAGAAGTCGCATTTCCACTCATGGTAATCTGGGTTGAATTAACAATTGTGGCTATCGTAAGGGCACCAATTCCAGTTAAGCTACTAGTAATAGTCATTCCTTTTACTAATTGGGAGGTATCAGAGAGATCACTTATAGTATTTAGACCATTACCATAAGAAGCACCGGTACTTGTGGCGTCGGTTACGCGAATTGATTTTTCCGTAAAAGTTTGCAATTTCCAGCGGGTGCCGTCAAAAAGAGGAATCACATCTCCTTTATAAGGAGTGAAATAAAGTGTTGTGGCAGCGGTAACATCAGCAGTAGTGACGGGAAGTGCCGTGGTAAGTGTTAACCTTCCTTGTGGCAAGGTACGCAAAGGAGCCGACATAAATGTAGTGTCGTTTAACTGGACTCCCTCGCCATCGGTGATGGTACCTGACAATACAATGTTAGTTCCCCCATCTGACTGAAGAAACGTACCTGCGGTATTGATCGTAGAAGGCAGTGTATAAGCAGAATTACCAATCAAAGTTCCATCTGATTGCCAAAATGTACCAGTAGAACCTATGCTCGTAGGTATTGCAAAATTTGATTGATAAAAATCAACTCCATTGCCTACCATAAATCTTCCGTCGCCAGCCACATCATTAATCCTAAATCCCGTAGCACTAATAACTCCATCGGCAAGCAACTTACCGGTACTATGTGTCAAGGTAAAATTTCCAGCGTTCCAATTAATCACCCCGCCATCTGCCAAGAATAAATCCGACCACATTTTAGTGGCACTACCAAGTGCCGCGGTATCAGACGTACCCAAAATAAGAGCGGTGTTAATGGCAACTGACGAAAGGTTTGATAGGGCGGCATTAGCTCCGGCGGCTCCTCCAGCAGATTCCCAAGTCAAGTTTCCACTGCCATCGGTTTGCAATTGTTCCCCAGCATCACCATCATCGGCAGGGAGAACATATACGGTATTTGCGGCAAGAGCGGGAACTTGAAAGCTGGCAAAGTTACTTCCGGCGTCAGTATCTTCAAGTAATGTCAAAACTCCGGCCGTAGTGGCTCCATTGCCGATAGTAAGGTTGGCATTGGCGGTGATCAGCCCGGAAGCTACGATCGTACCAGAAGTAGCATTTCCCAGCGCCGGCGTCACCAAGGT
>CAYZAV010000002.1:0-45889 GCA_964475855.1 uncultured Candidatus Saccharibacteria bacterium | reverse complement strand
TGGGCTGGTGGAAAAAACGACGTTAGTTGAGGTGGTCCCAGTGGTGCCGGTGGCGGCATTTAAGTAATTCAATTGGGTTCCGGTGCTGGTCACGTTGGTGGTGTTGATGGTTAAACCGCTGGTCGGGATGGTAAGAACTCCTCCGGCTAGGACCAGTGAGTCAGCCCCGTGAGTCAGTGTCACGTCTCCGTTGTTGAAGTTGATGACGGAAGCGGAAGCTAAGAATAAGTCGCTCCACATTTTGGCGGTGGTTCCCAAGGCGTTGCCGTCGCTCGTTGATGGCGACAAGCTGGTTCCATCAAGCTGAAGTTCTTTTGCCAGGGTGCCGGCGGTCATGACGGAGAAATCTAACCTGCCATCTTCGCTGGTGTCAGTGACATCGGTGGCAAACCAAGAAATTCGTGAAAATTCGGTTTGAGTGCCTCCGTCGTCGGAAAGTTTTAAGGTGATATATCCTTCATCGTTGGCGGCCATGGTAGCACGGTCTCCTTGGAAAATAGCGGTTTGGACGCTGGCGTTGTCGGTGGTGTTGGTCAGGGTTAAAAGATTGCCTCCGGTGGATGCGGAAAGGCTGGTGGCACTGGCGACTCCCAAAACCGGAGTGACCAGGGTTGGGCTGGTTGAGAAAACGACGTTGGTGGAAGCGGTCCCGGTGGTGCCGGTGGCACTAGCCAGGTAATTAAGCTGGGTTCCGGTTGAGGTAACCGAGGTGGCTCCCAAGGTAAATGGGGTTGGAATAGTGACGGTGCCGGTAAAGGTTGGGGAAGCCAAGGGGGCATAGGCGGTGCTGGTATAAGCGTTGGTGCCTAGGGTTCCACCTCCTCCGATGGCCAAGGTTGATCCGTCGGTGGCGGTTAAGGTCAGAGTGTTGGAGTTAGTGAGGGTTTTTCCATCGGCAATGGTGAGGGTGCTGCCGGTAGCTGGGGCGGTAAGAGTGACTTTGTTGATAGTGGTCGCCGTAGCTACGCCAAGCACCGGAGTTACTAAGGTTGGGCTGGTGGAAAAAACGACGTTAGTTGAGGTGGTCCCAGTGGTGCCGGTGGCGCTGGCAAGATAATTTAATTGGGTGGCGGTGGAGGTGACGGCGGTGCCATTTAAATCAATAGCATCAACATAGGCGACTCCGTCAATGTAGAGGTCTTTCCATTCGGCGCTGGATGAACCTAAATCGTCGATGTTGTCGGTGTCGGAAATGAGGGAGGTATTAATGGCAACGGAGGCGAGGTTAGATAAAGCCGTACTAGCCCCCCCACCTGTAGCATCTTGAAAACTCGGTGCAGATCCCGCCCCATTAGAAGTTAACACTTGCCCAGAAGTACCAATAGTAATTTGTGAAAAGGAAGTGGTAGTGTCTGCATAGGGAATTAAATATTGCGTCCAGCTGGATTTACCTGTGCCTCCATCAGCAACTGCCACATCTGTACCTCCAGTATAATAAGATGCAAGAACCGTACAATTAGTATCACCAGGTGCACAAGAAGGATTTAGTGTTTCTCCTGGACTATATGCACTTCCAGGCGGAGTGGCAAATGCGTAAAAGCCAAACGAAAACAAACCGGCTAACACGAAACCGGCGAGCAATGAACGTAGAATCACTTTCATTGAAGAATTTTCAGGCATAACTATTCATATATTTTACCATCAAAATAAACTGTCAACAATGTGGATAACTATGCATAAAATATCAACCTAAAAGAACACCTTTAGGGGTGTTCTTTTAGGCTCTGATTCCATTATTAATATTTCTATTAATAATTTACGTGGGTGCCTGCACGCCTCGGCCAAAGCCGTGGCAAATATTAGGCTCCCTTATGAAATGTAATATAGAATATTTACTGGAAACTCAGAGCTACCTTTATTTTAGTCTTTTTATAAACCATGTCAACCCCACTTTTGGGGATAATTATTACTGATAAATTAAAGCCCTAACTCTTTTACTAATTGCTTAATTAACACTACCAATACCGGAGGAGGCATCAGACTATTTGAAGAAACTCCATTGTCATCAGCCATCTCCCAAGGTTTTTTTAATGTTTTTACCACTCCGCTTTTTTCATCAAATTCATAATGGTATTCAGGCGTTATTTCATACTCATCAAAATAATTACCAACCTCATTGGCAGGAATGGAATTACGCAAAAGGATTTTACTGATACCGTGCATGGTATACACCTGGCGCATCAAATGTTCATCTTTTTCCAGTCGCTCTTTAATAGGGGCAATACCCAATTCATCCCCCTCTTTGGTTACCATTTTGGCGCCGCCGCAGGTCGAATTATCGCATAATAAATAGAATGTTTTTGTTCCTTTATCATAACCAACCTGCTCGGTGGGTAAAAATTTAAGACTGCGTGAAGTATGACAAATGGGACAGATAACCCTGAATTTTATCCGTTCATCAATGACACTGGCAGGCACATCTATAGAAACAAAAATATCCGGATCCTGACGATAGTCCACCAAATGTTTAAAAAACAGTGAATAAGAAACTTGGTCCATGTCGCGAGGAAATCCATCAAGGAAAATAGCTTTTTTGCCAAGACGGGTAATTTCCCGCTCGGTTAATGCCAAAATCAATTCAGAGGGCAATAACACCTTGGTGCTGCGCCCCTCCATAGCTTTGACAATATCATCCACCGAAACCGGTCCGCGGTAGTTTTTATGTAAAAAATCAACCAGCTCTTTTTTTTGCTGGGGATTTCTCAGTATCTCGTCAAAAGACCGAATCATGTCGCCAACAGACAAATGCATAATCTTGTCAGGTGCAATAATTTCCCGGAACATCTTGGCATACGTGCCCTTGCCTGAAGACTTCTTGCCAAGCAAATACACAATAAACGTATTATGTTTCAAATATTCCTGCAATTTTTTTATTTCCGGGCCGGCTTTGTATTCAAAATACGCCCGACGCCCTGCTGCGTCCGTCAGGTCAAATGTCCTATCCCCCATCTTTGTCCCAATAATGGGAAAATCAATACCTTTCATATATTATTTGGCCACGCTAATAGTATTTCCGTTACTCGTAATGGTTATATCACCATCCCGGTCCGTCCTCATGGTTGTTATACCAAAATCAGCCAGTCTTTGCAAAACTTCGGGCGTGGGGTGGCCATACGTATTACTAGCACCAACAGAAATGGTCGCCAGCTTGGGCTTCGCCGCCTGAAAAAATTCCACCGAAGAAGAATACTTACTGCCGTGGTGGGCCACCTTAATCACATCGGATGCCAGGGAAATACCATGGTCAATAAATTCCTTTTCCACATTACTTGAAATATCAGCTGTGAACAAAAAAGAATTTTTACCATAGGCAAGACGCGCCACAATACCGGTATCATTGGTTGCCTTAGAAAATTGCCCCTCCAGGTTTTCAAACGGGTGCAAGATTTGCATGGCCACACCACCATTATTAATAACCGTTCCCTTATTAGCAATAATGATATGTGACCCCATCTTTTTTTGCTTTTCCAAAAGAGATAACCACTCTTGGTAGCCCTGACCATCACGCACAATGCCCGTCCAGACGATATAATCAACCCGATATTTTTTGAGTACCTGTAAAAGGCCATTAAGATGATCTGCGTCGGGGTGGGTTAGGACAACCACATCAAAGTGCCGGTCCCATAACGGCAGACGTTGGGACAATTTTCCCATGACCGCATTTCCCGGACCACCGTCAATAATCATGTGACGCATATCAGGGGTTTGGATGAATATGGAATCCCCTTGGCCGATATTGAGCACTTCAACTTTCAAATTACGCGGGCTGGAAAAATACCAGACATCTTTCCAGGCAAACACATTTAAAACTGTTAGGACAGCAAACGCTACTAATCCCATCTTTCTTTCGATGGTCCAAAACTGCTGCATGATAATTTATATCAACAAAAAATACGATTATAAAAATCGTATTTTTTGATTGGTAATCTATTAGGACAAGTGTTGGGACACAAGCTTGGTCATTTCAAACATGTTTACCTCTGCTTTCCCTCCGAATATCGGTTTTAATTTTGCGTCTGCAATAATGTTTCTTTTATTCTCTGGATTTTGCAAATTGTTAGCTTTGATATATTCCCACAATTTTTTTACCACCTGACTCCTTGGCAACGGGCCCTTTCCTACTACCGCTTCCAAATCTGCAGTCAAATTCATTGGCTTAAGCAACGCTGGATTGGCTTTTCTTGGCATGTTTTTAAAATATTAAATTATTACTATTAGATATTACCACACTATTTCACCATCGACCTTGTTATGTTTATTACTCAATTTCCCCTATTGTACCTTATAACCGCTACCGGGGTCAACCGCCACGTCAAGGTTTTACGGCTTTTTTCATTTTTCCTTTAAAAAAAGTAATGACATCTGAATATCCAATAACACAAGTACGGGTCGGCCCTTCCCACAAAAACGGTACTCCAATCTGGTGACGATCGATGCCGCAAATTTGAGCTCGGCCCTCCAATGCATTTTCATTTTCCTGATTATTGAAAACCTCAAGGCGTTCAAAATTTATTTTTGAAGCAACCTTATTAGTCTCTAAATAATCATCCACTTTGTCGCATTGGTCGCAGCCCTCGCCGTAAAATAATATCAGGGCATCTTTATACGGATCCGGCTGTTGGAAATACGAAAGAATTTTCAAAAGACTGATGTTGCTGTATAACAATAAAGAAACCACTAAAAGTGATGTGAAAACCCCCAACGCCACAAATCCCATATTTTTGGAAGCGATCATAATCTTCATGGCTTTATTATACCTTGAAGTAGTTGATTTTAAAATATGGCAGGATTACAATTATATTAATGTGGCTCTTTCACAACCAATATAGGGAGATGCATCATGAAGAAAGCAAAGCCCCGCCTGGTCCGTGCTATGGTTGCCATGGATTTACCGCAAGTGTACGACATTGAATTGCAAAGTGCGGCAATCCAGTCGGAATTGTCCGACATGCGAGTCATCGCTTGGGAAATGCAAGACCTGCGCCACTACCTGGCAAGAACCATGACCTGCCCCTGCCATGTGATTGAATGTGCCGACGGCATTGCAGCATTTTCCGTTATGGAAAAAACCAAGATGTTCAGCTATCGAATGCATAACCTGGCAACCAGGCAGTCCTGGCAACAAAAAGGCATTTGCGACGCCTTGCTGCAATTTGTCCTGGAAAAGTATTCCAGGTGTTGCATCAGCATGATGGTGCGCAAACATAACCAGCCAGTAAAACATGTGCTGGGAAAGCACGGGTTCACCTTGCGCAAAATTTTCTTCAACGCCTATGACAACATCGATTCTGATGATGCAGGTGCCCGTTACGAGGACGGTTTGCTCATGGTGCGCGAGCCTGTTATCGCACGCAAAAAACCAGACCTTTCACATTCATATCTTTTTCAGAAGGTCTAATATATCAACTAAAAACCACGGCGACCAACCGTGGCTTTTTTATGATATTTTTTCTGATGGCGGTGCGTTCTTGTCTTTTTGAAAATAGAAAATATATACGATTTCTAGGATACCAAAAGTGTTGAGCACCAGCATCACCATGAACCACTTTTTCTGGCCATTTTTAGAAGCCTTCCAAAGCGCAGATCCTTTCCATGCCAATGACCAAGCTATGAAAAGAAGGAATAACCCGATAAATAACGGACTAAACAAAGGATCTGAAAATGGAGCGTCTTGCATAGGTTAGTTATTGTTTAATATGATACCCCGCCACGCCAAATGCCACCGAAACATTGAGCGACTCTTTTGTACCACGCATGGGTAAATGGATAATTACATCCGACTGCTTCAGGATATTTTTTGAAATTCCTTTCACTTCGTTTCCAACTATTAATGCCAACGGGAATATTGGTTTGAATTTTTTGTAATCAATACTGTTTTGGTGCTGCTCCAGCGCCACCATTATTATACCCTGCTTTTTAAGATTTTCCACCAGTCGCCAAGTTTGTTTGTGATATTCCCACGGAACCGTTGTTTCCGCTCCGAGCGCCGTTTTGGAAATTTTCTGCTGCGGAGGCCGGCCCGAAATGCCGCATAAATATAGTTTAGTTACTCCTAAAGCATCCGCTGTCCGAAAAATAGAGCCAATGTTTTCCAGGCTGCGGACATTATCAACTATTACGAAGAAATCGTTCATTGACTGCTTGCCAATTAACCAAACTCCACCAGGCTTTCAAATAATCCGGGCGGACATTTTTGTATTGCAGATAATACGCATGTTCCCAGACATCGTTTCCCATGACTGGAACATGGCCATCAGAAATAGGATTGTCCTGATTGGCGGTTGATAGGACATCCAGCTTGCCCTCTTTTGTCCTAACTAGCCATACCCAGCCCGAGCCAAACCGTTTAGCACCTGCATCGTTGAATTTGGTTTGAAAGTCCGCAAAACTGCCGAATTGTTTTTTTATTTCTTCGGCCAATTTACCCATTGGCTCGCCTCCAGTACCTGGAGCCATAATTTCCCAAAACATACTGTGGTTTACATGTCCGCCGGCGTTATTACGCACCGCAGCCCGGATATCTTCAGGCACCGCGGCCAGATTTTTAATTAATTCTTCGGCACTTTTTCCCTGCAAATCCGGATATTTTTCCAGCGCCACATTCAAATTATTCACGTAGGCTGCATGGTGTTTATCATGGTGCAGAATCATAATTTCTTTGGAAATATACGGCTCCAAGGCATCGTAGGCGTAGGGAAGATCGGGTAATTTATGCATAATCTTTTAGTTAATTATGTTCATTATATATAAAATACAATAATAAAAAAGCCCCACGCATATAATGTATGCAATGGGGACTAGGTGCCACGCGAAATTATTTCTTCTCTTTTTTGGGCAGCTCTTTGACCGCCCACTTTTTTCCATCCCAATTGATGCTGTATTTTGCAGGCAGCGGCTTATCGTCCACAATCCATTTTTCTTTGCGTAAAGCTATAGAAACTGACAAATGCCTTAACTGGCGAACCAACATGACGTCGTCGAGCGCAAGAAAGGCGACTACTGCCTCTGATTTGCTTTCCTTCCTGAGCGTTGCGGATTCGGCAAAAAGGTCTTCTGCGGAATTAAGGACTGTGGCAACTTTTTCAGCAAACTTCCTGCCTTCCGTCGTTTCGGGATAGGGGAAGTTAGCCAGTGTTTCTGCGGTTTCCTTGGCCTGTTTTTTGACCAGACTTTCCTTCGGTTTTTCCTCCGTTTTCTTGGCCTCCTTATCCTGGGCGTCCACGGCCACCAGGGCCAAAGCGCAACCAATCAAAAGAACCATCGCAAACGGGAACAAATGACGCATGTCAAAACCTTTCAAAAAATGAGCCAGAAGGAGAAATTCCTTCATTAGCTATATGATAAGATATCTTTAAAATTTTGTCAAATCTCTCCCCTCTTTATCTTTTCCCTGATGTTGGCGGCGTATTCGTTAAAATAGTGTAGATTATGGAAGGTAATTAAACGTAAACCCGTGATTTCCCGGGCGCGGATCAAGTGGCAAACATAATCTTTTTTATAGACCAGGCACACTTCGCAGGTGCAACCTTTGTCCAACGGCTCATTTTTTTTGAGCCATTTTGCCTGACGGAAATCCAGTCGGCCCTCGGAGGTAAATGCCACTCCCCTTCTGGCGTAATGCGTAGGCGCGGTGCAGTCAAAGGTGTCAACGCCTGTTTTGATGATGTGTTCCATGTCATCCAGGTGACCGATGCCGAGCAGGTGGCGCGGTTTTTTTTCGGGCAATTCAGCCATGACCCAGTTTAACATTTCGGGCATTTTTTCTTTGTCATCGCCAAATTCTCCGCCAATGCCAAAGCCGTCAAAATCTAAACTGGCAATCAGCTTGGCGCTTTCAATTCTTAAATCCTTAAATTTCCCACCCTGGACAATACCATACAGCGCCTGCTTGGATTTTTTATACTTCAAACATAATTTCGCCCACTCGTGCGTTTTCAACAGCGATCGCTTGGTATATTCATAGTCCGCAATGGGCGAGGTACATTCATCAAAGGCAAAGATAATATCGGCGCCAATATGCTCTTGAATTTTCATGGATTCCTTGGGTCCGATAAAGAGCTGTGTCCCATCCACGGGTGAACGAAAATACACACCGTCCTGCGTAATTTTAATGTTCTTTGGCTTGTGTCCAATTTTAATACTCTGTCCGGCCGCCTGCTCTTCTTTTAAAATTTTCCCGGTGCCATAATCGCGCCCAAAACCAAGAGAAAACACCTGGAATCCCCCCGAATCAGTCATCATCGGCCGCTTCCAGTTCATAAATTGATGCACACCGCCGGCTTTGGCCAAGAATTTTTCACCGGGTTTTATGTGAAGGTGAAACGTATTAGAAATCAAAATCTGACTGTTGGTCCTTTCTACTTCCTGGCTGGTCAACGTTTTTACCGTTGCCTGCGTTGCCACGGGGACCAAACATGGAGTCTCAACAACCCCGTGTGATGTTTCCATAAACCCAAGTCGGGCGTTGGAAATTTTAGATTTTTTTAATATCTTAAAGTTCATTAAAAGGTAATGGGCAGCATAAATGTTTTGCCTTTTTCCGGGTCACCAGAAGGGTTTTCGTTATAAAAAACCAATGACCCTTTTTTACCTGCCCCAGGAGAAATAAACGAAATCTCGGTTTCAAAATTGATGACCGTTTGCATCCATTCGCCCTGCGCTGTTAAAATCCCCATTGCAAGTTCGTTGTTATTTTCATCAAATAACCTGACCACGCCCACCTGGCCTTCAAACCCAATCCAGCCATCTCCCTTGGTTGTACCACTAATTTTTAACGGCGAAGAAATAGTGCTGTTTGCCATTGGTTGCGTGATTTCAATACCCCCATTTCCTTGCGGTGGTATTTCTTGCATAATCGGTGTATTTTGCGGCGGAATATTATTTTTTGGCATCATTATAAATAAAAAACCCACTGCTAACGCGATAATAACAACTACAAGCCCAGTCAATAACCATATTTTTTTATTCATAATCGCAGAATATTAATGCCCTGCTTTCATACTAAACTGTCGATGCAAAAAAAGAAAGGGTCATGCAAGCACTTTACATTAATCCCACAAAACATTATCATTAAAGAAGATAAAAGGTCGTTTTAAATTTTGCAACAAAAAAGAAATGTTCAATAACAACCAAGGTGGGGGAAATTTCGCCCCTCGCCCAAAAGTGCAGGGCAACTGGAAATGTTCAGACTGTCAAAAGGAAATCACTGAACTTCCATTTGAACCAGCCCCGGACCGGCCAATCTATTGTTTGGATTGCTGGAAGAAAAACCGGCCTCCAAAGAGATACTAATTCTCTTAACCAAAAACCGCTTTTAAAAGCGGTTTTTGGTTACATCTTACTTTAATTCCTTTTTGACTACTTCCAACAGTTCGCTTGGCGTAATATTGGCTTTGATGATAAATTTATCAGGCTTTACCCCGGCAATGACGGGCATTTCGGATTCCTGCTGATTGGTCAGGATGAATACGGTAATATCTTTGGTTTTTGGATTTTTCTTAATGAAGGAAAGAACCTCGGTGCCATTCATGTCCGGCAAAATCAGGTCAAGCAACACCAAATCCGGGGCTTTTACCTCCCCCGCTTCCACGCTCTTCATTTTTTTAAGCACATCCTGGCCGGAGCTTAATACCTCAACATCAAATCCGCCCGAACTCAATACCGTTTGATAAATGATAATAATATCCGGATCATCCTCAACCAGAATCAATTGTTTTTTGTTCATAGTGATAAATATATATTAACGAAATGGATTGGATAGAGCCCCGTCTTGGCTATTTTCCAAGGCACCTGCCCGCTTGGTTTTTTCTTGGACAAATACTGCGTAAGCGTCTTTTTTAAACAGTACGAGCTCTACGGTAGTTTCCGGTTGGCCTAATTTTACCAGTACCACATAATTGTACAAGAGCCATTGGCCAATGAAAATATCAAACAGCACTAACACCAGCAATACTAAAAAAGCATTTTTCCCCAGCAACCAGAGAATTTTTTTTATAAAATCAAAAACGCCATCTTTAAAAGAAAGCCAGAAACCGGATTTTTGTGCAAACAAGTTTTTCATACGCTATTGTGCTAATACTTCAAATACGACTGTTGCAACCACCGCATCGGGCGGAACTTGGGCCTTGGGATCTTTTATATCCTCATCCACCTTTTGCATACCCAAACTTCGGACTTGGATAAAATACGGACCGCGCTCAAGCGATTCGCAAAATGCCATCACATTGGCAAAATCCCCCTTTACCACTGACTGAAGTTGCATCGTTTGTTTTAAACTTTTTCTATCGGATTTTTCGGATGGCAGCAAGGTAATATCAATGCCCACATTTTCTTTTGCAGCAAGCGATTCCAAGAATTTTATAAAATCAACCGGATTTTCCGCATTGACAAATAATCCTGCCAAAGATTTAAGCTCTGATTCATACTTGCCATACTCTCTTTGGAAATTATCCAATTCGCGGTTTTGCCTTTCAACAAACACTTCCCTGCCTTTGTCGGACAAAATATTTTTTGAAATTTCCCGGATTTCTGAAAACAGCGAGAATATCACAAAAAACCCTATCAGTCCGGCCAGAGCGAGAGCAGTGGTAAGTATCAAGTAAATATGCTTTTTGGTTATTTCCATTATGTTATGGTTTCTGGCGCACATCAAGCGTCAGGTTAAAATCAATATTGTTTGGCTTCACCCAGCTTTCAGGAGGGAAATAGATATGCTCGACCAATGCCTCTGCCTCCAAGTTTTTTTTGAAATCCTGCAGCCCTTCGCGCGTCTTAGCAAAACCTGAAATAGTGGCTGAAATAACTCCTGCTTCTTTTTTTTCTACGGTAACACTGGAAAAACGGACATCTGCGGGATGCGCAACATTAAACAAGGCTGTTAACGCTTTGACTACATGGATTTGGCTTTTATAAAAACTGTTTGTCGTTTGTACATTGGCGTTGGAAGAAGAAATAATATCTTTGTATGGTAAAAAATCGGCATTTTGATAGTGCTTTTCCGTCATATCCAATGCCGCTTTTTGGTAAACAATCTCCTGGAGCATGTAAAATTTAAGCGCCAACATTACGAGCACAAAGCAAAATAAGGCCACCAATACCACCAGTGAAAGCACCAGCACTAATTTACCTGTTTTTTCCAGGGCCAGCTGTTTTTTTTGGCTTGGCGGAGTGAGATTAATGCTTTTCATAATGAGTAACCGTTTTGGGTGTGGTCGGCTCCTCGCAAAGCCAAGCCGAGCACTGTGGTAAATGACAACGCTTTTTGCGGAGAAATTTTCGAAAAAATCCGGGACTGGTCTTTGAAAATATTGGAAACCGGATCGGCCAATTCAACAGGGATTTTCAGTTTTTTAGTCAAAAAATCAGGAAGTTCTTTTAAGTTGGCACCACCACCGGAAAGCACAATTTTTTCAATGCTACTGTCAATCGAAAAATATTCATACGAAACATGCCCCTGATAAAAACTGATATATTTTTTAACTTGGATTGCCAGTTCAGATAAAATAGCATCCATGGCCGATGCGATATCATGATCGTCGTCGCCTTTATGGGTAACCAGTCCGTGCTTAATTTTAAGCATCTCAGCCTTGTCAAAACTGATACGCAATTTTTCAGCAATGGCGCGTGTCAACTGACTGGAAGAAATGGGAATGGAGCTGGTAAAACGGATAGAGTTTCCCGAATAAATGATAAAACTGGTGCGTGTTTCTCCAAAATCAATAAAAATCATCGGCTTTTGTTGGCGTCCATTTTTGAGTAACGCGCGAGTAATGGCCTGGGATTCTACTTCCATTACACAGGGCACAAGCCCCGCTTTTTTTACACTGGCCACGTAAGCATCAACCACTGTTTTCGGGACAGCACTGACCAGTAAATCCAAATGTCCCTGCTTTTCTTTTATGGCGCCGGATTTTTTTTCATGGGAATCAATGGTTTGAAAATCCAAATATACCTTATCAATCGGCAGCGGGATATAATTTTCCAATTCAAAGGGCACGGCGCTGGCTAACTCTTTTTCACTCATGACAGGCATCTGAATGACCTGAGAAAATGATTTTTCTTCTGGCAGGGCAATAACAACATATGGCGTAGAAAGGCTTTTTCCTTTTACGGAGCGATATGCCACCCGGATGGTTTTTGCCAGCATATCCTGATCTTGGATAACACCTTCTTTGACCACGTCGCTTCGCATAGGCATATCGCCATACGAAACTAATTCAAAAGCCTTATGCTTTTTTCGGATTAAAGCGATTTTCAGGGAAAGGTCATTGATATCAATGGCAAAAACCTCAGGCTGTAGATTTAAAAACTTAGGCATTATTGTATTATATAACTTCCAGCAATAAATTCCCATGACCCGCCCGGACCGCTGTAAAAGTTTTCATTAATCAGTCCGCTGTCGTAGTAAAGCGTAGCACCGGCATCCATGGTTACTTGCTTTGCCGTTACTTGTTTCAGTGAACTGCCGCCACTAATATGGGCGTTGCCATTCTGGGCAATCAAGGCCACCGTACCCGCGCCACCTGACAAATATATGGCGTCGTTTCCACTGCATCCCGCAGCGGCCGGACAAGCACTGGTGGTAACTAAAAACGGATAACTTCCCGCCTGACCCGAACCGGCAAACGTTGAGCCTCCCGTCAAACTAACATAACTATCAGTAACAATAGCTCCGCTGTTTACGCCGTAGACCGAAGCCAGCTGGATTTTCCCTCCTCCATTGACGGTAATGGTGCCTTGTACCCAAAGCGTCCCGGTTACGGTAAGCGTCCCACCCCCATTGACCAGTAGATTCCCGGTAATTTTTTTTGGCCCTAAACTTGCTCCGGCATAACCAACTGTATAATTTCCACTAACCGTTCCACCGGCAACGGCTTCATCTTTCCAGTCTTGGATATTTCCATCAGAAAGTGGTAACGCTTCGGCAGTCGGATCCGGCCGACTGGTATTGCAAGATTTATTAGTAAAACTGCCTGTCTGGCAATACAGCGGACCGGAAACGGTAGCCCCCATGACAGTATGGGCCCAAGCTTCATCCGATGCCGTTGTACCCACATACACTCCGGTTGAATAGCTATTACCGCCAATCATAGAAGTCCCACCACCCACATATATTTTAAAATATCCGTCCAGGCCCGACGGAGTGGTATTGCTCCAGGAAGCGGTACTCTGCCTGCCGATTTTTGCCAATCCATTTGCATAACCCCCAGCATTGGCACCGATAATATAATATCTTGAAGCATTGGAGGCGGCATCAATAACCATCCAATATGTTTGAGAAGAATCCAGTACTGGCGTGGTTGGCATGGAAATTTGGGCCCAGCCAAACGTAGTGGTTACCAGTGAAGCCGACAATGTGCCGGTCATCAATACCGTAGTGCCCGGACTTCCGGCATTATCGGTCACAATCCTAACCGTGGCATCAGAAGGGCTACCCACTTTTTTGATATAAAACTGGATGTTATTTAACGGAATTGACGATGATAATTTGAAACTTTGGGCAAAATCTTCCGTAGCCGAAGCATTGGCAAACGTCACACAGGTAGAAGAAGTACACACAGAAATAGGTATTGGCGTATCATTGGCTTGATTAGCGGCGAGTGCGGGTGGATTTGCCGCTACCGCCGAACCCGTAATATGCACACCCGTAGTGGCATCAATATCCCCATTGGAATAAATATTTCCGTTAAGTGTTGATCCGCCGCTCATAATAAAACCTCCGCTCCCAGCCTGTATGCCGTAGCGAAATGAAAGTGTGGTAGCGTTGATCCCCGCCGTAATTTTTATGGTTTTACGCGCAACGGGATTAATATTATTGGGTATATAAGCAGTAACCGTAAGCGCTTTTTTACTTACATCAACGGTGGTAATGGCAATAGTATATGTACCCGAGCCAAAAACTGTATTGGATTCACCGGCGTATCCTGACTGATTATTTAATTTCCAAAGGGCCATTTCCAAACCGGCTTCGGCAATGTGTAAGGCCTGTTCCTTATTCACCGAACTCCGATGCGAAACCACCTGGCTAGCTGTGGCTGTCAGTAACGTCGCCAGCATCAACAACATAGCTGTCATTGCTACCAGTGCTGATATGATAACGTGACCCGATTGCGTATTTTTAAAAGCAACTTTCATGCAAAAAATCCGTTTAATAATTTCTTAACGTTGCGCTTGAAGAAACACTGATAGACCTTGCATAGCCCCCGGCATTTTGCTGCAGGGCAAGATTTGTTTCTACATTCCTCGCCAGTCCGTAGCTTGCATTGTCATAAGTGAAAGAGAAATTAGAAGTGTCAATATTATTGGCAAGCGTCTTGGTGGCAGCTACCCTGCTACTGCTCGCATCGGGGAAAATTTGCCCCTTTAGCGTAGTGCCTGAAAGGTAAAATACGGCGTAGTCATAAGCACCCGATACCACCTGACCAGAAGCATCAACAGACTGAAGTTGTAAAACCAAGGTTTGACTGTCAGTAACGTAGGTTGAATAATTGGAAGCCACGCGGTTGGCCTGCCTCACATATATATCGATTTCATCCAGGGATAACCGAGCATCAGCAGCAATGGCAAGCTCGGCGGATTGAGTACTATAAACCCGGTACTCATAAGAAACCAAATACGCCAGAAAAAACCCGGTCACGATAATAATAGGCAATACCACTAGAAGCTCCACTAGGGTAAATCCCTCTTGTGAATTTGAAATATTACTTTTGAACTTCATTCGTTTATCATCTGATTGGTTACGAGTGTTTGCAGGATTGTTGACTTTGCCGCGCCGTCATTCCAAGTCACAGTTACTACCATTTTTTTCATACCTGCATAACCGGGGTAATCAGCCACCGTGTAACTTCCCGCACCGGAGGGAATTTGGGAAAGCGACGGATCCGATATGGTTCCCGAAGCCGGCAAGCTGGCATATGCGGTGGCCCGCAAATCTTCCATTTGTTTGTTGGCTATGTGATAGGCAATATTTTCATAGCGTTGCTTGCGGCTGATATCCAGCGTACCCACCTGCAACATGGCCAAGGCAAACAAAACAAATATCAGCGAAATACCAACAATCACTTCTATAATAGAAAAACCTTTTTGGGAATTTTTCATACCGGGCATTATTGAATTGATTGTAGTGAAGAATACATCGGCTGGATAATGGAAAGCGCAAACACGCCCACGGCAAGCCCGAGGCCGATAATCAAAATAGGCTCAATAATGGTGGTCAGTTTTTCAACGGCCGTAATGGCTTCCTGCTCGTAAAAATCCGCCAATTTTTTTAAAATGACTGAAGTTTTTCCCGTCTCCTCCCCCACCTCCACCATTTCTATTACCCCGACCGGAAAAATATCCTGGTACGTTTTCAGTGCCACCGAAAGTTTTTCCCCTTTTTTTACCCGCTGCGCAGCATCCAGCGCCGCTTCTTTAAAGGTATGACTACCCATGGTATTGGCCGTAATTTCAAGCGCCCGAACTAAAGAAACCCCGGCAGAAATCAATGAACTCAGTGACCGTACTAAAAACGCTGAATTATTCTTTTTGACAATCGGCGAAATTACCGGAACTTTCAGTAGGAAACTATCCACTACTAATTTTCCGCGCTTTGTCCTAATGGCCATCACAAAGGCCCCCACAAATGCCGCAAAGCCTAATAACACCACGTACCACTTTTCAACCATGAAATTCCCCGCCACAAGCAGCGCCCTTGTATAAAACGGAATATCTACATTCAAAGAGGTGAAAAACACATTCAAGCTGGGCAGTACAAATGTGACAATAACAATAGCCACCACCAACATAACGAGCAAAATAATGCTGGGATAAATCATGGCAGCCTTGATTTTCGAACGCAGTTCATGCTCTTTTTGCAATTGCAGGGTCAGTGCCTGGAAAATTTCGTCCATGGTACCCGACTCCTCCCCCGCCTTTATCATATTGCAAAACAGTTCCGAAAAAATCTCCGGGTGGCGGGCCAACGCATCGGAAAAATTTTCTCCCCGGCTGATAACCTCCTTAATATCCAGTAATGCAGCCTTCACTTTTTTACTCCGGGCCTGGCCTGCCAAAATTTCAAAACTTTTCACCAGCGAAAGTCCCGTTGAAAACATAATGCCAAGATTACGCGCAATCATCATGATTTCCGTGGCGGGCACTTTCCTGAAAGAAAACTCAAAATTAATGTTCCATGAACGCTTCTCTTTTTTTTCCCGGGCCTCAATCAAAATCATCCCCCTGCTTTTTAATATCTGGGCCAGTTGCCGGTCGTCATCCGCAACCAAATTCCCCTCTTCATCCATCCCGTCAAACGATTTGGCCGTATAAAAATAATTTGGCATTATTCAATGATAACCCTTAACACTTCCTCAATTGATGTCAGCCCTTTGGCAGCTTTGATAAACCCGTCTTCCACCATGGTCCGCATACCATCGGCAATAGCCTGGTTAACGATTTCCCGCGTTGAGGCTTTTTTAATAACCAGTTCCTTGATTTTTTCAGTTACTGCCAGTACTTCATAAATTCCCATCCGACCCTGGTAACCGCTAACGGAATCTTTGGACGGTTTTGGGCGGTAAAGCTCCAGATCTTTTAAAGTTGCTTTGGGTTTAAGTAATTTTTCTTCACGCAACATTTGGGTAATCTGATCCAAATCGCAGTACTTTCCCAAGTTTTCCAAATCTTCGGGCTTGAGCTTATATTTTTCCCGGTCACCATAAAATTTCCGCACCAGACGCTGGGCAATAATCACATTTAAGGTGGATGCAATCAAAAATGGTTCCACCTGCATATCAATCAGACGCGGAATGGCACCGGCGGCCCCCGTAGTATGTAAGGTGGAAAGTACCAAGTGTCCGGTCAGCGCGGCGTTAATGGCCAAACTTGCCGTTTCCGTATCACGGATTTCCCCAACCATAATGATATTGGGGTCTTGGCGCACCAGAGCACGAAGTCCCGAAGAAAATGTCAGCCCAATGCCAGCATTGACCTGGGTTTGATTGACCCGCGGCATGCGATATTCAACAGGATCCTCCACCGTGGAAATATTCACGTTTGGCGTATTTAAAATTTCCATCATGGCGTACAGCGTGGTTGTCTTTCCCGAACCCGTCGGCCCGGTTATCAAAATCATACCCGTTGGCCGCACCAGATTATTTTTCACCCTTTCCAGTGCTTTTCCGGAAAACCCCAACCCCTCCATGGTTTGTGCTTTCGTGTTTTCGGCCAGCAACCTCATTACAATTTTTTCCCCGTTAAACACCGGTAGCACCGAAACGCGGATAGAATACTTGTAATCGTCTGTTTCAATCTTAAACCGGCCATCTTGGGGTAGGCGGTGTTCATCCAATTTTAAATTACTCAACACCTTTATTCTGGCAACGACACCCAGTGCCGCCGTACCGGGCAGCTTCATGACATCGTGTAAAATACCATCAACCCGGAAACGAACCACCACCTCTTTTTCCAATGGCTCAATGTGGATATCCGAAGCCCGTTGCAAAATAGCATGTTTGAGTAGCGTATCCACTACCTTAATAACCGGCAACTCTTGGGCCACTCTTGCCAAATCATCTTTATTACCTGCTATATCTTGACCTTCCCGTACGTGGCTGATAACCTTTTCATCGCCCTTTAGCATAGTACCAAATTCAATATCCAATGTTTTTTGGTACTGGCGAAGCGCGTTTTTAATACCCTCAGGCGTAGTAAGGCGCGGCAAAATCCGCAAGAAAGGGTTGGTTTTTTTAATAAATTCAATAGTAATCAAATCCTCCGGGTCAAGCATAGCCACTTCCAAATTATTATCCATTTTCCGGAAAGAAATAATATTGTGGGCCCTGGCAATGTTTTCAGGTACCAAATTTAAAATTTCCGGCGAAATGGTTTCTTTTTCAATGTTTACAAACGGAATTCCCGAAAGATATGCCTCAAATTTGGATAATTTTTCCTGCGTGATCAGTTTTTGCCCAACCAAAACTTCACCCAGCTTTTTGTTCGTTTGCTGGCTCAGCTTTGCCGCCCTTTCAAAGTCTTTTTCTTTGACTAAGTCAGCATCAAGAAGGAATTTTTTCAGCTTGTCGGGTTCAACGTTCATGTAGTTTGAGTAATAAGTAACTAGTAAAAAGTAATTGGTAACTTTTCTTATTTTTGTTTTTCAATTGATTTTATCAAACCGTTAATTAACTTGCGGATTTCATCTGTCTTCTCTATTAATTTGCTAAAAATCACTTGGTTAATTAATTTCAAATCATTTGCTAAAAATAAGAAATTCTGCACTTCTCCTACCGAACCCCTTGCTTGATAGTAAAACCTAATTTTATCATTAAAATGATACCTATCGAACCCTTCTGCGATATTAGCAGTAATAGAACTAGCCGCTCTACGTAATTGACTTACGATTCCATAAATCTCTTCTCTGGGAAAAACTTTCGTAACCTTATATACATCAATGACTAAAACATGTCCCTTTTTCCAAGCCTCCAAATCATTAAATCTTTTAATATTCGTCTCCATTTACCAATTACTCTTTACTTATTACTATTTACTTCGTTTGATAACGGCAATTCTATGTGAAATATGGAGCCTTTTCCCTCGCCCTCGGACTCAACCCATATTTTTCCGTTATGCGCTTTAATGATTTGGGCGGCAAGGTAAAGTCCAATCCCCGCCCCCAAAGCCGTTTTTTTGGCCTGCTCAGAACGCTCAAACATGGTGCCAAAAATAGTATCTAACTTTTCTTTAGCAAGCCCGATTCCCGTATCGGTGATATTAATTTTTACCGAGTCATGATTTTTCAAGGTAATCGTAACCCCGCCCGTTGATGTGTATTTAACGGCATTATCCACAATATTAAAAATAGCCGCTTTCAATTTTTCGCGATCAGCGGTAATGAAAAGGTCTTGCTCGGGTTTTTTTAAATCAAGATAAATGCCACCCAAATGCGCTTTAAAATCCAGGTCACTTTTTACTTCATCTAAAATAGAAAACATACCCACTCCCGCTTTAAGCACCACCGGCGACTTACCAAGCTGAAACTGCGCCAAATCCAGAAAACTGTCCGCCTTGCTCTTCATATTCTTTGAAACCACCTGGATTTTTTGCAACACTTCCTGTGTCTTTTTGGTTTGCTTGCCAAACATGCCTTTTTGCAACATATCGGTATAACCCATAATAGCCGTTAACGGAGTGCGCAGGTCGTGCTGAGTTTGCGTTAAAAAGTGGTCTTTAAACGTATCCAATTCCTGCAACTGCTCCTTAGCTTTTTTTTCAACTACATACGCCCTTTGTACATCACCAGCCATTTTTTCCATTTCTTCCTTTTGCTGCACCTCTTTAATGACACTGCGAATTAAAAAGATCCCGAAAAATACCACTGAGACGAAAATAATGGAATTAATAATTCCCTCCTGCACACCATTGGAAGAAAATATTTTAAGCAACAATACCGCCCATAATCCGAAAGTCAAAAGTTGCGTCACAATAAGGCGAATGTCCATCAGTTTATACTTTAAAATGGCATAAGCGGTCAGGCAAATCCAAATAAATGAAGCATAAGCGGCAATGTCGTAATATGGGGATTCGTTCAAATAAAATGGCACAATGGACGTAGAAATAATCCCGGCCACGGTAAAAATGGCCGAACCTAAAATGAAATATTTTAACTGGGTTTTCCTGAAACCACTGGTGGTAAAATAATCCTTAACCAGGATAATAATGGCCATGCTACTACACAGCACAATATAAAGCCTGCCGACTGCATCTAAGGGGCCTGCCAAACTAGAAATATTAATACCATTTAAGTACACTGATTTTACAAAAAGATCCGTAGTTAGAGCGAAATAAATAACTACCAAGCCTGCTGCAAACAGCACGACAGATTTTATCTTGGAAGATCGCGCCAGGTTCTGGGTTTTTTGCGTAAAATAATATGCAAACATCAAAAATGATGGCAATAGCAAAATTCCAAGCCAAGTTGCCCGATACCAATATATCGAAGCTTCCGATTGACTCCAGAAAAAATAGGTTCCCCCGCAAAAAAAGGCATAAAAACCAGAAAAAACGGCCGTAAAACCTAGCCAGAATTTGGCGCTGTCACGGTCTTTTTTTGAAGCGTGCCATAAAATAATCGCCAGCACCACATTCAAAAAAGCGATAATAAATAACACAATACCCCGTGCCGCTAAAATACTAATAGCCATAAATGATAATTACTTTGGTTACCGTAAATTGTCTTCTGAAATTTCACTGAAAATGGTGTGCATGCCCGATTCCCTGGCAGCTTCGTTAAATTCAGCTTGGTCAACAAAAACATCTTTTCCGTGCAGCGAAACCACAGCCTCCACCACGCAACCCGGGATCCAATCTCGGTAAAATCCGGGAATTTTGGGAAATGTAAGCATTCCCTTACACACCGCCGCTACTTTATAAATTTTACCACGTTTTTCTTGCTGTATGCGTACAATATTTTTTTTAGAAATAAACGGATAGGTATCGTCCAGTAATATCACACTATTTTTCAAATGCCCGATGGCGCCTTCTATATCATCCCCGCGCGATGTAAGTACAATTACAATATCCGATGTTGCCAGCAACGTTGCTTCACTTCCCATAGTTACCCCTTCCTGTGTTACTGCTGGACCCAATTTTTTATCCACTGCCACAATACCACCAAATCCCATACCCTTAAGCACTTTAACTACTTCGTTACCAATAACTCCCACGCCAATCACGCCAACCGTAATATCTTTTTTGGTTATCCGCAGACGCGAAAGGATTATTTCCAGCGTATCAATCACAGAAAAAACGGTCCCCTTTTTGCCATCAACAAATAACGGACTGCCGTAATCAAATAATATTTTTGGCAATCTGCCAACCAATGCTACTTTTTGGGCTCCCAGGCGCCGGGCAAGACGTTCAATTGCTTTAGCAACCTTGGTTTTTTTGCCATACATCTCTTCAATGTAATACTTGGAAGCAATAATAATACCCCGTTTGCCGTTTTCCTGATCCCCTTTTTGGATAAACCCGACAATAGAAAGCATTGGCATCAAGCGGCGCAACCAGGCAAACGGAAGATACGTTGTCACATTGTTTTTATTGCCCGGATATACCAAAACCACAAAGTCAAATATTTTAAAATACCGAAAAAACGGCACCAAAATAGGACCCAAAACATTTACCAATATATAAAAACCAAACCGCTGGACGTTCATAGGTGATATTCAGAAATTATACCACTTTTCAATACTACAAGGGAGTGAATAAGTCACCCGGGAGTCAGACAACCAAAAAACGATCTTCGGCCGCTTAAATGCTTTTCTAAAATGTTTATTCTTCCTTCTTCTCCCAGAATCTTCTAACTTGCTTAATTATACAAAGTATTTATTTAAAGAAGGAACTTTAATTGAAAAACGTGAACTGCTATTTTTCCTAAAAAGTAAATTAGTACTAAAAGATAAAAAGATTATTCTTAAATTAAGAAGTAAATAAAATTTATCCTTTAAAAATACCGACTGATTTTATATCCCCTTTCAAAACCCTTCTATTTTCAAACGTAACATACCTAGACTTGCGATCAATAAATTTACCAACAAACTCTTCCCCACTCTTTAAAACCACTTTTACTCGTTTACCTTTTTTAACTGCCGTATGCGGAGTTCTTATATTGTTTAGTGATTAACTTTCCACACTAAGGTATCGTATCCCATTTTCTCCTCGTCTTTTTCCGAAAGACCGTAGGGCTGTAATATTTCCAAAAACTCTTTCTTTATTTCTTCAGGATTAGCATCGTCGTTAGTCAGTTTTTCAAGTTCAAGATAATCTCCTAATTTTTCAACCCTATCAAGACAAACTTCATACTCCCTATTGGAAAATTCAATTTTTTAACCCTTTCAAAAATATTCATATTAATTTCTAATAAATCCATTTTGCCTTTTTTCTAATCAAAATGCAATAATTTTCACTGGCCAAATTCTTTACAAAAGTAATTATAAGTGATATTATGTTGGCACACTGATATATGCACAATAGAGAGTCATGAATGGCTCTTTTACAATCAAACTCCCTGACAAACGAAAGGAAATGACATGGAACTGCCTCAAGTCGGCCGGAAGTACGTTACTTCCCGCCAAGAGCTGGGTAGCGAACGTGCTCAAGCACTCGCTGAAATCTTCGAGCAGTATGAAAAACTGGCTGCCCTGCCCAACCGCATCGGGTTCGTCTCCCTCTACGTGACGGGACGTTGCCATCTGCAATGTCCGCACTGCCACACGGAGGAAGAATTCCAAGGACTGACCAAGGATGCTTCAACCGAACAGATGGCAAGGATCATCAATGGTTTGTCTCTGCTGACAAACCAGATCCAACTCACCGGCGGCGAGATTTTTGTCCGGACTGATCCGGAATCCCGCCGCAATGACGTCCTTCTGCTGGTGGATGAAATTTCCCGGCGCAACCGGGAAACGATCGTGCAAACCACGGGCATGCATGTCACGAGTTCCATGTTGGAATTCTGTGCAAGCAGAAACGTGAAGTGGTTCTCGCTTTCACTGGACGGGCCGGATGCCAAGTCCAACAGCGAAATCAGGGGAGACGATTCCGCCTTCACCAAAACGATTGCCCTGATTCCTGAACTGAAAAGGTACGGCTTCAAAGTGAAGGTCGGTACCACGATCACCTCGGTGACCTCAGACATCAACAAGATTGTCCAGCTTGGCCACATGATGGTAGACCTTGGCGTGGACAACTGGAAGCTGACGCAGTTCTTCGGGCGAGAAGTCGGTCGCGCTTCAGGACTGAATGCTGACCGGATGGGTGTCCCGGATGACACTTACAGGACAATCGCCGAAGAAGCACTGCGCATGTTCGGAGAAAAAATCAGGGTGACCACCCATAGTCTCGCCGACTTCTACGCAAGTCCGGCACTCTTGGTGCAACCCACCGGAGTTGTGACAGTCACCCAGGGAACCAAGGATGTGTTCATGGGGAATATCCTGACGGATCAACCCGAAACCATCATCGGCCAACTGCAGTCGGTCAACGGACTCTTCACCATCACTGCAAACGCGGAGAAAACCTACTAAGAAAGGAGGTCAGAGTGAATCCACTCTTCTCTGTCGAAGAGATGAAAGAAGTTCTCGCCCATCCTCAAAAAGGAAGTGGCGAAGGTATCGGTCTCTACAGGAACGGCTATCGATCCCACGGACTGGATTTCTGGGGTTTAAAGCCTGGAAGCGAAGTGATTCACTTCTTCAGCCAGATGGCATCTTTGCCATGGACTGAATTGTCGGTCCTGGAACTGGGAGCCGGTACGGGCAAAAACATCATGGAGTTTGTCCGTCTGGGTGTCAAACGGGCTGTCGCTGTCGAAATCGATTCTCTTGCCATGGCAACACTGCTTGATGTTGCTGTGAAACTTGAAGAATCGGGACTGTTGCCGGAAGGAAGAATCACGCTCGTCAAAGATGACGCGCTCAGCTTCCTGAAACACAACCGTGAGCAATTCGACATCGTGGTCTGTTACGGCCTTCTGCATGTTTTCAAGGAAGAATCTGTCCTGCACCAAGTAATTAATGCTATCAGGCATACCGTCCTCAAAAACGGTTACCTGATCATGCAAAGTCTGACAGACAAATACCCCGCCCCAGACATCCAGCCGGAGCTGGAAGGAGTCATCGTGAACCCCGAACGGATCAAAACCCTGTTCGGCCCGGAAGATTGGAGTCTGCTCCACTGGGATGAAGCTGACATCGTTCACAGCCATGCCGGTTCTGAAGAGAATCACCGCCACGGATCAGTGCGCGCAATTTTCAAGCATTGCGATGCAAACAAATAACAAGGGCTGTTTCACAGCCATGACCCTCGACTAACAATCGGGGGTTTTATCATGTTATTTAGCTTTTTTAATGTTGACATTTTTATAATTCTATATTATTATTTATGCAAAAGATTGTTCCTTGTCAAACCTCTCTATACGAGAGAGAATATAGAACCAAACTCAAACTCAGGAGAAAAAGATGAATGCTCTGTTTGATGATCGTAATGCCCACCTGCTCCGTGCCTACCTGTCGCGACATGTCCCGGAAATCGGGCCTGCTGAAAATCCCGACGTTTCGGTCATGGTCGTTAACGCTGCCGATCAATGCGCCCTGACTTGCCCGAACTGTCTCTTCTCAGCGGCAATGGCAAAAAAGATTTTCGGTGGTTCTCCGCCACGGCTCAGCATGGATCAGATGCGAAACTTCGTAAAGATCATGAACGAGGCCAAAGCTCAACTGCTGGTATTTTCCGGCGGAGGAGAATCATACGAGAACATGGATGCCATGTGCTACGCAGTCGAAAATCTGGAACACATCCACGAAGTCGTGACCATCACCAGCGTTTACTTCGCTGAAAGCATGGAAGCAACTGAAAGGATGTTGGACAGGTTCATCGACGCGATGCGTCGCGGAAACAAGATGCGAGGACGGGATCTGACATTCATCCTTCGGATCAGCTACGACACGTTTCACAACGTGCCTGCCGAAAATGTGCTACACGCGATCAAGTATGCAACCGCACGAAGCGGCGACGGAATCAATATTCGTCCCATCGTGCGTACCATCCTTGATCCGACAGAGAACATGGACGTCCAGCTGGCTCAAAGGCTTGGGGCAAAATTACTGCCGGAAAAGAATTCTTCCGATCCGGTAATCAATCTGCCCATCATCGATGCATTCCCCACCCGCTGGCTGGTTACCGGAGACATGGAAATTCCGGTAATCTATAAGCCGACCTATTTTCTTGGCTTCGCCAGGAAAATGGCAAAACAAGATGTGCCCGGAACCTCATGGCGCGACGTCAAGAAGGTAGAAGAAGCTGGCGACAGTTTTTTCAACCTCTCAATGCGCGGTACTCATGGAGAAGGGCATAATTTCTACGAAACCATCCTTCGAGGACACACCTACTGGTGTTCGACATTGGGACAAGTTCCCAACTACAACACTCCCCGTCAACTCCACTCAAAGAGACTATCGGTCTACCTTCTTGCAAATGGAAGGATGATCGTCAACGCATCGTCTCCAGATTCGTGGCATCCGGTAGAAGGTATTCGTTCCTGGCAACACTACTGGGAAACTGTTTCCAAGGATGCACTTCAACGTGCGACAGTCACATGCCCGACTGATGTCATCCTTGATTACGCAAAAGAGGTGGAGTCCAACATCGACGCATTGCTGGATATGCGAAACTTCGTCTTCCAGCTTGCATACTCTGCGATGGAAACGCCTGCACTGCGGCTGTACACTACGATACGTCTGCTTCAGAATCATGCAGCGCATGGAATTCTGTTTGCAGACAATGTGGTACGCGAGTTGATCAGTATCGCGCAAAGCGATCTGGCCAACGCCTACCGAGCCGCAAAACGCTTTCAGCTCGTCGAAAAAGACGAGGTTTCTCATACGCAAGTGACTGATCCGATCGTAGGAAACCAGATGAGCATCTGGACTGAAGATCTCAACCAACTCTGTCAGCCATCAGCAAGTCTGAGGGATTTGATGGAGTCCATCCGACAAGAAAGGAGGACTTAATGTGGATTCTTCCAACCTGACCGGCACTGTCATGGGCGACGATGCGAACGCCGTCATCCGGGAAATGATGAGCAGAATCAGTGTGCATGGAACTGTCTACCAGTCGGGCGAACACTCCATGAATCGGAACCTTTCGATTCAAGAAATGTTCAATGCCCAGCTCTGCCTGACTAATCCGCGCAAACGCATATTCAAGAGCGCACTGTCTCCGTTCAATCCTGGACTGGCGGCCGCGCGCTTCATCTATATGCTGTCCGGATCGAATCTGCTTGAGCCGATTACATTCTACTCCAAATCAGCTTGCCGTTTTTCGGATGACGGGATCACCATCCCCGAATCCTCTTACGGCATGCGAATTTTCGGAGGAGAATCAGGAAAGAACCAGTTCGATTTGGCCTCAAAAACCATTTTGGCTCGTTCTGACACGAAACGTGCGGTGATCGATTTGCACGACGCAGATGATCTTGCGCGATTGCAATCGTGCGATATTCCATGCGCCCTCAACATCGTCTTCATGCCACGCAGCGATATGTTGCACGCAACAGTCGCTATGCGCGCGAATGATGCGATGCAACTGATGCCGTACAACGTGTTTGAGTTCTCTCTTCTGCAAGAATGTATGTCTGCTTGCGTGGGTTTAAAGCTTGGCAATTATTGGCACACCGCCGTGTCAATGCACCTTCGAGGTGAAAATATTGCCAAGGCCCAGAAACTCTCTCAGGAGGCAACCGAATCTTGCGCCATGTCTGCAATCTCATCGTTTCCAGAAACGACAAGACTCAGGCTTGTACAAGAGGAAGGAGAAATAAGAAACAAAAGTGCTCATTCAGCCAATGCAATGTTCGACCAGATAAGCAAATTCTGGGGAGAATATGCGGCAGTTTGGGCCGACATCCTTTCTACGCTCGCTTGCGAGGCTTTCCGGCTTCACAACAAGCACAGTCTAGGATGGGTTCGGGACATCGGAGGGCGGATTATCGAGGAACGAGGCAAAGAGGCTCCATTGATTCAAGCTTATTGCGACTTCCTTGATCATCTGGCAACCACGACGTAAAACAAAGCTCGGAGTGAATAATTTCACCCCGAGCTATTTTTTTTGCGTAAAATATTTATGGCGTTAATCGATTTACTCCCCGATATACGAACATCGCATCTCGAACATTATCTAATCCCAACAATTGCATAATCATCCTGTTTGGACCCATACCGTAACCGCCATGCGGAGGACAGCCATATTTAAAGAAGTTCAGATAAAATTGCAAGTGTTCAATATCCATCTTTTTTTCTTTGGCCTGTACAACTAACACATCGTATCGGTGTTCGCGCTGAGCTCCAGTGGTAATTTCAAGACCATTCCAAAGCAAGTCAAAGCTTTTGGTAAGTTTTGGATCTTTTTCATCACGCATATGGTAAAACGGTCGAACACTTACAGGATATTCGGTAATAAAAACAAATTCGTGGTTTTCTTTTTCTTTAACATATTCGCAAATTTTTCGTTCTTCCTCCGGAGAAATATCACCTTCTTTTTCGCTTTTAATTCCCATCTTTGCTAATATTTCCTTCGTTTCTTTCATGGAAATTTTAGGAAAAGGAATTTTTGGAACTACTACTTCCCTACCGAATACTCTCAATATTTCTTCACCATATTTCTCTTTTACCTTTTCCAATGCATATTGAATTGCTTTTTCTTCTTCTGCCATAACATCATAATGAGATTTTACGTAAGAAATTTCGGTATCGTAACCGGTAAACTCTGTAGCGTGGCGCGAAGTAAAAGAAGGCTCGGCTCGAAATACCGGCCCCACTTCAAACACTTTTTCAAATCCACCAGCCATAGCCATTTGTTTGTAAAATTGTGGAGATTGGGCAAGGTAAGCTTTGCGTTCAAAATATTTCACTTCAAACACCTCTGAACCGGATTCGCTTGCGGTAGCAATGAGTTTTGGCGAATGAATTTCAATGTAATTATTTTTAACCCAATATTCCCGGAAAGCCTGTTCCATAACAGTCCATACTTTAAAAACAAGTGTGTTTTTTTCTTTACGCAAGTCAATCCATCGCCAATCTAGGCGAATCGACTGGTCGGTTTCTTCTTGCTGGCCTTTTTCAACAACGGGAATAGGAAGTTCTGGATCCGAAAGAGAAAGAATTGAAATACTTTCTCCTGCTATCTCAAATCCCCCTGGAGCTTGTTTTTCTTCCTTTGCCAAGCCTGTAATTTCTACCACTGACTCCAAACTTAAACCAGAAGAATTTTTAAATGCTTCTTCTTTGTCTTTAGTAATGACAACCTGAATAATTCCTGAAATATCGCGGATCAAAAAAAACTTAATGTTTTTCTGATCTCTGATCGTTTGGACAAATCCAGTAATAGTTACCTGCTTACCGATATTATTTTTTATTTGATCAATATGTATCTTTTCCATGTTATTTATGATAGCATAATTTTTGTTTTATAAAATATTGACAAATACATAATAAAGAGGTAAAGTAGCATAGTATTTTACTTATCGTCTAGATCAGTAAAATAAGAACCTTAACAAAACCGTCTAACCTGAAAGGAAGGTGTTTTTATGGAACGCAACCTGATTGGCACTCTCAAGAGTGCTGTCGGCGGCACCGTCTGCGTCAAGGGATGGGTTCAAACCCTCCGCGACCAAAAGAAGGTGCAGTTCGTGATCGTTCGCGACCACACTGGATCCGTCCAGACCGTGCGCGAAAAGAAAGAAGATCCTCTGAGTGTCCTCATCTCCAGTCTGACGGCAGAAACCGCAGTGGAATTGACCGGCATGGTGGTCGCCAGCGAGAAAATCAAGCTCGGCGGTCTAGAGATCGCCATCGATGACCTCAAAGTCGTAAACGTGGCTCCCCCAACTCTCCCCATCACGGAAGAGTCTGGTCTCGATCTGCGTCTCGACTGGCGCTTCCTGGACCTGCGCCGCCCCGCCAACAATCTGATCTTTCAGATCCAGACTTCGGCGGAGCACGCCATGCGCGAGTTCTGGGTCAAAGAAGGTTTCATCGAGATCCATTCGCCCAAGTTCATGGGCAGTGCCAGCGAATCCGGTGCGGAACTGTTCCGAGTCGAGTACTTCGGTGGCCATGCCTACCTTGCTCAGTCGCCTCAGTTTTACAAACAGATGGCGATGGCAGCGGGCTTCGACAAAGTGTTCGAGATCGGGCCGGTGTTCCGCGCCAATCCGTCGTTCACGTCCCGCCACGACACTGAGTTCACCAGCGTGGACGTGGAAATCTCATGGATCGAATCCCACGACGATGTCATGAAATTCGAGGAACGGTGGATCCAGTTCGTGTTGCAGTCCCTCAAGGAGAAGCACGGCGAAGCCATCACCAAGCACTTCGGCGTCGAAGTGGCAGTTCCCACACTGCCTTTCCCGCGTCTCACCATGCAGGAAGCATACGCGATTCTCGCACAGCGCGGCCATGTGCTCTCCGCCGAGACCAAGGGAGACCTTGATCCGGAAGGCGAGCGCCAGCTCTGCGCTCACGTCAAAGAACAGACTGGTCACGACTTCGTGTTCGTGACCGACTACCCGATCTCCGTGCGTCCGTTCTATCACATGCGGCACGCGGACAATCCCGGCCTCACCAAGAGCTTCGACCTTCTCTGGAAGGGGCTCGAAGTGACGACGGGTGCCCAGCGCGAGCATCGGTACGACGTCCTCACGCAGCAAGCCCAGGAGAAGGGTCTGACTCTGGATCCGATCAAGTACTACTTGGACTGCTTCCTGTACGGCTGTCCGCCGCACGGAGGTTTCGGGTTCGGCCTGACGCGCATGCTGATGGTGCTCCTCAACGTCAAGAATGTCCGGGAGGTGACCTACCTCTATCGCGGTCCCAATCGCTTGGCTCCGTGATTCAATCAAAAGGGGCGATAGCTACAAATAGCTATCGCCCCTTCTTCATTTTAGAGAAGTTTATTTCAATAAAATTTCAGATAACGGCCTCAATTCTTTTTCTTGTTTTATAACTTCTTGGTAAATGAGTAAATGGGGTCAGCCACCATTCTTGGAGGAAATGGAAAGAAGCGGGGTCAAGCAATCATTCTTTGATTGCCGAGCAGTAGGCAGAGATCTACTGCTTTTTTTTATTAGAAAAAGTCCAATCCCAAGCTTCTTTGTACATTGGAGTACGTTCGGATTCAACCTTAACCATAGTGTCTGCAAATTCTTTTCCGTATAAAGAAGTCCATGCATCGTACAAAATATTATTAATTAATTTATGGGCTTCCAGAGAATTTTCAGCCTTCATATTATTACCAACTACTAATCTGTGGGCAAGTTCGTGGACTAATGTACCTTTTTTAACATCAGCAGAATAACTCGCCCTTAAACTCAAGGGGTGGGAGTGACTTTTGCCCTCAAAGACAATGGCATTTATCGTATTTTCTTTAAAGGGTATCTTACCAGCAGTTTCTAATGCAGAAATAATACGATTGTCATCTTGTTCCCAGATGGATTGGTACTCATTTGTGGCTTCTGTAAAATTTTCATTGTCTGGATAAAAATATATATTCATATAATATCAATTTTTTACATTTTTTGTGAGCGCGATTATCGCATCTCTTACTTCGTGCGGTCTTAAGTCCAGGTTCGGAAGTTTTTTTATATCAACCCACTCTGCCTTAAATTCACCTTGATATTCTGCACTTGACTGAAACTCCGGTCCTTGTCCAGTGCCAACTTCCCCACCGACCATTTCACATAAATAGAAAAATTCTTGCTGCCCTCTTATATCAAGCATATCGGCGGTTCTTTGAAGAAATAGCCTGCCAACACGCACCTGAATACCTAGTTCTTCAAAACATTCCCGTTTAACGGCTTGCTGATGGTTTTCACCCGCTTCTACGCCACCGCCAGGTATAACCCAGTACGAGTGATCTTTTTTAATACGGTGAATAAGTAATATCTTACTAGAATCAATAATAATAGCACGCACTCGTTCTATTGTTTTTTCTTGAATGTGTTTCATATTATTGTTAGACCATTTAAAATAAATTTACTTTCTTTTTAAAAAAATTCCTAACATATTGAAACAATAGACAAGTCAGCAATATCAATACTTCCCTTATATAGAATATGGGTAACCCAAGGATAGAGTAATGGGTGTCCTCCCTGACTAATAACCTCCTTGTAGTACTGTTTGTTTTTCTCAGACATAATAGAAAAACTTTTAACATCCTCTGGATTATAGGGCATAAAATTATCCGGATTAGGATCATTTATTTTATTATCCGGGCTGGAAAAATATATGACGGTATCTTTAGGGTCAAGCATCTTGGGGTCAATTAGGTAGCACTGCATAGAAAAATCTGAAGACCACCCAGCTTCAACTAGGGCTTTTTTAATTTCTACAGGATGCACTGGAGAAAAATGCAATACATCATTCCAGAGGCAATTTAAGATTGGGATAATGCGCTTTGTTAATTCTTCCCGCCCCACATACTTACCAACTTGTTTTTGGTAAATTTCAGGATACTTTTCTTTTAGTATATTCAGTGGATACAAAACACTGCCTTGCATATTTTCTGGTACTCGATGATATAGGTAATTCATATTTTTTACACTTTTCTCGCAATAACGTGGAATATATGCCAATGCTTTGGAGTTCCATTGGCAGTGGTACTGTCATTTTCCTCTTCTTCAAACAATAATACCTCCATCCCTTCCAATAACTTTTTAGCCTGCTCTTTGGTGTGAAATGTTTTTTCTTTTTGGTCGTTCCACCCATCTTTATTCCCGAATAGTTGCCCGCAGAAAATTCCCCCGTTTTTTAATGAATTTTTTATGTTACTAAAAACCGCAGTAAAATCTTTGGGCGCATTAAACGGCAACGCATACATGGCAGAAGCAATATCAAATTCTTCTTCGGGAAAATTAAAATCTGCAAATGAAGAAACAAAATAATGGAACTTTTCTGAAACTATCTTTTCGGCTTCCCTTGCCATTAATTCAGAACTATCCATCGCAGTTACATTAAACCCTTCGCCAAGCAAATATTTGGCATCCTTAAGCGCCCCGGCGCCAATATCAATCGCCTTACCCCTATTGTTCACATAACTAAGCGCTTTCACTAATAACTTTGAAGGTGGCTTATTTTTGGTAATCTCGTAGTATTCCAACCAATCTCTACTCATGGTATAAGTCTTCAATTTCCTTCTCGTAATGCCTTTCAATGATATGGCGCCTTAATTTCAGCGTTGGCGTCAGTTCCTCGTTTTCCTGGGAAAATTGCGAAGCCAGCAGTTTGAATTTTTTAACCTGTTCAATATCGGAAAGGATCGGGTTTATCTTTTCTTCAATGCGACGCGTAAAAATTTCCAGGATAGCCGGATTTTTAAGTAATTTATCCCGGCTTACAAGCGGCATATTTTGTTTTTTCAAATAAATTTCAATTTCCTGCCAATCAGGCACAATCAGCGCCGAAACAAATTTTTGCTTGTTCCCCACCACAATGGATTGTAAAATGAATTTGTCTTCATTCAACATGCTTTCAATCGGCTCGGGCCAGACATTCTTGCCACCTGATAACACAAACATTTCTTTTTCCCGGCCGATAATGCTTACATACCCCTGTTTGTCCATAAAACCCAAGTCTCCGGTCATAAACCAGCCTTCGGCGTCAAACATGGCGCGGGTTGCCACCTCGTCCTTAAAATAGCCCAAAAATACATTCGGGCCTTTTACCAAAATCCCCTTCTTGTCGTTTATTTTCAATTTTACGCCAGGAATAACCTTTCCCACGCTACCAAATTTAACTTCCTTGGGCCGGTTAGTAGAAATGATGGGCGAAGTTTCGGTTAAACCATATCCTTCAATAATCACCATGCCGATGTTATAGAAAAACTGTCCTAAGTGACGGGAAAGCGAAGCTCCGCCCGAAACCGTAAGCCGGAGCCTGCCACCAAGCCTGCCGCGGATTTGCCGGAAAACCAACAAATCGGCTAAAAAATACCTGACGGTTCCCCGTTTTTGCCTCAACGCCCACTGAAACAATTTTTTTTTCAGAGGATGTCCGGCATTGATCTTGTCCCAGATACTATCATGCATTTTTTCAAAAACACGCGGTACTGAAATAAGCACCGTCGGCATGATTTCTTTTAAATTATGCGAAAGCCGTTTCACATTTTCAGCATAAGCAATAGTAGCCCCATGAAGAATCGGAACATAATAACCTACCGTCCTCTCTAAAACATGGGAAAGTGGTAAGAACGACAAAAACGTGTCACCTTTTTTCAGGGGAATTAATTGAATTATCGCTTCAACATTACTCAATATATTGCGATGACTAAGTACTACACCCTTGGGATGCCCCGTAGTGCCGGATGTATAAATAATAGTACAAGAATCATCAGCTTCCAGTAGCACATCATCGTGCAAATCATCCTTACTGTGTTCCAGTAGCGCCCTAAAGCTGAATATTTTTATTGTGGAATTTTGTTTTTCGGCTTCGGTTAGCTTGTCAAGGAAAATGATTTTTTCCAAATATAAAAAATCACGCTGAAACAATAATACTTTGTTAAGCAGAATACTGTTAGAAACAATGAGTATTTTGGCTTCACTGTGGTTTAAAATCTGGCAAATAGCATTGGCATTAAATGTGGAATGTAGTGGCACACTAACACCACCTATCAGCATCACAGCCAAGTCCGATACTACCCATTCCGGCCGGTTTTCAGACAAAATGGCCACCTTGTCCCCTTTTTTGATGCCAAACTTTTGCAATGCCGCGCCAAAAATTTTTACCTTAGACAACAATTCCTTATAGCTTACCGGAAAATACACCCCTTCTTTTTTATGCAACAACGCCGTTTTTTTCAGGGAATTGGCGGCTATCTCAAGAAAAACTTCAGGAATGGTGGTATAGACCATCAAAATATGATTAGTTATATGACCTGGTTGATAAATTCCGAAATCTTATGAAACACATCAATACGGTGTCCGTCAACCGTAAACGCATGGTTATTGGAAACAAACCAGTGCACTTTTTTCTCCTTTGAACCAAGGTGCTTGTAAATATATTTGGCTGAATTTGGATGGATGACCGGGTCAGTTGAAGAATGTGTCACCAGTGCCGGCACCGTAACTTTCCCTAAATTAGGCATGGTTTCACTCTTTATAAATCCCAAAAAATCCCTAATGCTTTTCACAGGGATGATGGAATACGTTACCTTATCCATCATATCAATGTAATCCGTCTGGTACATTTTACGGGACTTTTTATAATATTTCCTAAATAAACCGTAGGTGTTTAACCGCAGTTTTGCAAAAAAATGATAACGCAGAAAAATAGGCGCGTCCAGCGTAATAATACCAACAGCTTCGTTGCCAAATTCCGCAATCACCCAAAATCCCAAGTTAGAGCCGAATGAATTTCCAATGACAAATATTTTTTCCGAAACCGATTGCAGTTTTCTGTAAGCCGTTTTGACCGAAGCCTTCCAATCTTCGGGCGTAGTTGCCAGTAATTCCTCCGGAGTAGTGCCGTGTCCCGCCATCAAGGGCGCATATATGTTAAAACCTTTTTCGGCGAGATACACACTCAACTCCTTGAATTCATTAGCTGTACTGGAAAACCCATGGAGCATTAAAATGCCAACAGTGGATTTTTTATCAATAAAAATAGGCTCAGCTCCGCTTATCATGCTCTGATAGTTTTGAATATAGTAATAAGATGATAATCAGGGAAAACGCCGTCAACGCCATCATGGGAATGGTAACATATCCCAATTCAAACACATAACGTTTTATGCATGAAACGCCCGAATTCAAGATAGCGCACGAAGCCTGCACCCCGCCCCAATTCATATAGTTATGGTACAGCGAAACTAAAAATCCCCCGACACAAAGCCATAGCACATAATCAATGATGCCGCGGTCTTTTTTCAGCACTGCCGCGCCAAGCAAAATCACTAACGGATATATGAAAATACGCTGAATCCAGCACAAATCGCAAGGCGCAAACCCGGCAATTTGGGAATAATATAAACTGGAACCAGTAGCAACCGAGGCAATCAAAAAAGAAAATAGCAGCCCATATTGTCCAAAAAATTTCAACAACAAGGGGTATTGCTTCCTGAAAAAAACCAAATACACTATCGAAGCCAAAATACCGGCATCTGCCAATACCGTTCCAAGTGCCAATGTTTTATTAATAAAATCTATACTAAATATCATGATTATGGCAGCTGACAGCCGGTTTTATCAGCCAATTCTTGCAGCGTGGCTAGGCCTCGGTGCACCGAACCATCGGCAAATTTCCAGGTCGGATACGCTTTTATGGTTTCATCAATACAAATTTGCAACTGGCCGTTGCTGTCAGGAGTTGAACACTCCACATACGGCAAATCCTTTTCAGCCGTTTCAAAAAAGGTCTTAAACAACGCTTTTTGCTCCTGGCAGTGTGCACACCAAAACGCACCGTAAAACTTCGCCCCGCTACCGCTAATGCACCCTGCAAATGCTTCTAGCTTCACCTGCTTTGCATGCTGGGCAGTGTAGAGCCAATACACACCGCCAACTAGCAAGCCGGCAGCCACGATTGCAATAATAATCCAGGTTATTTTTTTATCCATATCATTTTTTTTAAATAAGACTTAACTGATTTTTAAATGATTCTTTACCAATTAATTTCCGATAATTACAGTACTGGCATGTCTTTGATGCTTCGGGCAAATCATCACTTTCCAGACATTCTTTTATGGCAAACACCGCGGGTTCAATCCAATCCGTGCCACCCTGGTAATCCAAAATAGTATTTTCAAATTCCAGTTTATTGTGAAACCCGGGCTTGTTCTTGCTGGCGTTGGCAAACACAAAGTATCCTGTTGGTGAAATATCAAACCCAAGGCGCCGAAAAATCCACTGATACACTTCCATCTGGCGCTTATACCCGTCTTTCCATTTACTGTCCAAAGAAATCGGAAAATCCGTACTAGTAGCTTTGTAATCCACAATGTATAATTGCCCCGTGTTGGTGTCCTGCCAGATATCATCAATAATACCGTGGATATTCAAATTGGTTTCTTTGTGCAGCGTCACCGCTCCCAGTTTTTTGCCAAAATCATCCCGCCAAATGTGCAAATCCGGGTGCCAAAACGGAATGGCCGGAATCCGGTAAAACAGCATCAGCCGGTGGGGCTGCTTTTGTTCGCGCAGCGTGTCAAACTCTTTTTTAAACAAATGGTCAACTGCGTTATTTAAATTAAACGGAATACTGTCGGGCCGGGCAATACCCATTTTGCGATCAAGCCAGAAACACTGCGGGCATTCCAAAAAAAGCGCGATTTTTGACCTGCTAACATTGAAAGGAACATCACTATCCCCTTTATACAGATTTGTCCTCCGCTTTTGCGCCATAGTATTATATACATGTTACTATGTTGCAGTAAAAAAGCAACAAAAAACCGCCCTTAAAGGAGCGGTTCTTTGCTTTCTTAAAAAGAAATTAAGCGCGTGTAACGTTCTTTGCAGCAGGGCCTTTTTGGCCTTCTTCTACATCGAAGCTAACAACGTCACCTACCTTCAATTCTGTGAAAGAAGCGCCTTGCAAATCATTTGCATGAAAGAAAAGATCCTTTGCTTCGCCTTCGCGAGAAATGAATCCGAAATTCTTGTCAGTAAGCGTCTTGATAGTACCTGTCATCATGTTCGTAAAAATATGTATTTTTTTAATTAGAAACCCGACCCCGCTTCTATTAATATCTATGGTAACATGTAACCTATTGCAAGTCAACAGTTTACACGTCCCATTTCTTATTTTTCGAATTATCCAAAAATAAGAAATAAGGGGGACACATGTGCCGGTCCCCAGATCGGCTTAGACGATTAAACGCGCTCGAGCACATCTTGTGGGATGCAATCATCCTCGTCGATAAGGATTGCCTCTTCCGCGACATCGTCGTCCAGAATGGCAAATGCTGCTTTGCCATCAACGCAGTCCTTAAGGAATTTCTCGTCCTCCCAGATGCGGTCGCCAGCAGCCACGGCGGCCTCTCGGGCAAGGCGAACGGCTCCTTCAGCCAGTGCCAAGGCTTGTCGCGCTTCGTCCAAGATTACCGCCTTTTGCTGGATTCCCTCCAGATGGGACATAATCTCGACCGCATCGACCCCCCTTTGTAGTAGGCAGATAGCGTTGGCGCCAACGTGGCGCTTGATGCCATACATGCCCCTAATGGCCGTAATGCAGTCCACGAGTCCAACTGTTTGTTTCGCCGTCATAATAATTCTCCGTGTGGTGTACAAAGAGTGTAATGTCAGGCATACGCATGCCCAACACCACCCTATATCTTAATTATAGCATGCTATAAATTCTTGTCAATAGCAGTGCGTGGACAAACAAAAACCGCCCCAAGCGGCGGTTTTAATTACTTAGTTACTCGTTACTAATTACCAGTAACCACTAGCAGCACTTGCACATCTTCATGAATATTTTTTTGATACCAAGAATAATCAACAAACTTGGCCAAATTACGCTCACGGCAAACGGGGTCAAGATGTTCAGCGCCCCCAACAAAAACGTCAATCCAATCAAGATAATCATCACTGGCATAACACTATGATGCATACACTTGCACACCTTTTTATCCCCACCCATATTCTGCATATTTTCCATGAAAATAAAAAATTAATAATTACTAACGAGGAAGGTGTAGGAAAACGCATTTTCATATACCGACCGAGCGAAGTAATTATATAAATTACTTTAGTAATTTCTATTATATGTTAATTTGATTATACCACAATTTCCATAGTAAAAAACAGAGGACGGGCCTCTGTTTTTTTTGATAATTACTGCCATATTGGGTTTTTTGGTCTTGCCATACCTAAAATTTTCAAAGTCAATCCGCAAATTTTCCAGAGAATATATTTGTTCAAATAACGTTGAGCCTATAAGCCCCTCCCCTATTCTTTTATTATTTTTCATATGCGTAAGCCCGCGGGTGTAACCCCGCGGGCGGTTCTAGGAGACTTCGGGACGAGTGCGAAAATCGCTGTTGCGATTGCCCGGGTTCCACCAGTTGTTGATGTACAACGTGGAATTGCCCGCGTTCCAGTTCACGTTCGGCACATTGCCATTGACGTTGAGCGAACCCCCGCCATATTGCCTGATTACTTCCATTCCACCGGCACCCCAATAAGCCTGGGTTACCTGAGTTATCTCTGTCCGTTGCAGAGCAGTTTACCGAATCTTGAATTCGCATAATCAGGCAAGCAGTTTCCTGTGGCGTACCAGCTTTCGCTTATACAAGCTAAACAAGCCACGCAAATATGTTATATAAAAAAACCGCCCTTTGCAACAATGTTGCAAAGGGCTTAAAAAAACTACACCACGAGAGCTTCTTCTGGCGCACTTGCTCGCGCCAGAAGAAGCTCTGAAACTGCGGGACGAGTGCGAAAATCGCTGCTGCGATCGCCCGGGCTCCACCAGCCGCCGATGCACAACGCGGAACTGCCCGCGCTCCAGCCCACGCGCGGCACATCGCCAACGACGCTGAGCGAACCCCCGCAGACGGTAAAGTGGTCAGGGTCCAGATGAGTTTTGGTTTCTAGATAATACCCTAGTCCCATAAGCAAGCGGGCCTTTAGGGTAATATCCTTGATACCTTTTTTCTTTCGGTCGTTGACCGACTGGTTTTTGACGATTTCGCTTGCTTCGATGCTACGGTGGTAGCGCTCAATGTAAGAGCTGTCCTTATTCGGATCCCTCCGGTTCTCCTTGATACTGCGAGTCAAGGCCTCTCCTTCGTGATAGGAATAGACTTTAACACCCAGCTCTTTTTTGAAAACATCCACAATCATGTGCTCGTGCAAACCCGGAATCATCAACAGATCCCAGTAATTCTCATCGAGTGGAAAACCACCCAACTTCTCCAGATAGAAGTCGTGCCAGCCGCCCATGTCCATCATAACATAAGCCTTCATGACACCATTAGCAATGTCTGCAATCACGTTGTATCCCTTTCAGTAGAGTTAGTTGTTTATGAACAGCTATACCTTAATTATATCATACTGATTAATATATTGTCAATAGCGCAATAAAAACGCCCTTTTGAGGCGCTTTTCCTACCCACTACTAACTACAGACTAGGCTATCGTCCGTCCCCCATCGATGGTCAAAATGTGGCCAGTGATAAAATCTGATTCCAACAGATATACCACTCCTCTGGCAATTTCTTCGGCCCCGCCCCAGCGATTCAGTAACGTTTTAGACATCACTTCCTGGTTTTCTTCTTCGGTCAAATCTGCCGGGCGCAAAATAGGCCCTGGCGCAATGGCGTTTACCAAGATATGTGGAGCCAATTCTTTGGCAAGCGACTTGGTTAAACCAACCACCGCCGCCTTGGCAACGTTATAAGCCAAGTGATCTTTATATGGCCTGCTTAACACGGACCAGTCGCTGAAAAATATGAGCTTGCCCTTCGGCACGCCGAAGCCTTCGGCGGAGGCGGCAGAATTCTTTAGCATTTCATCTCCCGCAATTTTTCCAAATAAAAAAGCGCTTTTGGCAATGACATCCATGTTTTTATCCCAGGCTTTTTCATCCAGATTTTCCCACGGACTTTTTTCGTAAATGGCGGCCATATGCACCAGCGCATCCACCCTACCAAATTTTTCTTTGGCCGCGCTTACCACCCGAGCCACATCTTCTTTTTTAGAAACATCCGCCTGTACGCCAAAACCTATCGCGGCTTCAGCTGGATCTTTAAAATATGCAATCACCAAATTCGCCCCTTTTTCTTTCAGTTGTCGTGCAACTTCCTGCCCAATACGCGCCGCACCAGTAATTATTATAGTTTTACCTTGTATATCCATAGATTTACTTCAATGCTTCTTCTATCGCCGCCTGGAATGCTGAATATGGTTGGGCGCCCACAATAATTTTACCGGTTATTTTCCCGTCGGCGGTTGACTTTCCTACAAAAAAGCTTGGGGTGCCGGTTACTCCCGCGGCTGCGGCGTCTGCCATATCTTTTTCAACTTCGCCTTTGAATTTGCGCGAACTTAAGCACTGATTAAACTGGTCAACATTCAGCCCCAAGCCTTGTGCAATTTTTGGTAATTCACTGACGGCCAGCCCCGCGCCATTTGAGGTGGTTTTGGCAAATATCTGATCGTGGTACGCAAAATAGGCATTATCTCCGCCCTGATCTTTAGCACATTGGGCAGCTTCTGCTTCGGTAGTTGCCAACGGGTTATGCGCCGTAACAGCCACGAAATCACGAAATACCATCTTTACTTTTCCAGTATCAATGTAGTTCTTTTTGATTTCCGGGTAAACTTGCTCAACATGGCGTTTGCAAAACGGACACTCATAATCTGAAAATTCAATTAAGGTAACTGGCGCATTGGCATCTCCTAACACTGCATCGTCGTCCATGGAAACGGTTACCGAGCCGGTCGGCTGACCAGGCTGGTTATTGTTCCCCACGGCCGGAGTGCTTGAGTTTGAATAAATAATAGCCCCGCTAATAATGACCGCGCCAATAATAATAGAAACTGAAACCCATTGCACCATATTTGGCTGCTTATTTTCCATTGGAATATATTGTTAATTATGTAATTTCATCCTAACACAAAAATTTCCCGCAAGTAAGTCTCTCAAAGCGTCGCCATTAATAATATAGACGATACCATCGAAGAAGTATATCAGTCATTAATGCTACCAGGGAAGCGACAAAAATAAATAACGAATTATAGCGCACTTTTGACGTAACGCTAGTTTTTATCAAATACAACAAGGCCACTTTTTTTTCAGCAGAAATATCGCTATTCTCTAATGCGTTTGCCAGATGATATTCTTTCACCATCTTGGCCCGTTTATTTTCCACATGCCATCGATGGCCGAAATATAAAATAAATCCAATAGTACCCACATACCACACCACGGTTATCCAGTATGAATCCAGTAAAAAAATAATACGGTAGGCAATGGTGGCAATCACCCCGGAAAGAAAGAAAAACCAGCGCAATAACTTCGGGCTTGGCTTTATTTCATTTGAAATATTTTGCATATATCTAGTATACCACACATTGACGTTAAAAAAATTACCTGCTAGCATTACATTGGTTCTTTTCAATATGACTTTCACAAAAGGAGAATTGCCATGGAACATGCGCGCACAGAAAAAATGGTCATTGGCTTGGTCGGCGAAAAAGGCAGTGGTAAAGGGGAATTTACCAACATCTTGCGCGGGCTTACCCCGCACGTACGGCTTGCTCACCACCGATCCAGTGATGTTTTATTGCAAACCCTCCGGCTCTGGAACATTGAGCCAACCCGGGAAAATTTCAACAAACTGGCACCGATGATGGAAAAAACGTACGGCACGGGAATTTTAAGCAAAGCCGTGCGCCACTACATTGCCAGCGACCCTTCGCCATTGGTCGTCTATGACGGCATCCGATGGGCAAGCGATGTTGAAGCTTTGAAAAGCTTTGACTACGCCATCCTACTGTACATTACCGCAGATGAAGAAATCCGCCACCAACGGACAAAAAAGCGTGGCGAAAAAGTCGGCGAGAGCAATGCCTCCCTTGAACAGTTCCGACTAGAGGAACAGGCCGAAACCGAACGTCACATTCGCATCATTGGCGAAGAGCAAGCTGACTTCCCTATCAGCAATAATGGCACACCCGAAGAGTTGCGCCGTAAAATAACTCTTTTTGTGGAAACAAAAATCAAGCCATGGCTTGATAATCGCAGGTAAAAACTTGAAACGGTCTAAAAAGACCGTTTTTTTATTGCGTAATTCTAATACTTTTTAAATGGTTTTTTAAAAGACGGCTTGCCGAAAGATTTTCCCTGATATCCCCCGCGAGATTTATTTCCCTGGTAACCTGCATGACTGTAGGGTTTTTCATAAGGTGCCGGCGCAACGTACGGCAAACCTCCCGGGATAGGTGCTACCGGAATAGTGTTGCGAATCAACCGTTCAATTTCACGCACTTTTCCCCGTTGGTCAGGTAACGCAAACGAAATGGCTTTTCCAGCCTCGCCCGCCCTTCCGGTCCTGCCAATACGGTGCACATAATCAGAAGAATTTTCAGGCAAATCATAGTTTACTACAAAGCTAATTCCTTTGACATCAATTCCGCGGGCGGCAATATCCGTTGCTACCAACACCCGATATTTTCCAGATTTAAACCCGTCCAACGCCGCACGACGCTGTGCCAGCGACCGGTTGGAATGGATTTCCGCCGCCGTAATGTCAGCTGCCAACAGTTGCCGGCAAATTTTCTTGGCGGTATGTTTGGTACGTAAAAATACCAACACGCTGCCATGGGTATCTGACAGGATTTTTTGCAGTAATGGCATACGTTGATCCCGACCGATAAAAAAGATTTCTTGCTCAACACGCTCGGCTGTGGTTCCCTGTGGCGCAATTTCAATACGCAAAGGCAACTTCATGTACGCCGTGGCCAGTTGTAAAATTTCTGAAGGCATGGTGGCTGAAAATAGCATCGTCTGACGATCAGAGGGAACATGGGTGATAATTTGTTTAATCTGCGGTAAAAACCCCATGTCAAACATGTGATCGGCTTCGTCCAGCACCAGTATAGCAACATTTGAGAGTTCCAACGTCCTGCGTTCCAAGTGGTCATTAATGCGTCCGGGAGTTCCAATGATAATATGCGCATTGCGTCGCAGGGCAGAAATTTGTGGCCCCATACTTGTTCCCCCAATCAGCACGGCGGTTTTTAACCCAAACCCGCGCCCAATTTTTTGCATAGCCTCTTCAACTTGCAACGCCAATTCGCGCGTTGGTAAAACCACTAATCCTTTTTTCAAAGGCATGGCTGCCAGGCGCTGGATCATGGGCAAGCCAAAGGCTAGTGTTTTCCCTGTCCCCGTTTGAGCAATACCAACCACGTCTTTTCCCTGCACCGCCACTGGAATGGCCTTGTGCTGGATAGGCGTAGGCACCGTCAATTTCAATGCCGTCAGCACTTCTAAAATTTTCGCATCAATACCAAGAGCACCGAAGCCTTGTGGTTCGGGAGTAGTCTGCAAAAGAGATTCGTTATTTTCCATATACTACAATAATATAATAAAACCACCCAAATGTCAATGATTTCGTCCCCTTGGCGCCGTAGCGAGCCGGTTCTTTGAGTTCAGCATGATTCCGCGTTCTTGGTCAAACCTCGGTGACCCAATCGCGGAGAGATACAATAGAACCTATTCTCTATACCGAGTCGCGGTACTGAAGCCTGCCTGCCGGCAGGCAGGGATGGGAACTGGGGAGCGGAGGAGAAAAGCTTAAGCCAACTCCAGCTTCTCGTCTATCCTTACCTGCTCCACAAATTCAGGAACGTGGCTGACTAAAATCATAGCACCCTTATACTCGTCCAAAGCTTTGGCAATGACGGGTAAATGGCGAAAATTAATGTGGTTAGTGGGTTCGTCTAAAATCAAAAGCCCCGGGCGCATCAAAACCAGTTTCATTAACATAACCAGCCCCTTTTGCCCTTCTGATAAATTGCCGATTTTGGTAAACAGCAAATCATTGGTAATTAAAAATCCGGCCGCCATAGCGCGTAAACTCTGTTCGTCCAGTCCCCCAATTTCGCCTAACATTTGATACACCGTTTTTTCCAGCGGTAAAGTTGAAAAATCTTGTTTGTAATACCCTACCGTAACGCCTGATGCAATCACCGCGCCTTCGGCACTCCCCTTCACTAAACTTTCCAGTAGCGTGCTTTTACCAATGCCGTTTGGGCCGGCAATCAATAAATGCTGGTTTTTATACAAAGAAATATTAGTCTTAACTTTTTTTGGTTTGTGATTTTTAATCACCTGCACACTGGTAATATTGATAATTTCTCCAACCGTGTCCGTTTGCGCCGGGATGGTAAACTGCCGGATGGTTTTATCTTCCTTACGGCTTTCAACTTTACTTTCTTCCATTTCTTCTGCATCCGCCCGCATACGCGAAGCAAGTAACCGTAATCTGCCCCCTTTATTGGCAAAATAGTTCATTTTTTCCTTTTTTTCGATAATCTCTTTTGCCAACCGGGCGTTTTTACTTTCATCTTTTTCAATCTGCGCCGCCACCTGTTCTAGCACATCAAAATAATTTCCTTGGAACCACTGTACTTTTTTAGTGTGCACATCCAAGTATAAAACGCCATCAGTAAACGAGTTTAAAAAATCAGAATCGTGAGAAATCACTACCACCGTTTTTTTATACGCCACCAAAAATTGGGTTAAATGGGCAATGCCCGCCTTGTCTAAATTATTGGTTGGCTCATCCAACAGTAATAAATCACTATCTTGTATCAATGCGCTAGCCAGCAACAACCTTGCTTGCTGCCCGCCCGAAAAAGCGGTAATTTTTTTGTCATGGGGCGCTTGCAAATTCACCGCCGCCAGTACCGCGTCAATCTTCGGATCAATATCATACACTTTAGTTTTAAAACTTTCCTGGAAAAATTCTCGCACCGTCAAATCCATCTGTCGGGGTAAAATAGCCTGACGCGCCATAGCAATGGTCACTCCTTGGCCAATATTTACCGCCCCACTTTCTGCTTGCAGCGAACCATCTATCAAATGAAAAATAGTACTTTTTCCCGCCCCATTTTGACCCATAATAGTAATTTTTGACCCCCGCCGGATGCCAAAATCCACCTCATCAAGAATTTTCTTTGAGTTTCCATATTCAAACGAAACCCCGTCAAACCGTAATATTGTATCACCGGCCATGACCATTAAAATATCATAAAAAACGTAAAATGTACAGTAATGAACCCAGGGTATGGGGCGTTGCACTACCTGGTAATTTCCACCAAATCTACCTTTTCTTCAACCACCTCAACCATAAAATTCATTTTACCCAAAACCTGTCCGCGCCGGTTTTCCACGAACACACGCCACTTTCCCGCCGCCAAATTTGAATTATATGAATAACCCTTATATCCTTCTTTGCGTCCTCCATTAATAGTAAAAGGCAGTTTACCCCGGTCCACCCAGTCTTTTTTAGTTTCATCGTAATACTGCCAGTGGTGTACAATAGTGGTTTGCAGCTCTGCGGGAGCGAATATAGCGGTATACAAATAGACTTTGCTACCGAGTGTTATATGAAGTATTTGGCCACCAAATATATTTTGCAACAGGTTTTCGGGCTCGCCTTGCATGATATATTTTTCTGCTTGCGGCTGGATGCTGTGATACAGCCCGGCTTCGCGCAGCGCCAGAGGGATAGGTGGGGTAATATTGGCAAAATACAAGGCATTGATGACCAAGAAAATAGCTAACACTGCAAGCCACATCGGCCACTGCTGCCACATGGTTTGCTTGCGAATACTACCAAGTATATAGATGAAGCCAAAGAACATGAGTAAACTTACGGCACCGGCGACGATAAACAACCAGGCACTCAATGAATTGAAAAGGTATGGCAACAAAATGGACAGCAATGAAATAGTGATAAAAAAGTAAACGCCAATTTGGATTAATGGCCGGGCGAATGCTTCGCGAAAGGTTTCGTTAAAAATCATCAGCAGTGCGATAATGGCCATTAACGGCCAGCTAACGGAAAAGGCCCCGGAAAACCAGTAAAAAATTAATGAAGGTCCAAGCAGCGACCCGAATACAAACTGCAAAAACAACGGGGCAAACAGGCGCACATAGCGCAGCGCCAGCGGCAATTTTTCAGCATCGTACAAATGAATAAATAAAATCGAGCTACCGGCCAACAACCAATATACAACAAGCAGAATAAACGTAAGACTGATATTAATACTGGTAAACGTGAAGTAATCTACTAAAAAACCGCCAACCAGCGTAGCGGGCATGAGCAGGCGTTCATATTTCAGATATAGGTTTTTAACGCGGTGGTATTGAAAAACTCCAGCGTCAATCAGGTTATTCATGATGTTCTTTTGGTTCGCTTGGCGGCCCCCACTGCCATTTTGGCTTTTCCCCTTTTTTATAGGCGATGCCAATGACTGCGCCAACCAGCACTGCCAGTACCAGGAAATATTCTACCGGCTTGTCTTGTTGCAAATAAAAAAATGCGTCAATAAAAATCCCTACCGCAAAAACCGCCAGTACCGCCCAACCCTGCCAAGTTGCCGGCGTCCATCCCCAGCCATAGAGTTTGCGTTTAAACCAATAACGCTGCGGATTATTTTTGATATAAGCCATGTAATCGTCAAATAGTTTCATAAGTTTATTATAGCATACTAGGCATTGGCCTCGCGTGCCTTGAAAAATACGGGGAATTTAGTATGATGAACACATATTATATTCCCCGGTAGCTCAGCGGTAGAGCGATTCCCTGTTAAGGAATGGGTCGTAGGTTCGAATCCTACCCGGGGAGC
>CAYZAV010000001.1:211373-285512 GCA_964475855.1 uncultured Candidatus Saccharibacteria bacterium | reverse complement strand
TCAGGTAGCTCGTTTGCCACCAAAATGGTGGGTGCTTCAGCCTGGGCAATGGTTTGGACGGCGACAGGTTCGCTTTCAGCGAATGCCAGCCGGATTCGGTCGCCCAGCTTCTTTTTCTTGCTGAGCAGTTTCTTGGCTTGCTCAAACGTGAGGTCGGTCGGGATGGCCTGGATGACCGCAGAGGTCAAATCCTTCATTTGGCCGGTAGTCATCGGAGCAGTACTCATAGTCAGTCTCCTTGGGAAAGAACGAGGGGAACTATACAAAATACAGTAGTTTACCCATAATTTAATTATACACCCATTCATTACTATTGTCAAATTTCCTCGCCTGCATACTACCTGCTCCTATATATGCTCTGTAAAATACCAAGGCTTAAAAAATTGGCTACGAGGCCCGAGCCACCGTAGCTGACAAATGGTAAGTAAATGCCCACCACGGGCAGCATACCAAGGTTCATGCCAATGTTAATCGTAAACTGGCTAATGAGGACAATGGCAAACCCCACCGCAAACAGCCGCGGGAAATTAGAAGCCGAATGGATGGCAATCTGTAAAATACGCCAAATTAAAATGCCATACGTGATGAAAAAAATAGTAATGCCAACCAGCCCCCATTCTTCGGCTAGAACAGAGAAGATAAAATCGGTGTGGGGCTCGGGTAAAAATCCATACTGCACCTGACTGCCTTGCGCCAAGCCCTGCCCTAGCCACTGACCTGAACCAATGGAAATTTTAGTTTGGGTCTGGCTCCAGGACCCGCCCAGAACATCGTAGGGGAAAATAAAGTTAATCACCCTGCCCCGCTGATAATCTTTTAACACAAACTGCCAGGCAAAACCGGCCACCAGCATAAAACAAAGCAGTAAAATTAAAAAATGTTTTAATTTAATTCCTGAAACAAGCAAAATGCCAAGCCACATAAGCACCAATACCATAGTACCGCCCAGATCCGGTTTCATAAAAATAAGCAGAGCGGGTATGGCCACGTAAATACCCGATAAAATAATGTGCCGGAATTTATACATTTCCGTGTGGCGCATGGAAAAGTATTTTGCCAGTAAAATAAGCAACATAATTTTGGCCGGCTCAATGGGGTCCAGCGTTACCGGACCGATTTTGTACCACCCACGCGTGCCCCGGATAATAGGGGCAAAAAAATACAGGCCCACAAGGCCCAGCACCGCCAGGCCGTAAAAAAATAAGATCAGGTAAGAATTGTTCCGCAATATCCGGTAATCCAAAAAACTCATGCCAAGCATCATCGAAAACCCCACCGTAAAAAATATCAGCTGCTTATAAAAATTAGCATAATCACTTTTTGCCACCCCAGTACTATAAATCCCCGCCAACCCAAAAGCGCACACCAGCACCGCGGCTGTAATCAGTACCCAATCAAGCTTTTTAATATGATTAATATAGAGATTCATTATTGCAATATTTCCAAAAATGCTTTTTCATCCAATATTGCTACCCCAAGTTTTTTAGCCTTTTCGGCCTTAGACCCCGGTTCGCCCCCCACAACCACGAAACTGGTTTTTGCGGAAACCGATTCTGAAATATCGCCCCCTAGCGCACGGACTTTCTCCTTGGCCAGATCCCTTTCTATGGTATCCAACGTTCCCGTAAAGACAAATGTTTTACCTTGCAACTTGGAACTTTCACCTTTTACCTTGATAATCTGCACCTGCCGCAGCAATTTTTCCAAAAACTTTAGGTTTTGCTTATCAGTGAACCACTCATAAATAGAAGCTGCCACTACAGGGCCGATATCCATGATTTTTTCAAAATCTTGCAAACTGGCTTTTTTAAGTTTTTCAATGTTGCTAAAATGTTTGGCGAGATCAACGGCGGTTTCAGATCCTACATTACGAATACCAAGTGCGTAAATAAACCGCGCTAGTGGCAATTTCTTTTTTTCCTCAATTGACGCTATTAAATTTTCGGCTGATTTTTCTCCAAACCTGGCAAGCTGCGCCAAATCGCCCTCTTTAAGCTCAAAAATGTCAGCCGGGTCTTGAGCCAAGCCTTCGTCCAACAACCGGTCAATGATTTTTGGCCCAAGTCCTTCAATATTAAACGCGCCGCGGGAAACAAAATGGTAAAAGCTCCGTCGTTTGCGGGCAAAACAATCATTATTTGAGCAGCGCCACAAAACTGCAGTTTTACCCTGAGCGGTGTCGAAGGGCTTCTCCAAAACCGTATCGCAGGCCGGGCACTTTTTGGGCATGACAAAACTTCTTTCTTTTCCCGTCCGAAGTTCCGGCAATACCTTAATGATATCGGGAATCACATCCCCCGCCCGCCCCACAATAACCGTGTCTCCAATTTTTAACCCAAGACGATTAATTTCATCTTCATTGTGCAGTGTGGCGCGAGTAATAGTGATACCCGAAATGGCCACAGGTGCAAGTTCCGCCACAGGTGTCATGGCGCCGGTCCTGCCCACCTGGATTTTTATATCAAGCACCGTTGAAGTTGCTTGTGATTGGGCAAATTTAAACGCCACTGCGCCGCGCGGGGCCTTTCCCACCACTCCCAGTTTTTCATAAATATCATTTTGATTGATAACAATGACCATGCCATCAACCTCATAGGGCAGTTTTTCGCGTATTTTTTGGTATTTTTCATAGAGGGCAAAAACAGCTTCAACGGATTTACAATGCTCGTTTTTATCGTTCGTTTTAAAACCCAATTCTTTCAGCGTTTCGTGCTCCTGTTCGTGCGTTGGCAAAGCCGGGCTACCAACGATATCATAGGCAAACGAATCCAGCCTGCGCGCGGCCGTTATTTTTGGATCCAGTTGGCGCACGGATCCGGCAGCAATATTACGAGGATTAGCATAGCGCGGTAAACCTTTTTCCTGCTGCTTTTTATTAATGGCCTCAAATTCTTTTTTGCTGATGAAAACCTCGCCCCTTACTACGAATTTTTTTGGTAATTGGTAATTGGTAATTGGTAATTTGAGCGACAGCGGTATCGCTTCCACCGTTTTCAAATTATTTGTAATATCCTCTCCCACCGTACCATCGCCGCGGGTGGAACCTCGCATAAACACGCCATGTTCATATTCCAATTCAATAGCTAGGCCGTCAATTTTCAATTCGCAATAAAAATCCAACCGGCTGATTTCTTGCGGCGTAAGCAATTTAGAAATACGCACAATCCATTCACGCACATCTTCTTTGGAAAACACATCGTTAAGTGAAAGCATGCGTGAAACATGCGCCACTTTATTAAATTCTTTCAGAGGCTGGCCCCCAACGCGCTGGGTTGGCGAGTCAATCATCACTAAATCAGGAAAAAACTGCTCAATATCAAAAAGCTCTTTTTTTAAAGAGTCTAATGCCGCATCGGAAATTTCCTGCTTGTCCAGCACATGGTACTGGTAGCGATGGTAATTAATGAGCGTTGTTAATTTTTCAATACGCTGCTTTGCAGCTTGCTTATCCATACTTATTGGGAATATGCATTTGCCTCCACGCTGCGCGAAGATTCTTTATAATACCCGCGCGACTGCACTTTAAACAGAGTAATGCCGGGATTTGCCTGGTCAGGAGTTATCGTGGCATCAATGGAATATTCTTTGTCATCAACGACTGAGTTATAGGTAATTTTACAATTATTGCACGTGGTAAGGTTGCAACCTCCCACACTGATAGGAGTGACCACACATTCATTACATTGACTAGATACGCATACCGTACACAAAGAACAAAGGCCCCGACTTGAGCCGACAGGGATGTGTTTACGGTCATAGTACAGTGTTTTTTCAGCCCCACTTTCTGCGGCATACAGCGCAATAATAGCATTTCCCATATTCCTGATGATATTGATTTCACTGTATACGATAACACTAGCACTTAGTACAATACCAAGCATAATGGTCATAATCAAGAAACTGATGACCAGTGAAACACCCTTCTGTGAATTTTGAATTTTTAAATTTGAAATCATGGGGCACTTACATTTATTTGGGAAACGGATGTCTGCAGCACTTTGTCTTTTAAAATTCCATCATTTTGCAATTGCAGCTTTACCACCATACTTAAGCGAGGCTGGATAGAGTCATTTTCAGAAGCACTCACCAAATTTTTATCGCCATTAATAATAAACTGCATATAGGCAAGGGTAAATCTTCCCGAAAGCAGGTTTTGCGCCACGCCTCCGTTTTTTATTTCTTTTAACACCCCGTCCTGATCCATGAAAAATTCCTGGCAGATAGCATCATTGGCAAGTAATTTAACGCCCCGGTAAAACCCGCTGGCGCTGTCGTAGTGGGTCAGCAAATAAAAGCCTCCCGGATACGCAACCATATTTCCATCCACCAAGCAGGTACCGGCAGTATCAGCAATAGACATTCTTGCGGCGCGGGAAATATATTCCATGGCAAAACTGCTTTGATTAAGCGCTTCTCCTGCCTGTAAAATACGCTTCTGCTGGGAAAAAATGGAAAGAAATATGGTTGTAGTTATCCCGATAATAAACATGAAAACAGATAAAACCACCACCAGTTCAACCAGCGTAACACCCCGTTGCTTCATGGAACATGGAACATGAAACATGGAGCAACGAAACAAAGATAACACTCTTTTTGTTATATGTTTCATGATGTATGTTTCATGTGTTAGTACCAATTATATAAATATCCGTCCACTTCAAAATTAAACGCCTGGCCGTTATAATCCCATGTTACTAGCGTTGTCACCTTCAGTACATCGGTTGATTCCTGGTGGATGGTAATCTGGCGCTTGAATATGGTATCCGCACCACTGTCATACCCGTACAATCCGTCGGCGGTGATTTTCAAAAAGTTATTGGGGTCAAATATGCTTAACTGGTTGGCTTGGCCCTCTAGCAATGTTCCTGTTTTATAATCAGCCTGGCAACCCGTTTCACAGTCAAGCAGGCCCATGGACCAATTGACCGCGGGAGCAGCAATGAAATTGTTGTCGCGCATGTTGCGCACGATTTCCATCCCCTCCTGGGCCAAATTAGCGGCCGTTAACCGGTTGGAAATATTATACGCCAGTGAAACTGCCGGGAAAAAAGCGCCGTAAACACCAATAATGCCAAACAACAAAATGGCAATGGTAATAATTAATTCTATAATAGTAAAACCCTCCTCCCTTGGAGGAATAGAACATGAAACATGAAACATGGAACAAATTAAATTTTTTGAATGGTGCTCCATAACATTTTACCAATTTCTTCTGACAATAATATCAATTCCCTATACTTTGTCTCAGGCAAATATTTTTCGATTAATGAAAAGTGTAAAAGATACTTTGTTTCTTTAAGTGATCCATAGGAAATTTTTATACACTTTTTCTTTTTGGCGGGCATAACCCTCAATATAATTCAAAATTACCGATAAAGAGACTCTTCTTAATTGTGAAGTTACCCCATAGATTTCCTCTCTTGGAAAATCACGAGTGGCTCGATAGACCCCGTGGGTAAAATTATCCATCTTCATCTTTAGTTTTTCATGAAATTGTTCCATGTTCCATGTTATGTGTTACATTACTACTTTATCTCAATAAGACCTGAAGTATTTATGAAAACGATTTTGGTTTTTTCAGGGTCGCTTTCCATGGCAAACACTACGTTAATACCCTGTTGCCCCTCATCAAGCACGCTAATAGTGGTGGAAGGCTTTGGGGGGGCAAAATTAATACTAATCGACTGGCCAATGGCATTTTGGACCTCTTTAATGATAATTCCCGGTTCACTGGTGCTAAAATCCACGATGGCAACCACCAGATCTAATTCATCATAATAGCGGTTTCCCGGATCCTTATCAGCGTAAATAATGTACTTCGTATTGCCCAAACTAGACGTGTCAATAAAAACCCCGTATCCATAAATGGATTGGGAAACGCCGAATTGGTCATTGAAATCCAGTGCTGAAAGCGCCCTGTCCTGGGTGGACCTGACATCCTGGGCAAAATTATGCGCCTGTCGGGAAAGGGCAAACTGCAGCTTAACCGCCGGAAAATTGGAAACAACAATAGTTGGAAAAATAACCACAATAGAAATGACCACCAACAATTCGACTAAGGTAAAACCTTTCTGGTTTTTCATATCATAAAACAAGTAAATGCATATACCAAGCGACCAATTGCTGTCCCCAAAAAAGCGTGACGAATGTGCCCGTGATCAAAAATGGGGCAAAGGGCAGTTCGCTTTTTAAACCCTTCTTCTTGGCCAATATGCCGATTACTCCTATTATAGCACCAAAGAAGAAGGCTAAGAATAATCCGAGTAGGATGGCCGGAAATCCGAGTAAAAGCCCGAGAAAAATGGCGAGTTTCACATCGCCAAAGCCCATCCAGGTCCCCTTTGATATGAGAAAAATTAATAAGAAAAATAATGACCCTATACCCGCGGCAATTATATAATTCAGTGCCATGGGGGAAATCCAAAATCCGAAATCAAAAATCCGAAACAAACCCAAATGCTCAAAATTAAAAATACGATAAACTCCTGCAATGACTATGGCGGGTAGCAAAACTCGGTCGGGAATGAGATAAAATTTAAAATCAATGACGAAAATGACAATCAAAACCGCGGAAACGTAGAGGAGAAATAAAAAATTGTAAATTGTGTATTGTGTATTGTAAATTAGTAAGAAGATCACTGCAGTTGATATTTCCACAAGAGGATACTGCCAGGATATTTTTTGCCGGCAGTGGCGGCATTTTCCTCGAAGCCACAAAAAACTCAATACCGGAACCAAATCATGCCAGGCCAGGGGTTTTTTGCACGAAGGGCAGTAAGACCTCCCGCCCAAATGTTCGTTTTTTTCTACCCGAAAAATAACCACGTTCAAAAAACTGCCTATTAAGAGGCCGAAGATGAAAACAAAAAATGACAGAATAATATCCATATTTTAATAATTCTATCACTTTTTTAGACAACAAAAAACACCCCCTTGCGAGAGTGCTTTTTGAGTAGATGCGTATTATTGACAGGAAACAATAGTAACCGATGCACACTTTCCAGAAACTAGTGTTCCTTTGTACCCTGTACTGTCTATACAATATGTAGTCGCATCTTTAAGTACGGCTGTTACACAATAAGCACTTCCAGTGCCGTTCACCCATGCAACAGGAGCGGCGTTGGCAGCTTGGATTGCGTCAGCAGGACCATCATACGTAGGATTAGCAGCAAGAGGAAAAGATGTATAGTTCCCAACTGAATCATAGTAAATGGCTCCATTAGTCAAGATGGTAGACATGTTTCCCTTGATAGCTGCGTCTTTTCCTTTGTTGATATATTGGGTAACGTTAACCAACACGATTGCAGCTAATACAGCGATAATGGCAACAACGACGAGTAATTCAATAATGGTAAAACCTTTTGATTTCTTGTTTGTCATAATTTGATTTAAAATTAAGGCTCGACCTTTTCAAATATTCTTTCATTATTATACATCGTCCCGACAAGAAGATACAATTTGCCAGCTGTGGATATCTTTACCTGTAAAATTACAGGCTTCCAAGTGCGCCATATAGCGGGGATAATACCGAAACGGCCAAAATAGCAACAATAATGCCCAAAAAGATAATCATCAATGGCTCAATCAACTTGGACAGTAAATCAATGGACCGCTTGATTTCTTTTTGATAAAAGTTAACCACCTCCGCCAGTGTTTTATCCAGCTTTCCTGTTTCTTCGCCCACCTTAATCATTTGCACTACAAACGAAGGGAAATAAACGGGATACTTCACTAGCACCGAGCTTATCTTTTCACCACTGGAAACTTCTTGGTCAATTTCCCGGATGATGTCTTTATATACCACATTATTTACCGTATCGCCGGTGATTTTTAAAGCTTTGTTAATAGAAATTCCCGCAGCCGTCAGCGTGGCAATGTTACTGCAAAAACGGCTTAAAAACACTTTTTTAAGCACATCGGAAACAAAGGGGATTTTCAGCGAAATCCGGTTAAAAATAGCCTTGCCCTGCTTAGTGGCAAGCCCGTATACTATAGAAACGACCACTAAAAAAGCCATTATGGCCACCAACCACCAAAAATCTTGTAAAAACGCATAAAAGCTAAGTACTAACTTGGTAAAAAAGGGCGGTTCGGCGGGAGATTCTTTGATCAGATCAACGATGCGCGGCATCACCTCAACCACAATAATACCAAGTACCACGAGCAGCACCACCACTACGAAAATAGGATAAATAGTAGCCTGGCGGATTTGGTTGACAATTTCGTCCTCGCGTTCAGAATGTTCAGAAATATACGCCAGAGCCCCTGAAATATTTCCGGAAATTTCACCGGATTTTACCAGATTAACATAAAAATTATTGAACGTTTTAGGATATTGGGCGAACGCCTCGGATAGCGGAATTCCTTCCTCAACTGACCTTGCTACATCATTGATGATTTTTCTAAAATTGGCTTTTGGGACTTGGGCGGCCAAACTCGTCAAACTTTGCACCACCGGCACACGGGATTCAAGCATTACGGACAGCTGTCGGAAAAAAATGGTAAGGTCTTTGCGTGAAACCTTTCCTTCAAAATTCAGTTTACTTAAGAAGGATTTCTTAATACCATCTTCCTCCAAAAACGTGACAAACACGTCATATTTTTGCAGCAATAAAATGGCCGCATCTTTTGAATTGGCTTCAATGACCCCGCTTTTCATGTTCCCGTCTTTAGCTCGGGCTTTATAGATAAATTTCATAATAGTGCGATACTAATATACGAATGCATACTAATTATGCTAATACAAAAACTTATTTTTAACATCGGTATCTATCCTTACAATCCTTATTGGTTTTAAGTAACGACTTCTAAAGTTCACCAAAAGACCAAGCTTTAGGCCAACTGCCTGCAAATACCTTTGTGTCTGGTAATAATCCTCCCTCAAAATAATTTCTTTAGCTTTAATTTCAAGAACAATCTTGTCATCTATAATAAAATCCGCTATGTTGCCAGTTTTTCCTATAATAAACTCCCTTTTGTATAAAATATTTCTATCCTTAAACTTCATTTCCATTAAGTCACTATACTGTTTTTCTCTTGCATACCTGCCTAATTTATTGTGGGCGTCAAAGCAAATTCCAGCGACAACATATGATAAATCAGGGTAAATGAGCTTTTCAGCTTTTTTATTAGTATCATTAGCATGCATTAGTATATTGGCATCGCATTATTTACCTTAATAAATTTTTCAACTCCAAAGGATTCGAGGAAAAATCTATGGAATCTTTCAGGGAAATTTCTTTACGGCGAACCAGGTCACTCAAGGCCCGGTTAAGCGAAACCATGCCCTCTTTTGAAGAAGTTTCAATGACAGCGCCAATTTCATGCGTTTTGTTTTCGCGGATCAGATTACTAATGGCGGCATTACAAATCATCACCTCGCATACCGGTACAAACCCGCCATTGATACGCGGGATCAGACGCTGGGAAACCACAGCCAACAGAGAACCTGCTAACTGGAAACGAATCTGATTTTGCTGGTCTGCCGGAAACACATCAATCATGCGATGCACGGATTGGGCAGCGGAATTAGTATGCAACGTGGCAAACACCAGGTGTCCCGTTTCAGCGGCGGTAATGGTGGTGGAAATAGTTTCCAAGTCCCGCATTTCACCTACCATAACCACATCAGGATTTTGCCGGAACATGGCCTTTAACGCGCTGCCAAATGAAACCGTATCAGCGGATACTTCCCGTTGTTCAATAATGGCGCGGTCACTTTGATACAGGTATTCAATCGGATCTTCTATAGTAATTACGTGCACAGCACGGGTATGATTTATTTCATCAATCAGCGCCGCCAAGGTGGTAGACTTTCCCTGGCCCGAAGCCCCGGTTACGAGTATCAACCCCTGAGATTTGTTGGCAAATTCATGCAATACAGCGGGTAGTGAAAGTTCTTCCACCGTTTTTATTTTATTGGGAATGAGCCGCAGCGCCAAACTGACGCAGTCTCTCTGGAAAAAAGCATTTACTCTAAACCGCGCCTTACCCTCAAAATCATAAGCAAAATCAATTTCTTTTTCAGCTAAAAATTTCTTCTTTTTTTCTTCTTCCATCAATCCAAGCGCAATGCCTTTGGATTGATCGGCAGTTATTATTTTCTCCTTTAAGAGTGGTACCAGCTGCCCTGTGATACGGATGACCGGCGGATGCCCCACTGAAATAAGCACGTCTGAAGCGCCTTCGGACATGGCCAGGTCCAAAATAGTATTAATATTTTCCAAATAATCCATGTTATTTACTGTAAGGTTTCTTTTACAAATCCCACAATTTCCTCGGCCGTGCTTTCTATTTTCAAAAAATACTTGACGACTTTAAGTTGCACGATATTATCAGTGGAATCTTTTTCGTCGTTATTAGAAATAATAATGACTTTTAAGTCTTGGGTTTGCGGGTTGTTGCGCAACTGTTTTAATACCTGCCAGCCGTCCATTTTTGGCAAGCCGATGTCCAGCAACACCAAATCCGGGCGATTGGTATTGATTTTTTCCAACGCCATTTCCCCGTTTTTGGCAATATCAACTTTAAAACCCTCTTGGCGCAGTTGATTGCCATAAATGTCCACAATAAACGAATCGTCTTCCACCAATAAAATCTTTTTCATATATTAATATCGCGTTATTTTTCCTCCGTTACCCTGGCAATTTCATCAACGCTGGTTTCGCCGGCCAGCACTTTAATGATGCCTTCTTGTGCCATGGTCAACATACCCTCTTTTTGGGCGGCTTTCAAAATAACCGCCTCCGAAGGAACTTTTAAAATAATTTCGGCCAGTTCGTCAGTCATACTTAGCACTTCGTATAATCCGGCCCGTCCTTTGTATCCCTTAAAGCTACATGCTTCGCAACCGTTGGCGCCGTACACATACAAGGGGTTCGGAATGACTATTTCTTCGCGCATATGTGAGGGCAAGGTTTTTAACGTTTCCAAAATATAACTTTTCAATTTGTCACTGACCCGCACTTTTTTCTTGCAGCGTTCACAGAGCATTCTAATGAGCCGCTGGCTAATGGCGATACGTAACGTAGAAGGAATTAAAAATGGCTTAATACCCATATCAATCAACCGGGGAATAACACCCACAGCCGAATTGGTGTGTAGTGTAGAAAGCACTACGTGGCCGGTTAACGCGGAATGAATGGCTAAATTTGCCGTTTCTTCGTCACGGATTTCCCCCACCATGATAATATTAGGGTCTTGACGCAAAATCTGGCGCAACCCCTCAGAAAACGTATAGCCTATTTCCGGCCTTACCTGGGATTGGTTTACTCCTTCTATAGAATATTCAATCGGATCTTCCAACGTCACAATGTTCACATTTTCCTGGTTTAAAATACGAAGCAGGGCGTATAGCGTGGTAGTTTTTCCCGAACCGGTCGGACCGCTAGAAAGCACCATACCATACGGTTTTTTAGCGGCGGCCGTAATCAGCTCCACGTTCCGTTTTGACAGACCCATCTTGTCAAACGATTTCATGCCCTCTTTGGGGTCCAGCACGCGTAGTTCCACTTTCTCCCCGTATAGTGTCGGGAATGTGGCAACACGAAAATCAATATCCTTACCACCTATTTTGGTGGAAAACCGGCCGTCCTGGGGAGTACGGTTTTCATCAATTTTCAAATTGGCCAAAATTTTAATGCGCGCCACAATGGACAAGTGCACCGAAAGTGGCAGAAACAAACTTAAGTGCAAAACGCCATCCTGCCGGAAACGAATGTTTAAGCGTTCACGGCCCGGTTCAATATGGATATCAGAGGCACTACCTTCAATGGCATGGCGCAAAATAACCAACACCATTTTGATAATAGGAGCCTCGTCGGTCACAATCTGCGAAGCGGCCGGTCTTGCCAACTCATCCAATATTTCCGTTTTTTCCTTGCCGAGCTCCACAAGCGCTTTTTTTGTTTCGCGTTTTAAAGTTTTATGCTGTTTTAAAATATTTTGTAAATCGGTGAAAGTGATCTGGTAAATTTCGTACTTGAAATTTTCTTTGCGACTCATAAATCGCAGTGCATTTTGGGCAAGCACGTCTTCCGGATATACCATACCAATACCAACCAAATTCCCCCTCTTAAAAAACGGAATCATTTGATAATTCACCGCCGCCTCTTCGGAAATCAACTCAACCACTTCCATCGGCACCTCTTTGGCATCCACTTTTTTTAAGGGAATTTTACTAACCTTGCTTTTCAGTTCAAATAGAGCGTCTTCACCGATAATACTATTTTGCAGCAAAATTTCTTCCTCGGTTTTAGCGGGAAATTTATTAAGCTCAGCTTCCAGTTCAGCTTTTTTTTGGTCATTGATAGCCCCATTGGCGTATAATTCCTGGATCAGTTTCATAGGTATTATTTTTTAGGCGCTCCTGGCAGCGGCAATGAAGCGGAAAACGGGTTATTGCGGCCAATTTGCGCATCCTCTATTGGTAACGGACTAAATAATTCTAAATTTTTTACTTTCTCTGAATCAATCACCATAAAATTAATATTAACCATGGGCGGACCGATTGACTCCACCAATACAACGTTTCCCAATTTATTTTGGATTTCCGGCAAAAAAATAACTACTGAAATACCTGTCATGGCCGCCAGCACTAAAACAGCAACTATCCAAAGGATGATGCGCTGTTTTTTCCGTGGTGATGTAAATACAATGGCCATTTAATAAGCGTAAGTCTTAATTTGCAGTTTGAAATCGTAACTTTGGGCGGGGGCATTTGAAGCGAAATCTTTAAGTGTGGTGAAAGAAATAGTAGTCACTTCAAATATCCGGGAAGATTTCTCCAGGGCCGTCAAGAAACTTTTCAACCCTTGGTAGTTTCCCAATAAATTGACAGAAAACGTAATCGCCCGTAACTTTTTTTCCGGCACTTTTCCGTCAACGCGAGCCAACGCATCATTATAACTGACCGATTTAATAACCGAACCTGTTTCAGTTGCTTTTTGATGGAAAAAGTAGGTTATCGAAGCCAAAGAAAATTCGGCGGGCACGGCACTATCAATTTTTGCCAATGCTTCCTGGCGGGATTGCATAGCCGCATATAAACTGGAAATACCGGCGTAATAAGCTGCCTTGCCATTATACTCAGCCTGCTTTTGCATAAATTCATCCTTGCGGTTTTGGGATTTTTCATATTCTGGCATCACAAAAAGGAATACCAATAAACCGGTAATAACCAGAATCAAGATAGTGGTGATGGATTTATTGATTTCCATAGCTGAACATATTGGGATTTAAGGCAATGTCCACCAAGAAGACCACTTTACCGGCTTTACCGGTAATGGATTGGGCCTTAAGCATCGTTACTTTGTGCACATAATCTTTCTTTTCTTCAAGGATGGCAAGTTGTCGGCTTACCACTTGGGCATCATTAGCTTCGCCGGAAAGGCGTAGGGTATCAATGTCTTGGGCCATGTCAAAATTGGAAAACCAGACATCGCTTAGAGTATTAGCTTCAAGGAACCCAAGGATACTGGAAGAAAGCTTATGGTTGGCAAAAATCAGGGAAAAATCATCAATTTTTTTCTTGTATTCCAATACTGTTTTTTCCTGTTGTTTATTTTCCGCGGTACCGTACTGGACAATACTTTCCCGGATGACATCAATGTTTTGGTCCTGGAAATATATTTTAATGGCCAATATGCAATAGCAAAAAATGGCTACTGCCAGTAACGCGGCTGCCACATAAAAAGCGGCGTCAATCCACCAGGTTTCCCGATTTTTTACGTGATACAAATGAAATTCCATCAGATTGATTTTTTATTTGACGGCAAGTCCGCCGATAGCCACTCCCATCGCAGCCGAAAAACTGGGACTCATTTCCCTAAGCGTACCTTCCAAGATGGGTGGGTAAAAAAATTCAGAAAAACAGTTCGGTACGTACACCGTTTTTTTCAAACTTTCAGTAAAATATTCTTTCAGCCCGGGCAAGTTGGCCATGCCGCCAGTGATATATATTTCTTCCACCATTTTTTGTTCTTGCTGATAAAATTCAGCGCAAATATTTTTTACTTCCAAAAGCAATGGATCAACCAAAGGATACAGTGTTTGGGAAACCCCCGGCCGGGCGGAAAGCAACCCCTCGGTGTTTACAATTCTGGCAGCTTGTTTGGGTTCAAGACGCAACGCTAACATAAGAGCTTTTATTAATTGATTGCTATTGAAATTAAAACTGTAGCTGCGTCGCAGAAATCCATTTTCCACCAGGTTGACGGTGGAACTCTGTACGCCAATATCCAGCAAACATACCAGCTTTTTACCGCTCTTGACCACTCCTCGAGCAATACCCAAGGCCTCGGCTTCCAGGGCGTATAAATCTAGCCCCGCCTCTTTGGCAATCCATTGGTATTCCTGCACCACCTGATTGGGAACCGCAGCCAAGAACACTTTTATCAGGGCATTTTTATCTTTGGAATTGGAAACGATTTTCCAGTCCAGCGTCACCTCGGAAATAGGGAGGGTAATATACTGGGAAGCATTATAGCGCACCGCACCGGGGATTTCTTTTTCAGGCATGGGCGGAATTTCAAATGACGTGCAAAACGTGGAAAAGTCCGGGATAGAAAACACCGCCGCTTTGGTACGGATTTTCGCCTCTTGTAGCAGCTCTTTTATTGCCTTGGCCACAAATTCTTTTGCCAAAAGCGTATTGCCCTTTTCCTGGCTTTGCACCGGGTCTTTATATAAATTCTCAGAAGTTATTTGTGCGTAATTTTCCAGCGTTTTTCCCTGACGCAGACGCGAAATTTCCACCACTTTGATTGATGATGTTCCGATGTCTACGCCCACCATTCTTTTAGGGAAAAACAAGTTAAAAAAACTCATGTACAAAAATTGGCCAACTTTATATTGGTATTAGTATTGGTTTATTGTACAATGTATACAACCCATTTACACTGTGGATAACACCGCTAAAAAATTCCTTACAGAACTGCTATTTCCTTCGTTTTGTTTTGGCTGCCGAAAAGAAGGATCTTTTTTGTGTGATGACTGCAAGGCCACCCTGGATATTTGTACTTATGCGTATTGTTTGTGCGACAAAGGCGCTATCCGCATCCCGCCAGGGAAAAACAACGGCAAATGTACCCGCTGCCAAGACAAAGCACTTTCGGGATTATATTTTGCCCTGCCCTACAAAGAAAAATCATTAACCCGCACACTTATCTATCACTTCAAATATGAGCCGTATGTAAAAAATCTGGCAAAAAGCCTGGCAAATATTTTGCTTGAACACTTTGTCCTATCAGGCGTCAATACGGACATGGTTTGGGAAAAATCTGTCCTAACCTATGTCCCATCACAAATATCCGCCCTGAAAGCGCGGGGATACAACCAATCACAAGAATTGGCAAACGAACTTTCCAATGCAATAAATATCCCGGTCGTTTCCCATAATTTGGTAAAAATCAAAAAAACGCTGCCCCAGATGAAACTAACGGCCAAAGAACGTCAGGAAAATATAAAAAACGCGTTTGCCATAAAAAACCCTGGCGAATTTGCAGGGAAAAAAGTATTCTTAGTCGATGATGTTTACACTACCGGGTCCACTATGGCCGAATGTGCCAAAACAATAAAGGCTGCCGGCGCCAAACAAGTATGGGGCATTGCCATTGCCCGCGAAAGTTAATGTTATGCAAATAAAAACTCCCCTTTCTTATGAAAGGGGAGACTGAAAAGCCTTGGCTATTCTTGGCGCAGCGGCTGGCTGCAGGTGACGCAGAATTTGACATCTTCGCCCTGGTCAGCTTGCAATACGTGGCCACGACCGTTTTGACATGTTTGCTCGAAAAAAAGCTGTTGTTCGAGCGGATTAATGTGCGCAGCAATTTCCTCCGGCACCACAAGTTTGGTGCCACAACTGCTGCAATGTCTGGCGAAAATTCCCATACGCTCCCGACAACTTTTGTTGGGACATTGCAAAAAAATCTTCTTCGACATAGTACTGTCTCCTTAAAGCTGGGATGTTGCCAAAATAGTACATCCTAGTTCAGAAATAGATGGCACCGGCGGAGAGGGTGGGATTCGAACCCACAAGACAGCTTGCGCCGTCAGAGTTTAGCAAACTCTTGTAATAACCGTTATACGACCTCTCCAGTGCTTTCATATTACCTTAAAAATCCGGTAAGTCAATTTGATTTTTCTTACATTTTGTGATAAAAAATATGCGGAGGAGTCGCATAGTGGCTATTGCAACGGTCTTGAAAACCGTAATCCCTCACGGGATTCGTGGGTTCGAGTCCCACCTCCTCCGCCAATATAGCATACTCTTGTGATCAAACACGAAATTGCCATGGGTGTGGCACGTATATCCCATGAAAATCATCTCTTGGAATGTTAATGGAATAAGGGCTGTGCATAGAAAGCGGCTGTTTTTGCCATTTATTCAAGAGCATAAGCCCGATGTTTTGTGTTTGCAAGAAACTAAGGCCTTCCAACATCAACACGAAGTGGATTTGCCTGACTATAAAGAATATTGGAATTCGGCTGAACGGCCGGGTTATAGCGGCACAGCAATTTTTTCAAAAGAAAAGCCACTTTCTATAATTAACGGAATGAAGGGCGTGTTTGAAGACAGTTACGGAGATCCCGCTAAAGAGGGACGGGTGATTACTGCCGAGTTTAAGAAATTTTATATAGTTTCGGTGTATACGCCAAACTCAAAAGATGATTTAAGCAGGATTCCGCTGCGCCACAAGCAGTGGGACCCGGCATTCCTGGCTTACATGAAGGAATTAGAGAAAACCAAACCCGTTATTTTCTGCGGAGATTTAAACGTAGCTCATACGCCCGACGACTTGGCCAACCCAAAAGGCAACAAAGACAAAAAGGGATTTACTGCAAAAGAACGCGAAGGAATTGATCAAATTATCAAAGCGGGGTTTCTGGACACCTTTCGCATGTTTACCCAGGGAAACGGCCACTACACCTGGTGGAGCCACTTTGCCAATTCAAGGGCCCGGAACGTAGGCTGGCGCATTGACTACATCTTCACCAGCAAATCATTGAAATCTAAAATAAAATCCGCCAAAATCCACTCAAATGTCATGGGCAGCGACCATTGCCCAGTGGAGGTGGAGATCGTAATATAAAGCAATAAAAATAATAATTAATTAATCAAAAACATGATGTTACCAATAAATTTCGTTTCGGTGGTTGTGGCGGCGGTTGCGGCGTTTGTTTTGGGGTTTTTGTTTCATGGGCCGGTTTCAGGAAAATTATGGATGAAGCTTGCCAACATTCACCCAGCCGGAAATGAAAAAATGTCTGACATGTATCCAAAAATGTTCTGGAATTTTGTGGTAAACCTTGTCACCGCATTCGTTATGGCAATGATTTTTTCGCTGGTATTTACCTCAACCCTCATGGGTCCGGCAACGTGGTTTCGCGGAGCTATTATGGGCGGGTGGCTTTGGCTCGGGTTTTTAGTGACCTCTTCATCTATTGAAGTTATCTGGATGGGCCGAAGCTGGAAACTATGGCTCTTTGAAGCCGGCTGTTCCCTGGTAACTATGGCCGTCATGGGAGCCATTATTGCAACTTGGTAATCATTAACACAAACCATCATGGAAAAACATGTTCATCAGGGCGGGAATGCAGTGTATTTCTTCGGGCTTATTGGCGCCACTATCTATTTTATCAGCCACGCTACCACATTTTGGGCCGGAATTTTGGGATTCTTAAAAGCCCTAGTCTGGCCAGCGTTTTTGGTTTATTATGCTTTTAATTTTTTCTTGCAGTAGGTCATTTTAACAGCGGTGAAAATGGTGGCTATCCCCACCCTCCCCCATTCCGTTACGCTTTTATGTTCAAGCTGGGGAGCATAATTGACATCATGCATCAATTAATGTATGATGTTTTTAGTTGAATCTAATTACTCGTACCTTGAAAGGACAATCATGGCTGAGAATCTTTCGTCAGACAAACAGCGAGCCGTTGATGCAATTGACGGGCTTGACCTCTCAATGATCGAGCGACAACTCCGTACTCCTAAAAAGTATGGCGGAAAGCATAATTGGAGAGGAAAAAGAATTCAATCAGCAATCCTGTGGTATCGACGCTTCCTAAAGCTTCGACTACTTGAAGATGCGTTAATTGTACCCACGCCTGACATTGACGAAGTGTGGCACGCTCACATTCTCTTCACTAAACAATATCAGGCTGCTTGCAACTTGATCTTTGGACACTACATCCATCACACGCCTTCTGATGGATCTTTGGAAAAGCAAGAGCAATTCAATACGCAAAAAGCTCTTTCTTTGGATCTTTTCCAAAAACATTTCGAAGAACAGCCTCCAGAGAAAAATGCAGTCAAAAAAAGTAAAAAAAGCAGGGTTTCGAGAGGTTCTGTCTCTCGAAAGCTTGAATGTTTTTGCGAAGGTGGTGGGGATAATCATGGGTGTATGTAATTGGTCAAAATCTACACTCTATTATTCTAAACTCTAATACCCTGCGACGTAATCGTTGCAGGGATTTTTATTTACGTGTTCATCATTTAAACATAGAAGAAATGGGGAGAAATGAGAAATGGGGACAGTCACTATTTTTGGACGCTTCAATCTACTGTGTTCCGCCGAAGCTTTATTCGAAGGGAATATTTGAAGCGTTGCTTTTTGTGTTAAAATACAGGTAAAATCATATCACTATTAATTAATAACTAAAAACACATGGCAATAATCAATCCTCACATTAACTTCAATGGAAATGCACAAGAAGCATTTGATTTTTATAAATCAATATTTGGCGGGGAGTTTACGAAGATTATTCGTTTCAAAGACCTTGCAAGTGCTGAATTTAAGGTTGCAGAAAAGGAAGAAGAAAAAATTATGCATATTGTTTTGCCTATCGGTAAGGGCAATATGCTGATGGGAAATGATGTTCCGGAAATTATGGGAAAAACAAACGAACATGAGAACCGAAGTAAAATTGTAATAAGCGCAGAAAGTAAAGAAGAAGCAGACAAGTTATTTAATGGGCTTTCAGTGGGAGGACAACTAGAAGGCCCAATGGGCGGCGGCCCCTGGGGCACCTATTTTGGTTGTTTCAGAGACAAATACGGCATTGAATGGATAGTGGAATTTGACCCAACATCCACTTAGCCGTCATGGGCAGCAACCATTGTCCGGTGGAGGTGGAGATTGTAATTTAAAAAGAATCAAGTATCTTGAGTTTGATTTCCTCGGTAATTTCTGCGCCCTCCAGTAAGCTGTCTATGATTTCTAAAAGTAGTTCTTTTGGAATTCTTTTTTGTGCAACCCACAGAACTATATTTTCCATTTCAGCTATGAATTTTCCCACAATAAGTCTATAACCGTTTATTTCTAAGAAGTAAGCTCCCAGAGCAATTGAAGATCTTTTGTTCCCATCTATAAATGCGTGATTCATTGCGATACAAAATACAAGATGAGTGAGTTTATTTGCAATGGATGGGTAATATAAATCATTTTGAACGTGAGCCAGCACGCTTTCTAGCAAGTTAATATCATGAAAACCATGTCTTCCTCCGGAAAGATCAATAATCTTATCATGTTCAATAATTGCGTGCTTAATATCGAAATAAAAAATTCCCATATCCTATTTGTTTTTTAATCTCTTGAATACATTTTGATACTCTTTTATCCTTTTTGATAGTTCCTTGCTTTTTTGTCCTAAGAACCGCTCAAATTCAATAGTATCGAGGGGTCTTATATAGTCTTTAAGTTCAGGGTGCTCAACTAGCCTTAAGCCATAGTCTCTACTTGCCATCTTCATTCTTACCATATCAATTTGAGGGATCCACGCTGGGTTATTTTCAAAATCAGTAAATATCTTATCTACTTCTTCTGGTTTCAACTTTCTATTTAATTCATCGGATTTCTTTTTCATTTCGTGGGCGAGACCATTCTCATACATCGAAATAGTAGTAAGTACCTCAGAATACATAGTATCTCTCACATTCTCCTTTTGATTCAAACTTAATATGTCTCGATATTGACGAGCTTTCTCCTTAAAAACACTTTGATATATTTTATCAGTATAAATGGCGTATTTGAAATTACCCATATCAACAAAACTCTTTAGTGCATTCGTAAAGGATTTTCTATAATTTTCGCCAACATACCAACTTAACAAATAAGTTTCATCGCGCTGGTTAATATATTTACTATTTCCTCCTGTTTTAGCACTGACGACATCAATTAAAACATCAAGTATAAACCCCCTTAAGACCCTTGCTTTTTCACTTTCTACTAGCAACATAGCCAAATTTAAAAAAGCTTTGAAGTTAAAGACTCCTAAGAAAGTAGTTTTGGTAGGGACATTAATGTCCCTACCAAATAATTCTTTAAGTTTTTGCAGTTTCTTTCCAGATATGACTTCATAGCCGTTCTGTCTTAATTCCTCACTGTATTCTGATAGATATCTATCAATTGTTTTCTCGTCAACTTCAAAAAAAGTGGCTACCTGTTTAGAGGTAAAAATATATTCTTGCTCGAATAAAAAGCCTCGGATTCCTACGTCTTCTTGAATATGTTTTACAGCAAAGCTATTATTAAGAATGTTTTTCCTGTCTATAGCAGAGGTGGTAAGTTGTTTTGACATGCCTGTATTGAGCGTTTTTAATTTATTACATTATAACAGAATCGGAGAAATAGGACAGCTGCTATCTCGAGAAATATTATGCTAATAAAAATTACTTATTTTGTTCACGGGACTACGACATATAACGAGAAAGATATTTCTTTGGGCTCTACTGATGTGGGGCTTTCGGAGTTGTGTGGTAAATTGAAAAAATAATATTAAACAAAAAAATTTATATGAAAACTCTAACCTGTGATTTGTGTGAGGTAACAGCGCAAGGGGAAACGTTTGAAGTGTGGATGAAAGCACTGATGCCTCATTATATGGAAGCTCACGCCGACGTAATGAAAACTTCAAGCAAAGAGGAACAGCAAAAATGGATGATTGAGAATAAGGCAAGGTTTGACGCGGCTGTGTAAAATATATTACTTGTGGAAAACAATAAAAAAACCTGCGGTTGGGCTGGCGATGACCCGCTGATGATAAAATATCATAATACGGAGTGGGGGGTTCCGATGTATGACGATAAAAAGATATTTGAATTTTTGGTGTTGGAGAGCGCGCAGGCTGGTTTGTCGTGGAGAACTATTTTGCATAAGCGGGAAGGATATCGGAAGTTGTTTGCGGGGTTTGATGTGAGAAAGGTTGCCAAAATGACCGGAAAAGATGTGGCGCGGCTTTTGAAAGACCCGGCGATTATTCGCAATCGGTTGAAAATTGAAGCGACGATAAATAACGCGCAGCAATTTATAAAAATACAAAAAGAATTCGGCACTTTTTCTAAATACATGTGGCAATTTAAGGGGCAGAAAGATGGTGAAGTATTTGCCAAAGACTTAAAAAAGCGCGGATTTAAATTTTTAGGCGCCACCACTATTTACGCCCACATGCAGGCGGTGGGGATGGTAAATGACCATATTGTTGATTACTTTAGATATAAAGAAGTGTAAAGATGAATACAAAAGCAGTGAACGGCCGGTGTGCCCGGTTTGCTGGCCTGGGCGATATAAAAAACAAATAAGAACCAATGAAAAACAGTAATATTTTAACCAAAGGGCAAATTGAGGAAGAATTGAAAACTTTGAGTGGCTGGAAGTATGACAACGATAAAATTGCAAAGGAATTTAAGTTTAAGGATTTCATGGGTTCGCTGGGGTTTGTGAATGCTTTGGCTCCATTTTGCGAAGCTAATGACCACCATCCCGATATCCATATTTTTTACAGCAAGGTGTTGTTTGAGTTGCAACGTTTTGATGTAGGCGGAAAAGTGACAGACAAGGATATTTTGGTGGCGCGCGAAATTGAACGGTTATGCGTCCAGCGTTGAATTTAAGCTTAAAGTAGGGTAAGATACTGCCATGGCAACGAAAAAATCGCCAGCGGCAACCAAGCCCAAGGCAGTAAAAAAACCAAAAGAAGTTAAACCGAAGAAGCCCAAGAAAGTTGAGGCTGTTTTGCCTGTTACGGAAATAATCATAAAAGCACCAGAAGTAATCATTGAATCAGCCAAGCCAGAAGCTAGTGCGACGCCAAAGCCCGTTTTCAAACGCCCTCCAGTGGTGGTGGTTTTGGGGCACGTGGACCATGGGAAATCTAGCTTATTGGAAGCCATTAAAGATTTTAAAATCACGGCCAAGGAGTCGGGGGGTATCACCCAGCACATCGGCGCGTATGAAGTGTCGCACCCTTCGACAAGCTCAGGGCAGGTAAGCAAAATTACCTTTATTGATACCCCAGGCCACGAGGCGTTTTCGGCTATGAGGCTGCGGGGGGCGCTGGTGGCTGATATTGCCCTGTTGGTGGTGGATGCGGCTCAAAGTGTGCAACCACAAACCAAGGAAGCCATTATGGCCATTAAAAAGGCAGAGATACCCATGATTGTGGTGCTTAACAAAATAGACTTGCCAACGGCTGACCCGCAGAAAATCAAGAACGAACTTTCTAAAATTGAGGTGTATGTGGAAAGCATGGGGGGCGAAGTGCCCAGCGTTGAAGTTTCGGCCAAAGAAAAAACAGGCATTGATGAATTACTGGAAATGATTTTACTGGTGGCCGAAATGCAAGATTTTTCGACAGATATTACGGTACCCGCCGAAGGACTGGTGATTGAGTCTTACATGGACAGTTTAAAGGGCCCGGTAGCCACGGTGATTGTGGAAAAGGGCGTATTGCGTAAAAAAGATATTATTGCCACGGATTTAGCCATGGCCAAGGTGCGACAACTGGAAAATTTCCAAGGACATCCCGTAGAAGAGGTGTTTCCCGGGTCGCCCGCCATTGTGCTTGGATTTACCAATGTACCTTCAGTTGGAGAAAAATTCAAAAGTTTTGCCAACGCAGAGCTGGCCGCCACCAAACTACAAGGCGAAGCTTCAAAACGCAAAATCAATTACAATGTACTGGAAAGTGATCCAACCAAAAAAGTGGTCAATATTGTGCTCAAAGGCGATGTGTTTGGTTCCCTGGAAGCTATTGAGGGCATGCTGAAAAGTTTGCCCCAGGACCAGGTAAATTTACGGATTTTAAAAAGCGAAGTGGGCGATATTAACGAAAGCGATGTCAAACTGGCGGAAATGTCCCGCGCCCAAATTATTGGCTTTCGGGTGAAAATCAACCCCGGCGTGCTGGCACTGCTTAGAAAAGATGAACAAAAAAAGGTGCGCATTAAAACTTTTACTATTATTTACGAACTGATCCAGGAAGCCCGCAATGGCATGGAGAAATCATTGGATGTGGAGGTGGCACGGCGGGACGTGGGGAAAATTAAGGCCCTGGTTATCTTTTTTGGAGAAAAAAACCGCCAAATTGTGGGCGGTAAAATCACCGAAGGAGAAATCAAAAAAGGGCTAAAGCTAGACGTGACACGTGGCGCCGAAAAAGTAGGCAGCGGGCGTATTATCAATCTGCAGCGCGACAAAAAAGATATGGATTTATTAAAAAAAGGCGACGAGTGCGGTATTTTGTTTGAAGGCAATGCGAAAGTTGAGCAGGGTGACATTCTGGTGGCCTGGGTGGAAGAGCGACAGAAAGGAGTACTTTAGAATTATTCTAATTAACCTAATGACAGAACGTCTGAATAAAGTAAATTCCTTATTAGAACGAGAAATTGGCACTATTATTGCCAGGAATTTTCATTTTGCTGATTGTTTGGTGACCCTGACACACGTGGATGCTACGGCCAATTTAATTGAAGCCAGAGTGTATATTTCGGTCATGCCGGAAGATAAAACAGACGCGGTGGTGAATACGCTCAATAAAGGTGTGGCTGATGTGCAAAACAAGATTAACAAACGGCTAAACATGCGGCCGGTACCGCGGATTAAATTCGTAACTGATGAAAAAATAAAAGAAGCCGCTCGGGTTGAAGAGCTGTTGGAAAAGATAAAAGAAACTGATATAAAAGAATAAGCGTGACGCCGTAGTGTCCCTATGGGACATCTCCCGAAGGGAGACAAAGTAGCAATGTTCTACGTTTACTTTCTTAAAAGTCAAAAGAATAATGATCTGTATGTTGGCTCTACGGAGGATGTAGGAAAAAGAGTAAGCCTTCATAATACAGGAAAAGTAAAATCAACACAGTTTTACAGACCATGGCAGTTGATGGGATTCGAGCCTTATGATACAAGGAGTGAGGCTATGAAAATGGAAAGATTTTTTAAAACCGGCCAGCAAAAAGAATTATTAAAGGTAAAATATGGCGCCGTAGCAAAGTAGTAATGCAAGGGACTGCAAATCCCTTATACGTGGGTGCGATTCCCACCGGCGCCTCAAAGATTACGCCCAGGTGGTGGAATGGTATACACGGAGGACTTAAAATCCTCTGAGAGTAATCTCATGTGGGTTCGACTCCCGCCCTGGGCACCAGTTGGGAAAGAATTTTTTTAATCATTCTTTTCATTTAATACAATTAATATTATAATTTACGTAAACATATGTTCAAAAAATTAACTGATTTTTCGTACAAGAGAAATTGGAAAGAGGCAGTAGGATTTTATTTAGCATATTTCCTTGTTGGTTTAATTCTAAGCGGTATCGCTGGCGGATTATCTAGCATATCATCAGAGACAATCACATTTAGTGAAGGTTTTGATGCAGGCATGGGAATAGGAGCTATGGTGGCTGTAGTATATTCCTTAATAATTTCTTTTATTGTTTTAATACAGAAAAAACTGTATAAAAACTTCTGGTATGTTATCTTGGCATTATCTAGCGGTCTATTAGCTATTTTGGGCGGTTTGTTGTTGGGATTGATGATTTCAGCTTTCATGACCACTAGGGACGCATCCACTATAGAGACACCATCCATATAGCTTTCAGAAGTTGTCATCGGTTCAGTTAAAGGTCGTGAATTAATTATTATTTTAACATCATAATGAAAAGTGAAATTCGCGTAGTAATCAGATTGGTAGCGCTATGGATTATTTTCGGCGTGGCTTTGTATTATACCTTCTGGTCCGTGGCTGGACTAGCTACCTCGACGGCAAAAGCCATGAATGGAGGCTATGAAACATATTACGGCAGTAATTCTTATGGAACGTATAGTGCCTATTGCTTGCAAGCACCGCTCTATCCGCAAACCAGCGGAGGCATGATGATTACTCCTGAAGACAAAGCAGCTTGGGATAAATATAACCAGGAACAGGAAAAGTATAACCAAGAAATTGCAACCAAATGCCAAGAAGATGCATCCAAACAAGAAGTGATGCATTATAACGAGGCTTGGGCATATGCTATGGCTGACATCGGAAATTATGTCATTGCTTCGCTATTTTCTTTGATTGTGGCGGTAATGGCGTATATGGCTATCAGAAAGGGAGAAAATACGAAGATATAGTTTTGTAGATGCAAAAAGCCCCCGATTTTATATCAGGGGCTTTTTGATTAATTAGCTTTCCAAAATCTCGATATGAGCAAATTTAGCTCCGAACTTAATCGCGTCTTGCGTGCTTTCAAACCAAATGTCAGCACGTTTGAGTTTGCCATAGCGTGAATTCATCCTATCTTCCACGGTAAAGATTTTTTCACCGTACAAAGAAGGAATCCTCACCTTAGTTCCAAACGGCAAGCCGTTGATGGCGATAATCCCGTCTGCCACCTGTTTTTGTGAGGCGGTAAGGAAGGGAGTATCATCAGTTTGATCAACCGTGCTTGAGTACGCCGTGATGGTCATTTTGATGGTTTTGACCACTTCGTAGTTAGATTTATCCAGCTTGCAAATGGTTAAGCGGCCATCTTTTACCAATGTAGCCGTGCTCAACGCTGAACTTGAATTATTCACGTCAGCGGTTATTACCTGCGGGGCCAAAATACCATACAATATGATTCCCGCAACAAACCCTGTAGCAAGAGCCTTAAATAATGGTTTTTTATTCATATAGATTACGCTGGTTTAGGGTTGTTTTACTAAAAAACCGCCCTTCAGCAGCATACCCTAATATTAGCATATTCAAGCACCTTTGTCAATAGTTATCCCATGTTTATCCACAGGCGTCAAGGACATCAAAAAACCGCCTTTTTAGGGCGATTTTCTTTGAGCGGGATAATGGATGACGCTAAAAACTAGTGGTAAGCTGAAACTGACCGTTTCTTTATTCCCAGTCTATCACTGGAGAAGGCGAAAATCAATTAACCCACTCCTTCACTCACTATTGTTTTCCAACAAAAAAGCGAAGTAATTAGCTTCGCTCTGTTTTTTTGCTTTGTGAATTTACATCCCCAGCGGATAGGCTCCGACCTGTACCCAGTCTTGGGCTTCGCCCTCGGTACGATAAAGGTAAACCTTATCTACCAGAAACTTCATGCTAGCTGACAGTGAAAGCGATGCAATCATTTCGTCCTTGGTAGATTGCGGGACATTGCCGTAGTACAAGCTCAGATGAGGCATATAAACATTCACATCTTGCACGCCAAATACTTCTAGTGCTTTCTGATGGTATTCTTCCATCGTGGGGTTAGGTTCCGCTTTGCAGTACAGGGCACGAAAGTAAGCGTCTTCGGCACAAACCTCCCTTGGTTCAACTTCAAACGGCGACATCGTACTGGCGAGTTTCTCGGTCTTGGCAATCAGTTCGGCTTCGTCGGATTTGGGAATCCTTGCTAGTAAAGTGAGATGCGGCTCAAACTTCACGCTGCCATATTTGTCGGCGAGGGCGTTGATGGTGCTTTGCAGACCATCAAAGAGTTTTCCTTCGGGAAGGAAGAATAGATGATAGCCCACGGTTTTGCTGTTTTTTGGGTCAAACATAGTAGAATCTCCTCTTGGGACTATGGCGTTAGTGTAGCTTACTTTCAAAGAAAAAGCGAAGTGGCTAGCTTCGCTCTGTTTTTGGATGTTTTTCCTTCCTACTGCGTGATCAGTCCCCTGATCCACATAACACCTGCGACAATGATCGCCAAGAAACAGCCAACGATTAGGGTGCCATAAAACCAATTGGCAATTTTCTCCTGTCGCTTGAGATAGGCAGAGTATGCCTCAAGTTCAGGCGGCGGATTGGAATTGATAGGCTCTTGTGACATCAACTTTCTCCTTTTTTGGCTCAGGTACCGGTACGGGTGTGATTGCGGATTCTGGTTTCTTGGTTACTGTTACAACGAGCAACATAACCCACAGGATAAACATTCCTGCATACACGAGTCTGATGCCCCAAGTATGCGTGATAAATTGACGCAATCCCTTTTGACGGGAAAGTTCGGCAATCCGATGAAAGAAGCCGTGGATATTCCCTAATTGGAGCTCTAATTCACTGCCTCGATTCAACAGACTACTAAAGAGGATGGTTGTTCGCAATTCTATGATGAGCAAAGCTGATAAAAACAGCATCGCTAAACCAAAGATCGCAGAGCCATTCAGGTGATTTTCCTTCACGGCTTGATTGAAGATGGTAAGCAGTGCTGACTGAATGCTCATTGCGAAGGCGGCGACGATGAAGCGGATGCTCACGAAGAATTTATACCCTTCAAAGACCAACTTGTACTCGTCCCGGGCATTTTCCTGACTCGGCGGTTCGGTAGCCATGATTAACTCCTTGTTAAATTGGAAAAGAGCGAATACGATTATAGTAACACAATATAAATTAAAAAGCAAGCTCCCTAATTTCGGCAGTCTCAAGGTGAGGAATGAGCCGATGATGGTTTACCATCTTGCCCGAAACGTGGGTATGTAGAATTTGCAAAACATCTCCATGAGAAACAAGAAGAATCTTCTTGCCTTTGTATTTTTTATCTAATTCAGTAATAACGGCAAGGGTTCTTCTGAGGACTTTGCTAGGACTTTCAACGCCTTGGTGTTTATGGTTAGGGTTTTTCTCATCGTGTGCCCAAGCTATTTTTATATTATCCAAAGAAGTCTTATCAAATTTACCAAAATACCTTTCTCGCAGTTTTTTATGAAAGTTAATTTTCCTAATGCCAAGTAGCTTTCTGGCGATTTCTGCGGTTTCCCTGGCTCTTAAAAAATCAGAGGCGTAGATAATAGTATCAGAGTCCAGTAGTTTTTCTTTCTTACTTTTTGAAACAGAAATCCTAACTTGTTTTTTTCCTTTTGGCGACAACCCAAAACTAACCGTGCCTTCTTTTGGATGACTTAAAAGAATATGTGCCACGTTTGCCTTACTTTCTCCGTGACGGATAATAAAATATCTGTTGTTAAGTTTTTCCATAAACTAATTTTACCAAAAAATCGCCATAAAGGCGACCGTCGGTTCTAATTCTACTTGCCAGTATACAAAATTTAGCTTCAAAACTATAGTGAGCGGGTAAGGGGAATCGAACCCCTGTACTTTGATTGGCAACCAAATGCACTACCATTGTGCTATACCCGCAACATACAAATTTCTGAAGAAATTTTACGTTGCTAAGACGTTTAATTTTTTCTTAAAAAATTATTACGTCTTGCCTCGTATTTCTTTCCTGTGCCGCGGGGGAGAATCGAACTCCCTACCAGGCGCTCTTCAGGCGTCTGCTCTACCAATGAGCTACCACGGCGTAGCTCAATAAATTTTAAATTTGAAATTTATTGATGTGGACGCTGAGGGATTCGAACCCCCGACCCTTCCGGTGTAAACGGAATGCTCTAACCGCTGAGCTAAGCGTCCACGTGGATTTGGTTCGTCTCCTTCCTATTGTGCGCGGGACAGGAGTCGAACCTGCATGCCCTTTCGAGCGCTACCACCTCAAGGTAGTGCGTCTGCCGTTTCGCCACCCGCGCGGGAAAACTAAAAGGGAACCGTAAGAGAGCTCCCTTTTATTCTATCGTATTTATGCCTGCTTGTCAGTGGGCGCGGTTTCAGCTTTTTGTACGACTTCCGGTTCGGGCGCAATCTCAGTTACTTCTGGTTTTACCTCGTCGGAGATTTCGTCGGCGGCGGGAGCAATGGCAACGGCAAAATCCTTTTTCTTTAGTTTAGCCTTCTTTCCCTTGGCGATACGCAAGAAGTACAGTTTTGATCGGCGTACTTTACCCGATTTTATCACTTCAATCTTGGAAATAAATGGAGCATGCACCGGGAAAATGCGTTCTACTCCCACTTGCTCTACCACTTTGCGCACGGTAATAGTACTAGAAACGCCCTGTCCGTGTTTGCGGGCAATGACCACTCCTTCAAAAATCTGAAGACGCTCCTTGCCTCCTTCCTTAATTTTTTGGTGCACCTTAACCGTGTCACCGGGTTTTATGTCAGGCATATTTGCGGCCAAGTTTGATGTATTGAATTTTTCGGTATTGGTAATCATATTAAATTTTTTAATACTTGCGCCAAATCTTGTGGCAAATCAGAGTGCAGTTCTTTGATTGTGCCGTTTGGCAATTGGATTTTTATGTAATGCGCATGTAAGAATTGACGATCCAGCCCTTTTGGCGTTGGTGAATCTTTAAACCCATACATGGTATCTTTGGCAACGGGATGATGGATAAATGCCAAGTGGCAACGGATCTGATGTTTTCGTCCGGTTTCTATTTGTATCTCCAAAAGCGTATATTGTCCAAGTCGCTCCAAAACCTTATATTTTGTAACCGCGTCTCGTACGCTTGGCGGGGTGGTTTCGGTCAGGCTATAGGCCCTCTGTTTTCGTGGATCCATTGGCGAACGCCCAATAGGGGCATCTATCGTGCCAGAATCCCCTTTTATATCCCCAGTAGCCAATGCAAGGTACTTTTTCCCTACCTCTCTATTTTTAAACTGTTTTTGCAGAAAAATCAAGGCCTCCGACGTCTTTGCCATCAAAAACAACCCCGAAGTATCTTTGTCAAGCCGATGCACAGCCCCGTATCGCGGCGCTTCGCCCACGTTTTTTAATTCCGGATATTTTTCTAAAAGATACTCAAGAAGTGTTTTTTCTGTTTCGTGTTTCATGTTTACTGTTTCATGAAACACAATAATTCCCGCCGGCTTGTCTACTACTAGCACATCGCTATCTTCATAAATCACCGGAATTTCCATGGTACGGTTATTGTTTACTAAAGTATCCCATCACGATCCGGTTTATCATCTGACAGTTATCGGTTTCTTCTTCCAATCCTGCGCAAGTGATGTTTCCCCAAACCACTTTGTCCGGGTATGCGTATAGGGGCGTTAAAAACCCACCACTGCAAATGCGCATGTCTTGCACGGTTAGCGAAGCCAGCGTTTTATTGTCCCAGTTGCTATAATTGGGTGTATACATCACGTACGCCCCATTGGTCAGGTCAAGCTTGAAAATATCGCCCTTGCTTGCCTGTGCAACATAGTTCAAAAAATCTGCGCTGCCTTTAATGCTCGCCGCACAGGTTTTGTCATTACCGAATTTTAGATATTCTGCATCAGAAACTTTTGCATACGAAGTCCAATCTTCAATATTTTCTGTTATCAATTTTTGCAAGTTAAGTTCTATTTGTTGTGCGGGCGTCAGTTGAGGTTGCTTTTGCACCACAAAAACCCAATAGCCAATTGCTCCCGCCAATACCACCGCCACTCCCGCTAAAATCATAATTGTTTTTTTATCTATCATATGTTTTATTTTGTATTATGGTGCGCGCTGAAAGAGTTGCACTTTCGACCCTCTCAACGTCAATGAGATGCTCTGCTACTGAGCTAAGCGCGCAACGTACAAATTTCCCTGAAATTTTACATTGCTGACACATGTAATTTCCGAAGAAATTATTACGTGTCGCCCGTATCTAATTCAAAGAATATGTATTTTTACTCTTTTTTATCAACCCCTCTTTTTCGAGCACTACAAGGACATTCTTTACCTTTTCGGGTTCTTTGTCAATTATTTTTATCAATTGTGCCACAGTCATTTTCTTGTTAGCTAGATTTCGCAGTACTGCTCCGCGGATCTGGCGCAAAGAACCTTCGAATTTTGATTGGACACTGTAATTTTTGTGCCGACGATTGGGATTTGGAATTTGTGATTTTAGGTGGGCTCCATAATCCATCAGCGCCCAATGCCACTGGCGCGATTGTTTTGGCGGCAGTGTGGCTTCAAGTAACGGCAAAATTTCTTCATCGGTTACAATTTCAGCATCTTCAAAAAAATGATGGATAAATACTCGGCGAATGTTGGTTTCCAAGCACGTCAGTGGGCGGTTGTGGGAAAATATGCTTACTGCTCGGGCGGTGTAGGGCCCAATTCCCGGCAATTTTTCTAGTAGAGCGGTATCTGAAGGTAGTTTGCCGTTATACGCCGCTACGACTTTTTCTGCGGTTTTTTGCAGTGCCTGCGCCCGGCGGTTATATCCGAGTCCCTGCCAATAGGGGTAAATTTCGCTGAATTTGGCTGCAGCTAGTGTGGTAAAATCCGGGAACCTCTGCAACCACTTTTCATAATACACCACCACGCGCGGAGCCTGCGTTTGCTGCAGCATTATTTCCGAAACCAGAATTTTATAAGGATCAGTCGTTTCTCTCCAGGGAAATGTGCGTTTATTCTTTTTGTAAAAATCCCAAACCGTTTTTTGGAAATCCGCAATGCGTTTTTTATCCATAGGTGCTCCCAGTAGGATTCGAACCTACGACCGTTCCGATATAAGCGGAATGCTCTGCCGCTGAGCTATGGGAGCCAACCCCGCCTAGCGGGGAATTTCTAATTATACTAATTGACCTAATTATTCTAAATAATTGGGATTTGATTAGGTTAATTAGAAATTAGAATAATTAGAATAATTTAGTTATCTTTTCCCATTCTTTTTACTGCTACCAGCAATGCCCATAATCTTCTCAAACTCCTCTCGTTCTATGGTTTCTTTTTCCACTAGGGTTTTGGCGATTTTTTCTAGCATGTCTTTGCGCTTGGCCACAATTTCGGTTGCTCGCTTTTCGGCACCGCGCAAGATAGTTTCTATTTCTTTGTCAATCTTTTCCGCCACGGATTCCGAGTAATTGTTCTGCGAACCAACTCCGCCCATCATCATATTCTCTTTGTCATCAAAAGAAATAGGGCCCAGGGTTGACATACCCCAGTCTTTGACAATACGCCGTGCTAGGTGCGAAGCTTTTTCTAGGTCATTGCTGGCGCCGGTGGTCATTTCTCCAAATATCAGGCGTTCGGCAGCCATACCACCCAATAGCGTGGCAATCTCGGCCAAAAATTGGGTTTTGGTACGCAGTTTGTTTTCTTCAGAGCTGACTTGCAGGGTGTACCCTCCGGCCATACCGCGGGAAATGATGGAAATTTTGCGGACGGGTTCGGTGCCGGGAATTGAGCTTGAAACCAGGGCGTGCCCGGCTTCGTGGTAGGCCACAATTTCCTTTTCTTTCTTGGATAAAATATGGCTTTTGCGTTCAGGTCCGAGTAACACCTTTTCGATGGCTTCCAAAAATTCTATCTGGAAAATTTTATCTTTGTTTTGACGAGCGGCCAGCAGCGCGGCTTCGTTGGCAATGTTGGCCAAATCGGCGCCGGAAAACCCAGGCGTACGTTCGGCAATTTCTTTAAAATTCACATTTGAGGCCAGGGGCTTGTCTTTTGAATGGATTTTCAAAATTTCTTCGCGGTCGTGCACATCTGGTGGGTCCAAAGTGATTTTACGGTCAAAGCGACCCGGCCTTAGCAATGCTGCGTCCAAAATGTCGCCGCGATTGGTGGCAGCCATTACGATTACCCCTGTTTCTTTTTCAAAGCCGTCCATTTCCACTAAAATCATGTTCAGTGTTTGTTCCCGTTCATCGTGTCCGCCACCCATGCCAACTCCGCGATGGCGCCCAATGGCGTCAAGTTCGTCAATGAAAATAATGGAAGGGGATGCTTTTTTGGCTGTGGCAAATAAATCACGCACACGGGCGCTTCCAACTCCCACGAACATTTCCACAAATTCGGATCCGGAAATACTGAAAAATGGCACATTTGCTTCACCGGCAACCGCCCGTGCAAGCATCGTTTTTCCAACACCGGCGCTACCCAACAATAGCACTCCGCGCGGGATTTTTGCCCCCATGTCCAAGTATTTTTTTGGGAATTTCAAGAAATCCACAATTTCTATCAGCTCTTCTTTAGCTTCTTTTAACCCTGCCACATCTTTAAAGGTAATTTTTTCCTTACTATGTCCTTCGGCGCCAAACAGCTTGGCTCGCGCTTTGGTAAAATCAAACACCTGTCCGGCTCCCGTTTTGGTTTGCTTCATAATCGTCCACAAGAAAAATCCAATCACCACCAGGGGTAAAATGCCATATAATAGCGCTGGTAATAGCCAACTCCAGACGCTTTCTTTTTGCAAAGAAGCGGTAATTTCCACCTTTTGTAGTTTTGCCTTGTCTACGCCCAAATTTTCCAAAAGCATTGGCAATACGGAATTGGATTCTTTCATGGATGTGGCCATTTTATCATCGGTGTATATGATTTCCAAAGCTTCCCCGGCCACGGTAATTTTTTTGATTTTATCTTGATTTATCTCGCTTACCAGTTGGGAGAGCGAAATTTCGGTAACAGGTTCACTAGGCAAATAAATTAAACTGAAAACGCCTCCAACGGCCAGTAAAATCAAAATAGCGGCCAATAAATTTTTAACAAAAGGATTGAGTTTCATTACGTATTTTTGGTTAATTGAATATCATTATCCTAGCATATCTTTGCAAAAATACAAAAATAGTGTATGATAAACCCCATTCGCAGGCGATACGGCTATGGCCGCGGATACCAAAATAATTTACAGCCGCAGTTATATATAGCATGCAAAAAGAAATCGTTAAAAAAACAACTAAAGAAATTACCCCGCCACCAGGGATTGGTAATATTGTAGAGGGGAAAATCGTAGCCCGCGACCGGGCTGCTTTATATATTGATTTGGGTAACCAGGGAACGGGTATTATATATGGAAGGGAGTTTTATGAAGTAAAAGAAGCCATTAAGGGTTTAAATATCGGTGACACGGTCTTTGCCAAAATTGTTGAAATGGAAAATGAAGACGGTTACCGGGAATTGTCCATGCGCGATGCCACCAAAGATTTGGGCTGGCAGAAACTGCAAGAACTTAAGGATAAAGAAGAAATTGTGAGTGTTAAAATTACCGGCGTAAACAAGGGGGGATTGTTGACCACCCTAAACGGCATGGCCGCATTTTTACCTGTTTCCCAACTTTCATCGGAAAATTATCCACGGGTGGCTGACGCTGATAAGGCTAAAATTTTAAAAGAACTGCAAAAATTCATCGGCAAAACGCTGGAAGTAAAAGTGTTGGATTTACTTGCTTCTGAAAATAAGCTGATTTTATCTGAAAAGGCAAAAACCGAGCAAGCCATGAAAAAAATGTTGGAAAACTATAAAAAAGAAGATGTGATTGAGGGCATTATCACCGGCATTGCTGACTTTGGCGCATTTATCAAGTTTCCCGCAGAAGCCAAAGATGGCGTGGTTGAAGGACTGATCCATATTTCTGAACTTGACTGGCAGTTGGTGCAAAATCCGGTTGAAGTGGTAAAAGTAGGTGAAACGGTAAAAGCAAAAATCATTGATATTCATAACAATCAGGTATTTTTGTCGCTTAAAGCCCTGAAAGAAAATCCATGGGAGGCTGTGCAGTCGCAGTATAAAAAGGGAGACAGTATTAAGGGAAAAGTGATTTCATTTTCGCCATTTGGGGCATTTGTGGAAGTGCTGCCAAAAATCAGGGGGCTTTGCCATATTTCCGAATTTGCCACAGCCGCTGACATGGAAGCTGCACTTAAAATAGGAGAAACGTATAAGTTTGAGATATTGGCGATTGAGCCAAAGGAACATAGGATGAGTTTGAAGTTGGCAAAATAGCGCGCCATATTGACACCATGGTATTAATATGTTAATGTACTAACGAGTACCGCGCTTTGTTGCGTTGTACAGTTCCTAATACTGGAGCCATAGCTCCACCCAAGGAGAGTTGCCATGTCGCAAGTGTTGCAAGTGGTGTTTAACACCATCGTCACCCACGCCCGTCCGCACCTGGACGAAATCTTCGCCATCTATCTGTTGATGACCCTGGGAGAAAAGATTTTCCCGGGTATCAGCAAGGCTAAGATTGTCCCCGAAGGACACGGCGGCGAGCAGTTGCTCGGATGCAGTGCCGAAGAGCTCGAAGCCCAAGGTATCATCTGTGTTGGTGTGGGCAGTGGAAGGTTTGACGAACATGCCAATGCCACGGAAGGCCGTAAGAAAAATGAGAGTGCCTGCACATTGGTTGCCCGTGCGCTGGGCTTAGAAAACGACCCGACACTGGAAAGGATCACGGAGTTTGTCAAAGACTGTGATCTTAATGCCTCAGCCCACCCGTTTGGCCTTTCGCGTATGGTCAAAGACATGCACGAAGACAATCCGGACGATCCGGAATTTGTCATCAATTGGACGATGAGGGCCTTGCGGGCAAAGCATGCCGCCCAAATCCGGTTTGTCCAGGCCCAGCGGGAAGTCCTGGAAACCGCAACCGTGGAAGAAATCAATACCCCACGGGGCAAGGTGAAATTGTTCACTTGTGTCACTGACAACGAACAGTTCAGTGTTGCTGCCCGTGCCAATGGAGCAGGCATCATCATCCAGCAAAATTCCAAGGGACAGGTGCAGATCTTCAACAACAACAAAATCGGGCTGAGGATGAGCGATGTCGTCAAGCTCATCAGGCTTGAGGAGCAGTTCATTAGTGGCGAATTGGTCACTACGGACTGGAAAACGCTGGAAAGCGAAGGCAACGTTCCGGGCGCCATGCAATGGCACTTCAAGGAAGCCGGCCAGGGCATCATGAACGGGAGCAAGACGCATCAGGACATCACGGCCACTAAGATCCCATTTGAGCGGATCAAGCAGTTGGTGTGTTTGGCGCTTAACCCGGAGGGTTTCCCGGAAGATCGGGCAGCTCATTGCAAAAATGGGATTTGCAATTCCACTCTGAGAAATCCGTGTCCGCTGTACGAATGCGGATTCCACCGGTGCCAAACGATCCGGTACAAGCAAAAAACGAGCAAGTAGTTTTTACTACAAGGGCGTTGGAAGAAATTCCGACGCCCGTTTTTTTTGCTTGCCCCGTTTAAGTCCAAAGGATTTATTTCGGGGCGTGAAAATTGACAATCATGTATTTATAGTTTAATGTAAATAAAAATCGCCCCCTGTTCGTTTACAACCCTCACTAAAAGGAGATACTGTGACAAAAGAAAATTTGGTCCTGGTCATGGATTGGCCCAACATCCTGCGCGGGCAGACGGAAATGCATTGGAAAGCCGAAGAATACGACCGCAAGGCCGGGTTTGAGAAGCTCAAGCAATGGCTTGCCAATATTGGCAAAATCACCAGAATGGACGTGTATACGCCTTTCCATGATATTTATGGCCATTTTGAATTTTTGATGTATCACCGTTTTACCATCATCCTTTGTCCTACCATCCTGATGTCAGAAATTACCAGTGAGCGCATCATTGAAGACACCATGGATTTGGTGGAAAACTACGACATGAAGTATCTGATTGTCGGCGGCGGAAACCGGTCGTTTGAAATCGTCCTTAAGCAAGCTCGGCAGAAGGGCATTAAAACCGGGATCATCTACGGCAGCGATGTTTCCCTGTCCCCGGATATCAAGTCCCTGGCATCCCCTTACCCGTCTTCGCACGAACTGGCCGGCCAGCCCATGTTGCACCTTTTTTCACCCGTTTCCCCTTCACGCTAACCCAAGCAGCGAAACTATCGCTGCCTTTTTTTGCACCAACGCGTAAGTCTTGACAAGCACCTTTATAACTGATATACTATGAATAGTGTTTTGTCCTTTGAAAAGCTATCTTGGCGGGTGCCTGGGTAGCCCATACTTTCTTTCTGAAAGGTCTTTACCATGAGCAGCAAGAACGGCAGCAAAAAGAACGGAATTCTCCTGCAGAGTGATGTGCGGGGAAACGCGCTGAAAAAACTGGGGCAAGCCGTCGAAAACGGCAGCTTGCATCTGAAAGCCGCCCCCGACATCCAGGACATTATCATCCCCGAATTGCCCGAGCCGGTCGTTCCGACCGTCACGGTCCAAGTTGGCGGATTGAAAGCCCTGGCCGAAAGGATCCTGGCCAAAAAAGCTGCCGATAAGGCCGCTCTGAACCAAAAGCAACAGGCCTACAAAGAAGCCAAAGGCCGACAGCGTGAGCAGGTGCAGAAAATCATCGACCGGCAGAAAAGCATTCTGCCTCACCTCTATGATATCGAAACTGTCTGTGAGCAGCTCGACGAAGACGGCAACCTCATCAGTGAGGATTTGCTGGTAGAATCGGCCCTGGAGCTCTGGGGCATCGACAAGACGTTCGGCCAATTGCTCGCGGAATGGCGCAGCGACATTAATCGCTGGCATAACGACAAGCGTCTGGCCATTTCGTTGCCGCTAATTGCCTCGGAGGCCGCATTTCGGCTCTCGGTCAAGCCGTTCAAGAACGGCATCGAGCTGCTGGAGGAACTCCAGAAATTGGAGAAGTCCAGCGTCCTGCAAAAACGTGAAAACGGCCAGATCTTTTTCCAGGATCCGGCCACCCGCAAGCAGGATCGTTTTTCCCTGAACGCACGCTTCGATGTCGTTGAGCTCGAAGACGAAGATCGCCACATCTTGACCCAAAACATCAAGAGGGCGGTGGAGGATCAAGTCCAACGGCTCAAGAAAGAACTGGAAGATGCCGACCGGGAACAGGCCCGCAAGTTGTGGGAAGATCCCAAGCAACCGGCTATCTTTCTCTGGAACGATCGCGAAGATGGCATCTTCAACATGATCACCCCCGAAGGTGGTGTGGTCATCACCTGCAATGGTGATGTCATTGAAGCGATGGGTGCTTTTGGCCGTCAGGAAAACGGCTTCAGGGCGCTGGTTGCTGTCGAGCGTGCCACCGGTTTGAAGGTGGCTATCAATCGCAAGACCCTGAAGAACAATCAGGGTCAGCTGCGTAACGAGCTCTATGATGTGCACGTTGCCATCCCCAAGGAAATCGCAAGGAACACTCCTGCTTACATCGAGTGGATGAAGGCCGGGAAATTCCTGTGGCACGAATGCCGCGATGCTTTGGCCCAGGTGCTGGCCTGCGAAAACCAGCAGATGCTGGGTGCCGAAGAGTTCCACCAAGAACGAATTCTTGGCCCCTACCAGGTCAAGATGAAGTTCCTGGTCAACAACCAGGGCGATTTCCATGATCTGGATATGGTCGTGGAACGGTTCATGGGCAAGGATGCCAAGCGGCGCTTGCGGGTTGCCAGTGTGCAAAATCCGGAGCATGTTACGCTCCTTGAACGTATGGGCTGCTTGAGTCCCGAAAAAGAAATGGGCTGCTGCCTGGATCCCGACGGCTTCCCCGAGGGCGTGGAAACCGGCCCGCTCGTCTTCGTTACCAAGGTCCTTCGGAAGGACTACAAGGCCTATAGGGCCACTAACTAATACGTGATGTTTCATCATCACCAAGGCGCTAACAATACCATGTTAGCGCCTCTTTTTTTACTTCGCCTCGCTGTAACTTTAGCAAAGGCGAGCGCAGTTGAACTTAAAAGTACGGCGTGGTAAAATCATGGAATAATATATTATACCGTATGAAAATCTACTGGGCCGGGCAATCCTGTTTTGAGATTTCGGTTTCCCCCGCCAAAGATGTTTCGACTACTATTGTCATTGATCCGTTTGATGAAAAAATCGGCTTAAAACTGCCTAACCTGGCGGCTGATGTTGCGCTGGTTACGCACAGTCACCATGACCATAATAATGTAAAAGCTATCAAGGGTGAACCACTATTAATTGATACCCCGGGCGAATACGAAATAAAAGGCATTTTTGTGCAGGGCATTGAAAGTTTCCACGATGATGTCCAAGGAAAAGAGCGTGGTAAAAATGTCATCTATACTATAGAAACAGAAGATTTGCGCCTCTGCCATTTGGGCGATTTTGGCCAAAAAGAACTGACGGATGAACAACTGGAAAAGATAGGACAAGTTGATGTCCTAATGGTACCGGTGGGTGGGACAGATACTATTTCTTCGGCTGAAGCAATCAAGGTGATAGGACAAATAGAACCTAAAATCGTCATTCCCATGCACTATGCCCTACCCAAACTTTCCGTTGAACTGGATAGTGTTGAAAAATTCCTGAAAGCCATGGGGAAAAATTCACTGGAAGCACAAGACAAACTGACGGTAAAAACCAGCACCTTGCCCAAGGAAAAAGTGACGGAAGTAGTGCTATTAAAACCTTAACTACCGGCCATGAAGACGTTAATCCAAGATACTAAAGATATTATAGCCAGGCTCCGAGGGTTATCTGAAACAAAAAAGAAGGTTATTTTTTTCCTGGTGATGGGAGTTTGCACAGTCATGATGGGGTTTTACGCCCTGTATTCAACTAAAGCAAAAATTGTAAAATTCAATGCCACGCTATCGCCAATACAATCATCAGATTTGCAAGGTCCGGATTTTGGCACCGGGGCTGCAAAATAATCCTTAGTAATACTATATGGCAGAAGAAAAAGATAAAAAACCAAAAGCGACTTCTGATGACGTTGGAAAAAATGCGATAGGAAATGTCCAGAAGCGCGAAATCGTGACAGAGCTGAAAGAGTCCTATATCGATTACGCCATGAGCGTCATTGTGGCTCGAGCCTTGCCGGACGTGCGCGACGGGTTAAAGCCGGTGCACCGCAAAATTTTGTATGCCATGAATGAGCTGGGACTTTCGGCTTCTGCCAAGTTCCGCAAAAGCGCGGCGGTGGTGGGAGAAGTGATGGCAAAATACCATCCGCACGGCGACATGGCTATTTATGATACGCTAGTCAGAATGGCTCAGGATTTTAACTTGCGTTACCCGTTGGTGAACCCCCAAGGAAATTTTGGCAGTATTGACGGAGATGGTGCGGCTGCTTCGCGATATACGGAATCCAAATTGTCCAAACTTGGCGAAGCGTTACTGCAAGATATTGAAAAAGACACGGTTAATTTTGTTGATAACTACGATGGAACACGCCAGGAGCCAACCGTACTGCCTTCACCGGTGCCGCAACTGCTATTAAACGGTTCGCTGGGAATTGCCGTAGGTATGGCCACCAATATCCCGCCACATAATTTGACAGAGGTGGTGGATGCCACAATGTATTTGCTGGACAATGAAAAGGCAGAGACTCCCGACTTGTTTCAATTTATCCAGGGGCCGGACTTTCCTACCGGTGGCATTATTTACGACCAGAAAGAAATGATTGCGGCTTATTCCCAGGGAAAAGGATCAATTATTATGCGGGGCCGCGCTGATATTGTTTCCAAAAAAGACGATTCAGAACAAATTATTATTTCGCAAATCCCTTATCAGGTTTTAAAATCCGGATTAGTGGAACAAATGGCCGAACTGGTTTCGGAAAAGAAAGTGGAAGGCATCCGTGACATCAAAGATTTGTCTGACCGCGAAGGCATGGCCATTATTATTGATATTAAAAAAGGTTACCAGGCTGAACGGGTGCTAAACCGCTTGTACCAGTTTACCAATTTACAAAAAACGTTCCATTTGAATTTGTTGGCGTTAGTTGATGGTCTGCAGCCGGAGATTTTGGGATTAGCAGATGTGTTAAAGTATTTTATCAAGCACCGCACAGAAGTGGTTACCCGCCGCACTAAGTTTGATTTGGATAAAGCTAAAGAACGTGCCCATATTCTGGAAGGGTTGATGATTGCGCTCGAAAACATTGACGAGGTGATTGCGATCATTAAAAAGTCTCAGGATCGCGAAGAGGCCAAGGTGAATTTAATCAAGAAATTCAAGCTTTCCGAACGCCAGGCCGTGGCCATCTTGGAAATGCGACTCGCTACCCTGGCTGGTTTGGAGCGCCTGAAAATTGAGCAGGAACTCAAAGAAATTTTGGAACGGATTAAAGAATTATTAGCCATATTAGACAGTCCAGCAAAATTGAAAGGCTTGCTGAAAAAAGAGCTACTGGAAATGAAAGAAAAATTCGGAGATGCCCGAAGGACTAAAGTAATCAAGGGAAAATTGGGCGACATCAGTGAAGTTGATTTGGTGCCGCTAGCGGAAACGATTGTGACGCTGACGACAGGAGGATATATAAAGAGGATAAATCCGGATACGTATAAAATCCAAAAGCGCGGGGGCAAGGGCATTATGGGTATGAAGACTATGCAGGAAGACATTGTGGAACACTTTTTGAGTGCGTCAACGCATGATAATTTACTATTCTTTACCGACGCCGGCAAAGTATTCCAAACGCAGGTCTATGAAATTCCTGAAGGCACACGCGTAGCCCGGGGTAGGGGCGTGATGAACTTTTTAGAGGTTTCCACGGATGAAAAGGTGCTTTCGCTCGTGCCGATGGAAAATAAGAAGGGTGAAGCCGCCTCCGCCAAAAGCTCCGGCGTGCCGATGAAATACCTGGTCATGGTCACCAAAAACGGCAGGATCAAAAAAACAGCCTTGGATGAATTTGAAAATGTCCGAAAGAGTGGCATTATTGCCATCAAGCTGGAAAAAGGAGACGCATTGAAAAAGGTGGTAAAGACGAGTGGCGAAGATGACATCATACTAGTGACGCGCCAGGGTATTGCCATCAGGTTTGCGGAAAAAGATATCAGACCAATGGGACGTGGTGCGGCGGGAGTGAAAGGAATTCGCTTGAAAAAGGACGATGAAGTTATTGGCATGGATGTGATCAGTGAAGATTTGAAAGATAAGGATGGCAAACCTGTCCAGCAATATTTATTGGTGGCCATGGAGCATGGATATGGAAAACGCACCAAAATTTCCGAATACAAAGTGCAGGGGCGCGGGGGTTCGGGCATCAAGACTGCCAACATTACAACCAAAACAGGAGGCATTATGCTTTCGTGCGTAGTAGATGATGCCGAAGGCGACGAAGACTTGATTGTCATTTCGCAGAAGGGACAGGTTATCCGCACCGCCACTAAATCCATTTCACTGCTTGGGCGCGCAACACAAGGGGTCAGGATTATGCGCCTTGAATCTGGAGACAAAGTAGCTTCGGGTACCTGCTTGAAGGAATAGGAGTGGTTCACTTATCCACAGCCTTGCATATATGAAGCAAGAAATATTTGATATAATAGAATAATTTAATCTTTGTGTAATGCCTGATTTTTTAAACGTTGAAGATGTACTCTCCCATTTGGATTTGAAAGAGCATATGCTGGGGGCGGAATTCGGCTGCGGCTCGGCGGTATTTACCATCAGTTTAGCAAAACGCTTAAACAAGGGAAGAGTGTATGCGTTGGACATTCAACAGGAAAAATTATCAGCTTTAAGCGGCCGGGCGGTACTGGAAAAAGTGAATAACATTTCCATGGTACTGTGTGATTTAGAAGCTCCCAAAGGTTCAACCCTGCGCGACAGTTATCTGGACGTGGTGCTTATCCCTAATGTATTATTCCAGGCGGAAAACAAGCATGCTATGATTGAAGAAGGGGCACGCGTATTAAAACCTGGTGGCCAATTATTGATTATTGACTGGTTAAAAGAAAACGCTTTCAGCCCCAAAGACTTGCCTGCCGGTGAGGCAGGAGGCATGGTAAAACCGGAAGAAATAAAAGCCATCACCCAAAAGTTAGGATTACAGATGAAGAAAGAATTTGCCGTGGGAGATTACCATTACGCATTATTGTTTACCAAGTAACCGATTATGGATAAAAAAGCTGCCATTTTTTTGATATCTTTTACTGTGCTTCTTGGAATGTCCACCATTGCCGCCGCTGCCACTATCAGTTTACCAAACCCGCTGTGCCCCAATCCTCTGCCTGCCGGATCCACCTGTATTAACAGTTTTCCCCTGCTCATTACCACCATTATCAATTTTCTGGTTGGACTGATTGCCTCGCTGGCGGTATTACTATTTGTCTGGGCCGGCATTTTATTTGTCACTGCCGGGGCGGATCCTTCCAATGTCCAAAAAGCCAAACATGCGGTGATGTATGGAGTTATCGGATTAGCCATTGCTTTAGCCGGGACCGGATTGGTTGCAGTGATTCAGGGAGTGATTGGTGTGGCGCCAGGAAGTGTGCCTGATGGAGGTGCTTGTACTAATGATGTTGATTGTGTGAGTGGTAGCTGTGGGTCAGTTATTGTGGGCACTTGTGACAATTCGTAATTCCTATTTTTACCCATAAGCATGTATTTTTATGAATATATACTTATGGGTAAACCCATAACATATAAAAGGTCGATAGTTAACGTTAATCTAAACAAAAAACTATGAACAAAAAAATTATCGCATTATCAGCTTCAGCATTATTATTGGCTATGCCTTTGGTGAGCTTGGCCTTTACTCCAGGAAACATTCCAAACCAAGTACCCGGCCTTTCCATTAACAACCTTATCGACATCATCTTCTCAATTATTTGGCCGGTAGTTATTGCCTTCGCCATTATCATGTTTATCTTGGCTGCATTTATGTTCTTCAACGCCCAGGGAGATCCAGAAAAGGTTACTTCAGCCCGCAACGCCGTCATCTGGGGAATCGTTGGAATGGTAGTAGCCCTATTGGCTTTCTCTATCCCATTCATCGTACGCAATACGCTTAATAACGGTATTTAATGGGGGATTGCTAATTAATTCAGAAATATATCATGAACAAAAAAATAATCATTGCCGCTTCAGTTGCCATGTTGGCACTGCCGCTGGTAAGCTTGGCCTTTACTCCAGGAAACATTCCAAACACGGTTTCCACCCTTTCGGTGAATCAGCTTATCGATATCTTGTTTAGCATTTTGTGGCCAGTTATCATTGCCTTCGCCATTATCATGTTTATCTTGGCAGGCATTTCTTTCTTCAATGCCCAGGGAGATCCGGACAAAGTTGCCACAGCAAGGAACCAGGTATTGTGGGGAATCGTTGGAATGGTAGTAGCCCTATTGGCTTTCTCTATCCCATTCATCGTACGCAATACGCTTAATAACGGTATTTAGTAATACTTTTTATCCAGCGCCACGGTCAGTGGCGCTGGATAAAAACTACCTTAAAAAATAACATACCATGAACAAAAAAATAATCACCGCCGCCGCGATTGCCATGTTGGCATTGCCACTGGTAAGCTTGGCCTTTACTCCAGGAAACATCCCAAACGTGGTGCAAACTCTTAGTATCAATGGCTTAATCGACATCTTCTTTAACATTTTGTGGCCTCTATTCATTGCTTTTGCCATCATCATGTTTATCTTGGCAGGAGTTGCCTTCTTCAATGCCCAAGGAGACCCAGACAAGGTAGCTACCGCAAGGAACCAGGTATTGTGGGGAATTGCCGGATTGGCCGTTGCTTTCTTGGCGTTCTCTATCCCATTCATCGTCCGCTTGACACTTAATAACGGTATTTAGTTATTTTAGGGAAAATGCGATATAGCAAAAGGTCACTTAAATCAAAATATTTCACGTATCTTCAATGAATAAAAAAATAATTACGTTAGCTTCGGCTAGTATGTTATTGGCTTTCCCGATGGCCGCATTTGCTTTGGCGACCATTGCCGAACCCAATCAGGTATTATTTACCGTACAGGGCCTGATTAACACGTTATTTAGCTTTCTCTTTTGGCCGATAGTTGTCGCCTTCACCGTCTTTATGTTTATCAGGGCGGGTATTGAATTCTTTAACGCCCAGGGAGATGCCAGCAAAGTGGCAGATGCCCGAAATTTTGTCGTCTGGGGAGTTGTTGGAATGGTAGTAATCTTATTGGCAGTTTCCATCCCATTATTTGTCAAAAATCTGTTTCCGGGAGTCTAAGAGAAGCGCAATGACTAAGAAATTTACATTCTTTTCTGGTTTAGTATACTTATTGGCCCTACCGGTGCTAGTTTTTGCCGCACCGGTTACGCCAAGTACGTGGCTGACTACTATTTTGGATAATATCCTGAATATGATATTGTGGCCGCTTTTTTTGGCCATCGTGGTGGGGATGTTTATTTATATTGGCATCTTATACCTCCTTGGTCATGGGGATGCGGCTAAAATACGGGAAGCTAACAAGGCTGTCATTTGGGCCATTGTGGGCATTATTGTGGCCATTGTGGCATTCTCTATTGTAGGATTAATTAGTACGGTTATTGTGCCACCTCCTGCCCCATGACCAAGAAAAAGATATTATTCATATTAATGGGATTATTATTGGTTCCTGTTTTGGCAGGCGCCATTACGTTTACACCGCCGCCGGCGTCTAATACTATTACCTCTATTACCGGACTTATTAGTACTATTGTCACTATTGTCTGGCAGGTGTTTGTGGGGTTTGTAGTGGTAATGTTTATCATCGCTGGCACACACTTCTTCCTGGCTGAAGGGGATCCTGAAAAAGTAAAAACCGCCCGGCGTTTTGTCATTTGGGGAATTGTCGGGATTATTGTGGCTATGCTGGGATATAGTATCGTGCAGCTTGTCAGCACTACGGTTACGCCTGCGCCCACTGCCTGTGGGTCTTCTGCCCCTGCCTGCGGTGGAACATGCGCTGCAGGAGTTTGTGCTTCCGATGGTGCCGGGGGTTGTGCGTGTTTCTAGTTTCAAGATGTAATGCAAAAAGTCCCGCAGAAACGGGACTTTTTAGTTAGTTTATGGTATATTTTTCATAGGCTCCCGTGGCGGAATTGGCATACGCGCTAGTCTTAGGAACTAGTGCCGCAAGGCTTAGAGGTTCGAATCCTCTCGGGAGCACAAAAAAACACCGGCCTTTGCCGGTGTTTTGATTTATTTACGAAACTTCCACGTTCTTCTTTTTCATGTTCTCCGTATTTGCCTTCGGGATTTTAATAGTCAACATGCCTTTGTCCATCTGGGCATCGGCGGCGTTGGTATCAATATTTTCGGGCAAAACGATTTTACGAGAAAACGGACCCCAATAACATTCCTGGTAAAAAAACTTCTTTTCCGGATGGTCATGCGGGTCCGTGCGATGTCCTTTTATCACCATCATCTCTTTTTCAATGGAAATATCCAGGTCTTTTATCTGCACTCCGGCAATGGCGGCCAAGACCACGAAATGTTCATGCGTTTCAAAAACATCAACCACCAACTCCCCGTCAGGTGAGAAAAGATTGTGCTTTTTTGTTGGTTCAGGCTCTATTGGTGCGGTTGGCACAGTATCGGGTTGCATTGGTTCTGGTTGTAATTTAGTTTTTTTCATAGGATTAATTTAATTTACAAATACTCTTAACTTTTTTTATTTCGTCGAAGTCGTACATCATAAACCCGGTTAATACGATCAGGATGCCAACGGGTATCAAGAAACTAAAAGGCTCGCTTAACCTTATTATAGAGAAATCATACAATCCATGCAAGAAGGTGGCTAATACTAAGCCTATAATCACTAATTGTTTGCCATGGTGGGCTTTTAGCGTTGCCCGGGCCAGGAAATAACCAACCAGGGCGGCACACAAAGTGTGTAAAAACGTGGCCCCGATAAATCGGATAAAGCTGATGGTAACCGTGGTTGTTATAATGATGTCTAGTGATAGGCCGGTGTTTGGTAAAAATAAATAGAGCACATTTTCCACAGCCGCAAACCCCAGCGCTCCTACCACCATGTAGAGCATAATGTCCAGTGGTTCGTCCAATTCGCCACTGTGCAAAATGGAAAGGCGCACCACGGCATATTTAAACAATTCTTCAGTAAGCGCAACAATGAAAAACCAGCGTATGATTTGCACTAATAGGGGATGTTGTATAAAAAACCCGTAGTCTTGTCCATATACTAAGAACCGGGAAAGTCCGATTTGGATGAATAGCACCGGGATGGTGATCAGCGCTCCGTAGAAAAATATTTTCAAAATCATGCGCTTGGGTTCCGGGTGCAAATCTTTGCGCAGGTAATAAAAAAGCCACGTCAGACTGGGCAATATCCCAAAGGCAAGGTATAAGAAAACCTGGTAAAATTGCATGTTATTTTGGCCACTCCTGGACCATGAGCATAGTTTTTTTACCGGACATTTGCTGCCAGATTTCTTCAGTAATAAATGGCATGAAGGGGTGCAGCATTTTCAGCGACTGTGTTAAAATTTCGCGTAGCATGTGTTGAGTACCAGCTTCACTGATACTTGCTTTGCTTTCTTCTATAATCTTATCACAAAACTCATGCCAGAAATAATGGTAGATAGTTTCGGCGGCCTGGTAGAATTTAAAATCATCCATCAATATGGTGACTTCTTTCTGTATTTTTTTCAGATTTTTTAAATGCGCTTTGTGCGCGGCAGTCAGCTTTACTTTTGTCTCTTTTGTCACCTTTGCATCTTCTGTAACCTTTTCCACATTCATCAGAACAAACTTTGATGCATTCCAAATTTTGTTGGCGAAGTTTCGGTAGCCTTTGATCTTGTTTTCATCTAGCGCCAGGGGAGTGCCCGGAGTATTTCCAATAATCAGGGCAATGCGCAGCGCATCCGTGCCATATTTTTCAATCAAATCTAAGGGATTGATCACATTTCCTTTGCTTTTAGACATTTTCTGACCCTTGGCATCCAACACTAACCCATGCAAATACACCGTTTTAAACGGCAATTTTCCGGTCATATAAAACCCCAGCATCATCATGCGCGCCACCCAGAAAAAGATGATTTCTCCTGCGGTTTCCATCACGTCAGTAGGGTAGAAGGTTTCAAAATCATCCTTTTGGCCTGCCTTGAGCGTAGCGAAGGGCCATTGCCCGGAAGAAAACCAAGTGTCAAAGGTTTCGAGTTCACCAGGCCTGCCTGCCGATGAGGCAGGAATCGGAATCCCCCACGCAATCTGCCGGCTTAGTGGCCAATCCATAATGTTTTCCAGCCAGTGTAACGAAATTTTTTCGTAGTGTTCGGGAATGAATTTTACCTTGCCGGCTTTAATAGCCTTTATTATCGGCTTGGCCAATGGCTCCATTTTCAAAAACCATTGCTCTTTGATTTGCGGTTCAATCAAATTGTCGCATTTGTAACAGGTTTTAACCACGTGTTTGTAGTTTTCCTCAATTTTTTCCACCAGCCCTTTTTCTTGCAATTTGGCCACAATTTTTCCGCGGGCTTCGGTAATTTTCATGCCTGCAAATTCTCCTGCTACCGGCAATAATTTGCCATAAAAATCAATAATCTGCTGCTTATCCAAATTATGTTTCTCTGCAATGCCAAAATCCACGGCATCGTGCCACGGGGTAATGGTCATCACGCCCGTGCCAAATTCCATTTCTATAGCCTCGTCTTTGATCACCGTAGCCTCAATGGGGCCGTTAATCCATTCCAGTGCTATTTTCTGCCCCGCAGAATAATCGGCGTACCGTGGGTCATTTGGGTGCATTACCACGTATTTATCGCCAAACTTGGTTTCCGGCCGCGCCGTGGCAATCACAAAAGGCCCGTATTTTAAGTAATATAATTTATCAACTTTTTCCGTGTCTTTGGTTTCCAAATCAGAAAGGGAAGTTTGGTGTTTAACACACCAATTAACAATTTTTGTGCCACGGTACACCAGCCCATCTTTTTTCAGTTTTTCAAACGTTCCATACACGGTTTCAATAATATCGGGGTCTAACGTAAACTTTTCCCGGCTCCAATCACACGAAGCCCCCATTTTGCGGATTTGCCCCTCAATATTTTTTTTATTTTCCAGCGTAAACTGCATAATTTCGTCATACAGTTGCTTTGGATCCATGCCAAAACGGCTACGCCCCTCTTTTTCCAGTTTTTTTTCATACACCACCTGGGTTTCAAAACCGGCGTGGTCAAGTCCCGGCAGCCATAGCGTTTTAAACCCCTGCATACGCTTGTAGCGGGCCATAATATCTTCAATAGTCATCACTAGCGCATGTCCCGCATGCAAGTTTCCATTAGCGTTAGCTGGCGGCATAATTATAGTGAAGGGTTTAGGGTCTAGGGTATAGGGTTTAGGCAAATTGTCAGGATTAAAAAAACCGCTGTCCTCCCACAGCTTGTAAATCTTGTCTTCTACCTTTTTGGCGTCATACTGACCTTCGAGGTTCATTGAGTGATTTTAACAAATTATTGGCCAATTCTCAAATTCGCGCTGACAGATAACTTCTGCCACACGATTTTTTTTGTTTGATTAAAATACGCGGCCACGGCAATCATTAATGCATTATCGGTACTTAATTTTTTTGGTGGTACCAGTAATGCTAACTCTAAGCTGCTAGCTTCCAACTTCTCGCTGAATTTCCTACGCAATTCAATGTTCGCCGAAACGCCCCCACCCAAAATGATACTTCTTGCCTTAAAATCCTTTGCCACTTGCAGTGTTTTTTTTATAAGCACATCAACAATAGCATCTTGCACAGCAACACATAGTTCGTTTTTAAATATTTCCGTCATTTTTTCATCGCGGACTTTGTAAAGAACCGCCGTTTTTAACCCAGAAAAACTGAAGTTATAATCTTTTGAATGCATCATCGGTCGCGGCAGCTCAAAGCTGCTGGTTTTTTGCTGTGCGGCGATTTTTGAGATTATGGGTCCACCAGGATAGCCTAATCCCAAAATCCGGGCTGCTTTGTCAAAACATTCCCCGGCAGCATCATCCAGCGTTTCGCCGATGATTTCATACTCCCCGATTTTTTTCACTAAGATTAATTGCGTATGCCCGCCAGAAACTATCAGGGAAATCGCCGGGAATGTTTGTTTCATGTTCCATGTTTCATGTTCCATGAAGTTAACAAGTATATGGGCTTCAATATGGTTTACTGGAATTACCGGAATATCCCATATATAGGAAAGAGCTTTGGCAAAATTTACGCCTACCCAAAGGCACGGCTCAAGCCCCGGCCCATGCGTGACAGCGATATAGTCTATATCCGGTTTTTCATATTTCTCTAAAAATTCTTTAGTAAATTCAAACAGTTTATCTTCTTTTTCAAATATTTTCTTTAGCGTTTCTAATTTTGAATTTTCGATTTGTTTCGGATTTCGTGCTTCGGATTTCGGATTTGCTAATTTAGCCTGCTTTAATGCAGACATTAAAACAGGAACCAAATTGGCCTGGTGTTCCCTCTTCGCCATAATCGGAAAAACGCCCCCGTAATTTTGGTGGATAGTTTGCGATGATACAATATTAGCCAAAACTTCGAAGCTAGAAGCTAAACCCTGTCCCCTAGCCCCTAGAATAGCTACCGCCGTATCATCGCACGATGTTTCTATGGCCAGTATTTTCATGTCCTCAGGGTTAAGAAATACATTAGAGCTAGTTTTAGCGGTTGCGAATTCAGGCAAGATTCAAGGAGCGAGGATCGAATTTAATGCCGGAGGTATTGTTCGATCCGAAGTAACGAAGAAGCTTGCCTGAATTCACCCGCCCAGAGGGAAGCCAAACAACGGCTGATTTCTGCGTTACGGCTTCGTCGGCGTAGCCTACGGCTATGCCTCCTCGCCGCGCCTTGAAATCATCTCATTGTTTGGCTTCTAAAACTAGTTCTAATGTATTTCTTAACCCCACAATACATGATACCATGTAACAATGCAACTAAAGTCTTATCTTCCCTATTTCTTATTTTTTGTCTTACTGGTCACCATTGCTTTTGGGCTTACGTATAATTTACTTGACCCTGATTTCGGCTGGCACATAAAAAGCGGTGAACTTATTTTAGAACGCGGCATTCCCTACCAGGATTGGTATTCTTTCAGCATGCCCAATTTTCCCTGGGTTAACCATGAATGGCTGATGGATATTTTCATGTATTGGATCTATTCGGCCATTGGTATGTACGGCCTTTTGCTGGTATTTCTGGTTTTTTATACCACTTCTTTTTTTATCATTCAAAAGCCGAAGCATTTTTTGGCATTTGCCCTGCCGGTGGCACTGGGGTTTTTGGCAACCACCGAATTTCTGGGCCTCCGGCCACAGCTGTTTACCGTTTTTTTTGTTGCCTTGCTGATGTGGCTACTGGATGCATTTTTAGGGGAAAATTCAAAATTGGTCTGGTTGTTGCCCCTGCTATTTTTAACTTGGGTTAATTTACACGCCAGTTTTTTTGCCGGACTTTTTATACTATGCGTTATTTTAGTTTGCGAAGTGTTTAAAAAAATACTGCCTCGTCTAAGGGAAATAAAGTCGCTGGCGTTTCTAAAAAACTTCCAGATCCAGGAACAGCCTTCCCAAAAAATATGGCAACTGGCCGGCATCACCTTGCTTTGTTGCTTGATAACATTGGCGAACCCCTATGGTATCCGTATTTATGAAGAATTGTTCCGTACCATTGGCGACAGCTATTTAAAATTCCATATCACGGAATGGTTCCCCCTCTTTTTGATGGGTTTTAAGCCACTGATATATTTGTATCTTGCCATCTTGGTGGCGTCTATAGCGCTGTTTTACAAAAAAATAGATTTTACTAAATTAGTGCTGGTCACGGCCTTCTTTTTACTGTCGCTTTCTAGTATCAGGTATTTTTTAGTTTTTGTCATTGTCTCACTGCCGGTACTGGTCTCTCTTGTCGATGGCATCCAGATTGATAGTAAAAAATTAAAACAACTGTTCGGCAGTTTTTCACTGGTTAATAAGGGTATCTTTTTAGTGCCACCGCTGGCTGTGGTAATTTGTCTTGCGGTGTATGCCAGCCAGGCAGTAAGCCAAGCCGTTGCCGCACAAAAAACAGCTTTTTATCCGGAAAAAGCCATCTCATTTTTGAAAACGTTGCCCCTTTCGGAAAATATGCTCAATGATTACACCTTTGGCGGATATTTGATTTGGAAACTGCCCGAACGCAAAGTGTTTATTGATGGCCGCATGCCAAGCTGGCGCCTGCCTGCCAATGAGGCAGGCCACAACGGCCGGTTTGCCTTCAAAGACTATATTGAAATTACCGAAGTAAAAGAAGGCTTTGAAAAAACCCTGAAAACCTATGATATTAGGATTGCCGTTATCCAGGCATCTATCAAAAATGGCGCTTTATACAATGGATTGCTCAAACTTGGTTTTACTACTGCCTATGAAGACGAGGCGATTATAATACTGCGAAAACCGTGATTACTAAGCAGGAATGGAAATTTGTGGGTTGGGTGGGTGTGGCGGTGGTATTACTTACCTCTTTACCGCTCGTTTTTGGGTATTTTTCTGCCCCGCCGCAAACCACATTTTTGTTCCGTTCCAATAATAATGCTTTTGATATTGCGGTGTACTATTCTAAAATAGAACAGGTAAAAGCCGGCCAGGTGTTTTTGAAATATCTTTTCACATCCGAGGCGCAGGCAGTGGGCGTCATCAGCCCATTTTGGCTGATGGTCGGCTGGTTTGCCAAATTGTTTTCACTGCCGGCTTTTGCGGCCTACCAATTGGCCCGACTGGCGCTTATTCCTGTTTTTTTGGCTACTGCCTATTGGCTGGGGACATTTTTTTTACAGGATATCGTCAAAAGGAAAATCTATTTTCTGTTGTTGGTATTTGCTTCGGGTTGGGGCTGGCTGGCGCTGGTGGCGCTTAATCTGCTCCATACTGATGTGGCCAGCATCCTGGACATTAATGTGCCAGAGGCTTTTGCATTTTTGTCCCTATACGCCCAACCCAATTTTGTCGCTTCACTGGTGCTGATCATATTGATATTTGTTTTTTCTTTGCTGGCATTTACATCGTATCGCTATAAATATACTTTTTTGGCTGCTGTATCTGCCTTTGTTTTGTTTTCATTTCATCCCTACCATGTGCCCACCGTTTTTGGTGTGCTTGGTATGATGGCCCTGGTACTTGCCATAAAAGAAAAACGAATTAATGTACGCCGTATTTTGCATATGGTGATTATGGGACTTTTTTCTTTACCCCCGGTTTTATACTATGCATGGGCCATTGCCAATATTCCGGCCATGTACCAACATTCCCTGCAAAATATTACGCTGACACCTAATATCTTGATAACTGTCATGAGTTACGGCCTTCTTTTGCCGTTAGCACTTTTGGGGTCTTTTACGATTTTTAAAAAGAAGGATAAAACCATTGCCGATATTTTTTTGTTAGTCTGGTTTTTTACCCAAAGCTGCCTGATTTATTTACCCATCAAAACCCAACAGCGGCTGGTTGAGGGTCTGCAAATTCCTATGGTACTGCTAGTAGTGTGTGGCCTCTTTTTTCTGAAAGATTTTTTGTGGCAAAAGCCATTTTTCCAAAAAGCCGTTATGCGATACGGCCAGTTTTTTAAGGACTTCCCCGTCAGGTTTTTTATCGGTTTGGCGCTAATTTTCTTATTTTGTTTTTCCAGCGTTTTTGTGTTGGTTAACGATATGGCAATGTATCAACAAGGCAATATGTACTTTTATATTTCCGACGATAAGCTACAGGCAATGCGCTGGCTTAAAGACGTCCCGGAAAACAGTGCAATACTTTCTTTGCTGGAGAATGGAAACTTGATTCCCGCCTTTTCCGTGAAGCAGGTATTTCTTGGCCATGGCCATGAAACGGCGCATTTTATCCAAAAACGGGCGGCCGTTGATTACTTTTTCGAAAAAAGTTCTGCCCCGGAACGCGAGGCAATATTGAAGCAGTATGGCATTACCCATATATTTTTCGGGCCGGAAGAAAAAAAGAAAGCCCATTTCAATCCGGACGATGATGCTTTTTTAACAAAGGTATTCCAAAACAGTTCGGTTGCCATTTACGCAGTTGATTGATAAGAATTTTGCCATATTAGTATAGTGGGATTATTGTGCTATCTTTATCGCATTGGTTTACTTCTTCTATTACATACGAAATGTGTTTTGCCTGCTGTTTTTCTTGGGAATACGTGTCCGTCAAATACATGACGGTTTGGGCAGGCATAGGGATATTGTTTATCAGTGCGCCGTTAGCGTAAATAACTACGCAGATATCTTTGCCAAGTGGCAGTTGATTAATTTGGTTGGCGGCATCAACATATTGCTGCGTGAAAGATTCGGCAATGCTTGGGTCACGTGCCCATTGGATGAAATAGCGACTGTATTCCATGCCAGCTATAATTACTAGGAGCGATAATGCCAAGGGAGTGGCAATTTTTGGTGTTTCAGGTATTTTTTTGAAAAGCCACCAGAAACCGGCAGCGGCCATAATCATAACCAGGGGGGCAACCATGAGGCTACGCAAAGCATGGGGAAGCCCTTCGTTGGAAAGTGTGACGGGCAGCAAACTGATTAAAAAAACTGCTAAGAGGACTGCTTGGCCAAGAGTACTTTTATCGCGCAGGAAACGGCCAGTTACCAGCGAGCCAATATTTTTGAAAAATCCGATGATAAAGAATATTCCCACCGGCCACACAAGCAATGGCGCACCTGAAATATTATGGCGCCAGTTTAAGTCTCCAATAATATTAAACATTCCCAGGGTTAAAATCCAGTTTACGATAAATTGCGCTACCATATTTGAAGAACTGAAAATAGATACCTGGCTGGCCCGATCAGAAAAATCCCCGGGGTGGAGGTAAAAATAATACAGCAATGGTAAGCAAGCGATGGCCACGGCAATGCCGAATAAAAAACTGCCCTTCAAGATGTTTCTTCGACCAGGGATGATTTCGGTATTCTTTTTTAAAAAATAAAGATATAATATGATAACTGCCGCCACCGCCAACGGAATGATGCGAAAGCTGATGTAGGTGTACATTCCAAGGCCCATCAATCCACCAGCAATAATAAAATCACGGTATTTTCCATGGTTGAGCGCTTGCCATAAAAAGTACAGCATCCAAACCAGTATCAGGGGCGCCACGATGGCGCGAAAACCGATTCTGGAAAAATGCACGTGCCAAAATGAAACAGCCAGGAAAAAACTGGAAAGCAAACCGATGGGGGCGTTAAATAGCGACCGAGCTAGAAAATACGTGCCAAGCACGGTTAGAATGCCAATAATTGCTGCAGGGATTTTTAGCGCCAACACAGTTTTTCCAAAAACCGCAATAAAAAGCGCCTGCAGATTGATAAAAAGTCCCTCTCTACCCCCGTTTTCGGGATAAAAGACTTTGAAGTTTCCCGTTTCCCAAGCTTCAATGGCGTTGTTCCCGTTCATAGCCACATCAGGGTATAATCCGGGTGGCAATGTATCAAGTTGGTAAAACCGAAAAAATGCCGCAAGGGTAATAATAGCGGCGAGCAGTAATACAACCGTCTTTTTACTCATAATAGGTAATTCTACCCTATAATTATGTATCTTTCTATTGTTATCCCTGCCTATAACGAAGAAAAACGGATCGAAAAAACCCTGGAAGCCACCAGCGCTTATTTGGCAGCGCAACCATACGAGTACGAAATTATTTTGGTTAGCGACGGGTCAACTGATGCTACGGTGGCCGTTGTGCGTAGCTTGAATATTCCACATCTAAACATTATTGATAACAAGGAAAATAACGGCAAGGGGTTTGTGGTCAGGCAAGGGTTATTGGCGGCCCGCGGCCAGTACCGACTTTTTATGGATGCTGACAATGCAACACCCGTTAACGAGGTAGAAAAATTACTGGTAGAAGTTGGAACTCATGATTTGGTCATAGGTTCCCGTCGTGGCGGCAGTGTTGTACTGCCTCAGCCATTACATCGCAGAGTTTTGGGGAAACTCTATTCTTTACTGGTAAAAACCATTACCGGGTTGTATGGCATTTCTGATACCCAGTGTGGTTTTAAGTTACTTACCGACACTGCCACAGAAAATGTGTTATCACAGTGTCGTGCCAATGGATGGTCATTTGATGTGGAAATGTTGCTAATTGCCAAACGACAGGGTTTTTTGATAAAAGAAGTACCTGTGGCTTGGTCTGATGGAAAGGATACCAAGCTAAAGCTAAGGGGAATGATTGATGCATTACTGGAATTACTGACTATCCGCTGGAATGCTATTATTGGTATATATGGGTAAAAACTTGATTTTTTCTCATTTTTAGGGTAGAAGTTAGCTTATCTGGTCCCATCGTCTAGCCTGGTCTAGGACACAAGATTTTCACTCTTGTAACCGGGGTTCAAATCCCCGTGGGACCGCAACGTACAAATTTGCATAGCAAATTTTACGTTGCAGGCACGTGTAAATTTTCAGAGAAAATTTATTACGTGTCGCCAACAGTATGCATTACGTTTATATACTCCAAAGCAAAAAGAACAATAGTTTCTATATTGGATGTACTAAGGATTTAAAAAGAAGATTATCGGAGCATAATAATGGCGATAATATTTCTACAAAACCATTTCGTCCATATGCTCTCATATTTTACGAAGCTTTCATTATCCAGAAGGATGCCTTGAAAAGGGAAAAATATTTAAAAAGTGGTTGGGGGTTCAGGACTATTAAAAAGATGTTGAAAAATTACCTTGATGAACAAATCCGATTACATTAATATTTCCGATGCACGGGATTTGTCAGGCAAACAAAAATTCATTTACCGACTGTTTGAAATTTTCCCGGGGGCGTTAAGTTTGGGGACTCTGGTAGGAGTCTTTATTTTTTCATGGCTACTGCCTTCATGGGTGGCTATTTTTATCATCTGTTTTTGTTTTTATTATCTGTTTCGGATTTTTTACTTTTCCCTGCATCAGATTATTGGTTACTACCGGGTTAAGAAACATTTGAAAGAAGATTGGCTACAAAAATTGAAAGCATTGCGGGGCAAGAACTATAAAAACGTTTACCACGTAGTCATTTTGCCTACGTACAAAGAGGGCGAGGCCATCATCCGTGACAGCTTGGAGTCGCTGTTGGCGACTGATTATCCCAAAGAAAAATTGATTATGGTATTGGCCATGGAGGGCCGCGCCGGCAAGCAGTATGAACATATCGGGCAAAAATTGGCCAGGGAATACGCCGGTGCTTTCCGTGCATTTTTAGTGACGGTGCATCCGGCGGACACTGAGGGCGAAATTGCAGGAAAAGGGTCAAACGTGGCCTTTGCGGGCAGCGAGGCGCGAAAATTGATAGATAATTTACATATTCCCCACGAGGATATTTTGGTTTCTAGTTTTGATATTGATACCAAGGTATATCCCCAATATTTTTCCTGCCTGACGTGGTATTTTTTGACCGAGAAAAACCCCTTGCGCGCCAGTTATCAGCCGGTGCCGGTGTATAACAATAATGTATGGAAAGCTTCGTTTTTTGCCCGGATTGTTTCCACCTCAAATACCTTTTGGCAGATGATCCAGCAGGAACGGGCTGAAAAGTTAACCACGTATTCAAGCCACGCCATTCCCGGCAAAGTATTTTTTGAGGTGGGTTACCCGGCCAATGTGGTCTGTGATGATTCGCGTATTTTCTGGCGCGCCTATTTGTATTATGACGGGGATTACCGAGTGGTGCCCATTTATTACCTGGTTTCCATGGATGTGGTGGATTCCACTAATGTGTTTAAAACCATCTTAAACCAATATCGCCAGCAAAAACGCTGGGCTTGGGGCTGTGCGGAAATCCCCTATGTCATGTTCGGATTTTTGCACAACAAAAATATCGGCTTTTGGCCGAAAGTTTCGCATCTTTACACTATTATTGACGGCTATTGGTCATGGGCCACGGCTGCCTTGTTGCTCTTTATGCTTGGCTGGCTGCCCATTTTTTTAGGGGGCGATAAGTTTAACTTCAGCATTTTGTCATTTAATCTGCCTATTTTAACGGGCAGGATTATGACTATTTCCCTGGTTGGCATGTTGGTTTCGGCCGCCTTGAGTACCATGCTATTGCCGCCAATGCCAAAAGGCATGAGTTACTTTAAAAAAATATTCCTGTTTTTGCAGTGGATCTGCTTGCCCGCCATCTTAATTATTTTTGGTTCATTCCCGGCTTTAGATGCCCAAATCAGACTGATGCTGGGCAGATACATGGGCTTTTGGGTCACAGAAAAACTACGTAAGTAGTTTTTCTGTCGCAGATACGCGCATATCAAACGCAGATTTACGCAGATCTTCTGCTACTCAAAGTGTATCTTTGTTTTCAGTTTTTTGACGCGCTCTTTTAGTTCAGGCAAATTTTCTAGCGCCAAATCTTTTTCCAAAATTCCTTTGGCAGCCGCACGGGTTTTTTCAACCAGGAAAATATTGGAAATCCCCTCCATGGCCATATCAGGCAGGCCCCACTGGTCCGTGCCGTAGAGCTGCCCCGGTCCGCGAATTTCCAGATCTTTTTGCGCCAGCTCAAATCCGTTATTTGATTCTACTAATGCCTTCAGGCGTTTGCGATTAAGTTGATCCGGCGAAGTGGTGAACAAAAAACAGTACGATTGCATGTTACTGCGCCCCACCCGGCCGCGGAACTGGTGCAGCTGCGCCAAACCAAAGCGCTCCGCCCCTTCTATCATCATTACCGTGGCGCGCGGCACATCAACACCCACCTCCACTACTGATGTGGAAATTAAAATATCAATTTCACCGTTTTTAAAATCTACCATAATCTTTTCTTTTTCCGCCGGCTTCATGCGTCCGTGCATCATAGTAACGTTAAAGTCCGGAAAAATATCTTTTGATAGCTTTTCATACTCCTCCGTCACCGATTTTACTTGAGTAGTATCTAAACCAAAACTATAATTTTGGGGTACAAACCCTTCGACGCGGCTCAGGGCACGCGAGCTGTTCGTCATTCCAGCTTCCACCTCCAAACTCCTAGCTTCAATTTTCGGGCAAATCACAAACACTCCCTTGCCTTCTTTTACCTCTTTTGCAATAAAATCATACGCTACTTGCCGGTCATTTGGTTCCACGATAATGGTTTTAATGGGTTTACGGTCTTTGGGCATTTCTTTGATCAGCGATAAATCCAAATCGCCATAAATAGTTAGCGCCAAGGTGCGCGGAATAGGCGTAGCCGTCATACTCAAGAGATGAGGTACTCTCATCTCTTTCGCAGATTCACGCTGATGAAACGCAGATGTACGCTGATTGCGGGCTACATCGAAGATGATGCGTTCAATAGCCAATTTTGGCCCAAAGTTTACCAAGAATGCAAGTTTATATGAAGATCCCTTAAGGTAGCTCCAAGCTTGTTTTTTTTCAGTTGGTCCAATAAATGACAATGCCTTAAGCTCTAAGATAATTTTATCTTCAATGATAAAATCAGGCTGATATGTTCCTATTTTTTTACCGTTATAGCTAATAGGTACTAATTTCTCCCTTTCAAAAATTAATCCATCAGTTTTGAGTTTTTCTTCCAGTGCCCTTTGGTAAATTACCTCTTTTTGCCCAGAACCCAATGTATTATACACATCGAAAATAGCCCCCCTAACTTTATACGTCAGATCGGCATATAGGAATTCTTTTTCGTTATCATCTGCGTCAATCTGCGTATTTATCTGCGTAGATCTGCTAACCAACGCCATGCGTTGGTTGACTCCGAAGCGGTGCTGTTCGTCCAAAACGACCAATGCCAAGTTGTTAAACTCAATGCCTTTGCTGATGATGGCGTGGGTGCCGATTACCAAATTAATAGTCCCCTGTTTCAATTCAGTAATAAAGGTTTTTTTGGTAACTTCCTTGCCGCCCAAAAACCGTTCTTTTGAGGTTAATAGGCCAACTGTTACTTCGAATTTTTCCAGCATTTTCTGTAGTCCTTTGTAGTGCTGTTTGGCCAAAATTTCTGTGGGTGCCATAAAAGCCACCTGGTGGTTATTTTTTATGGCCGAAAGCGCAGCCATGGCGGCCACTACTGTTTTTCCACTTCCTACATCCCCTTCTAATAATCGGCTCATGGGCGCCGTTTTTTCCATGTCTTTTAAAATTTGCCAGGCACATTGCTTTTGCGAATCAGTTAGTGTGAATGGCAGTGAGGCCACAAAATCTTGCATCAGTTTTTCATCTATCGGGCACTGTGGCGCCTGCCGCTGCAATAATTTTGCCCGTTCTTTTAATACGGAAAGTTGGATGACCAGTAATTCTTCAAATGAAAACCGGGCCTTGGCCGCATCCGCCGCTTCAAACGATTCGGGAAAATGCACCTGCCAAAGGGCTTCATTGATAGGCAAAAATTTATGTTTTTCCAATAGTTCCTCGGGCAAGCTTTCGGGCATCACTTCGTGGAATTGGATAAGCAAAGGTTTGATGATATATCGCAGCCAACGGCTCGTCAGCCCCTTGGTTTCGGCATACACGGGCACAATACGGCCAGTGTGCACCAAATCCTCATTTTCCGAAAATTCACCAAGGCGTTCGTGCGCCGGACTGTTTAAAAAAAGTCCATCTTGGTTAAGGCTTACTTTTCCAGCCAAGCAAACAGTATCATCTTGCTTCAATGACTGCGCCAAATATGGCTGGTTAAACCACGTGGCGTTGATAGTGCCTGTTTCGTCTTCAATGGTGATGGTGATAATATTCATCCATTTGCGAACACTTTTTGAAGCTTCCACGGCTATGATGCGGCCTTGCACACAAACCACATTACCCTGCCTGGCTTGTGAAATGGGGATAATATTAGAAAAATCATCGTAGCGCTGGGGGAAATAATATAACAAATCCCGAACATGGTTAATGCCCAGTTTTTTTAATTTTTTCTGGTAAGCCGGCCCGATTTTGGGCACATCTTCAACTGCAGTGTCTAAGGTAAGCATATCTGTATCATAGGTCATTTTTATGTAAGTGAAAAGCGCTTCCTTGTGGGTTGCGCTTTGTGAGGTTTGTTTTGGTGTGTGTGGTGGGTGAAGGGTGGGTTGGTGAGTTAATTGTTGATGAGCGAAGCGATTGGATGAAAGTCCCCTGTTGATCAGAATGATCTAAGAGTTCCTTCACTCTCAATATACTCCCACCCAAGAACCGTGTCAATATCTAACCTGTGGATAACTTTTACACCTGTGGCTTTTTAGTATGCCCAGAATCTACCTCATACTTGGTATTTTGCTGTTCAAAAAAGTTTACCAGTTCGAGGACATCGGTGGCCGTGCTCATCCATTTTGCCGGATTAGTGACATTGTATTGCTTTGGCAGACCAAGTTCCGCCAGTCGCCTGTCGGCAACGTATTGCACGTATTGGTTTACATAATCGGCATTTAAGCCCAAAATACCATTGGGAAATAAATCTTTATTATAAGCCGTTTCAATATTTACGCCATCAATGACTAATTGGCGGATTTCGTTGGCAAAACTTTCGGTTAGCAATTCACTGTTTTCTTCCAGTACCGTTTGGATAAGCTGCATGCCGAATTTCAAATGCAAACTTTCATCGCGCAGCACCCAATCAATCATACTACCAAAGTTACGCAACTGATTGCGCTGTCTGAATGACAGTGCCACCATAAATCCCGAGTAAAACCAAATGCCTTCCATGACCACATTAGTGGCCACTAAATTGCGGATGAAATCTTTTTTGCCTTCCGGGGTTTCAATGTCTAAATGATTGTCGGTCATGCGCTTCATGTACTTCATCACAAACTGCTCTTTTTGCTGCATACTAGGGGTTTCCAAATGGACGTTGAAAATTTTATCCCGGTCAAAAGGGAATGTTTCCAACACATATTCAAAGGCAACGCAGTGGTTTGCTTCTTCCCACATTTGCTTGGCCAAATATAAATGCGCCTCCGGACTTTTCAGGTAGGGGTAAATACCAAGAGCAATGCTGCGGTTTACAATTAATTCAGCCGGATTGAAAAAAGCCATGGTAAACTTTACCGCATGCCGTTCGTCTTCGGTCATTTTTGCCCAATCCTCCAAATCTTCTTTCAGAGCGATTTCATGCGGGAACCAAGTATTACGCACAGCCTGATTATACAGGTCATAGGCCCACTGATAGCGCATAGGGTGAAGATTTACATCTTCTGGAGAGGCTTTTCCAAGTATTGGCATGGTTTTTAATTTGAAATTTGAAATTTACAATTTGAAGTCAATTTTAAATTCCCAAATTTTTAATGTTTAAATTTTAGGTGAATTTATTCTATCAGATAAGGAAATCGGCGCAACTATTGACAAACGATTTATAAGTGATATTATTGGTGCAGTACCATATTCCTACTTTTTGAGGGAAAATCATGGACCGTGAAGAAGCCATCAAGATTGTTGTTCATACGTTGCGCAAGATGATCCAGATTCACGATGGAAAGATGCACAAGTATCTAGAAATTTGGCGGCAAGTCCCTGCTTCTTGGGAATCTTATCACGAATCTGCTACGGAAGTCACCAAGTCGTTTGATATCAGGGAAAAAATTTCCAAAGCATTGGCTACGTTCGAGGTTGATGGATCACTTGAAGTTTCGATTCAGCATTTGATTCGAGAGGTGCCCGTACTGATGGCGGGAGTGATTGTCTGGTATGAAGACTCCGAGTTGGCCGACGCCGATTCAAAGAATATTGTTGAAAGGACTCTCAACTCCCTATCCGTGCAAATCGAAAAAGCAATGGATGTTCTATTCTCTCAATAGTAACGTTTTCGTACTTCAGGCCCAGCGATTTATCGCGGGCTTTTTTCTTGTTTTTATTCCAGCTTCCAACTCCTAACTTCTAAATTCTAATCACTGGCACCCGTCACACAAAAAGTTTTCCATCGGGTCGCTGGGCAGGTGAACTTTGTATACTTTTCCGTCAACTACTTTAGTTTGATAATGGCTTTTCGGTAATTCAGTTTGAACATGGCTAAAAATTTGCCTTGACACGCCGGAGCCTTGGGCGGAGGCGGTTGGGATCTCGGCGACCGACTGTAAATTTACACTCACCGCAGAAAACCCAATGCCAGGCTTGTCTTGAGCGGAGTCGAAGGGCTTTGCATCCATAGTTTCCGGTGCGCTTACGGCAACTTCTTCTAAAATCCTCGCCTCCTGCAGTACCTCTGCAACATTTGTAACCTCTGCCACTTTTGACTCCTCTTGCTTAAACACGGAAGCAAATCCCATCTTCCCCATCTTCGCCGATTTATTGACGGCCACCGTGCTTTGTTCAGCAGTATGCCGTGGCTTCATGTGCAAGTAATAGGTACTTTTTACCCCTTTTCTCCAGGCGGTGGTGTAAATATCCATGGTTTTTTCAATGTCGCGGTCTTCCAAATACATGTTCCGGCTTAGGGCTTGGTCAACCCATTTTTGGGCTCGGGCAGCCACTTCAATAAACGCGTACGGTGAAACAGAAAACGAAGTTTTATAAATAGCGCGGATGTGGGGTGGAATTTCTTCGATACTAGAAATATCGCCTTGCAGTTCAATAATTTTGGTTTTTACCATATCCCACAGATTCAAATTTTTCAATTCGGTTACTAAATTATGGTTAATGTCCAAATATTTCCCCGAAATTTTATTGCGGCTGAACACTTGGGCAAATCGCGGGTCAATGCCGGGAGTAGTTCCCGCCATTAAACCAATATTAGCGTTTGGCGCCACGGCCATCAAGGTTGCGTTGCGCATGCCGTTTTTTACTTTGGCGCGCAGGGTGTCCCAGTCAAGCCAATTTTGCTTACTTTTTTTATCAACATCAAGTTGCATACCGCGATCTTCTTCCAGTTTGGCAATGGTGTCCACCGGCACATGCCCCTTTGACCATTCTGAACCCGGGAAATTTTTGTAAGCGCCGCGTTCAGCTGCCAAATTAGCACTTTCATCAATAGCCATGTAGCTGATGAATTCAAAAATTTTGTCCGTAAAATCATACGCATGAGGACTGTCGTATGGCATACCCAGCTGTTCAATGGCATCAGAAAAACCCATTACCCCCAATCCAATGGCACGGTTTTCGCGGTCGGACTTTTCCGCCTCTGGCACCGGCAGTACGTTAATATCAATTAAATTATCTAATTGGCGCACGGCCAAACGTACCGATTCTTCCATTTTTTGCCAGTCAACCTGCTTTTTCTTCAAATGAGCGGCTAAATTGAGTGACGCCAAATTGCACACCGCAATATTGTCTTTATCTTGGGGCAGACAAATTTCCGTGCACAAGTTAGACATATGAATAGTACCGGTATTATTGTTAAGCGCCCGCAAATTAATGGGGTCTTTCCACACCAGCCACGGATGTGAAGTGGTTTGCATAGCAACCAAAATGGCACGATACTGTTCAGTGGCCGGCACTTTTTTCCACATCCGCATTTTTCCTTCCTCAGCCATAGCGCAATATTCTTTATAGCGGACAGAAAAAGCCTTTCCATAGAGTTCATTTAAATCCCCCGTTTCTTTGGGGTCAAACATGTACCACTCCTGTTTTGCCTCAACTCGACGCATGAATTCGTCGGAAATAAATACAGCGGTGTCGGCGGTGCGCATGCGCAGATAATCATCGCCGGCGTTGTGTTTCCATTCTATAAAATCGGGGAAATCAATGTGCCAGTTTTCCATGTAAAAACAGAGGGCGCCTTTTTTCTTGCCTCCCCTTTGGATTGCGCGGATAGCCGTATCAATAATTTTGGCAAATGGCGTAGGGCCGCTGCTGGTTGTGTTATTTGAAGAAAGTGGCGACCCTGTGGCACGTAGCTTAGTAATAGAAGCCCCGATGCCGCCACTGGCCTTGCTAAGCATCATCACGTCCATGACGGATTTTGAAATATGCCCCATATCGTCATGAATTTCCAGCAAAAAACAATTTGATAGCGCGGGCGTGATAGCCCCGGCGTTAATGTTGGTAGACCCCCCGGCCAAATATTCGTGCCGGCTCATTTTTTCGTAAAATTTAATGGCCTGATCGGTTGGGTCTTTTTCGTTAAAAGAATTTCCCATAGCTACCCGCATGAAAAAGTACTGGGGCGTTTCAAACGGCTTTTGTTTTTTGTCTTTTACCGAATAGCGGTGCAGCAGACCATCTAAGCCTGAATAAATAAACAACTCATCGCGGTCAATGGCCAGTGCCCCCGCCAAACGCTGCAAATCAAAATTCTTTTCCATCCGTGCGTCCATAATGCCGCTTGCCACGGCGTTTTTAATGTAGGTGGCGAAATGTTCCCGGTGCAAAATTTCTAGCTCCTGCCGGCTTTCGTAGTCGCCCAGCACGTGTTTGTAGACCGTTTTTAATAGCAGGCGGGTGGCAATTTTATCGTAATCGATATCTTCTTTGATATTTTGGACGGAAGCATTAATAGTAGCCATGTCCAACTCTTCGGTGGTGATGCCATCATATAAGGTAACTTTAGTATCGGTGGCCACCTGGGTCACCTTGGCAATAGGATCGATCATGCCAAAGGCGGCACGTTCAATGGACCGGTTAATTTTGTCGGCATTAAATGGTATTTTTGACCCGTCGCGCTTGGTGATAGTGAGATCCATATTTTTTACTTTTTATTTATTGGTAATTGTCATTTTACTCTTTTAATTTTATGCGTGCAAATTGGTTTTTTATCCAGGGAAAATGCTAAAAATGGGAGAAGCTGTGGATAACTATTTAGAAACAAAAAACCCCGCAAAAGTAGGGTTTTTACAAGATATGCACACGACAGGTAAAATATTAAACTTCAAAAATTACCTGGCGAAATTTTGGGACTATTACCAATCCAGCCCGTTACTGCAGAAATCGCTGGCTAATGTCTCAATATAGAATTTTTGGACATCAAAAATCAATCACTTGAAGACAAGAAAAAAGCCCTAAACCTTTCGGTCGGGCTTTTATTGATTTATTCACGATACATCTTGCGATATGTCTCATAATTTGGCATGGACGTATCGCTGTCTAGCTTCCCATAGTTTGGATTGGGATCGCCCTTCATCGCTTCTTGATGACCATCAAGAATTTCCCATTTTACAGCTCTACCCCTGGGCATCATCTGCTCTTCTACAGCTTTTACATGTACTCTCGATCCATAATATCCGCCCATGTCTGAGTTAAATCCTCGATCAACTCTATCGACTACAGTTCCTACTACAGTATCGACAAAATTCCAATAATACTCTTTCCCATTTTCCACAAAATCTCCCTCTTTGGGCAATCCCTCATAACCATTTGATATCTCCAATAATTCATGCTTTGTAGATTCTGACATAGTTTTTCTCCTTTTTGCTTGGTAATGGGCTAAATTGAGATTAACACAGAATCACGAAAAGTCAATTTAATTTTAATATAGCTTTGAATTAATGACTATCTAAATCATAATATAAAAAATAAAAATCCATGCCTAGTCCACATTGGTTAGATGATATTCTTACCCTTGTTTAAGGCTTTTTGTAATAAAAACCACCCCTTTTTTTAAATTTTAGTGTCGAACTGACGAAATTAGCTCTATTTCAAGCCTTTTTGAGGAGTTTTCAGACGAAAACTCCCAGTGTGTGCTCCCAGCAGGAATCGAACCTGCATCGCCAGCTTCGGAGGCCAGCATTTTATCCATTAAACTATGGAAGCGGCTTAGAAAAGATTGTGTGTTTACACTGAGCGGAGTGAAACGAAGACCCTGAACTCATTGAAGAATTTCCGAAAATATTTAAGGAAAGCCCTTCGACAAGCTCAGGGTACTTCACCTTCGTTTCACGAAGTCGAAGTGTGCCCCCAAGAGGAATGCAAACCAGTCGCTCACCGCTGTCCGACGACTCGCTCCTTCAAAACCCTCGGTTTTGAAATATTCCTACACGGGGAAAATACTTTTCCCCGACCCCCTTTGAGGTTCGATTCCTCGGGGAAACCAAAAATACGCTGCGCATATTTTATGTGTGTCCCCAAGAGGAATCGAACCTCTATCGCGAACTCCGCAAGCTCGCATTCTATCCGTTGAACTATGGGGACGTGTTAAGTTGTACTAGGTACGCGCTACCGTGGCATTGCTACCTTAAAATCCCCGGCCGCGTAAGCTGCTACTTGGTAGGGAGCGAAGTAAAACGTAATGCTTTCGGGTTTTATCAAAAATGCTTGGTAGTTTTCCGGGTTTGGTCCGGCGCCGTCTTGGAGCCAGCCGCTTTCTGGGCTACCCATTCGTTCAGTCATTTGGCGAGTTAAATCGGTTAGACAATAATCTGACACTTTTTTCAGGTAATTTGATTGCCCTGGGAACATATCTGCCAACACGATTTCTTTATTTTCTTTTATATTGTAATTTACGGCTGTAAAATATCCGTTGCCATGAGCGCCACCGGTGAAACTGTACACGCTAAACAGAATACTAACAATTTTTTCGCTGACTTCTCCGGTCTCGTACGAAATTTTTAAGTCATACTCACGTGGGTATTGAGCGTAACTTTGCGGATCTGTTTCTTTTACCGCGGCGTCGTTTTCAAGCGACATTTCTTTGAAGTTTTTTATTTCAGCATTAATGAGCGCGCCAACTTTGGCGTTAAATCCGTCGGCTCCGGCAATGAACGGGTGGGAAACTTCAATGGAAAGCGGATTTTGCTCTTCAGTGATTTTTTTGTCTTCTACTATTATCTCTTGCGCTTGTTGCTCTGCTGGTTGCTGGTTCTGGGCAGTTTGGCGGTATGTAAAAAACACATATGCCCCGGCACCTAATATTATCATAGTAATAGTGGCAAAAATGACTAAGGCTTTTTTCATAACTACTTTTTAAGCGTGAAATATCCCAATGCAAACGGATACCCAGGAATTATTTTTATCAACATTTTTCCCAAATATTCATTATCGTTGACTTGTACAATTTCGTCCAGAATAAGGCGGACATACCAGGGATTTTCGAGCAGGTTGTAATCGATTTTTAGCACATCTGTCTGCTTGTCCAGCGCGCCTTTGCCTAGATATGTTTTAAACGGATAGTTTTTGGTGTTTTTGAATACATTGATTCCGGTTGCCGTTGCTGCAGTAAATTCCTTGCCTTTCCAGGAAAATTCCCGTCCTGCCGCTGTTCCGTGATAAAAACCATCGGGCGGCGGGGTTGGTAGCGTGCCAGCTAAAAATTTAGCTTGATTTGCGCTTTTATTCAAAAAACCCATCATATGGCGTTAACAATACAACAATCGGCGCAGATAATCAAGATTTCCGGCAACTCTAATATGGGGTAGAATGCACATATGGAAACATTACTGAAAAAACATTTCGGGTATGAAACCTTTCGGCCGCTGCAAAAAGAAATCATCCAACAAGTCGCCTTGGGCCGCGATTGCGTAGTATTGATGCCCACGGGTGGTGGAAAATCGCTGTGTTTCCAATTGCCGGCGTTAATGTTGCCGGGTCTAGCCATTGTTATTTCTCCCCTTATTTCGTTAATGAAAGACCAAGTGGATGCCTTGGCGGCCAACGGGATTGCGGCGGATCTGGTCAATAGTACCCTTACCCCTAAGCAAATTACGGCCGTGATGGAGCGCGCCGCTTCGGGCGGGCTGAAATTACTATATATTGCCCCCGAACGCCTGGCGGTGCCGGGATTTTGGGATTTTTTGCATAGTCTGAAAATAAACATCATTGCTATTGACGAGGCACACTGCATTTCCCAGTGGGGGCACGATTTCCGGCCGGATTATCGCAATTTATCCATACTTAAACAGCAATTCCCCAACATTCCACTGATTGCGCTGACCGCCACAGCCACGCAAGATGTACGCCAGGATATCGTCAAACAGCTAGGCCTTGGCGCACACGAACTGTTTATTTCCAGTTTTAACCGGCCTAATTTAAGTTATGAAGTAGTACCCAAAAAAGATTCGCTGGCGGGCATTGTGGCACTACTTTCAGAACACAAAAATAAAAGCGCTATTATTTATTGTTTTTCGCGCAATGATACGGAGCAATTAGTGGAACATTTAGAGCGGCGCGGATTTGACGCAGTTGCCTACCACGCAGGCCTACCCGCAAAAACGCGTAGAGAAAACCAGGAGAAATTTATTAAAGACCAAGCTTCCATTATGGTTGCCACCATCGCTTTTGGCATGGGAATTGATAAGCCCGACGTGCGCCTGGTCATCCACCACAGCCTGCCAAAATCCATTGAGGGGTATTACCAGGAAACAGGCCGTGCCGGACGTGATGGGCTTCCCGCCCGTTGCGTATTGTTTTTTTCCTACGGTGACAAATTTAAGCAAGAATATTTTTTCCAGCATATCCGCGATGATGACGAGCGGGAAAAATCACGCGAAAATTTGGAAAAAGTGTTGCAATATGGCGATTTATACAGCTGCCGGCGCAAATTTTTGCTGAACTATTTCAATGAAGATTACGCACTACAAAACTGCGCCAACTGCGACCGGTGCGTAAAACTTTCGCCAGCGCCAACCGTAAAAAGCGGAACCTACATTCCGGTGCCGCCAGTATTTGTAGTCACCGCCAATGACACCAGTTACGACAAATTATTATTTGAAAAACTGCGGGTGATTAGGACACAAGAAGCCCAGCGACTGCATGTCCCACCCTATGTAGTGTTTGGCGACAAAGCATTGGTGCAGATGGCCACGCATTTTCCAAAAACAGACACGGCATTTTTAGAAATCTACGGCGTCGGCAACCAAAAACTGGCCCAATTCGGCCAGCAATTCATGGCGATTATCCGGGAACATGGAAAGTAGGTGCGGAGAGGGTGTCCGGAACTTTTAACTAAAAGCACGGCTCAAATTCGAGGATCTTGATAAAAGTATACAGAAACTAAGAGCTATATACAAAGTTCACCCTGAATGGTTTGAGGTGCCTAGACCAAAGCTAGTTAAGGGTAAGAATGAGGTAGATTATTCGATTTAAATCTATACCCTAGCGTGCCACACATCCCGTACGCGAGGGAATAAAAGGACTCGCAGGCGTGGTTCCTATTTCCTAGTTTGAAAATAGTCTAAAAAATTTTGTTTTCCAAAAGCTATTAGTTGTTACTCCCATATATTTAAGAAACTTCTGCCCTGAATGCTCACTACTGTCAACGAATATCTTTAGTTCTTTATATGTTAGACAATAATTTAGTTCAATCTTTTTAGAATTTGGAATTCCATAAGAAATATAAAGCCATGCTCCATGTTCAGGTAATTTTTTCCTTAGCTTAATAACAATTTCAAATGGTTCAAGAAAATTTTGAGGGGCAAACTTATAGCTGTCCTTTGATGTTAGATGTAGGGCATCACCCCTTACATTCCAACCATCAAATAAAGAAATTTGCGCTGTCTGGTTTAATGTGAGATCAAATCCAGAAGATGCAAAATTTATCCAAAAATCTTTGATAATTTCATCTGTTTTGTTTTGAAATCGCGGAGCAAATTTATATTCAAAAAATTCATTATCTTCTTTATCTGGAAATAAACTCCAAGCACAGATGATTTTACTTGCTCTTTTTCCTCTTGATACTTCATTTCTTATCCATTTAAAAAAACCCGCGAACCAAGCCAAAATAATTGTCAGCACGAAAAGAATGACCGAGAGAACACCTTGATTATTATTTAGCCAATTACCAAAATCATTAATAGGCATAATTTTTACCGATTTCCTTTTGCTCGGTTGTGCGTCTTACACAACATCTCGCAATTATTAAGCATTGTTTTGCCACCTTTGCTCCAAGCTGATACGTGGTCGGCGTCCATATCTGCAAGACTCCAAATTTTATCCTTGTTTGCATCGTGACCTATTGCACAGTGCGGACAGTTTGAAATTCCTTTTTTCTTTGCGTTAGTAGTTTGAGCTTCGTAAACTGAACGCTTAGTTGAATCCTCAAATACTCGCACTTCAAGTAGCTTTGTGTCAACTTCTCCACCTAGAACATATTCAAAAATACCTTTGCGACTTTTTACGAAACCGTCGGCGTAGAGTCTCTGAACCAAGGCGGACACAGTAGAGGGGTTATATTTTTTCTTATGGTAAGTTTCGTAAAGCCTATTCCACTCAAGTCCCTTCATTTCGCTTTCAACATCGATGAAGATAGTTGAAACCCAATCAATCACCGTATCAAAATGTTTTTTTAGTTCGGTAATATTTTTGTCATTGCGATGCATGCTCATATAGTTGTCGATTGCACCACCAGAAACCCAATCTAAAGCCCGTTCCAAATATGCTTGGCGTTTGATATCACCAGCTATGTACGCGCTCCATTTATGGACATTAGCATTTTGGCTATTACTAAATTCTTCGCGGGCACGAGTGACAAATGGTCCAGAATATACAGCGTTAAGAATCTCTTGCTCAGTTAATGGCACACCAGCGATGTTGATAGTCTTAAACCAATCCTTGATCTCAGGCTCATCACCTTTACACAAATACACTAACAATTTAGCGTTCATTATTTGTTCGCGCTGGCTGATAGCCATACCGCTGTAATACTGTTCGTGACCATTCTTGTCTTTAACGGCAAATTTACCAGTTATAAATCGACCGATACTCGTGATGCGCTGTTGACCATCCAACACCTCAAACTTGTCAGTACCAACTTGGTTGAAATAAATTAGACCTATTGGGTAACCTTTCAAAATTGAGTCAATTACAGCAACGTCACGTTTGCCGTCAGCGTAAATGTAATTACGCTGATACTCTGGCTGAATAGTTAATTTTCCAGATAGACCAAACAAACCTTTTCCTTCGAGTTCGTTGTAGACAAAGCCGTCGCAAACTTCTTTAATAGTGATATCATTTTTTAAGGTTGTTTTCATATTATTTCTTTTTGTGCTTAATAAAAATTCGCTTGTAGGCCATTTTTGCAATGCCATCTTCGTAAAAACCAGCAGTAGGATTGCCTTCTTTGTAGGCACCGGTGCCACCAGCTTTGTAATAATCTTCTACAAATTGTTTTTTTAAACCAGGTGATGTCTTGTACTTATCATTTACGAGGCCGTTATCGCTTGTCCCTAAAATCTCAAATTGCTCGGGTGAATACTTATCTAAAAAACTGATTGGCACGCCCATAACGCTTTTGTAGTCTTTCGGAATATTTTTTACTAAAGCAATTTCAATAGCATCATAATTGTCATAGTGTATGAATGGCTTATTTGTATTGAACTTTAAAACGTCGGCGTGAGTCATCAAGGGAATTGGTTGGTGTAGTCGTCCGTGGTCAAGGTTTGTAAACCAACGTACACCTTGGACTCTTGTTATATATACTTTTTTACCTTTTTCGTCAGTCTTAATTTCACGCACTTGGTCTAAGTTTGCAACAGCTTCTGGAATCTCGTAGAACATTGCACCGCCATTAACTCTTGCATTGTTTCCGAGCCATACCTTATTCTCTTTGATCATTGGAAAAATTTCCTTATAGGTTATTGCATTGAGATTACCGATGATTAGAAATTGCTTTTTATGTTCGAAAAGTTGCGTAATATATTCACGAAATAAACTAAATGGAGGATTGGTGACTACGATGTCAGATTGTTTGAGCAACTCGACACATTCGGCACTTCTAAAATCACCATCACTATCAAGAGGAGTCCATTCGTTGTGTTTATTAGTTCTAAGTTGCTTCGCAATATCTTCTAGCGTAAAAGAGCCATCGCCATCAACATCACCAACTTCGTTGATAATAAATTTATTAGCGACGATTTTTGGTCGCCCCTTGACTGGTTCAAGGGTAACATCATCGCCAAATAGTGTTATTTGAGTGTTTGCGACTGGAGAGGGCTTATAACTAGTTGAAATAAGTCTTTTTAGTCCTAAACGATTAAAATTTAAGACGAAGTAGCGAAAGAAATTACTCTCGAATGGGTCATCACAGTTGCTGTAAACTACCTTACCTTTAAAAGTATTTGGGTCATACTCAAGATAAGATTCTACTTCTTTTTGAATATCTGAAAATTGAGTATAAAACTCATCATTTTTTGCCTTTTTTGCATTTGTAAGGTTTTTGTTCGCCATAATTATTTTAATTTTCCTTTCTTAAGGAAATCATCAATAGAAAATCCAAAGAAGTGCGGTGTCTTGATGTCTGGAAACACACCAAAATCTTCAAGGGGAAGATTTCTCCATACAGGTAATTTATTATGAGCGACAGCGTAGAGTTGGATGCCAAGTGTGGTAGGCCCAACTTTTGTATAAGGCACCTCTTTGCCGTCCTCAAGTTTGTGTCCTAAAGCCTCATAGCTAGAGCCGATAAGCTCTTTACTATGTAGAGCAATTAGGTCTTTTTCTACATCAACCCCTAAATTTTGAAGTTCGATGGTAGAAAACCAAATATTGTATTGCCCTGTTTCTGTACCCATTCCAGCATTCGGCCTAGTCTTTTCTTTTGGCATCTCAAGCCAAAGTTTATTAAGTATGTAATAAATAATGTAATGCAACTTGAGCTGACTTGATGATAGAGATTTAATGATGTCTGTATAAAAAACACCAGCATCATCTTTGCCGTCGACACTTCGTGATGATGCCAAAATTCCTCCAAAATATTCAGCACATATAGCCTCATCCGTAAATGATCCATTGAAAAAGACATCTCTCGCAACCCTCAGGTTTGCGATTTTCCCGTCTTCCATATTTGGAGTTTTACGAACAGCTACGCTGACGATTTTATCTCGCCCTGTTTTATAGAGCTTTGCTAAATCATCAGAAATCGTTTCCGCTGTTTTACCAAGCAGTTTGTTTGCTATTGCTAGTCCTGTCCCCGTTGTTGCTAGTGTTGTTAATGGTTCCATAATAAATATGTCCTTATTCTACCTCGGTTCGAACTTGGACATCCTGCGGAGAGGGTGGGATTTGAACCCACGAGACCCTTTCGGGCCATAGTTTTCGAAACTATTCCGTTAAGCCGCTCCGGCACCTCTCCAATACCCAATAGTATACACCAAAAATGCCCCTTACGGGGCATTTGTTATCTTTTTTTATAATCTTCGTTTTTTACCAGTACCTGGTGCCAATCATTGTAATCGTAAATATCTTGCACAGCAACTCCAATGACCACTCCCGCAAAAAAGGCGGGGAGATAGAAAAAATCAATGGCCCAGGCGACCCCCAAAATCATCAACCCCATGATCCAATGGTGCAAGTGCAACTGCCATTTGCCAAGGTCAAAAAAAATGGATTCAACTTTACCCGTTTTCCAAAACACGTGACAAAATGCCTTAGCCAGCAAATATCCTACGACAATACCGCCAGTAAATGCAAAAGAATAATATACCGAAGTTCCCAGCACTACGGCCGGTAGGACCACTCGTTTTACCTTTAATTTTTTCTTTTTGGCCATAAAATATGCTTAATAATACTCAAAACGAGCCTCATTATGCCTAAGCCAAGCCATTTACCCAATACATGTACGTTACCCCTTTTATAGGGGTAAGTCAAGATGCCGTTGTACTCCTTCAAGTCCACTCCTCACTGATTAATTTCTCTTTCTTTTCTTTTGTCCACCCTTTAATTTGTATCTCTCTGGTACGAGCTTTGGATTTATCCGGAAATAGCTGCGAAACGTAGACTAACGTAAATGGTCCCTGGTCTTTTGCCATTTTTGATCCATCACCAGAATTATGGTCAATAATTCTTTGCTCGGGATTATTGCTAATCCCCGTGTAGTAATGGTCAAATCTTGATTTAGCGACATAAACAAACCAGTTCATAAAATGAAGCCCTTCGAT
>CAYZAV010000001.1:0-211273 GCA_964475855.1 uncultured Candidatus Saccharibacteria bacterium | reverse complement strand
AAAAACTCAGGGTACTTCGCCTTCGTTTCACGAAGTCGAAGTGTTTACACTGAGCTACGTCGAACGTGTTTACACTGAGCGTAGTGAAACGAAGATAACGAAAACATGGAATGCCCTTCGATAAAAACTCAGGGTACTTCGCCTTCGTTTCACGAAGTCGAAGTGTTTACACTGAGCGAGCGTAGCGAGTCGAAGTGTGCCCCCGGTAGGAATCGAACCTACATTTAATCTTTAGGAAAGATTCGTCCTGTCCATTGAACGACGGGGGCGATGCGCTGATAGTATCAAAAAAATACCCTTTTTACAATCCTTTTTTAAAAATGCTATAATAAGGCAATTATACATTTCAACAACATGTTTTATACATCCCCTATCACTAAAATCGCAAAAAGGGCTTGTCCGGCGGTCATTAGCGTGGTGGCTTCGCGAGATCTGCCTAACGTAGAAAATTTTTACAGTTTTCCGTATGGCGGGAAAGAATACATCATGCCCCTAACGGACAAAGGTGGCCAATCCATGACCGAAAAAACGGATATTGGTGGAGGGTCGGGCTTTATTGTTTCACGCGATGGCTATGTGCTAACGAGCAATCACGTGGTGAGCGACATGACAGCCGACTATACGGTTATTGTTGATCCAACCCACAAATATTCCGCCAAGGTGATGGGCCGAAACCCGATTAATGATGTGGCCGTGTTAAAAATCCAGGGAAGAAGTTTCCCGTATTTGGAAATGGCGGATTCCGGCCGCATAGAATTAGGCGAAGAAGTGGTGGCCATTGGAAACCCGCTGGGAGAATTTACCGACACGCTTTCCACAGGCATTGTTTCCGGCCTTTCGCGCTACATCAGCGCCTTTGGAGGCATGGACCACCAGATGCAAAATTTGCGTGGCTTAATTCAAACCGACGCGGCCATCAACCCGGGAAATTCCGGCGGGCCATTGGTGAATATGGCAGGAAGAGTGATTGGTATTAACACAGCTATGATCATGGGTGCACAAAATATCGGCTTTGCCATTCCCATCAACTATGCCAAAAAAGATTTGCATGAAGTCAAAAAGTTCGGCAAACTGGTAGTGCCGTTTTTGGGCGTAAAATATGTACTGTTAAGCAAGGATATGGCCAAGGCCAACAAGTTGCCGGTAGACGACGGAGCGTTGGTGGTGCGCGAGGCCCTGGGCGAGCCACCGGTGATAAAAGGATCGGCGGCTGAAAAAGCAGGTATGAAAGAGTTTGATATTATCTTAGAGTGCAACGGAGAGAAAATAACCAAAGAAAATACGCTGGGGAGCATTTTGCAAAAGTGCAAGATTGGTGAAGAGTCCACGTTTAGAATATTACGTGACGGCAAGCAGTTGATCCTGACAGCAGTGCTTGAAGAAAAAGAAGCGTAACAACTACAGCTGGATTTTTGAGAACTGATACATTCCAAATCCCAGCATTACCAGGCCCGAAACTACTAGCACGGCAATACTTAATGCAGGAGGAAAAGCATTAGCGCCACTAAAGGCAAAACGCAGTCCATCAACTCCATAAGAAAAGGGGTTGATTTTTGTTATAATATCTAAGGCCCACGGCAAATTGTTGAGCGGGAAAATAGCGCCGGACAGGAAAAAAAGTGGCTGCACTAAAAAGTTAAAGATAAGGGGAAAGCCCTGCATATCGTCCAAACGCGCGGCAATAGCAGCTCCCAAAGCAGCCGAAACAAATGCCACCAAAAACAAGAATAAAAATGCCAGGGGAAGGCTCCAAATGGAAGCCGGGCGAAAACCGACAATCAAAGTAATAATAAATACCAATGTTCCTTGAATCATAGCTACCGTGGCACCACCCAAAATTTTTCCTAGCAAAATTTGATACCGGGGCACAGGCGCAACCAAGGTTTCTTTTAAAAACCCAAACTGCTTGTCCCAAATAATTTCAAGCCCAGTAAAAATAGAGGTAAACAGCACCGACATGACAATAATTCCCGGCGCCAAAAACTGGATATAACTGCCCCCGCCTGCCTTGGCGTAAATGGGATTTAAACCAAAACCAATAGCCAGCAAAAAAATGAGCGGTTGCCCAAGCGCACCAACAATGCTGGCCTTTTTCCTGGTAAAACGCTTGAGCTGGCGAAGCCATAAAATGTAAATTCCTTGCATATGGTTATCTCATCATTTTATTACTGATGCGCATTTGGTTTAACCCCACATTCCCCTCTTCTTTACGAATACCGCTTCCTGTCAGCTTGATAAATGCGGCTTCCAATTTATCTGTTCCAGCTTTTTGTAGGATTTCGGCAATAGTGCCAATAGCCAAAATTTTACCGTGGTCGATGATGGCAATGCGGTCGGCCATGCGTTCCACCTCTTCCATGTGGTGAGTAGTGAAAAAAATAGTAACGTGTTCCTGCTGGTTTAAATTTTTGATGTAGGCCCAAATATGGTTGCGGGTCTGGGGATCCAAACCAATGGTTGGTTCATCCATAAACAATACTTTTGGCTGGTGCAAAAGCCCACGGGCGATTTCCAGGCGTCGCTTCATGCCTCCGGAAAAGTTTTTGACAAACGCATCTTTGCGGTCGGCCAGCTCAACCAATTTCAATAATGCTTCAATGCGTGGGGCGTACTCTGCTTTTTTCAAACCGTACAGCATGGCATGGAATTGCATATTTTCGTAGGCTGTCAGTTCGTTATCCAGGCTCGGGTCTTGAAATACTATGCCAAACGAGCTTCGTACTTCATGTTGGTGTGTTTTTGGATTGTGTCCATTGATAGTCATTTGGCCGGCCGTGGGCGAAAGCAGCGTAGTCAGCATTTTAATGGTAGTGGTTTTACCCGCCCCATTAGGCCCTAAAAAAGCGAATACTTCGCCCTTTTTGACATTAAAAGAAATATCATTAACCGCCGTAAAATCGCCGTATTTCTTGGTTACGTTTTGTATTTCTATGATATTTTCCATAGTATATTATTCTCTAACGATAGATTCAAAAATATTGGAGCGGGTATGGGGAGTCGAACCCCACTCATTAGCTTGGAAAGCTAAGGTAATACCGATATACGATACCCGCAATGTGTTTACACTGAGCGCAGTGAAACGAAGACTCTGAGCTAATTTGAAAAACTTCCGAAAACACTTAAGGGAAGCCCTTCGACAGGCTCAGGGTACTTCGCCTTCGTTTCACGAAGTCGAAGTGTGCCCCTGGAGGGAATCGAACCCCCATATGCGCCTTAGAAGAGCGCTGTTCTGTCCATTGAACTACAAGGGCCCTGCAGTTGATTGGATATTATCATGGAATTTTGCCTTTGACAATAAGAAGTTTTTAAGATAATATATCAGCATCGGGGCGTTGTGTAACGGTAGCACGAACGCTTTGGGAGCGTTTAGTCCGAGTTCGAATCTCGGCGCCCCGACCAGTATGACAATATTCCATGGAGGCCGTAGTGTAGTGGCCAGCACAGCGCTCTGTGGCAGCGCTAGCGGGAGTTCGAATCTCCTCGGTCTCCCCCACATAAAAAACCGCTTTTAAGCGGTTTTTTAGTGCGTTTCTGGGTAATTCCTGAATGTATCTTTTTTTGGTTTCATCCAGGAATTCTTTTTTTCCGGGGCGATTCTTGGAATAATCAAAAGCCATGAAATCAAGGGCACTCTTAACCTAAACGACCAATCGGCATCTTGAAGCAAAGGCTTTTTTTCTTCCTGGAATTGTGTGAGCAGCGCAAATGTCGCCTGCAAATTTGCCGGAGAAAGCCGGTTATGTTCTATTAAAAATTGTTCCTTGCCGATAATAGTGTCTATCATATTATTGTTATTTGGTGGGAGGATAATATAGGAGCTTTAGCTTCTCAAGCCCCCGATGTGCTTGCACGTACATGGCGTTTTTGGACTGCCCGGTAACCAGGGACATTTCTTCGGGGGTTAAGCCTTGGACATATTTCATGCGCATTACCTTTTGATATCGCAGAGGCAAGCGGGCAATCAACAAAAGAGCCGATTTACCATCTAAAATATTAAACAGGCGACCAGTATCTTTGACTCGCAGCTCAAATCCTTTTTCGGCAAGAGTATCAAGGGATGTGGTTTTACGTTTGCGATATTCATCGGTAATGCGATTATCGAGCACGTGGTATAAAAAGGCCTTCATAGTATTAATCTTTCCCCTTTTAACAAGGTACTTCCAGGTTTTGACAAACGTGTCTTGCATCATGTCTTGGCTCATGACGCGATCCTGGGTCTTAAAAAACGCGCGTGCGGCGAGCATCTTTCCGTAATCATCATGTGCACCGGTCAATAGCGCCTGAAGCTTTTCCAGGCGTTTTAGACTCGTCATAATATTAAGCCGTAAATAGTCATAGGATATTACAATGTTATATGATAGAAGTCCTCTACATGACACCTGTAATAATATTTACCATTTTACGGCTTAATTTTATATGAACAACAAAACACATATTCGGGGCAGTGAATTTACAGAACAAATCTGGCAAGAAAGCTGGACGTATATAAAAACAGTGGTTGATGTCATGCGAGAGCCTTTTTTAATTCTTGATAAAGACCTTCGCATTATGGCAGCCAACGAGTCTTTTTACCAAACATTCCAAGTTGAGGAAAAAGACACCGAAAAAAAGATTGTCTATGAACTGGGTAATGGCCAGTGGGATATTCCGGCGTTGCGTAGGCTACTTGAAGATATCCTGCCAAAAAATACGTTTTTTAAAGGGTTTGAAGTTATCCATGAGTTCCCGTTAATCGGGCGGAAAGTAATGATCTTAAATGCCCGTCGGATTTATAAAGAAAATACCACCTCTGAAGTATTTCCACCCATTATCCTGCTTGCCATAGAAGATGTCACAGAAATGATGGATATTGCCAAAAGGTTGGCTGACCATACCAACCAATTTGAGATACGGATAACCGAACGCACCGACATACTAGAAGACAGTATGCTGGCGCTGACAAAAGAACTTGAGGAATTGAAAAAGAAGTAATTTATTGAATTATGTTCTGCCAGCTATCTTTGAAAAGATAGCTGGTTTTTGGTATAATAGATAGTATAAAGATAACCATCATGAACGAATTCAATACCTTATATGATTTCATAGATCTGGCCGAAAAAAACCGGAAATATCCAGCTAATACGGCGCACGGCAGGCGGGCGGCGTTGAAATTATTTGACAGCATACTAACTGAAGACGAACGGGAATCATTGGACCTGATCCAGCAGCGGATGGGGGAAATTTACCTCGGCCTCATCAGTAAATATAAAGAAAGTTACAGTATCCAGTCACTTAACACCTACAAAGGACGTCTGTTAAGTGTTATCCGGGATTATAAAAGATATGGGGCAAAACCCGATGCCATTGTCAATTGGGAAGCAAAAGAACGCAAATATACGGTTAAAAATATTAAAGATGATAAAAAAGATACATCTATCCACAACATATCTTTTCCAACTCACAGGGGTGTGCATAAGCTACACATAGCACTAGGGGACGGGCAAATAGCCATACTGGAAGTGCCGGCAAACATTAGCAACCGAGATGCCGCCACGATCAAAAAAATTGTTGACTCGTTGGTGAATTAATAAGGACTATTAACAAAAAGCCAGTAGAAACATCTACCGGCTTATGCTTTTAGAATAAAGATAACTATCTAGCGTACTCCACTACCCGATTTTCCCGGATAACCGTAACCTTGATTTCACCCGGATACTTTAATTCTTCTTCAATATTTTGGGCGATTTGTTTGGCCATTTTCTGTGAGGCTAAGTCGTCTACCTTATCAGATTTAACAAACACGCGGATTTCACGCCCTGCCTGAATAGCGTAGGTTTTTTCAACGCCGTCAAAACGGTTGGCAATATCTTCCAATGCCTTCAAGCGTTGTAAATAATTTTCAATACTGTCTTTACGTGCACCTGGCCGTGAAGCTGAAATGCTATCAGCCACGGTAACAATAACGGCTTCAATGCTGTCATGTGGATAGTCGCCATGATGGGATCGCATGGAATGCACCACTGCTTCGCTTTCGCCATACTTTTCCAAAATCTTGATCCCGATTTCAATGTGGCTACCCTGGATTTGCTGGTCCAGTGCCTTTCCAATGTCGTGGAACAATCCTCCACGCTTGGCCACCTGGCTGTTAGCGCCCAGTTCGTCAGCAATAGTTTCGGCAATCAACGCCACTTCCATAGAATGCTGCAGCACATTCTGGCCATAACTGGTGCGGTAATGCAACCGGCCCAAAATTTGTATCAATTTATCATTAATGCCCAACAATGCCATGTCAAAAATGGCTTTTTCACCGGCCTTTTTAACAATGTCGCCAATTTCCGCGGTTGCTTCGGCTACTTTTTCTTCAATTTTTGCCGGCTGGATGCGACCGTCGGCAATCAGTTTATCAAGTGCCATTTTGGCAATCTGGCGACGGATAGGGTTAAAGCAAGAGATAACCACAGAGTCAGGTGTTTCATCCAAAATCAGCTCAACGCCTGTCATTTTTTCAAACGTCTTAATATTGCGCCCTTCTTTGCCGATAATCCGGCCTTTAATGTCTTCGCTCGGTAAAATAACGCTGGTGGTGCTTAATTCCTGGGTATGTGCCACAGCGCACTTTTGAATAGCCAGGGTTACAATTTCCCGGGCTTTTATCTGCAAAGCTTCTTTACCCGATTCTTCCAGTTTGCGCATACGTTCTAAAATTTCTTTCTGACTGCTCACTTCAACCGAAGTCAGCAATTCTTTTTTGGCATCTTCGCGCGTCAAGCTTGCCACTTTTTCTAGCTTAACTTCGGCTTCTTCGCGTAATTTTTCAAGATCGTCCTTGACGCCTTTTACTTTGACAACTTTATCCTCAAGTTCCTTTTCCTTCTTGTCGAAAACTTCTATTTTATTATCCATCAACTTTTCGCGGTCCAGCAACACTTGTTCGGCCTTCAAAAACTCCCGCCTGCGCTGGTCAATGTCTTTTTGGACTCTTTCTGTGACTTCAGACGCTTTGGCTTCAGCTGTTTTTACCAATGCCGCAGTCTCCTCTTTCACCTGCTGCACCCTTTTTAGCATCTTGGCCTCCAATGATCCGGCCCGCTGACGGGCAAGCACCTGCCTGATGTAATAGCCAAAAAACGAACCTCCAAGCAATGATGCGCTCACTGAGAGCACCAAAATTAATATACTATTGTCCATATATTTTTTGTGTTAATGATAGCAAAAAAACTCATCCAACATGGTGAGTTGCTTGTATACGAATTCCTATGGCTACAGGGTTAACCGTTATTTTTTGGTTCCCACGATCACCTCATCAATCAGCCCGTACTTTTGGGCTTCAATAGCAGTCATATAAAAATCACGGTCGGTATCTTTTTCAATTACCTCTTTGGGCTGGCCTGTTTGGCCGGCCAGGATCTCATTGATCTTGCCTTTGATTTTTATAATCTGCTTTGCAGCTATTTCTATTTCCGTTGCCTGTCCTTCAACTCCGCTGGCCACCTGGTGGAGCATGATTTCGGCATTAGGCAGGGCAAACCGCTTGCCTTTAGTTCCCGCCGCCAAAAGCACCGCCCCCATGGAAGCCGCAAGCCCCACGCAAATGGTGGAAACCGGGCACTGGATGAACTGCATGGTGTCGTAAATTGCCAAACCAGCGGTAACTGAACCGCCGGGACTGTTAATGTAAAGCTTAATGTCTTTTTTAGGGTCCTTACTTACCAGATACAGCATTTGTGCGATAACCACATTTGCGTTCATATCCGTAACCGGGCCGGCCAAAAAAACAATACGCTCTTCCAAAAGCCTAGAAAATATGTCGTATACGCGCTCACCGCGCTGTGTTCTCTCTACAATAGTTGGTACTATTGGCATTATTTTTGAATTATTCTAAGAAAAACTCTCCAGTTTTTCAAATACTTTCTCGTTAAATATCGCTCCTTTAGTGTACTCCTTTAACCGGCTTATGTCAATTTTGGAAACTTGGTCTTTACTGTATCGTGCCACTTCTTTATTCATCTCTTTTTCTAGCTCTTCATTAGAAACATCAATCTTTTCAACCAAGCCAATCTGGCGCAGGGTCAGAAAGTTTTTAATCCGTTTTTCGGCTTCCAATTTGTAACTTGCCTTGATTTCTTCCTCCGTTTTTTTAACACTGGCAAGATATTGTTCAAATGGGATGCTAAACTGCGAACTCACCTGGTTTTTTAAGTCTTCAAATAGGCGGATTTGTTCGCTCTCCACCATTTTTTCAGGTAAATTAAAGGTAATTTCTTTGGTAATGATACTTAGTATTTCGCTGCGCTTGCGTTGTTTTTCGGCGTCCTGTTTTTCCAGGGTAATGCCTTCACGCACATTTTCTTTCAGTGCCGCAACATTTTCGAATACCCCAAGCCCCTTAGCAAATTCGTCATTCATTTCCGGCAATTCCATGGTTTGCACCGCCAGCATTTTCACCTGGAATTTCCCCTCTTTTCCAACCAGCTCCTTAGGTGCATTTTCGGGGAATTTTGCCATAAATTCTTTCTCTTCCCCTGTTTTCATACCCAGTAAATTATCTTCAAAATCCTTCAAAAATCCGCCTTCTCCCAGAATAAAAATATCTTTTACCGGTTTACCGCTGGCAATATGCTCGCTAGTATATTCAATTTTAATGTAGTCCTTTTTTTCTGCCGCGCCAGTCTTGTCAGTAAATTTTGCCCGTGAGCGTTGCAAATAGTTCAAAGCCTCGTCAATTTCTTGCGCCTCAACTGAAATTTCCAACCCCTTGGCTTCAGCTGCGATTTTTTTATAATCGGGCAACTCAACTTCCGGCAGCACTGCCACTTTCACCGTAAACACCATTTCACTGCCTTTGGCTATTTTTTTTATCTGCACATCTGGGTCGCCAATGGGTTCTAAATTATTCTCGTTCACAAATTTGGTGTACGCCTCTTTCACTGCCAAATCTCCCGCTTCCATCAGCAAATTTTCCTGCCCAACTTTCTTTTCCACCATTTCTTTTGGCACCTGTCCTTGGCGAAACCCGTCCATTTTCACGTGTCCCTTCAAATGCTCCAACGCCCTGTCTACATATTTGGCAAAATCTTCCGCTGGCATTTCAAAGGAAATTTCCACTTCAGATTTTGGTAATTTTTTAAGTTCGGTTTTCATTATTGCTTATATTATGTAAATAAATTATTCAGGACTAAAGCTATTAATGTGGTTGCTATTGCGACAATAGATGAAACAATTACTGTTCTAATATCACCTTTGATTAAAAAATAGATTTTTTGATGGAAGGGATAAAATATACTATGAGCCTTTTCTGTCAATCGGTAAAAAGTATAGTCTCTTTCATAAACCCTATGTGGGACTTCTTCTATAAATCCAGTTGCTATCAGTTTATGAATCAGTTTTTCGCTTTTATGCTCTCCCACGCTATTAAATAAATCTACAGGCGATAGTAACCCTTCGTGACGCAATAGAAATTTTTTAAGAAAATCCTTTTCTATCTTCTTCATGTTTTCTACCTTTCCCAAATTTTATCTTCTGGCGCAAAATCTACTTGATATTCCGGAATTCCCAATGAAATCCCGTGTGCCTTGGCTTCTTTATATAAAATAGGATTTTGTAAATCAACCTTGAATACCTTGCCACCACTGAACACAATATAATGAAATTTATCATTCTTAAAATCTGCGTACCAAGCATTGTGTTTTGTTTCTAAATCTTTTGCCAATTTTCCAACAATTTCATCAGCTTTTTCTTCTGGGATTTCAACTGTGTACAGCGTCCATTGCTTGAGCCACGGAGTTTTATGTTCTTCGGTAATTGGCTCAATTTTTGTACTTATAATAGTGACGTCTCTTAAAACGTCTTTACTATCTAGGCTTTCTTCTATAATTACGCCTTTATAGTTCATAATTTATTCTTTGGAGATAGGCGATCTATTTAACATCTTGCATAAAACTCAGCGGGGAAGTCTTCACTTCTCCGGTTTTAGTATCCGTATACGTTACGACACATTCTCCCCAGAATTTGTCGTAGGTGACTCCTATAATATTATTCCATCTCTTTGCCACCCCAGATGACAATGACTTACACTCGTCTTGTTTTAATTTTAGCTCTGCTATTTCATTTTCCAATTTTTGCTGTGCCCTATCTTCTTCCATCTCAAGCGCTTGTTGTCTTTCAATAGATTGTTGTTTATTATTCTGAGCCATATAAAATCCGGCTGCCAAAATAATTGCCACAACCACAATTGCTACTGGTAGCGTAATTTTCTTTATATCCATCTTAACTTAGATACTACTTAAAAAAATTTACTACTTCAAATTAAACCAGAAACGCCACAATCAACAGTGCCACAATATTCAGCACCTTAATCATAGGGTTAATAGCAGGTCCAGCAGTATCTTTGTACGGGTCTCCAACAGTGTCGCCAGTAACGGCTGCTTGATGCGCAAAACTGCCCTTTCCACCATGGTTTCCTTCTTCAATGTATTTTTTGGCGTTGTCCCAGGCGGCTCCTCCGGTGGTCATGGAAATACCCACAAACAATCCGGTAACTGTAGCACCAATTAATAAGCCTCCTAGCGCTTGCGGGCCTAAAATCACGCCCACCAAAACAGGTGCCAGCACGGGAATCAAAGCCGGGATCATCATTTCTTTAATGGCGGCGGCGGTTACAATATCCACACACTTTCCATATTCGGGTTTTGCCGTGCCTTCCATCAATCCTTTGATATCGCGGAACTGGCGGCGCACTTCTTCAACCACTTTGCCGGCCGTTTTTCCCACCGCGCCCATCAAGAATGAAGCGAATAAATAAGGTAGCAAACCTCCGATCAATAATCCGGCAATGACATTTGGATTTGAAAGCACGAATACCCCGGCTTCGGCAGATCCGGACCTTGCCACCACTTCTTCGCCATATGCCGCAAACAAAACTAGTGCCGCCAATCCGGCTGAAGCAATAGCATATCCCTTGGTAACCGCTTTAGTAGTATTTCCAACAGCATCCAAAGCATCGGTAATTTTCCTGATGTTTTCGGGCATTCCGGACATTTCGGCAATTCCTCCGGCGTTATCGGTAATCGGGCCAAAAGCATCAATACCCACCACAATTCCTGAAAGCGAAAGCATAGAAACAACTGCCAATGCCACGCCATAGGTTCCTGCTAGCCAAAAACTGACAATAGTTCCAAACGCAATCAATAACACCGGCAACGCTGTTGACTGCATGCCAAGTCCCAAACCACGGATAATATTCGTGCCGTGACCAGTTTCAGAAGCCTTGGCGATACTACGCACCGGGCTGAATTTTTTAGAAGTGTAATATTCCGTAATCACAAACATTCCGGCAGCCACCAAGAGCCCAACCAGTGTTGAGCCATACAAATTATTTACGCTAATAGTTTGTCCCGCCATCATGTTGTTAATAACCGGATAAAAACCAATAGCCGAAAGCACCATAGAAACGGCCAAGCCTTTGTACATGCTGCCCATAATGCTTTGCGATTTTCCAAGCTTCACAAAAAAACTACCGATAATAGACGTTAAAATAGAAATGCTGCCCAAGAATAGTGGCAACAAAACAAATTGCGGGGCGCGGGGGAACAATAATGCCCCAAGCACCATGGTTGCAACCATAGAAACAGAGTACGTTTCAAAAATGTCAGCGGCCATACCTGCGCAATCTCCCACGTTGTCACCCACTTGGTCGGCAATAACGGCTGGGTTTCTTGGGTCGTCTTCAGGAATGCCTTTTTCCACCTTTCCCACCAAGTCAGCTCCCACATCAGCGGCCTTGGTATAAATTCCACCGCCAACTCTGGCAAACATGGAAATCAAGCTGGCTCCAAATCCCAAAGCAACCAACCCTTCAATTCCCGTAGCAAAGTAATATCCGGAAACAGCCAGCAAGCCCAAGCTTACCACCATCAATCCGGTAACCAAGCCACCCTTAAATGAAATATCCAAAGCGTGGTCAAGTCCGCGTTCAGCCGCTTTTGCCACCCGAGTATTTGCCTGGGTGGAAATGATCATACCAATGAACCCGGAAACTCCGGAAAGCACGGCCCCGATTAAAAATCCAATGGCAATTTTCCAGCCCATGAAGAAAAATAACACTACGAACATTACCGCAGCCACCACTCCCACCGTTTTGTATTGGCGTTTTAAATACGAGTATGCCCCTTCTTGGATAGCCGCCGTAATGGCCACCGCCCTGTCTTTAGCAGCAGGCGCCTTCCTGATTTTAGCAATCAGAAACCATACAAACGCAATGGCGAACAACGAGACGATAATAGGGAAATAGGTGATTAACATACTTTTAATATATTAATAATTTGTTTTTTAATATTTATTTTTCTTATTTTAACGCTTTTATAGCTGAATCTTCCTGAGATTTAGCGAGCCTTAATTTTCTCTCATTTTCCAGAATTTTTTCTTGCACCTCATCCCTATGTTTTTTAAGATCTTCGTATTCTTTTTGGTAATCCCTTCCTTTGTAAATACCAAAAGTCAAAATATTCCTAGCTTTTGACCATAATTCCTGTGACTTAACCAATCCCGCAGCTTTTATCATTTCTCCGCTAACACTCTTATACTCTTCACTTAGTTTTGCATCTTCTTGTTGAAGAATTTCCTCCTCTCTTAACGCGTCTTCAAGAAGTCGTTGATGCCATTCCCGACTCCCAAATTTTGTTCCAAGGAATGTCTTAGTATCTCTCGGAAGCATACTTTCAATAAATGTTTTATCATGTTGCAACCTTACAATGTCGTGCTTATGGCCGAATTCGGGATCTTCTATGTCCGAAGCCATGGCATATTCAATCTTCTGATTAAGTTCCCCAAGAAGCCTTTCTTTTAACTCTTCTTCACGTTCTTCCAGATTTTGATTCGCGGGGGTTGTTTCTAATAATTCTGGTGGAGAATTTTTTATCGGTTTTTCTTCTGGTAACGGATCGCCCTCTTGTTTTGGCATAGTTTAAAGAAGTTAATTATTTTCTTTCTAGCTTCTTGACTGACTTTGGTAATTTCTTATCTTCAGACTTCAGTTTTCGCTCAAGCTTTTTAATATCTTCTTCTGGCGGCAATAATTCGGGGCGAATTCCACTCTTTGCAAGAACTTCACGAACATTGTTATTATTTTTTATATGCTCACCCGTAATAGGTACCTCACCCTTTACATTTTTATCTTTTTTTACATTAAAACTCGTAATTTCATTAGCAAAGTCTTTAGCCTTAATAGTTACACTTGGCAAAAAATCTGCCAATGCCCTATTCTCTGGCACACCAAGTTTGCTTTTCATATCTTGAGTTGTATTTCCTCCAAAGAGCGCTGCATCGCCCTTGCTTCTAATTCTAGCAAACCCTTGCCCATCAACACCTCTCTCAAATAAAATGCCCGATAACGTTTTTTCTGAAATGGAAAGTTTTCCCCTGGCTTTTAGCCGTTCCCATTGTGCCAATCTTTGCTCCACCACTTCCTGCCTCCTTGTCTGCACGGCAAAGTACGTCATAGCAAAAGCTATTTCATCTTTTCTAGGGTCACCATTCTGAGCGATCAGATAGCAGGCATATCTGGTTAACATGACATCAGGTATTTCTTTGCTAGCCCCCTTGGGCATTTGGATCGTTTTACCGACGTCGGCAAAATGATCAGCAACTGCCTGTTTAGCATTTTCACAAGCAATCTTTGCTTTAGCAATTACATTTTCAAAGTTACTCCATTTATCATACCCTAAAAGTCCTTGCAACTCCCGGGCATACCAAAACTCAACCCCATTTTTCTCATGAGCACAATCTTCAAAGTTTTTGTGCAATCTAACAATTAACTCCCTTTGCATAGGTTTATCTTCCTATTTTTCTTCTTTTGGTGCGTCCTTTGTAACTTCTGCATCTTCTGCCGCTTTTGTTTCCTTTGGTGCCGCAACCGGCTTGATATCAATCTTCCAGCCTGTCAAATTACTTGCCAGCCTCACATTCCTGCCCTCCTTGCCAATAGCGAGACTCAACTGGTCTTCGCCCACATCAACCGCGGCTGAATTTTTTTCACCAATATGCACCCTGGACACTTTAGCCGGGCTCAATGCATTGGCAATAAATTTTTGCGGGTCATCGCTCCAGCCGATAACATCAATTTTTTCTCCGCCCAATTCATTAATCACCGCCATAATGCGACTGCCCCGCTGGCCCACACAACTGCCAATCGGGTCAATCCGATCTTCTGTTGAAGCCACAGCTATTTTGGTGCGATACCCTGCTTCACGCGCAATGGATTTAATTTCCACCACCCCCGAAGCAATTTCAGGAACCTCTAATTCAAACAACCGCGAAACCAGTTTTGGATAGGCGCGACTCAAAACCACCACGCTTCCCCTTGGCGTTTCTTCCACTTTTAGAATATAAAATTTTAGGCGTTGGGCTTGCTTGTAATATTCGCCGGGAATTTGTTCTTCGCGGTTTAAAATACCTAGCGTCTTGCCAATATCCACCAGTACCACGCTTCCCTCCATGCGCTGTACCACGCCGGAGATGATTTCCCCTTCCTTGCTTCGATATTCGGAGGCAATGACATCTTTTTCCGCTTCACGGATTTTCTGTAAAATAACCTGTTTAGCAGTTTGGGCGGCAATCCGGCCGTAATCTTGCTTTGATACCAAGGGGATTTCCAGCTCTTCGCCCACAGCAATACCCTTATTTTCTTTCTTGGCATCGGCCAGCATGATATGCTTTTCAGCATTAAAGACCACTTTTTTAATCGGCTCTTCTCCTTCGCGCGCCACACCAAAATCTTCAGCCGGTACCAATTTCTGGGCCTTCATTTCTTCAATTTCCTCTTCCGTATACAGCATACTTTCATCCACCACCAATTTCAGTTGCCAAAACTGGGCATCACCCGATACCTGGTTAAATTTGGCTTTTATTTTCTGCCCCTTCTGCCCATAGTCCTTTTTGTAAGCCGTTGCCAAAGCCGCCTCAATAGTTTCAATGATGGCTTCAGGCGAAATGCCCCGAGTTTCAGCAATTTGCGCCAGCGCACGCTGGAAGTTTTTTATGTCCATATTAGTCTTTAGTTTTTAGTTATTAGTTTTGGTTTTTTAGTCATTAGTTTTGCTAACTAGTAACTAGTTAACTAAAACTATGAACTAATAACTATAAACTATTTTTAAATTTATAAAAAAGAAAGCCCGTTTTCAGACGGACATCGTTTAGTCATCAAGATAAGTTACTTACAGCTTAACAAACAACAGTCCCACTGTCAAATTTTGGGTAAAAAAAGGGGGCGTGGCGTAAAGCCAGGCCCTTAACACTATTTGCCTTACTACAGGCTGAAGCTTTTCTTTAAGCTTCCTTGAGGAATGAAGAACTGGTATTCTACGGTGGAATTGGGCGGGAAGGAGAAGTAAAACCAAGAAGAATACTTCAACTTAAACGTAATCCTACGGATTTTCAACTCGCTGCCCGGCTGTTTTTCGGCCTCTGACTTTCGTTCGAAGATGGTCGCGTTGTTGCCCACGCGCACCTTGTCGGCTTGATAGCCGTCACCAACTTCTTTGTAGAAGTAATAATAATCAGCGTTGCCGATAGTACCGGTGCCAAGCATAAAGCGTCCGGCGGCCCCTCCTTGTTGGTCGCGCAAGCTGACCAACTTGATGATTTCTTCGGTTTCTTCCAAAACCCATTGCTTTTCTTGGGCACCAACCAGAGCACCCACTGAGAAAGCCGTGACACTAGCCAATATCAATGCGCATAGCAAGGCGGAGATACCCAGCAAAACAACCTCCGCGCGGTAAAAGATTCCTTTCCGCCACATATTGACAACCTGTTGCAATACCATCAGCGCAAAGACGATGAACCAGAACATATTCGATCTCCTTGTGTAGGTGCAAAGGGAAACATTCCCTTATTAATTTAATACTACTACATATTAGCATTCCGTCAATATATAGTCCCTCAAAATAAAAGCTCCGCCATGATAATAGCGGAGTATGGGTAATTTACAAATCCTGGGCCAATGCCAGGCTAATGGTGCCTTGATAGGCTTCGATTTCCGATGGGCCACGCAAATCGTTGACCAGCCTGCCCGATTCAAATTGGAGCACGCGGTCAAAAAAATGCAGGTACAGTGGATCGTGCAGGCTTACCAAAATGGTCTTTTCGACAAATTCGGGAGCTTGGGTAATTGCCTGGTAAAACTTGGCTTTGGTTTCGGCATCGCAACTTTCCGTTGGTTCATCAAACAGGGCGATGAAGACCTGTGGACAAAGCAGCTGATAAAAGGCGGCGGCCAAGATAAACCGTTTGCGCTCGCCCGGGGAAAACCCCTTGCCGTTTGGCCACTCTTCGCCAATCCAGGTATCCAGCCCGAGTGGGAGTTCACTGACAATACTATCAGCACCGGCAAATGCCAATGCTTTGTTGAGGCGCTGCAGATCAGCTTTTGCCCGTTCCTGACCAGTGATAGCCCTGGCAATTTCCATGCCGGACAACGAGGCAGATTGGGTAATCATGACCACGTGACGCAGCCAGGAATCTTGCAGCATTTCATCCAACCGGTGTTGGCCAGCCCAAATACTGCCTTTGGAAACGTACACCTTGCTAGTCAGGCGCAACAGGGTTGTCTTACAACAGCCATTTGGCCCGACCAAGGCGGATTTTTCGCCGGGGGCAATGGTAAAAGAAATACCATTAATGACATTTTTCGTTTGTCTGGGATAGGCAAACGTAAGGTCATTAAATTTCAACTCCGGAGTAGCGGCCAAAATAATGGGACGGCATCCGCACTCGTCAACCAGCGGCCGGGTTTGGAAAAATTCTTCCAAATACCCGTAGTCTTTGCGCTCCTTGCCAATTTGGCCAAGCGACCAGCCAAATTGCTGGATGCTAAATGTGATTAACCGCAAGCTGGTAAGAATTCCTCCGATTTCTACCAGGGTATAGCGGCCTGCCACCAACCCAGATGAGAAATACAGGCCGAACACGACAATGCATACCAACATCGTAAACCCGACAAACAAGTCCCACCATTTTTGGAAGCGGGCAAGCAGGTAGACGTTGGTTTTCAGGATGTCGGTAAGATCAAAATACCTGCTGAAAAATGGCTTGGTTAATTTAAGCAGACGGGTCAAAATGGCCATTTCGGGATCGGAAATAGCATCGCGAAACGTACTGCGTTGGCGGTATATCAGCGTTTCCATTTCATCAAGCTCCCGGAGTTTCTGTTCGGAAAACCAGCGCTTGGCAATCGCGGGAGCCGCCATGAAAATGGCAAGAATCCCGATCACCCAATCAAGTGTCAGCAACAGGGATGCGAATGCCAGGACCGCAACCGTAGCGCCAACCAGGTTTTTCTGGGACTCCCACAGATTTTTGACCGATTGCTTGCCCCGGCTTTCGGCCAGACGCGCAAGTTTGATAAAGGCAGGGTCAGTCAAGCGACCCAAATCCAATGTGGCAAGATGCTCAATATAGGATAGCTCCAGCCGAGTTGACAACAGATTGTCAAACAGGCTGCGCCGTTCATCCGACCAGGATTCCAAGATGCTTTTCACGGCCAAATAGGCGGTGAATACACCAACCCCCACCAATACCACGGCCGAGCTTAGCTCTGGCGTTTCAATGACATAGCCGACACCAATGACGACAAACAGGAATGGCGCCACATTGGTCAGATACGAAAAAGCTTCCGCAATCCAGCTGTAGGCCACATACCAGGGATCAATACCCCACACCTGCCGGTTGACCGAAATCAAAACGGCTTTCAGTTCCAGAAAATAACCAGTGACCGTCATCAAAGTCTTCATCAAAATCTCCAAAGACAGAGTTCAGTTTTCAAGGTTCAGACATCTCTTTAATTTAGCACACTATTTTAATTACGTCAATGATTTCGCAACGAGGCCGGGTCTCGTTGATTTCACTATTACCCACTAACCGCATTCGGAAAATAATGCAACTTGGCGCGGCGAACGACTTCGTCAACCAAAATACCAATAATATCTATTTGATAGGAAAAATCCTGTAGATAACGGTTTTCTTCCACGAAATGAATACTATCTTTATGCCGCGCGATAATATCTATTTCTCCAAACTTTACCCTATGGTTTTTACCCAGGATGGTAAACCCTTTTTCAACAAGATATTCACCGGCTAATGGGGAAGGAAACGGCAATCACCGATAGCGCCTTTAAAATAAACCGCGCTGTCAGCTCGCCCCCCCCCAAAAAGGCTTAGTTTTTATAGTTTCTTTGCCTTAATCCTTAAACTATTACTTACTACACTCAAACTTGAAAAAGCCATGGCAAGTCCAGCAAAAATGGGATTCAATGTCCAGCCGAATATTGGGAAAAATAAACCTGCAGCAAGCGGTATACCCGCCAAGTTATAGATAAAGGCCCAAAAAAGATTCTGCTTAATGCCTCTCATCGTAATTTTCGATAATTTAATGACTTTAACTATCTTGGAGACATCTCCGTGCAAAAGAGTGATTCCAGCAGTCTCTATAGCCACATCAGTTCCCGTTCCCATAGCAATGCCCACATCAGCTTGGGCAAGTGCAGGAGCATCGTTTACCCCGTCTCCAGCCATAGCAACTATTCTTCCCTTCTTTTGAAACTCTTTTACGGTATTCAATTTATCTTCAGGAAGCACTTCCGCAATCACTTCGTCAATGCCAACCTCTTTGGCAATAGCGTTGGCGGTATTTTTACTATCTCCCGTAAGCATAACCGTTTTAATACCAAGTTTGTGAAGATTGTTAATAGCCTCAATCGCTTCTGGTTTTACCGCATCGGCAACCATAACGGTTCCCAATACTTTTTCTTTCGTGGCCAGTGCAAGCTGTGGCCCGCCATCAACCTCTAGCCCAATATCAATCATCATTTTTGCGTTGCCGGCAAAATATTTCTTACCATTAATGACGCCTTTCACCCCTTTTCCGTGAATCGCAGAAAAATCAGAAACCGGCAGCAAAGAAATGTTTCGCGCAGCTGCGTAAGCCACAATAGCAGAAGCAATTGGATGCTCTGATTTACTTTCCAGAGAAGCAAAAATTTGCATAATGCTTTCGTCTGAAACATGGGTTACTTCCGGCTTGCCGCGGGTTAGCGTTCCTGTTTTATCCATAATAACCGTGTCTACCTTGTGAAGTTTTTCCAGCGTTGCGGCATCCTTAATAAGAATACCCTCTCTCGCTCCTTTGCCGACACCTACAATGATTGCCGTAGGCGTAGCCAGACCCAATGCACAGGGACAAGCAATAATAAGAATACCTACGAAAGAAGTTAATCCCAAGGAAAGAGCCTGGGAAAAACCTAGATAATATGTTCCCACGGTAAGCCAAATAATTAAAGTAACTACAGAGATCACTAAAACTATTGGCACAAAGACACTGGAAATTTTATCAGCCAAAGCCTGAATGGGTGCTCGGCTTCCTTGGGCATCCTGCACCATTTTAACAATATGAGCGAGTAAAGTTTCAGAGCCAACTTTAGTGGCCTTAAACGTAAATGTGCTGTTAGTATTTAGAGTTCCACTAACAACTGAATCTCCAACTTTCTTTTCTGTTGGCATAGGTTCGCCAGTAACCATTGATTCATCAATAAACGAACTGCCTTCGGTAATAATGCCGTCAACAGGAATTTTAGCCCCGGGTTTGATAATAATCAGGTCCCCGTGTTTTACTTCATTTACCGGAATTTCCACTTCCTTGCCGTTTTTTATCACCAATGCTGTTTTGGCTTGAAGGTTGAGTAACTTTTCTATGGCGTCCCCTGTTTTTAACTTTGACTTGGCTTCTAAATATTTTCCAAGAGTAATGAAAGCAATAACTACAATGGTAATATCATAGTAGGTGTGCTGGACATTAATGAATTGAGCCAGTGGTTCTTCAAAGGCCGTTACAATGAAGCTATACAAAAAGGCGACAGAAGTCCCAATACCAATTAAGCTGTCCATATTTGCTTTCCCATAACGAAAAAACCGATACATCCCTAAAAGATACGGCTTGCCAACTACAAAAAGCATATAGGTGGCTATAATCGGTAATAGGTGATGGAAAAATTCACTGGTTGTATAATTCATGGCAGGAACCCAATTAAATTGTGCCAATATGTCCCAGCCCATAATAAAAATACTAATTACGGCAAGTGGGATAGCCGATAACACTTTATTTTTCTGCTCTTTGATTTCAGCCAGTTTTTCTTTTTTGGATTGGCCAATACCAGTGTGGGCGGCGTGTTCAGCTGGCATAATAAATGAATAACCCAAAGGCTCTATCTTTTTTGAAAGATTTTCTGGAGTAATTTTTGTTTCATCAAAAGAGATTTTAGCGGTTTCAGTTGCATAATTAGCTTCCACAGAAAATACTCCTTCAATTTTCTTGAGGGTCATTTCTATAAGGCTTGAGCAAGAAGCACAGTGCATCCCTTTTATGATGAAAGTTTTTGAAATCATTGACTTAAATTAGTTAATAACTTCTATAGTTCCGCGCGCCATATTCATACTGCAATTAAATTTATATGTTCCTGGTGTTTGCGGCGTAAATTCTACCACTTTAACTTGTCCCTGCTCTGGATTTAAGTAAATGGGACTTTCTACTAAGCCATTGATATATACGGCTCCGCTGGCACATCCAGCTTGACCCGAGGAAGTGATTTCCCATTTTACTGGCACGCCTGCTTTTACCTTAAAAGTGCGAGGGGAGTAGTCTACGGCGAGCACAGTCATTTTAACTTCTTGTTTTCCATCAACTATTGGAGCCAAACCACTCGTATTCGGATTTCGTGCTTCGGATTTCGGATTTAACATGATATATCCTGAAATCAAAACAGCAACGATAATAACTGCGACTGACCCATATTGAATAATTTTCTGGTTCATAATAATTGTATTTGATTATAAATATTATATATAGCGAAAAATAATACCAAAAACCCTGCTACTTTTGAAAAAGTTAATGCTAAGTGCGGCTTTGAAAGAAATTTTACGCTGGATATGCCAATAAGCAAGAGTACGGGAGCTGTCCCCAAGGCAAAAAGTCCCATAATCAAAGCTCCCTGGATTGTATTAGCCGATAGCAAGGCAATGGTTTGGGCGGTAATGGTAAAGCCACAAGGTAAAAAGAAAGTGGCCGCTCCCATCATAAATGGCATATATCTGCCTTTAAATTTCTTTTCATTGGCAATTCCTTGGGTAATGCTTTTGGGCAACCTAATTTGGAATTTTCTGAATGCTTTCATGTCTAACATTTGAAGGGCAAGCGTAATCATTAACAGGGAAATAACAATAATGAGCCAGGCTGTTACCGTGAAAGATAACGACAACCTACTACCAATTAACCCTAAAACTCCACCAAGTATTGCATAAGATAAAATGCGTCCTGTATTAAATAAAATATGTGGTTGTAGCTTTTTAACAGAAGAGTCTTCTGCTGAATACAGTTCACTCCATTGCTTTGCCATAGATAATACAATACCACCCACTAATGCAGCACAACTGGAAAAACCAGCCAATATCCCAAAACCAAAGAATGAGAATAACGAGGAACTAGAGCTTATGTTAAAAAATCCAGATATTCCCATTCTTTCTAATCCTAAAAATACCGCAATAATGATTACTGCTATAGCCAAACCAAGCAACATTGAGTTTCCCGAAGTATTAGTATTTTCAGCAACAAAACTTTGGCTTTCTGAAAAGGAATAATTATCTTTCCTGAAAATGTTATTCAAGAAACCTAAAGCAGGTTTTTCACCTTCGTATTCGACAACAGCCTTTCCATCCACAATTGAGGCATCAACAGCTTTAACACCTGGAATTTCCAAGAGCTTCTTTTCAATCAGGATTTCGCAAGCGGCACAATGCATTCCCTTAATATAGTATGTTTGTTCTTGTGCCATGTTATTTATTGAATAGGTTAGTAACTTTAAGGATTTCCTGTGTCATTTCTTGTTTCTTTTTTTCATTCTTACTTGCCATTGCGTCCTTAAAACACATATTCAAATGATTTTCCATTAGCATTTTGTGGGCTGATTTAAGTAAACCAAGCACAGCCAAATTCTGCTGCATAACATCAATGCAATATTTATCTTGCTCAACCATCTCTATAATTTTTGAGATATGGCTTTGAGCTTTTTTGAAACTAATCAAGGCTTTTTGTTTATTATGTGAAATCATAGTTTTATAGGTTACTAGTACCTACCCCCCAGGTATAAATTAAGTATACAGTAACAAAATCTCTTGTCAACAAATGGCGCGCGTAGGAAGATGACTATCCCCCGACGGCATTAGGAAAATAATGGAGTTTGGCGCTGCGGACGGTTTCATTTACCAAAATACCCACGATATCTATTTGATAGGGGAAATCTTGTGGATAACGGTTTTGCTCAAGCCAGATCTGGGCCATCTGCAGCAATTTTCGCTGCTTTTTGTAATTGACATGCTCTTCAGGAAAAAAGCCCTCGATTAATGGCTCGCCCTGAGCCTGTCGAAGGGCTTTTACTTCCACAAAATGAATAATATCTTTATGACGCGCAATAATGTCTATTTCTCCGAACGTTATCCTATAGTTTTTCCCCAGGATAGTAAACCCCTTTTCAACAAGATATCCACAGGCTATTTTTTCACCTAATTCGCCTAGTTGCCTGGTGTCCATATTCTATTCTTTATACTCGGCAATTTTTTCTTCCATCATTTTTCTGGCATTTTCATCTGTCATAGTTAAGAGAATTTTTTCAGCCTCCTTAAGATAAAAACCCCGAATATTTTCCTTTTGTCCAGCATACACCTCAACTTCACAAGGATTATCAATGTGTTGACTTAGAAATAAGGTGATCTCCATATTAGTGGCCTTTTCCTGTTCGGGATTTTTTGACTGTTCTAGTTCCATCTTATTTTCCCTTAGTGAGTGGTGGATATAATTGCTGATCAATCGTCCGGTCAAAACAGATACGGCCGGCGGCATGGCTCCAAGCTTGGGAGTTCATATCATCATATGGATACACGGGCATAGCTTTTGGTGTTCTGCCATCAAGTCCTTCGGCATATTCAAGGTTAAATGTGGCACACAATTCAAAATTCAATCCCGCTGCATTTTTTACCCGATATTCATACGCATTGCCCGTTTCAGGGTCAACCGGAGCCATATAACCAGAAATGGAGTCCGTTAAATCAGCTAGACTGGCTGGCATTTTCTCTTTGCTCTGCCAGTAATTTACCACTTGCCACTGGATGCTTTGCAGATCACTTAGGCGTTGCTGGTCAAACTGCTCTGACCTCGCCTTCATGGGAGAGCCAATGATAAAAAAGGCTCCAATAACTGCAATGGCCACGGCAACCCCGGCCACCCAGGCAAAATATTTCGCCAATGGGGAAGAGGTTGGCCTTTTTACATCATCTAAGTAATACCAGAATACCACCACGGCCACTACAATAACCGAAAGCGCTTTCAGAATAAAACGCATGGTCAGCTCACCACCCAAAAAAGTATTAATAATGCTAATTAAGTCGCCAATAATTACAAGTGAAGCGACAAACAGAGTCAGGTAAATCAGCCATTTGCGGATTTTACTTTCACGCACCCCGGCTTCTTTAGCATAAATTTTGTTTAAAAACCATGAAACCAGGATAAAAATAGGGAAGACGATTACCAACGAAGCAATGGCAAAGCGGATGGGGCTAGCAAGGCCACTATAGTATATGTTGAGCGCGTCAGGAAAAAAATAGTTCACATGTTGCCAAAGCAGCATGATAAACGTGATGGCAGACCAGTATAAAGTGACCATGGCTAACAAATGCAAAAACACATCGCGCGGCAAATTACGCTTTGGCAATGCTAATTCGTTATGTGGATTAATAACCGTATTTTCCATAGGTAATAATAGTTAATAGTAAGACTATACTCATCATAGACCTTATAGCCAAAATGTAAAGCAAAAAAGCTTGTAAGCAACGACTTCTGGCAGCGTCTTAAGTGGTACGCAAAGGTCGGATATAATAGCAATATTAACGTTAAAAAAATAATATTATGGATGACCCAAAAACAGACACCGAAAAATCAGAGGATCGCGCATCTGAAAAAACGCGTGACGCCTTAAGGCCGCACAATATGCAAGGAGATACTGCAAGGAAAAATGAAGAATCGGCCAAGCGGGGTACAGAAAATACTAAGGACACTCTGCGCCCAGAAAACATGCGGGCTGACAGGAATAAATAGCTAAAAACCCGCGTGCCGATAGGGCACGCGGGTTTTTACTTCACCCAATACTTGCTTTTCACTTTTTCGTCTTCAACTGACTGTGCGCCAAATGTATCTTCCTTGCTTTTTTCGGCCAGGCTTTGTAATTCTTTTTCACTAAGCGCGCCCAGAACCTTAATTTCACTCTTCAAAAATTCGGCGGTGTTTTTAGATGGATCATCAAGCACATGTCCTAATAGCGCGTCCAAAATTTGTCCTATCTTTGGCCCTGGCGCAATACCCAGCACATCCATCACGTCTTTGCCATCTATCGCTAACATTTTGACCGAAATCGGGTCCTTGGAAACTTTTTCAATGATATATTTTAAGTGGCGCAGCTTATAGGGCTCTGCCTTTGGCACACCACTGCCAATCCGATCCGCTTCACGCACCTGTAAAAGCGCCTCCATATTTTCAGGGCCCACTTTTTTAACCAGCCGGCGCACGGAAGATTCCGTCACTTCATCCACATTATAGTAAAACATATGGTGGCGCACCAAATTGACCACCGCATTAACATCATTATTGGAAAATTTCAGGCGCTGCAAAATTTGGAAGGCCAGGCGAGCCCCAATCATTTCGTGGTTATAAAACGTTGATTCTTTGCCTTCTCCCATTTTCACCCGCGGCTTTCCAACGTCGTGTAACAAGGCGGCCAGACGCACGTGCAAGCTAAATTTTTTCTTAGCCGTATACTCCAGCGCCTTTAAGGCATGCTCATAGCAATCATAAATATGATGCTTATTTTGTCCTACCCCTACATTTTCTTGTAATTCCGGGATAATAATTTTCAGCAAACCAAATTCCCGCAGCAACTCAACACCGTCAGCTGCCCTGAGCGACATAACCATTTTCACAAACTCATCCCTGATGCGCTCCTTTGAAACGGCATCAATCCACAGGCTGTTCTTTTTTATCGCTTCAGCCGTTTTTTCTTCTATCGTAAAATCAAGCACTGCCGCAAACCGCACCGCCCGCAACATACGCAACGCATCTTCCCCAAAACGATCATTGGCATTTCCCACCGTCCTGATAATTTTTTTCTTTAAATCCTCTTGGCCACCAAACGGGTCGATCACCCCTGTTCCATGTTTCATGTTCCATGCTTCATGATCTATCGCCATTGCATTGACGGTAAAATCCCGCCGGCTTAAATCCTCCTCCAACGTCTTCGCGTATTCCACCGCATCCGGATGGCGCTTGTCAGAATATTTGGCTTCAGATCGATAAGTAGTTACTTCTACCTCCATTCCAGGCATCTTGACCGTCACCGTTAAAAACGTATTCTCGTAAAAACTGTCGGGAAACACCTTTTGAATTTCTTCAGGCTTGGCATTAGTGGTCACATCCCAGTCTTTTGGTTCGTGCCCCAATAAAAAATCGCGCACGCATCCGCCGACGATGTAGGCCTCAAAGCCTGCGCTTTTCAGTTTTTCCAGTATAATTTTAACTTCTTTGGGAATGACCATACCACCATCTTATCCCCAAAATTGATTAATTTCAATTTTTTATGTATGATTAGCAAAACTGCTCCCGTGGTGAAACGGATATCACGACAGGCTTCGAACCTGTTATTGGGGGTTCGAATCCCTCCGGGAGCACACTTCGACAGGCTCAGTGTAAACGCTTCGACTTCGCTACGCTCGCTCAGTGTAAACTCTTCGACTTCGCTCAGGGTAAACTTTTATGAAGAAACTTTTTTCCATAACCCTTCTTTCATTCCTGGCTTTGTCTTTGCTTTCTTTTTCACTACCGGTCCGTGCCGTTGAGTGCGATGTGCCGCATGTGTTTCCCCCTCCGCCTGACCCGACCGGTATAAACTATGTCCACCCCGACACCGCCGGCTCGCTGGTACCCTGTGGCCAATACCCTGATTGCCGATGTGAAATGGCTGATATTTTTGTGATGGCGCTACGCATATACAACTTTATCGTTTGGACCATTTCTGTGCCATTGGCGGGTTTGTTGATTGTGACCGGAGGCATTTTAATTATGGTTTCGGGCGCCGCACCCAAATATTACGACATGGGTAAAACCATGCTCTGGGGATCTGTTATTGCCCTGATGTTCATCTTCGGCTCTTGGCTGTTCATCAGCATTGTGTTAATGTTGATAGGGTACACTGGCGCCTGGAGTTCGTTTTAAACGCAAACCCCGCGCTCCCATAGCTCAGCTGGTAGAGCAAATCCCTCTTAAGGATAAGGTCGTTGGTTCGAATCCAACTGGGAGCACAACGAACAAATTTGCAAAGCAAATTTTACGTTGTAGTCGCGTTTAATTTATTTTATAAATTATTACGCGACACTTTACAAATATAAAAAAACATACTATACTTAGCCCATTATCTAACAGGCCAGCCGGAAGCTGGTTTTATATCAACAATGTTAAAAAAAGAGAAGAAGGTAAAGATTGTCAAAGCGCACGCCATTAACGAAAAAGACACCGGTTCTGCCGATGTGCAAATTGGGCTGCTTTCAGAAGAAATGGATGCCCTGATTTTGCATTTAAAAGACCACCCAAAAGATTTGCACTCTAAGCGCGGACTATTGCGCATGGTAGTAAAAAGGAAGAAATTATTGGCCTATTTAATGAAGGAAGACGAAGCACGCTACAAGGATGTCATTAAAAAGATCGGCCTGAAAAAATAGTTAATAGTTATTGGTAATTAGTTTTAGTTACTTTGTTAACAGTTAAAACTAGAAACTGCAAAACCAAAACTAATAACTATCAACTAAAAACTATTGTATGCTAACTAAATCAAAAGAACAAAGGGTCGAAGTCCTGATTGATGTGCAGAATTTGTATTATTCGGCGCGGAATTTGTACCAGTCAAAGGTTAATTTTGCTGAAGTACTCAAGGCCGCGGTGGCGGGACGTAAATTCATCCGGGCGTTTGGATACGTGGTGCGCACAAAAACCGGCGAAGAAAAGCCGTTTTTTGATGCATTAAGCAAGCTAGGCATTGAAACCCGGGTACGCGATTTGCAGGAATTTTATGGCGGCGCCAAAAAAGCTGATTGGGACGTGGGTATTGTTATTGATGCTATCCGTACATCGCCCGGTTTAGATGTTATTGTACTTTGTTCTGGCGATGGCGACTTTATTCCACTAGTAGAATACTTAAAAAACCAGGGCAAGCGCGTGGAAATATTGGCGTTTGGCAAAACCACTTCAGGAAAATTAATTGAAGTGGCAGACGAGTTTATTGATCTGGACGGGAATGAAAAGTTTTTGTTAAAAAAATAATTAATAGCGATCCTAATTTACGGATAGCATCCGAATGTTCCGAATCCGCTGGGCGGCAGGATTATTCGGGTTATTCGGATGAAGATTCGGGTTATTCGGATCGCTGCAAAAAATAATGAAAAAAGAAGCATTTGAGCTTATGGTGGGCGGGAAAAAACTGAAGGTGAAGTTTCCCGAATGGGCGGTACAGGCAAGTGGATCATGCGTAGTGCAGTATGGCGAAACCGAGGTTATCGCCAACGCCACACTTTCGCAAAATAGTGTTGAGGGGAAAGATTTTTTCCCGCTAATGGTGGAGTACGAGGAAAAGTTTTATGCTGCCGGGAAAATTTATGGCAGTCGCTTTTTAAAGCGCGAAAGCCGGCCAACGGACGAGGCGGTTTTAACCAGCCGAATGATTGACCGGGCAGTACGGCCATTATTCCCAAAAGATTTCAAAAAAGAAGTGCAGGTGATTATTACCTGTTTGACTTGGGACCAGGAAAACGACCCAGACATTGCCGCCATGGTTGGCGCTTCCATAGCCCTCGGAATGTCGCAAATCCCCTGGAATGGGCCATTGGGGGCGGTACGCATCGGGCGCGTGGGCGGAAATTTTATTATCAATCCAACATACAAAGAACGTGCTGAAGGCGACATGGATTTGACGTTTACCGCCATTTTGAAAGACAGCAAAGTATTGATCAACATGATTGAAATGGGAGCCAAGCAGGTAGCCGAAGACGATGTCATGGCTGCGGTGGAATTTGCACAGGAAACATTGCAACAAATCATTGATTTCCAGAAAAACATCATTGCCAAGGTGGGCCGCGAAAAAGAAACATTTCAACCAGCAGTGCATTCTGATATTGAAACTGACATCAAGGCGTTTTTGGGTGACCGGTTGGAAAAAGCCATCACCAACGCTGCGCCAGGGGAAAAGAACTTAGGCCCGGCCGAAGAATTGCGCACCGAATTAACTACCTATATCAAAGAAAAATATCCCGATACCGGCAAGGAAAAGCAGGTACTGCCATTTTTTGAAAAAGAAATGGAACGGATTATCATCCATAACATCATTGAAAAAAACCAACGGCCCGATGGCAGAAAAGACCATGAAATCAGGGCATTGTGGGCTGAAGTGGCCGTGTTGCCACGCACGCATGGATCTGGTGTTTTCCACCGAGGCATGACCAAAATTTTGTCTATCCTGACCCTCGGCGGCCCGGATGACCAGCAAATTTTGGAAGGCATGGAAGTGGTTGGCAAAAAACGCTTTATGCACCACTATAATTTTCCGCCATATTCCACCGGGGAAACTGCACCAATGCGCGGACCAAAACGGCGTGAAATCGGGCACGGACATTTGGCTGAAAAGGCATTACTACCAGTTATTCCTGATCCGGCCGTTTTCCCATATACTATCAGAATTGTGTCTGAAGCTTTAAGTAGTAATGGATCCACTTCCATGGCTTCGGTATGCGCGGCAACCATTGCCTTAATGGACGCCGGCGTGCCTATTTTAGAACCCGTGGCTGGAATTTCCATTGGTCTCGCCAAAGACGAGGTTTCAGGAAAGCATGTGGTTTTGACCGATATTCAGGGTCCAGAAGACCATTTTGGTGACATGGACTTTAAAGTGGCCGGTACCAAAAATGGCATTACTGCCATCCAGATGGACATTAAAATTGATGGCATTAGCGCCGAAATCATGCAGGAAGCTTTGCGCCGCGCAAAAGATGCAAGATTGAAAATTCTTGATATAATAAAGGAGGGAATTGCTGAGCCGCGCAAACAGCTTTCGCCGTATGCGCCAAAGATACATTCTATGATGATCAACCCGGCCAGGATCGGAGAGGTGGTTGGGCCAAAGGGCAGCGTCATCAATAAGATGATTGACGAATTTGACGTAAGCATTTCCATCGAGGATTCGGGCCTCGTATTTATTACCGGCCAAAGCCAGGCGGGTGTGGATGCCTGCGCAGCCAGAATCAGCAGTATGGTGCGCGAGGTGGCTGTAGGGGAAAAATTTGAAGGCGTGGTACGCAAAATCATGGACTTTGGGGCATTTGTGGATATTTTGCCCGGGCAATCAGGATTGGTGCACATCTCCAAATTTGTATCGTACCAAATAAAAAATGTGCAGGAAGTGGTCAAGGAAGGTGAAACCATCCCGGTTATCGTTATGGGTATTGATGACTTAGGTAGGATTAATTTATCTGCCAAAGACGCGGGATTTACGCCAAAAACAAAAAAGTAACTGGTAGCGAGTAACTGGTAAAAAGAATTTACTAATTACTGATTACCTGTTACTGATTACTAGTAGTATGGCTATTGACCAACAGGAAACCATCCAAAAAACGGCTATTCGGACGATGAAAAAGGACCTGGCCAGGCTCCGGGAAGCTGATGCGACCAAGGAGAGCCGGAAAATATTGGATTTGGGAACGGTGAAAAAAGACCCCGAAGCCCAAAAGCAACAGATTTTCCTGATGGAAAAACAAAAATCAACCTTGGAAAACGAACTTAAGGCAGTGGAAAAAGAGGTTGATAAGGTTGTCATGCCAAGCAACAATCCGGCTAAACAAAAACAATTAGAGCAATCACTATCAAGCGTAATTGACCGCCAGGAAAAAGAACCTGACGAAATCAAAAAAGAAACACTGGAAAAACAGCGTTGGATGGTTGAGAAAAAATTGGCTGATGTCCAAAAAAACATCGTCAATGTTGAGGCGAAGCGTACCGAACTTTCGCAGAAAAAAGAGGAAATTACCGCCAGTGTTGCTTCCCTTAGTGAAGGAGTAAAAAAAATAGAGGCAGAGGCGCCGCCAAAGCCCGCCCAACCTACTACGCCGCCAAGGGAAAAACTCATGGAAACGGCCACGGCGGAAAACGAACAACGCCGTAAATTTATGGAGGACATTGAAAAATGGGCAAATGCAAATTAACTATTTAACTATTGAATTACCGTGAATAAAGAATTTATCAAAACAATAACTGCAAAATTACAGGAAGAAAAATCTTCCCTGGAAAAAGAATTGGAAAGTTTTGCCGAACGCGATAAAAACGTCAAAGACAATTGGGATGTAAAACCGGTCAAAGCTGATGACACCGATATGGAGGAAAAAGCCGGCGAGATGCAGGAATACGATAATTTACTGAGCCTGGAACACAGTCTTGAATTAAAACTTAAAGACGTAAACCATGCCCTGGAAAAAATGACAGCGGGAAATTACGGAACGTGCGAAAAGTGTGACAAGGGAATCAACGAAGACCGACTAATGGTCTGCCCAGAAGCAAGGCTGTGCATGGACTGCAATAAGTAATAGGAATATGGGTATATGCCAAGCAAAGTTTTTTCGGCGGCCATCACGGGCTTGGACGCCAAGCTAGTTGAAGTGGAAGTTGATGTTTCGCATGGATTGCGGTCGTTTTCCATTGTGGGTTTGCCCGACAAAGCGGTAGAAGAATCAAAAGAACGGATAGAATCAGCCATCAAATCCGCCAAATTATTATCACCCCACACTCGGACGTTCCGGATTTTAGTCAACCTTGCCCCGGCTGATTTGAAAAAAGAGGGTTCGCTGTATGATTTGCCAATCGCCTTGGCTTTTTTAATTGCCTCAAAACAGACTAATTTTGTTTCTGATGGGAAGATTTGTCTGGGAGAACTTGCGCTGGATGGCAAGCTACGGCCCATCAAAGGGGCGCTTTCATTTGCTTTGCTGGCACGCAGCCACGGCATCAAAGAAATTATCTTGCCCCTGCAAAATGCGGCCGAGGCGGCGCTCATCAAAGATGTGGACGTGATTGGCGTGCAAACACTGGCCGAAACCCTGGCCCATCTGGAAAACAAAAAACGCATTGCCCCCTTTTTATTACAGCCCACAGACCAAACATCACAAGCTAATGAGACTCTGATTGATATTAGTTGGGTCAAAGGCCAAGAATATGCCAAGCGAGCCCTGGAAATCACAGCTGCCGGCGGGCATAATTTATTTTTCTCCGGGCCGCCAGGAGGAGGTAAAAGTTTGCTGGCAAAATCCTTGCCTTCCATCTTGCCCGCACTGACCTTTGAAGAATCTCTGGAGGTTACTAAAATTTATAGTGTTGCCGGATTATTACCCGAGAACAAACCGTTAATGCAGGCACGGCCGTTTCGGGCTCCCCATCATGTTTCCAGCGATGTGGCACTGATTGGCGGAGGTAGTCCGCCGCGGCCGGGAGAAATTACGCTAGCCCACCGGGGAGTGCTATTTTTAGATGAATTTCCGGAATTCCACCGTGATGTCTTGGAATCACTGCGTCAACCTATTGAAGAGGGAAAAATAACTGTTTCGCGGGCCCGGCACACCTTTACCTTTCCCTGCCGGTTTATGCTAGTAGGGGCTTCCAACCCCTGCCCCTGTGGCTTTTTAAACAGTCCGGAAAAACCTTGCACCTGCGCTCAAGGCGCCATTACCATGTATAAGCGCAAGCTGTCAGGCCCCCTAATGGACCGAATTGATATTTTCATTGAAGTACCAGCGGTAAAATATGAAAAACTAACTACGGACGCCGGAGAAAACCAAAGCAACCAAGTAAAAGAACGCATTGCCGCCGCGCGGAACATGCAAACCCACCGTTTTGCCAATGATCACATATTAGTGAACGCGGAAATGGGCATCCCACAGATAAAAAAATACTGCGGGTATAATGAAACATCAGGGGCGCTGCTTAAAAAATATATTGATTCGGGCAAACTGTCCGCCAGGGGATACCACCGCATCTTGAAAGTTGCCCGGACCATTGCCGATTTGGCACTTTCTAACAATATCCAACACGATCATATTGCCGAGGCATTGATGTATCGCATAAAAAACTAAAAAATATGCAAACCGAACAAGAAGAAATAGCCCAGCCCGCCCCGGAAACATTTGGACTTTTAGCCTTTTTTATATGGCTTATCATTGCTATTCTCTGCGATATTTTTTCTATAATACCGCATATAGGGCTGATTTTCAGCTGGCCATTTGCAGGAGCATTTTTTGCATATAAATGGTTCAAAGGGTTTAAGCGTAGCAACATATTTTTAATAAGCGGCTTAGATGTTTTTCTTGAAGGCATCTTTTCAACCTTACCAGTTAGTACCGCCGATGTAATAGCAACTTATCTGATGGCAAAAGCCAATAAAGCTACAGAGTAACCCGTTCTCCCAGTAAGGCAAAAAAACTCCGGTGCTTCCGGAGTTTTTTTTGCGCCCTACACAATTATTTATACTGCAATGCCGTCCCTACGGAAAACTTTGCCAATGGATTTTTTGCTCCCATAACCTGGAAATGCACGTGACAGCCGGTGGCTTGGCCGGTTTGACCCATTAACCCGATCCGGTCTCCCACATTTACCGTGTCACCAGGTTTTACAAACAGGCTCATCAAATGACCATAATAGGTGGAAACTTCGCCGGTATGTAAAATGGTGATATAATTTCCCTTCCCGCCGTTATAACCTCCCTTGCCAAGCGCCCTGCTTACCGTTCCCGCTGCCGCAGCGTACACTGGTGTGCCGCATTTATTGGCAACATCCACGCCATTGTAATAATGCAGACCCTGGCTGATGTGCCCTTCGGCTGGATAAATAAAGAAGCTGTCGGCCAACGCCGTAGCGCTTACCGAAGGTAATTTTACCGGGACAACTCCCCCTGGCACAATCAACACATCTCCGATAAAGATATCACCCTCTCCGGTAAGATTGTTAAAGGCAATAATTTCACTGACATCTGATGTATAGGTTTTTCCCACCTGGCCGATGGTATCTCCGGATTTTACCACGTGTAATACTCCGGTTGTGGGCAAGATTACCAGTGTCTGGCCTTCTTTTAAGGTTGAATTTTTAGATAAATCGTTTGCCCAAAGCACAGTATTGGTTGAAATCCCAAATGCCTGTGCTACCAAGGCTACGGTATCGCCCTGCTGGACCACATAATCAGTAACCTCTTTGCGGTCTTGTGGCTGGTCGCTGCCGCCGATTATTACTCCGAATGACTGGGTATTGAAAACTTGAGGGGTTGAAACTCCATAGACAAACGCGCCTTCAATAATTTTTAAATCAGGGGTTTCCGGGGAATACGTCCTGGTTTGGGCAAAAAACAAATCCCCATTATCAGCCTCTGAACCATTGCCGGCAAGCGAGGTTAAAAATACAGGATCGTTGGCTTGCAGGTTTGTTAGCTTAGCCAAACCATTGGAACTGAAAAATAAAAGGCCAAACAACACAAATGATGCCAGGCCAAAATAAAAGCCGCCTCCCAATGGATTCCGGCCCTGTTTATGCTTCAAATCCCCGTTAAATTTTCCCCCCGATAAAGTAGACAATGTAGACAATTTAGTATCTAATATTAGCCACTTTAATATTACGTTAATGGTATCACTAACCAGCCTGCCAGTCAAGCACTTATCCACAGACGCTCTCTTGTGATATAATCGGCATATATGGACATTATCTCCCCCTCGGTAATCAAGGAATTATTAGCAAAACATGCTGCCGCGCCATCCAAACGGCTTGGCCAGAATTTTTTGATTGACGGACGGATTTTAGAAAAAATTATTGCGGCGGCAGAGCTTTCCAGCCAGGATACAGTTTTAGAAATTGGTCCGGGCATTGGCACTCTTACCAGGGCATTGGCAGAAAAGGCGGGCAATGTCATTGCCATAGAAAAAGACCGCGCCATGGTAGAAATTTTACAAGAAACACTAGCAGGCTTTAACAATGTAGAAGTCGTCCAGGGCAACGCGCTCGAAATTTCAAATTTCAAATTTCAAATTTCAAATTATAAGTTAGTCGCCAACATCCCGTACTATATCACCTCGCCCATCATCAGAAAATTTCTGGAGGAAAAACACCAACCAACTATTATGGTGTTGATGGTTCAAAAAGAAGTGGCAAAGCGTATTTGCGCCAAGCCGCCAGACATGAGTATTCTGGCCCTTTCGGTACAGTTTTACGCCACTCCCAAAGTTATTTCCTACGTTTCCAAAAATTGCTTCTGGCCGGCACCCAACGTGGACTCGGCTATTATTTCCATCACCCCGCACAAGGAAAAATCGACAATTGACCCTGAAATATTCTTCACTCTAGTTAAAGCCGGTTTTTCAGCACCGCGCAAGCAATTAGCAGGAAACCTCTCTAAAGCCCTTAAAAAAGATAAAGAAGCTATTAGTGCTTGGCTTTTGAAAAATAATATTGATGCCAAACGCCGTGCAGAAACGCTTAGCCTGCAGGATTGGAAAAATTTGACAAGCAGTTACGGCGAGATTATAGTAAATCTATGAAAGAAGATTTTTCTGAGCTTATCCAATATTTGGATGAGAAATTCCGTAATATAGAAGGAAAATTAGACACCAAAGCTACTAAAGCTGATTTTAATGAGCTACTTAAAGCATTAGAATACTAATATTAGGCTGGTAAAGCGCCCCGACCACGGTCGGGGCGCTTTTTTTCCACAGAAAACGCTGTGGATATCCACAATTTATTGACAGGCTAATTAGTGGTATAATAACTGAATTTATACCACATAGGAATGGCAAGTTTTTTTAGCGCAATACGTAACCACAAAAAAACAGTCTTTTTGGCTGTTTTAGTGTTTGTGTTAGGTGGGTTTTTTGTACCAAAAAGTGCCTCTGCGGTTGAATCTTTGGAATCTGTGATACCAAAAAGGGTTTTTGTAAACCGGCCAACATCTACGTTTCCCATAGGCTATTCAGGAAATCTACAAACATTCACCATAAATGGACTATTTTTTACCCCACAAACCAGCATTTGGGCACGATATCAATTTGACGATGTTTTGCCTATTTACGACTGGAGTGAGTGGCATAATCCCCAACGCATTGGATCTAAAGTATACGACTTTGGTCTGCCCATAAAAGAATATACAGTCAAGATAAGTCAAACAACCTATATTAACAATCTTCAAGTAACGGTTAATCTAGAGCCAACGTTTGCAATGTATGCTACAAACTGGAATGTCTCATTCCCTCGACGCATCCAAATTATAGCCTGCCCCTTTGGAGTTTTACCGCCAGCTGGAAGAAAAAACCCTGGGAGCTTCAACGAGGTATTGCCTAACTCAAAAGATGATGCCGGAGGAACTTGGTTTCCAATAGCTGGCTGCTCTAATACATTAGTTATTAATGTGGAAGACCCTAGCAGTTTTACTGGTATTTTCTATGGAATATCCAACGCCATGGACCGCGTCACCGACTTCTTCACCGAATTCTCCGCCCACTGGTCCCTTTCCTGGGATGAATTTTTCACCTTTCTGTTGGTGGAAATCACCAATTTCTTTTCGGGGGCTTGCTACTACATTGCCTATTATGCATCAGAAATATTCCGATATATTTTAAGCGAACTGATTCAGGACCCAGATAACCGCTGGTCTATCACTAAGGGTATTGGCATTTCAGCTGTATTGTTAAGCGCCTGGGATACGGTAAAAAGTTACGCTAATATTTTGATCGTCCTTGCCCTGGTTGCCGCCGCCACCATGCTTATCTTGCAAATCCGCGAATGGGCGGATAAGGCAAAAGCGCTGCTGCCTAAAATCATCATTACCGCATTGCTGATTAATTTTTCAGTGGTGTTTGTGGGCATTACCATTGATGCCAGTAATCTGGTGATACGCACCCTGACGGTGGGGGGTGAAAAAGAAATTGGACTGGTGTTAAAAGTCAATAACGCCTGGAACAACATTGTTAGACCGCTTCGCCACCCCATTGATTTTAACCAGGCTATCCAATACTTTACCATCAGCTCTGTTTTCAATATTCTATACCTAATGATTGCCGCCGCGTTTATCTATTTTTCCTTCATGGTGGTGCAGCGCTACCTTGCCCTGGCCTTTTTATTCATTGTTTCCCCTATTGTCTTTGTCTTCCGGGTCCTACCTTCAGGCGAAGCCAATAAAATATGGGGCGAGTGGTGGCATAATTTTATCAAATATTGTTTTATCTTAATCCCCGCCGCTTTCTTTTTACGGCTTTCGGTTGATATTTTAAACAACCCCGCCCTGATCTGGACCGCCGACCGCCCCGAACACTTAATGCGTATTTTAGCCAACTTCGCCGTAGTCATTGGCTTTTTAGCCATCGGCCTTCGCATGGCCTCCAAAAATTCCGGCCCCATCGCCAAAGCCGCCATTGGCATCGCCACCCAAGTGGCCAGTGCTATTGTGACTGGCGGGGCTTCGTTGACTGCTAGTGGAATAGGAAAAATGGGGGGAACTTATTTAAAAGACAAGAGCAAAGATGCATTTAATTGGACAAAAGATAAATTTACTCAGACACGCGAATATCTTGGAGGCCTTCCCCCAGGGAGAACAGCTCTCAACCAAAAACTAAGAGATGAAGATAAATTAAAAAAAGTCAATGAAGATGATCGATTGAAGCGCGTAGAAGCTATGAGTGCAGACCAAAGAGTTGACGAACTCAGAGTGGGGCGATCCGGGAAAGATGCTGCATTTGACCGTTCTCAAATTATTCAACAGATGGCAAAAGATGGGCAGCTTGGAAGACTTACTGCCGCCGAGCTTGAACAATTTGTCGGTGAAGCAAACCGCAATGGAGTCAAGCCAAGAAATATTGAAGAATCCGATTATCGGGCCTCAGAATTTAATCAAAAGAAAATTGATGAATATATTAATAATAATTTAGGTGGTGTGAAGAACCCTGCTAACATTGCTACTGCACGACAGGAGGTAAGACTAGAGCAATTAGAAAGGAGAATTTCTAGCATGAAAGAAAATGTCAAACAGCAAATTCCTATTAGCGACCTTACTATAAATGTTGTAGTAACTAGCGGAGCTTTTACACCGAATATTATTAGGGACTTCCAATCAGCACCAGCAGGCACAAGAGCACATTTAAAAACTTTGATTACTATTGCAGGTGGAATAGACAACCAAATTACAGATGCAGTAACCGCAGGAGATACAACTGAAGAACGCAGGTTAAATAACCTTAAAACGGCAATCACTAGACTGCCTTAACCTATCATGAATCTTCCAAAAAAAGATAATTTAGTTATTATTTTCCCCCAAAAGGCCGATTTGGCACTTGAAGGAATTTTACGGAAAAATAATTTACAGGAAACCGACGACCAAGTTTCAAAAGACTACCGGGAAAAAAGGATGCCGAATGTAGTAATAGTAGACCATTTAATAAAAGATCTGCTTAAGGGGAAAATATCCAACGAAGTATTTTTTAATACCCTAGAAGAAAAACTGCGCCTACCCCGAACGACTATTAAGAACATATCACTAGATATTATGCATAACCTGGTTCCATTATTGGATATTGTCAAAGAAGAAGAATTGATAAAGTATAATGCTAAAAAAGAGTCCTTAAGAGCCTTGATGGAAAGTACAAACAAAAAACCGGTTTTTCCATTTGATAAAAAAGTAGAGTTTAAAAATGTTGAAGAAAACGCTGAAAAACTTCGCCAAACCAAAGAACAATTAAGGGAAACCCAGAATGTAGAAGAAAATGCTGAAAAATTAACTAAAGCCCGCACCGTAATCCAGCCCGAAACAGAGACCAGAGGGCCGGATAGTTATAGAGAACCTATTGATGATAATTAACATTATCATCGCGCAGAATGACACGGAAATTCACACGGAATAAAACGAAAAATTCCGCTTAGTTCCGCGTAAAATTCCGCATTATTCCGCGAAAATTTATTGAATAAATTTTATGCAGTATCCAACACCACAATTTATAGAAGAAGAGGGGAAAATTATTGCTTTTTTGACATTCAAGCAATTTTGGATGGTGGTTATTGGCGGATTTTTGTGCCTTGGATATTTCCTGCTCCTGCGCCTGCTGTTTGCCATTGTCCTTGCCGGGTTTACCGCGCTAATAACGTTTGTAGTGGCGTTTATAAAACTCAACAACATGTCGGTTACTACCGTCTTGATGAATTTTATCGGGTTTGCCACCAAGTCAAAAACCTATACCTGGAAAAAGAAAGAAGTGCCCTATCCGTTTAAAGTCCATAAAAAACCCGAACCGATTGCCGTACTAGAAACAGCCAAAACGTCCATGAAAATGCAGCACAGTGCGCTAAAAGATGTTAAAACTAAGGTAGAGACACGCAAGTAAATTTGAAATTTACAATTTGAAATTTGAATTCAATTTGAAAAAAGCAAATGGCTGAATTTGAAAAAGCTTACGACTTAGAAAAAAGAACCTTGGATTTTTCCCGCAAGTTAATTACTTTTTGCAACCTATGTCCAAAAAGCATCACTACCATACCTTTAATCAATCAGTTAATACGTTCAGGCACCAGTATCGGGGCGAATTACCGGGAAGCAAATGGCGCATCAAGCAGAAAAGACTTTCAGAATAAAATATTTATCTGCAAGAAAGAATCCAAGGAAACTCTGTATTGGTTGGAGTTACTAGGAGAATCTATAGATAATGGTAAAATAAAGGAAGACTGCAGAAATCTCTGGCAAGAGTCAAAAGAATTCATACTAATATTCGGTAAAATTGCTTACTCAACAAAAAACTAATTTTTAAATTTAATATTTAACCATTTCAAATTGAATTCAAATTTCAAATTGTAAATTTCAAATTAACATATGCCAGAACCTGCTACACAAGAATTTTTGGAGATAAAAGAAATACGCGAAGGCGTGGTGGTTTTGAAGAACGATGGGATCCGGGGAATTTTGATGGTTTCTTCTATGAATTTTGCCCTTAAATCTTCCGAAGAACAAAATGCCATTATTTTCGCCTTCCAGAGTTTTTTGAATTCCCTGGATTTTACCTGCCAGATTGTCATCCAGTCACGCAAAATCAATATCACTCCATATTTAGATAATATTAAAGCCTTGGAAGAACAACAGGAAAACGAACTACTTAAAACCCAAACATCTTCTTATCAGCAGTTTATCCGGGAACTGGTCAAGGGAAATTCCATTATGACCAAAAGTTTTTATGTGGTCATCCCTTATACCATCTCCCAAATATTAGGGGTGGGCGCGGGATTGAAAAGCAAGGGTTTGGGAAGGCTATTTAAGAAAAAAGACCCGAATGACAAAGACAACAACCTTTCTGATGCTAATTTTGAAAAAGTGAAAAACCAGCTCTGGCAGCGAATGGAATTCGTAGCCATGGGTTTAAAACGCTGCGGGTTGGAAGTCATACCGCTCACTACCCCGGAACTGATAGAATTATACTGGGCCATCCACCATCCCGATGAAGCCGAAGTGGGATACTATCCGGAAATATTGCCGGAACTGCTTAAATAAATTTTACTCATGAAAATTCCTTTTTTTAAGAAAAAAGAAGACTTGGATAATTTGACCGAACATGGCAGCGAAGCGCTTGATATTAAGGATATTATTGCGCCGCCATATATTGGCATTGCCCAGGACCACATTAACCTTGGCGAAAAATTCGTCAAATCATTTTTTATTTTTTCTTATCCGCGCTATTTAAATACCGGCTGGCTTTCCCCTGCCATTAATTTGAATGTCCCCATGGATATCTGTTTTTTCATCCACCCGGTCAACAATGAAGTCATTTTGAAAAAACTGCGGTCCAAAGTGACGCAGGTGGCTTCGGAATTATTGGAACGCCAAGAAAAAGGCTTAATCCGTGACCCGGCCCTGGAAACGGGTTACCAGGATATTGAAACGCTGCGCGACAAAATTGTGACGGCACAGGAAAAAATGTTCCGGTTCGGGTTATATATCACCATTTATGAAAATAACGCCGAAAAAATGCGGGAAGTGGAAAGTTCGCTGCGGTCTATTTTTGAATCCCGCTTGATTTACATAAAACCGGCGCTCTTTAAACAGCGTGAAGGGTTTATTTCTTCAAACCCCTATGGCATGGACTTGGTGGATATTCATGTGCCCATGAATACCGAACCATTAAGCACCACCTTTCCTTTTATTTCTTTTGATTTAAGCAGTAACGAAGGCATTTTATACGGCGTTAACGGCCACAATAATTCCCTAGTGCTCTTTGACCGCTTTACTTTGGAAAACGCCAACATGGTAGTGTTTGCAAAGTCCGGCTCCGGGAAATCCTACGCCATCAAGCTTGAAATCCTGCGTTACCTGATGTGGGGCATTGATGTCATTATTATTGACCCGGAAAATGAATATGAATTTTTGGCTGATGGGGTAGGGGGTAATTTCTTTAAAATTTCTTTGACATCCGAGCACCACGTCAACCCGTTTGATTTGCCGGTGCCCGGACCCGATGATAATCCCGAAGACGTGTTACGTTCCAACGTTATCAACCTAGTTGGATTGCTACGCATTATGATGGGCGGACTGACAGCGGAAGAAGATAGTATTTTAGACCAAGCCATCAGTGAAACGTATGCCATCCGCGACATCACCCCGACATCCGACCCGGCTACCTGGCAGGAAAACGTGCCTATTATGGCTGATTTCGGACAGGTGTTGGAAAATATGACCGGAGCCGAATCCTTGGCCCGCCGCTTGAAAAAATTCACCGAAGGCAGTTTTTCCGGATTTTTCAACCAAAAGTCTAACATCGTCATTGATAAACAGCTTATTGTGTTTGGCATCCGCGATATGGAAGAGACACTAAAACCGATTGCCCTCTTTATTGTTATGCGATATATTTGGAATATTGTACGTAGTAAGGCCAAAAAACGTATTCTAGTAGTGGACGAAGCCTGGTGGCTGATGCAAACCGAAGACGGCGCCTCATTCCTATTCGGCCTAGTAAAACGCGGACGCAAGTATTGGTTGGGAGTTACCACTATCACCCAAGACATTGAAGATTTTATGAAGTCTTCCTATGGCAAGGCTATTATTACCAACTCTTCGCTGCAGTTATTACTTAAACAATCACCGGCGGCCGTAGAAATCCTAGAAAAAACGTTTAATCTGACTGAACAAGAAAAGAATTTACTCCTGGAAGCTTCGGTAGGCGAAGGGTTATTTTTCGCCGGTAAAAAACATGTATTTATGAGTGTTAAAGCCAGTTACACAGAAGACCAGATCATCACCACCGCCCCCGGCGAAGTGGAAAAAATCCGCGAAGCTCGGAAAAAGTTAAAACAAAGCAATGCTACGGAAGATGGAAGTTAGGAGTTGGGAGCTGGAATAGAATATAGAATTATGAATATTGCAACTGGAAAAATTACAAAATTTACTGATCTTCATGTTTGGCAAGAACGGCATAAGATAGGTCGGAAGTATTCGCAATACATAATCCTCCCAGGGGAGTTAACGGAGGATTATGTATTGCGAATACTTCCTTGAGTCAACTAGGGAAGTACTTCATCCGCAACGCCGCACCAGTTTCCAGATTAACCCTGATAAGCTGATGTGGAGCACAGGAAAAAGAAAATACGAACCCTAAATTCAATATTCCAAATTCTATTCTAGCTCCTAACTTCCAGCTCCAAACTTCAAAGTAATAAATATATGCCAACAAAACAGAGAATTACCTTCATAGTCACTACTGCACTTTTCTTGCTACTCCAAGCCAGCACCGCTTTCGCACTGGAGGTGAATTATATTCCTATTCCCGGGGCGCCAACCATTGACGGCAGTAGCTCTTTTATTGATTACATCAACTATTTCTTCATGTTTATGGTGGTGGCAGCGGGATTAATAGCAGTGTTTTCTATGGTCATTTCAGGCCTGAAAATTCTTTTGGCGGCCGGAAACCCATCCACCATCAGCGCCGCCCGCGAACAAATACTAGGATCAATATTGGGAATTGCCCTTTTAATGACTTCGTTTATTATTTTACGGACCATCAACACAGAACTAATAACTCCAGGAACCACTCCCGAAACAGTGCAGCCGGGAGTGTATTATATCAGCGATAATGAAGTAGATGACTATACTGGCGACTATATTTATTATGAGGCAAAGAATGCTGTACCGGATGTTGAAGAAGAGTTGACTTCCTACACTGGATGGGAGACCGATTCAAAATTATTCTATAAATGCACTACCACTCCCACTGACCCCGGAAAAACACTGTTGGTTTGGATATATAACTATACGGAATGGGAAATAGACCGAGATATTACTGATGGCAATGGAAATGGGTTACCGGACGTAACTACCATTAAAATCCCATGTAGCGCCCCAACTCCAGGTGGTACTGAACCCATAATTGCCACCAGTATCGCTGGAAACGGCATATTGACTCCGGCCAATGCCAACACTATTGATGTTACCAATGTTGCTTCATTTATCTGGGATTATGAAAATCCCGGAGTATATTTTTACTTAACAGATAATTGCACTGGCATCAGCTCATATGCACAACGGTCAAACGGGGCTATTAAACCATTTGACGCGCGAAAAGGACCGGCCTATCCACAGCAGGCCCGATCCATGAAAATTTTAAGCGGCAGGGGATTACAACAAAAATATGGGGTGGTATTAAGTATAGGAAGTAATGCCATCTATGGGGAAGGTGGCGAATGTACGGCGCCAGTTATGCAAACTACGGCAGGTTATAGTAGTTGCATTAAAATTGCCGAGGACAACGCCAATCCACTATATGTGCAATCTACTATTGCTGCACCATACATAGCCGCTTCGGCCTATATCTTAAACGTGGAAACGCAAAACCTTAGTAGTTTGCGTGGGATTACGCTTCAAAGCAAAAACTATAGAAAAAATATTGATTCTAGTGATTTTACCATCAATGGAGAGTATCATTGGCCAAGCAACCTGACACAATCATCAAACCTTAATCTTGATTTAATGAAAACAGATCCATATGAAATATATAATCAAAATAATTTAGCTAATGATTGCAGGAGTATTGGAGACTGTTTGCAGAGGATTACGTTTAGCAGGGATGCTTACTATGTTATCCTGTACGCCAAGAACTGGGATACCGGTACCGATAAGCGATGTGATGTTTTTACAAAACCAATTACCAATGTAAAAAGTATTAATTTATTGCAAAGCAACCGGAATTTCTACCGGCTCTATATTGTGCCCTTTGCGGGAAACTAAATAACCGGACTGACCACCACGCGCCGGTCAAGGCCCTCGCCCTGACTTTCAGAGATAATATCCTGGCGGCCGGCCAGTTCGGCGTGAATAATACGCCGTTCATAGGCGGACATGGGTGGCAAGATTTTTTTCTGACGGGTTAAAAACACCTCGTTGGCCACATTTTTGGCCAGATTTTTCAAGTAATCCTTTTTTTTACGGCTATAATCGTTAATGTCGAGGGCTAAATGAATAGTGTGTCCAAATGCTTTATTGGCCAGCATCCTGAAAATTCGCTGTAAATCTACTAGTGTCTGGCCGTTTTGGCCGATCAAAAAATGGGCTTCATCCATGGTAATTTCAATGTCCGCGGCATCTTCAGTGGTTGTGTTCACCTGTACAGTAAGGACAGGGATAGTCATTTTTTCTAAAAATTCCTTAACTATGGCTGTTATTTTTTCGATGTCGGTTTCATTGGTCATATTACAGTTTTACCACAGCTTCTTTTTTGGGTTTCATTAATATATATTGCTGGGCAATGGAAAATATCCCGCTGGCAATCCAGTATAGGCCAAGGGCCGAAGGCAGTTTCATTAAAATAATAACGGTGATAACGGGAAAAATATATGTCATCTGGGTTTGCATCATCGTGGCAATATCACGAGCCTCACCCTTTTCTTTTTTTATTTTTGGCATCAGCATTTTGGTCTGGAAAAACTGTAAAATACCAGCAGCAAGGGCGAGGATGAAATTAGGATGCGTTAAATCAAGTATCCCGAAAAACATAGTATTGATGTGTTGAGGGTTACCCACAAAACCATATAAAAGACCGAGCTCCTCAGGTTTTAATCCACGCCAAAAAACACGGTAGAGGGCAATTAAAATAGGAAGCTGTAAAACTGCCAAAAACAACCCACTAAACGGGTTAATCTTTTCGGTGCGGTATAACTCTAATGTTTCCTTGGCTTGTTGTTCTTTATCGTCTTTATATTTTTTCTGGATTTCCTGCAGTTTCGGCTGCAGTTTTTGCATGGCTACTTGGGAATTCAGCGCCTTTACTGATAAAGGGTATAAAATAAGCTTAATAAGGATAGTTAGGATAATAATCGCCAAACCAAAATCATGCCCCGGTAGGTAGTTGTAAATCAAGATAAGGGCATTAAAAAGAGGGCGATAAAGGGCGAAATCAAACGCCGTCACTAAAAATTCAAACATTAGCTATAGTATATTTAATTTTACTAACACTGACTCGGTGGCAGTCTTCACCTCGGAAAATTCCTTCTTTTCAATGCCGGGCATGGCAACTATGACCACATCCTGACCGACGCCGGCCAATAGGGTAACCTTTGAGACTATGTCGCGTAATCTGCGTTTGACTTTATTGCGGACCGTAGCCTTGGTGGAAATTTTCTTACTAACCACAAAGCCGAAACGGTTGTGGCTTAAAGAGTTTTTTATTGATTTGACTGAAATTATGGCAGTCCGTACTCCTTTCCCATCCTTAAAAACCGCATCGAAATCATTTTTCTTAGAAAGGCGGTTTTCTTTTGGCAACATGATAATTATTATGACGTTTTCACCGTCAGTCTCTTGCGGCCCTTTGCTCGGCGGCGCGCAATCACTTGTTTGCCATTTTTAGTTTGTGTACGCTTTAAAAAGCCGTGAGTTTTTGCACGCTTTTTCTTTTTAGGGTTATAAGTAAAACTCATCTTATTGTATAACTTTTTTAATTATTATATTATGGTTACTATAGTCTAAAAAGGGGTTTGCGTCAAACATAAAAAACTTCCACACAAGTTATCCACAGTTTAACCCCAACCTGCCATATTTTACCCTTAGTTGACAAGAAGTGGATAAATAGAAAAAATAGAGTATTACATCTACAAATTATTATGAATAACGGTGAACTTTGGCAATCGGTGCTGGCCCAAATGCAGCTCCACATCTCAAAGGCGAATTTTTCCACCTGGTTTCAGAATACCGAAATCAGCTCTAAGGACAATGAAAAAATTACCATCTCTGTCCCTAATGCCTTTTCCAAGGAATGGCTTTCCAATAAATACTATAAATTGATGCTCAAAACCATGCACGACATGGATAGCACTATCAAGGAATTAGAATTTGTCATCAACCCTCAAGCCTCAAAAAAATCATCCTCCGTTGAAATGGTGGAAGTGGAAAAAATGGATGCTGAACAACTTAAGTTTGAGGAATTTAAGATAAATAAAGACACTAACCTTAACCCAAAATACACGTTTGAAAATTTTGTAGTGGGTTCATTTAATGAACTTGCCTACGCCGCGGGACTTGCTGTTTCAGAAAACCCCGGTCATAGCTATAACCCCTTATTTATTTACGGGGGAGTAGGTTTAGGTAAAACACACTTAATACAATCCATTGGTAATAAAATTGCCAATGATGTAAAAAGGCGTAAAGTAAAATACATTTCTTCTGAAAAATTAGTTTCAGGTATTGTGACGGCTATCCGCACTAATAGTATGGACCAGTTCAAGGCGAGCCTAGCACCCATTGATGTGTTAATTATAGACGATGTGCAGTTTATTTCAGGTAAAACCAAGACCCAGGAAGAATTTTTCCATGTCTTTAATTCGTTATACGAAAAAAATAAGCAAATCATTCTTTCTAGCGATCGGCAACCCAACGCCATCCCAGAATTAGAAGAACGCCTACGCTCACGCCTTTCTGGTGGCATGACTATTGATGTCAGTTTGCCCGACTATGAAACCCGGCTCGTCATCTTAAAAAGCAAACTCCAAGAAAAAAACCTAAAACTACCTGAAGATATTTTAGAGTATATTGCCTCTAATGTTAAAAAGAATGTCCGGGAGTTAGAAGGCGCGCTTAATAGCCTGCTTATTTACCATAAAATCAATAACAATATTCCAAACCTTGAAATGGCTAAAAAGCTACTCAAAAGCTTTATCTTTTCTCCCTTTGATGTGGCTAACTATAAAAAAATTATTGAAAGTGTGGCAAAATTCTATAATATGGATGAAAAGCACTTATTTCATGAAACAAGGCGCAAGGAAATTGTCCGACCACGTCAAATTGCCATGTTTTTACTGCGCAAAGAACTGAAATATTCCTTCCCAGCTATCGCCCGGAAATTTGGAGGCAAAGACCACACTACGGTTATTTATGCCTATAAAAAAATCCTCAAAGAAGTGGAAGAAAATAGTAAATTAACCGAAGAAGTAAACTTAATAAAACAGCGAGTATATAGTGGATAAACCAGTGAAAGGAGTGGATAAATTATTTAGTAAAAAACTCATCCCTCAAAAACCCCCGCTCATTTCCCGTATTATAAACGCCATTATCCACAAGTTATATGTAATAATATTAAGGATAGCTGGCTTGGGAATTATTACTGAAAAGAGTAAAAATAGGGTGCTTAATAATAACAATAAATATAAAATTAATTTAACTAACTATTATTACTAAGTCTGGTAAAAATCGGGGATAACTTTTTATGAAGATATGCAAAGCATATTTTCAACGTTCATTCAGATTTATAAATCATAAGTAAAAACTTTATGATTTATAAACCCTCATTCACTACTATGAAAATAGAAATATTAAAGGAAAATTTAAAAAATAGTTTAGGAGTAGTGGAGCGGATTGTGGGTAAAAATCTTTCCCTACCTGTGCTTAATAATGTATTAATGGAAACAGAAGACAGTTTTTTAGTCCTAGTTTCCACTGATCTTGAAACAGCTATTAAGTTATGGGTATTAACCAAGATTGTAAAACAGGGAAAAGTGTTGGTACCTGCTAAATTCCTTTCCAGTTTTGTGGGTTCACTACCTAATGAAAAGATTTTATTGGAGGCCGAAGGTCAGAATTTACATATTGAATGTAAAAAACTGAAAACCAATATCCAAGGTAATAATCCTGAAGAATTCCCTATTATTCCCAAATTTGCCGACGCGGAATATTTAGAAGTTGATGCTAGGAAGTTATGTGAAGCATTATCCCAAATTATTGATATTCCAATGACATCCACTAGTCGGCCGGAAATTTCTGGCTTATATTTTTCATTCTCCAAAAACAATATTACTATGGCAGCCACGGATAGTTTTCGTCTGGCTGAAAAAAGTGTTTCCCTTCAAAAGCCGGTCAATAAGGAGTATGCCTTTATTTTACCCCAACGTCCCGCCCGGGAGATATTGCATATTTTAGATGGCAAAGATGGCGCTGTGAAAATATATTTTTCAAATAACCAGGTTTTATTTGAATTGCCCATGAAAGAAGTTGCCCATCCACAAGTACAAATCACTTCCCGTTTAATTGATGGTGAATACCCTAATTATCAAGATATTATTCCTACGAAATTTAAAACACATGCGACGGTCAAACGCGATGAATTTTTAAACCAAATAAAAACAGCTTCACTATTCTCGGGAAAGGTAAATGAGGTTAAAATTGCCATAAGCCCTGAAAAAAACGAGGTGGGTATTTTTGCAAAATCAGCTGAAATAGGCGAACACCAGGGCGCAATCGAGGCAAGTATTGAGGGAGAAGCGATAGAAATCTCTTTTAATTATAAGTATTTAGTGGATGGCTTGATGAATATTCATAGTTCAGAGATCGTGTTCGATGTCAGCAAGGAAGAGGGGCCGTGTATCTTACGCCCAGTGGGAGATGCTAGCTATATTTATGTGGTCATGCCAATTAAGTCAATGTAGTATTGGAATTGTAGACAAAAAAACAAACGCTTCACACATAGATTGAAGCGTTTGTTTTTTATTATGGCAATATGGGAGGCAGAGGGATAATGGGGGTGGGGTTGTTTAGGTCGCTTGGTGGGGCATTAGGGTCAATTGGGGGCGGTGGTTGTACTCCCAGCCAGTTTTGTATGGCCTTTTCCCAAAAAGCGTACATAGGGTCTTTGCCGGGGTTTTCCGGGGCAGGCCCATTTGGGTTACTTTTATTGATGTAGTGCAAAATACTATGGGGTGGATCGTTTTCCGGGAATTGTCCCAAAAGTACCGGATTACCACTAGTTATTGGGCTAGGCGCGGTGAAATATTCTTTTTCGTGGGTAGTGAGTAGTTTTTCCATTACCTTGCGCCATATAGGAGCAGCTAAACCGATACCTGTTCGTTTATTAGTTGAGGCGTTATTATTGTTTCCCACCCAAACTCCCACTACAGCAAAAGGGCTATAGCCCATAGTCCAAGCGTCGTTATAGTACTGGGTGGTTCCAGTCTTGGCGGCCACTTCGTAATTGTTAAAATGTAGGGCGTTGTTTACCCCAAAAATAGGTGCGCGAGCGCTATTGTCGGACAATACACTGTTAATTTGCCGGGCAACCTGGGTATCTATTACCTTAGAGGATTCTTTTTTATTTTCTTCAATAATAACTCCACTATTATCTTCAATTTTTAAGATACTGACAGGTGGTATGCGCTGGCCCTCAGCGGCAAATACTCCATAAGCTGATGTCATTTCAAGTAGAGTGACTTCACCTCCCCCTAATACCAAGCTTAACCCGTAGCGGTCAGGTTCGTTTAAGGTGGTAATGCCAAGATCTTGGGCGGTTTTTAGGCTGTCTTTTAGTCCCACTAAATATAATGTTTCAACAGCAGGGATGTTTAAGGATTGTGCCAAGGCCGACCGGATAGAAACTTTACCCCGATATAGGCCGTCGTAATCTTGAGGGTTATAACACAATGAACCATTTTCACTGCGCACTTGGTTGGCGTCCGGACTGCAGCTCGCATTAAATTCAGTGTTCACGTCCCATAATATCGTTGAAGGGGTATATCCTTTTTCAAAAGCTGTAGCATACACAAAAGGTTTAAATGAAGATCCTGGTTGGCGTTTTCCAATCGTGGCAACATCATATTTTGGATCAAATAAACAACTGCCCGAAGCCTTGGTATCACAACCCTTAGGATAAGACTTTTCAAAATAATCTTTAGATCCGATTAATGATAATATTTCTCCCGTTTTCGGGTCAATAACCACCATGGCGGTGTTATTGGCATTAAACTGCACATTAGTTTTGTCAGCCTCACGGATAACTCCTTCGGCATATTCTTGCAGATCCCAATCAAGTGTTGTGTACACTTTTAATCCCTTTTCTTTTAACTCATCTTGGCCGTATTTTTCTTCCAGGTATTGCTTTATATACATTACAAAATGCGGAGCTTTGATGGGTGTGATATTGTCTGAAAAATTGATTTGTTCTTGCTGCGCCGCTTCTCTTTGGGCTTGGTCAATAAACCCAAGCTGCTCCATTCTGGTTAAAATATAATCTTTGCGCTGTAAAAGCTGGTCGCGATGTGAACCATAGGGTGAGTAGTAGCTTGGCGCCGGCAAAAGCGCAGTCAATGTAGCGGCTTGTGCAACTGACAAATCTGAAGCTGGTTTATTGAAATAGGTTTGGGCCGCGGCTTCTGCTCCATATGCATTTTGACCAAACGGCACCTGGTTTAAATACCAGTCAAAAATTTGGTCTTTGGAATAGCGCCGTTCCATTTCAATACTCAAAACCACTTCTTTTACTTTCCGGGAAATACTGCGCTGGTTAGTCAAGTACACGGAACGGATTAACTGTTGAGTGATAGTGGATCCTCCTTGGCTTTTTGATCGGAGCTTTAAATCAATTAAAATTGCCCGTAAAATTCCCCGTAAATCAATGCCGCCATGTTGGTAGAATCGGGAATCTTCAGAGGCCAGGATCGATTTTTTTAGGTTGTCAGAAATTTGCTCAAATGGCACCACTTCGCGTTTTTCCTCGCCATAAATATCATATAACAGTACTTTGCCCGTCCGGTCATAAATTTTAGTTGATTGGATGAGTGGGTTTTCACTGAATTTTTCGGGCCGGGGTAGGTCATAGGTATAATAGAAAAAGAGGCACAATAAGATGATGCAAAAAAATAGTAATACGAAGGCCAGGCCTTTGGCAAACATCCAGGCAATCTGCCAACCGTTTTTTTGCCGGAAGGGCTTTGTGACTCTTGTTAAGTATTTTTTGAACCAGTTGCTAATTTTTTTATTCATGGACTAATAGTAACTCATTTTACGCAAATGTAAACGGCCAAATTAAAAACCCCTTTGAGGGGTTTTTAATTGATAGGTGTGTCGATTATTCTTCTTCGTCGGCCATTATGCTATCTTCTTCTGCGTCATCAGCCTCTTCCTCTTCTTCTAATTTTTCTTCTTCCTCCTCTTCATTATCGTCAATGGAATTCGGGTCGTCCTCGAAGTCATCAGCCTGGTTTAATGTGGTTAGAAAATCCTCTTCCACTATAGTTAAGGTTTAGCGTTCAGGGTTTAGGGTTTAGTTTTTACTAGACCCTAGACGCTATCCGCTAGACGCTGTTAAAGTTTATATATTTCCCTATTATATTTTTTCACAAGCTATTGTCAAGCCTTTGATTGTTTATAACTTAAGCGTATGTGAAAACATGGCACAAAGGGCAATGCCCAAAGCATCGGACGCATCATCTTTTTTTCGGCTTTTTTGTTTTTCATCAAACCGACTCAAATCCAGTAACTGCTTGGTCATCGCCTGTACCTGTTTTTTTTCAGCCCGGCCATATCCCACTACCGTCATTTTTACTTGCAGTGGCGTAAATTCCACAATGGGGATGTTTTTTTTGGCGGCGGTGAATAAAATTACTCCCTTAGCCTGACTGACGGGCATAGCGGTTTTTAGGTTTTTAAAAAAGAACAAACTTTCCACGGAAATAATGTCGGGGCTGTGCTTGTCTATCAATTTGTTTATTTCCTCGTGGATGCTGACCAGGCGGTCTCCGGGCAGGCTGGTTGATAGGGTAGTAATACAGCCAAAATCAATCACGGTGGGTTTTTCGTTCCGGTCTTGGGCTATGTGTTTTGGCTGCTTGGTTTGGATAACACCATAGCCGGTAATAGCCGTTCCTGGGTCAATTCCAAGGATGATCATTAATTTTTTAAATTCGAATATATATCCTGGATGGCGTCGTTTTCATCTAGCGCTTCAAATAATGCTTGGATTTTTAATGTATCTTTTTCTTCCAGGGTAATTTCTTCTTTTGGTGCCCATAATATTGAAGCAGAATCAATGGTCAGTTGTTTTTCTTGCAAGGATTTTTTAACCGCTTCAAAATCTTCAGGCTTGGTATATATCTGTAGTATGTCACCTATCAGTTTTACATCATCGGCGCCGGCTTCTATGGCGGCTGATTCCAGCTCTTCTTGCGGTTTATTTCCTATGAGTAGGATTATCAACCCTTTTCTTTCAAACATCCAACGCACTGCTCCTTCGCCCGCCATTTTTGCATAGTGCTGGCCTACAATGCTTTTTATTTCCCCGAGCGTCCGGTTTTTATTATCCGTAATACCTTCAATAATAATGGCAATACCACCCAATCCCAATGCCTCAAAAGAAACTTCTTCCAAATTTTCGCCCACCAGCTCGCCCGTACCTTTTTTTATAGCCCGTTCAATATTTTCCTTGGGCATATTAAACTCCTTGGCTTTTTCAATGGCGGCTTTGAGTTGGATATTACTAGTTGGATCCCCGCCACCCTGTTTGGCGGCAATGGTGATTACCCTTCCCATTTTGGAAAAGATCTTCCCCTTTTTGGCGTCGTTGGCGTTTTTGGTAGCCGCGACGGTTTTTGCATGACTATGGCCAGACATGATTTTATGAGCGAGGCGAATAAAATCACCTCGGAAATCAGGCTTAATTATATCGTATACCTTGCGGCCTGATTTCCGCTGGATACCTTATTTTTTCGCGGGATACCTTAATTCGCTTTTCTAAATAATTTTATATAAAGTATGGCGGCGGCTGAAACAATAGCCAACCCCAAAGCAATAAAAAATATCATCCAGGGGTTTGAGGTGGTTACCGTTTCTTTTGGTAATTCGGCCAAAAATGGATTGGGCGCGACGGACGTATTTGCTACTACAGTACTGTTGATATCAGATTTTTTAGCGCTTGGCAATGTTTTTTTGGCGGCTGCCAAGGTAATTACATTGGCTTTTCCTGGAGTTTGAGTACTACTCCATTGCCATTGTGAAGCAGTTTTATTGTATGATCGGTTAGCACTGGCTTTGCCATAGGACATGCTATCAGCCATGATGCCGTTGGGAAATACTAATTGCAATGAATCCTGGTCGTTGTTGAGCGTAATATTAGTTTGGGGCCGTTTTGCCACCAAATATCCATTAGCTGACACGATTGAATTTTCAGGAAACACATATGCCGTTTTGGTGCCGTCGGCATCTTGTAACTTCCAGCCGGAAATATTAATAGATGTGGCAGTGGTGTTTTTAAATTCAATCCACTCATTAGTTTCATCCGCACCCTCCGGAGAGGGTAATACTTCATTGATAATAATCCCTACTGGATACGATATTATTATTTCCGGTTCAGTTTTAAATTTTTGGTCATTTGTATTTTGGGTTTGTTTTGGATTTGGTGCTTGTGATTTCTGATTTTCCATTCCAGGAGTTCCTCCGGGTTCCTTGCTTGTTTGCCAATCATTCCCAACTTTTTCCATAGTTTTTTTGGTGGCGTTGTCTCCGGCCGGCCACTTTGAGGAAAAGCTGATGCTGTCAATCAGGGTGCTTGAATTTTGGTATAGTTCCAGTGATTGCCCGGTATTACTTAATGCGCCGGTGTATATAAAATCAGCTTTAACTTCGGGAACAGAACTGTCATCCGTACGCTCAAGCAGATAAAAGCCATGGGGCGCAATTTGGCCGGTTAAATATAATTTCATTTTCCCGTCCGTAGTTTTAAGTAGCCAACTGTCCAATTTTATGACTTCATTGGTACTATTTTTTAACTCCAGCCACTCGTCATTGGCGGAGTCGGCCGTTCCCATCCAGGCGATTTCATTGATAACCACATCGGAAGGGTTAGCGGCACTGACAAACGGACTAAAACACCCAGTGGCAATAATGGCGACAATAATAATAAATGCTTTTTTCATAAAGAATTTCTATGACTTCTTTAATTATATCCAATACAGAAAAAAATCGCCACAAGTGGTAGTTGTGTGTTGCAGTGGTATCTTGCTATTTGTCAAATTATACAGACGTGGTGTATTGTAATTTTACTCACTATACCGTATAATCCCCTTATATATTAAAAGGTTAATATCTTATGAATCCAAAAATTGTAGCAAATGTGGGACAGCGGTCAGGAGATTATGAGTTGTTAAAAAAAATGGCGTTGGCTGGTATGGATACTGCCCGGCTTAATTTTGCACACGCCTCCAATGAGCAATTATTGGAACTTAAAGAAAACGTCAAAAAAATCAAAGAAGAAACAGGTTTGGATGTAAAAGTGTTCCAAGATTTATGTGGGCCAAGGATCCGCGTGGGCGTTCTTCCTGAAGAGATCCACATGAAAGAGGGTGAAGAATATACCTTTTCTTTTGACAAGTGTGAAGCTGGCGATAAAACCTGTATTCCGATTGACAGCAAGGAGTTAATCGACGACTTAGAAATCGGCCACCCGTTTTATTTGGTAAACGGTGCTATTGAATTAGCTATTACCAAAATCGAAAATGGAAAAATTTATGCCACCGTTGAACGCGGGGGATTATTGAGCAGTAAAAAGGGAATCAACCTTCCAAAGACCAATTTGTCTAGCGGGGGTTTGACGCCAAAAGATGAGAAGGACGCGGCATTTGGAGCTTCTGTCGGTGTTGACTACATGGGACTTTCGTTTGTGCAGAGCGAACAGGATATTATCAAGCTGCGCAAAATCATCGGGCCAAATATCAAGATTATTGCCAAAATTGAGCGTGGAACTGCCATGCCTTCTATTGATAAAATTATCCGGGAATCTGATGGTATCATGATCGCCCGCGGGGATCTGGGAATTGAAATGCCTTTAGAGGAATTACCTATTTTACAAAAAGAACTGATCAGGCACGCCCACTGGCACAAAAAATCTGCCATGGTTGCTACCCAGATGATGCTTTCTATGGTGGAAAAAGCGCATCCAACCTATGCCGAAGTAACCGATGTGGCTAATGCCGTGTTTGACGGAGCGGATACTCTGATGCTTTCTGATGAAACATCAGTGGGAAAATTTCCCCTTGAATGTGTAGTGACGATGAAAAAAATCATTGACCGGGCTGACGAATACTACAATAAAATGAACTACTGGGCGAGCTAGTCTTTCGCTGTAACGAAAAACCGCCATTAAATTAGGCGGTTTTTTATTACAAAGTGTTTTATATTAAATTATGCTGTTTATTGTATGGTACTCCTAAATGTTCATAGGCCAAGCGTGAAGCCACGCGGCCTTTTGGGGTGCGTTCAATAAATCCGCATTGCATTAAATAAGGTTCGTACATGTCTAAAATAGTGTCTTCTTCTTCCAGTGCGGCGGCCGCCAATGATTGCAGTCCAACTGGCCCGCCGTCAAATTTTTCAATCATAGCCTGCAGTATTTTTATGTCGCCCGGCTCGAGGCCCGCGTGGTCAACTTCCAGGGAAGTTAAGGCGTGTTCGGTAATTTCTTTAGTAATCACATCCAGCCCTTCCACTTGAGCAAAATCCCGCACCCGTTTTATCAGCCGGTTGGCAACGCGAGGTGTGAAGCGAGACCGTCGGGCAATAATCTGGACGGCATCGGAATTAATTTGCACGCCCAAAATCCTGGCAGAACGCAGGACAATTTTTTCAATGTCTTCGGGTTTGTAAAAATTCAACTGGAAGGTGGCGCCAAAACGGTTTCGCAGTGGGGCGGAGAGTAATCCCGGCCGCGTAGTGGCACCAATCAGGGTAAAGTGCGGGAGTTTTAATTCCATGGTCCGCGCCATCGGCCCTTTGCCTAAAATCAAATTCAGTTTATACTCCTCCATGGCCGGGTAAATGTATTCTTCCACCGTTTTGTGGAGGCGGTGAATTTCGTCCAGAAACAACACGTCGCCTTCTTGTAAATTAGTTAAAATGGCGGCCAAGTCTCCTGCCCGTTCAATAGCCGGGCCGGTGGTAATGCGGATTTTCTTGCCCATTTCTAAAGCAACTAAATAGGCCAGGGTGGTTTTGCCAAGCCCGGAGTTGCCATATAACAACAAATGGTCCGGGGATTGGTTGCGTTGCTTGGCGGCGGTTAAAATAACCTTCAAATTTTCCTTGATATTTTCCTGACCGACGTAGTCTGACCAGGTTTTTGGCCGCAGGGCCGAATCTAGCAATTCTTCGGAGGGAAGCGTATTTTTGCCTAATATGCTTGACATATAAAGTATGGGGTGATATAATGAAGATATTGGGTAAATAAGGGATAAAAACAGCTCAGGAGTTGGAGGTCTTATATGGGTTTTCTTTAGTTTATGGATAGTTTTGCTCCGGCTCAACTATTCCTCAGGAAAACCTTTACTGCTATCCCAGATAGCATGCTCCTCCAACTCCCGAGCTGTTTTTTTGTTATAAAATTACTCGTCCGCTTCTACTACCTTCTTCACCTCTTCCATAGTCGTGTTTCCCTCCACCACTTCAATTAAACCGGATTGCCACAGGGTGACCATGCCTTTTTTTACCAGCAATTCTTTTATTTTTGAAACGGGCGGGTTGGTTAAAATAAAGCGTTCCATCTCATCATCAACTAAGAATAATTCATACAACCCTTTGCGGCCGCGATATCCGGTGAAGTTGCAATCTTCGCAACCTTTTTCTGAAGCTTTGGCGATTTTTACTTTTGCCAAATCAGCGGGAAGCTCAATGTGCTTGGGTAACTTGGCAAGCCCTTTTTTTATTTCAGCTAATTCTTCTTTGCTTGGCGCGGTCAACACGGAACATTTTTTACATACTTTCCTGACCAGTCGCTGGCCAACCGCCATTTTCAGGGCCGGGGCGATGCTTGAAGGCTGTTCGCCCAAATCAACTAGGCGGGGAATAGTGCCGGCAGCATCATTGGTATGCAGGGTGGACAACACCAAATGCCCGGTCAGTGAAGCTTGCAGGGCAATTTTGGCTGTTTCTAAATCACGGATTTCACCGATTAAAATAACATCCGGGTCTTGGCGGACAATGGAGCGCAACCCTTCAGAAAATGTATAGCCTTTTTCGGGGGAAACCTGGGTTTGTGAAACGCCTTTTAGGTGGTATTCAATCGGATCTTCAATAGTCACAATTTTCATTTCCGGGTTTTGGATTTTCATTAAAAACGCGTACAGGGTGGTGGTTTTTCCCGATCCTGTTGGCCCAGTTACCACAATCATACCATTGGGTTTTTTAACCTCTTTTTCAAATACTTCGTATAAATCTTTTCTCAAGCCAAGCGCCTCAAGTTCCATGAAGTTTTTTGGGTTAAGTACCCGCATTACCACTGCTTCGCCGTATTCGGCCGGTAAGTTCGAGGTTCTTATTTCAACCAGCGCATCGCCAACAGCAATGGAAAACCGGCCGTCTTGTGGTTTATCGGTAATATTAAGTTTTATCTTGCTAAGCAGTTTTATCCTGCTTAATAAATTATGGTAAATAGCGGTGTCAAATTGGGCGGTATCCTGCAATACGCCATCAATGCGCGTGCGCAACCGGATACTGTCATTTTGCGGCTCAATATGGATATCGGAAACTTGTAAATGGATGGCGCCAAATAAAATTATGTCCAATAAGTTGGTAGTGCTTTGGGCGGCGTACTCCTCTATTTTTTTGGAAAATTGGGCGATGTTGCTGATATTTTTTTGGACATCGTCGGCAATTTCCGGAGAGATAGTGACGGAGCCCAATAGTTTTTTTGGTGCTGTTTCTTCCATGATATATTATTATGCTTCAATCACAGTTTCTTTCATGATAGAAGTCTCTTTTTGGGGCGATAGGTACAAATGGTTGATAATATTTTTACGATCGGCGCCATGTTTCATTAATAAGGCGCACCGCTCAAATACTTCCGGGGTTGTTGAGGGATTTTGAAAATTTTCATACTGCAACGTAAGTCCGGTTAGCAGGCAATCAGCCGCTTCTTTGGTGATGGTGGCACCCATGGCGTTAATAATATCAAGCACTGTTTCAGAGATTGATGTTTTTGAAACCAGGTTAACCTGTCCGAATTTTACGTTATCGGTATTGGTATCAATATTGATGATGGGCGCGTCCAGTAAAAAGCCATATGAATCCAGTTTGTGTTCCAGCTCTGTCCTGAAATTTTGAATGCCAAGAGTGATAACGGCATCGGGTTTGGCATTTTCAAAATAGAGTAACAAGTCTTCTTTTTTGACCCGGCCCCGGTCAACGGTCAGATGGATTTTAAGGCTTTCCTCGCCCTTTTCATAGTAAATTTGAGAAACATCGGCGCTGGTGCGCGGGATGGAGATGACAAGATTTTTCGGGGCGGAGATAAAATCCAGTGGTGGCACCAAAAATCGCAGTATTTCGGGGAATTCATCAGAAATCACGTTTACATTTTTGCCCATTTCGCGTAACGTATAAAAAAGAGCCAAAGTAGCAGCTAAGCTTTGTGGCTCATGGGTTTGGGCGGGCACAATGCAGATATTTTTAGATTCACTGATAAGTTTTTTTGCTTCGTCGTACATGGTTTCAAACTATAGTATTTCATTAAATAAAGCAAGTGGACAAATATATAACAACTGGCGCACAAGAGACGCAAGAAATCGCTGCAGAATTTGCCAAGAAAATCCTGCGAAAAAAACCAGGGAAATCCGCGGTTGTTTTGGCCTTGAGTGGGGACCTGGGAGCAGGAAAAACAACATTTTTACAGGGTTTTGCGCGTGGGCTTGGAATCAGTGAAGTAGTTAACAGTCCAACGTTTGTTATTTTAAAAAGATTTAAGAATTTTTATCATATTGATTGTTATCGGCTAGATGAACCAAAAGATATTTTACAGCTTGGTTTTGAAGAAATACTAAAAAATCCGCATAATATTATTGCCATTGAATGGCCAGAGAAAATTGCCGGATTGTTGCCCAAAGAAATTATTTCGATTCAGTTTACGCACCTAGAGGAAAACAAACGGGAATTGACAGTTAGTTCATAGTACTCTATACTATGTCCTACGCGTAGAACCTTAATAGTACCATTCTTAAAAGGGGGATAGTATGGGCGATTACAAAAAGATTACTGGCCGGTTTGGCGCTGATCGCGAGCAAAAGCTCCGTTCTATCAAGCGTTTCTCGATTGCTGAAGTTTTTTTGTACCGTTCTTCGCTCTGGCAGCACAGCTTGCGGGTGTACTTTATCACCCGTGAACTTTCCAAAATTGCGGGCGAAAGTATCCCGGGCTACGATGCGGACAAGGCCGAGATTTTGGCGCTTGTCCATGACGATGCAGAAATGATTACCGGCGATGTCCAGCTTGGGCACAAGGAAGCCATGAGTGACGCGGAACTCAACGAAGTCCACAATAATGAAGCCAAGGCGATTGGGTTTTTGGCCAGTGATGACGATGCCCCAACTACGCTTAGCTTGGGGCGGAAGCATTATTTTTATGGGAGTTTGCTTTACCATGCCCTACAGAAGGATTGTGTTGAGGCGCAGGTGGTAAGCTATGCCGATAAGCTTGATGCCTACTGCGAAAGCCTGCATGAGTTGTTTGCCGGAAATTTGCTCGCCCTTAGGCCAGCCATGAGTTACGGCCCGAGGCTGAAAGAATTTGGCAAGAAATATCCTTTGCTCAAGCCACTCTTGAGTAGGACCGATTCTATCTTTGCCAATCCCGGCGCGCTACTTGATTCGATGCGCTTTCACCGTCGCAATTATCTGCATTTGGGAAAACCCCACACCATCGAGTCAATCCACAAGGATACTGAATTTACCTTTTATAATCTCTGGAGGAAGATTGTGTTGGATAATCTTGGCGAAGAAGGCCTTTGGTGGCTAATTACGCAAGTTGAGACAATGTAACAGATAGGCCTTCCCGCATCAGGGAGGCTTTTTTATTTCGTTTTTTTAGTGGTATAATTCGTAAATCTTATATCCTAAATCATGAATCAAGTTAAGCGTCTTATTATCATTGACGGCCACTCTCTATTATATAGGGCGTTCCATGCTTTGCCGCCGTTGTCCAATAAAAACGGCCAACTAACCAACGCGGTGTATGGATTTTTACTTATTTTGTTTAAAGCCATCAAGGATGTTGAGGCTACTCATATCGTTGCCTGTTTTGACACCAAAAAACCAACTTTCCGGCATGAACAATTTGCGGAATACAAAGCCGGCCGCGCGAAAATGCCCGATGGCATCGCTTCCCAGATGCCCATGATGAAACAGGTGCTTGAAGTATTTGGCATTCCCATGTTTGAAAAAGAGGGATTTGAGGCTGACGACCTAATTGCCACCATTTCCCAAAAAGCAAAAGGTGGGGCAAAAGTATTTATCTTAAGCGGGGATTTGGACAACCTGCAATTAGTGGAAGAAAATATAAATGTCTATACCATGGGCAAGGGAATAAAAGAGAGCGTCATATACGACGCCCCGCGCGTAATAGAAAGGTTTGGGGTGCGACCTGACCAGATGAATGAATTCAAGGCACTGACGGGTGATAATTCAGATAATATTCCCGGCGTGCCGGGCATTGGGAAAACAACAGCTGCAGAGATTATTAATAATTACGGAACGATTGAAAATTTGTATGCTGAAATTGCAACGGATACGGCTGTACTTAAGCCTAAGGTAAAAGAGGCGCTAAAAGCCAACAAAGACAAGGCGCTACTTTCATTACAATTGGTAACCACTGATAAAAATGTGGACATGGATTTTAATCTGGAAGCCTGCAAATTCGGTAATTTTGACAAAGCCAAAATGGAAACGATGTTTAAAGAATTGGGATTTTTCACCTTAATCGACCGTTTGTCCACTATAGTTTTTTAATCCAATTTGATATAATCAAGCCATGCCTAAGCTATCTTTTAAAATTGCGTATCCTATTATCATTGCGGGGCTTTTCATTATCGTGGCGTTTATCGCCTTAAATTATGAAACGCTCAATATTAATTTTTATATTATTCTTGGCTTGTTAATTGTGTACATTTTTTTATTCGGATTTGCCACGGGCCAAAACTTTGCCGTGCCGATCAAGAAGTTGTTGCAGCGTGCCGATGGTTTAAGTAAAGGGGATTTAAAAAGCCGGTTTTATTCTGAAAGCAAGGATGAGATTGGGGAATTGGCCAGGGTGTTCAACAAAATTGCTGAAGAATTTGAAGAAAGCAAAAACGAAACCCAGACCCTGGAGCGGTCGGTTGATATGAAAGTAAAGGCAAGGACCGGGGCCTTGGAGGAAACTATCGAAGCTCTAGAGCAAAAAATCAAAAACAGGACCATGGAGCTTGAGCGCCTAGCCTTAAGTGTGGAGAAATTCCAACAGGATGCAAAAAACCGCGACACGGAAACGGCGGGGTTGAGGGGTGAACTTGTGGAGCTTCGGGAACAGTTGGAGAAAAAGGTGGAGCGCAAACGAAAGCCGAAAAGCGTGGAAACCGCCCCTACTGAAAACTTGGGCGAGCCAAGGGAAGATGCCGGAACTACCTGAAGTACAAACCACCGTCAATGGGTTACAAGCAAAGGTCCTTAACCGGGCCTTTGTTGATGTGTGGTGCGATTGGGAAAAGATGGTGAAACGGCCGCGGCCGTTTACGCAGTTTAAAAAAGAATTGAAGGGCAAGAAAATTATCCGCGTTTGGCGTCGGGCGAAAAATGTCATATTTGAATTGTCAGACGGATATTCTTTGTTAGTGCATATGAAAATGACGGGACACTTTCTTCATGGAACATGGAACATGAAGCATGGAACATGGGTGTCGGCTGACGAAGGCCCGTTGCGCGAACGGATAAATGGATTTTTGCACATAATATTCTTTTTGGATAATGGCGACATGATTGCGCTTTCTGATATGCGCAAATTTGCCAAGGTTGAATTATGGAAAACGGACGAACTGTTGGTGTCGCCGGAATTTAAGAAAATAGGGCCTGAACCGCTGGAAAATAATTTCACGTTTGAAAAGTTTGCGGCTATTGTTTCCAAAAAACGCGGAAAGATAAAGCAAGTCATAATGGATCCATTTGTGATTGCCGGCATTGGTAATATTTATGCCAGCGAGGCGCTATGGTGGGCGCGTCTCCACCCTGAAAAGCGGGCAGAAAATTTAAGTAGGCAAGAATTACAGTTGCTCTATAAATATATTAAAAAAGTACTCAACGCTGGCATAGATTTTGGTGGAGACAGCTTTTCTGATTACCGTGATGTTGATGGTAATAAGGGCAATTTCGAAGGTCATAAAAAAGCATATCAAATGGAAGGCAAGAATTGTTCCCGGTGTAAAGCGATTATTGTGCGCAAAGTAATCGCCGCCCGAAGCGCATTCTATTGCCCGAAATGTCAGGTGCTATAGTTATAAAGTTCATAAAGTTTGTAAAGTTATAAAGTTCTAAAATGAAATTCGAAAAATTTGAAGATATTGTTGCTTGGCAAAAAAGCAGGCAATTGGCAGTACTAATATATGCGTTATTTAAAAATAACAGAGATTTTAGTTTTTGTGACCAAATCAAAAGGGCAACAGTTAGTGTTGGTAATAATATCGCAGAAGGATTCGAAAGAATGGGAAATAAAGAGTTTATTAGATTTTTGTATATTGCCAAAGGTTCTTGTTCAGAGGTAAGATCAATGTCATATACTGCAGTAGACTTAAATTATGTTTCAAGAGAAGAATTTGAAAAAATAAATTCTTTGTCTAAGGAAATATCTCGGATGATTTCAGGCTTAATAAAAACTTTATAAGATTATGGCACAGGACTTTATGAACTTTATAACTTTACAAACTTTATAACTGCGACCCATGATAATTTTTTTATTCGGACAAGATAGTTATAGATCGAAGCAAAAACTGGATGAGATTGTGGGGCAGTATAAAAATGTTCGTAAAAGCGGGCTGAATTTGATGCGGGTGGATGCGATTGAGGCGGACTTTGCGGAGTTTTTCGGACACTTCCGGGCGGTGGGCATGTTTGCTGAAAAAAAGCTGGTGGTGCTGAAAAATTTATTTGCCAATAAACAGTTCCAGGAAGATTTTTTAGAAGAGGTGAAAACACTGCAGGAGTTACAAGATATTACTGTTGTCTATGAAGATGAAGAACCTGACCAGCGGTTAAAAATTTTCAAACAGCTTGTTAAAATGGCCAAATGCCAGGAATTCAAGTCTCTGGATCCTAAAAACTTGAAACTTTGGGCGCAGAGCGAATTGCAGGTTTTGAACGCAAAAATAAACTTGGATGCACTGGATTTGCTGACGGCCTATACTGGCCCAGATTGCTGGCGCTTGCACCAGGAAATCAAAAAACTGGCGGATTATAAAAAGGGCGTAACCATTAAAAAAGAAGATGTGGAATTAATGGTACGGCCAAGTATTGCGCTGGACATTTTTAAAACTATTGACGCCCTGGCGCACAAAAATAAAAAGCAGGCGCTGGTGCTGCTGCGCAAACATTTGGACGAAGGTGATAACGTGTTGTACCTATTAAGTATGATTGCCTTCCAGTTTAAAAATTTATTAATTGTTAAAGAGCTGGCTGAGAAACGGATGATGTATGACTCTATTGTCAAAAAAAGCGGGCTACACCCGTTTGTGGTCAAAAAAACGTATGAGCAGTGCCACCAGTTCAGCTTTGAGGAATTAAAAAAAATATATCATAAAATATTCCAAACTGATTCAGATATTAAAACCGGCAAAATAGAATTAGAAACAGCTTTAGATTTGCTGGTGTCGCAAATCTAGCGATCCTAATTTACGAATTACATCCGAATGACCCGAATATTGCACGCACAATTATCATATGAATTAACAGGGATTTGTTTCGATATCCAAAATAAGCACGGCCGGTTTTTGCGTGAAAAGCAATATGCGGATGCTTTGGAATTGGTGCTCAAAGAAAAACAAATTACCTATAAAAGAGAGTTTGAAATTCCAGATGCACCAGTGAAGGGAAATAGGTTTGATTTTCTTATTGATGACAAGATTATCATTGATGTGAAGGCAAAAAAATTTATTACTAAAGAAGATTATTTCCAAATGCAAAGGTATCTTTCGGGAAGTAATTTAGAATTAGGATTAATAGTCAATTTTAGGAGCACGTATTTAAAACCGAAAAGAGTGCTAAATCCCGCCCTGCAGTCATATTAAGGATAATCAAAAAACCGCCAGAAGGCGGTTTTTTATTCGGATCATTCGGATGTAATTCGTAGATTAGGATCGCTCTATTAACTTGGTTAATCTGGATTTCCTACGTGATGCGGTATTTTTTTTGATAATTCCCACTTTAGCTGCTTTGTCTAAAATCTGGTACACTTTTGGCAACAGTTCTTTTGCCTCTTTATTTTTCTTTTGCACCACAAAATCCTTAGCTTGTTTGAGAAGCTTTTTTATTCCATTCAAATAAACCACATTGTGGGCCCTGCGCCTCTTGTTCTGGCGGATAGCTTTTTTCGCTGATTTGGTGATTGCCATATATAAAAATAGTATAGCAGAATGATGTGTTTTCTGCAAGAGCTAGCTATTATTTTGTCCCGCTACGCGGGACAAAATTGATGTAAAAAAATGCCCGGAACCATAAAAGGTTTCGGGCCTGGGACTATGCGTTGTTTGCTTCGTTACTTTGAGTGACAGGAACTTCCCCGTCGGCGTCTTCTAGCACTAGAATTGATTCTGGTGGGGGTAGTACCGTTTGAGATCCATTGACCGTGGTCTCGTTGGTCAGCGCCAAAGGAGTCAATCCGTTGGTAAAGACTTGTTTGAAGTGCAGAGTTCTTTCTTTGATCACCCTGGTCAGTTCTGCAAGCGCATGTGCTGCCTTGAGTGAGGCCTCTTCGCGTCGCTGGATGTTGACAGCGTCTGCTTGTCGCTGGTCTGAGAGCTGGGTGATTGCGTTCCGGAAATTTCCCATCTCGGCGACGGCTTCAGACAAATCTTGGACTTGTTTGGCCAAGGCCTGCGTAGCTTCCATTTGCTCCTTCATTTGCAATTGGAGGTTGCTGATGTCTTTGTTTTGCTCGTCGTCTACTGCTCCTCCAATCTTGAACTCTTCAGTCTCTTTAATTTTCTTAACCTGATCGTCGGCCACGGGAATTCCTCCAAAAAGTAAGGTGCTGAGGCGATGTTTTATATATATCATTTATATATAGCATTGTCAATAGTTAGTTTGTTTGGCACGGTACTTGGTATTGTTTTTATATACGTGGTAAAATTATTTAATTTAAAGGTATTTATTGCATGGCTGAAAAACGAGCAGAAAATAACATTCCAGAAAAACCTGAAGATTCTTTAGTCCCAGCAGATAATTTGGTTGTAAAAAATGCTGCTGAGCTAGGGGATACGATTAAGGCTATGATAGCACCTGATACGGTTGCACCTTTAGAGTCGGCACTGCCCGTTCCACAAGGAAATTCTGAACTCCCGGCGGATAATATATACGCCGGAACTGTTACCGAACTAAAGGATACTCTTCAGAATATGGGGGCGCCCGATACTCTTTCGCGAGAAAAAAATCCTAAACCGGCGACTGAAGATATTGAATCGGAAACAGGAAAGGGGGTGCAAGAAACAGTAGAAGATGTTTTAATATCGGAAAAAGAGGCAAGGGGTATTTTAGGTTTACCTGAAGCGGCCAAGATAGCAAAAAAGAAGATCGTAAAAGATGCATATGGAGATAGGATTACGGAACTAAGAAGGCAGTATAAAAAGGGTAATTTAGATAATTCCCATTTTAAAGAAAAGGTAGACCGGTTGCAAAAAGCTCAAGATAGGCTATATGCCATTATTGAGAGTAGAAAAGCAGCAAAAAGGACTTCAATTGAAGAGTCAATCAAGTCGTCGAAGCCACTGGATTATTACTCATCTGGTGAAAAAAAGGAATCTGAACTAGAAAAAATGAAGGAAATTTCCGCGGAGGAAGGTGGATATGTAGAAGTTGATCAAACAAATGAAGCGGAAATTGTTGATCCAAAAACGCAAGAGCTCGTAGATAAATTGTTTGACCAAATTATTCCTCCAGATGAAGGGGTGGTCAAGGGCTCTGAAGTTGCGCCAAATATTGCTACTGCAGGTGGTGAACAAGTAGCAACCGACGAAAATATTGACAATGAATTAGCAGCTTTGAGGCGGACACAGGAAGAACTGGAAAAGTTACCTGAAATTGCTGCGGCGCGAGAGGTGAATGCAGAAAAGGAGAGGGAAGAGCTGGAACGATTCCGTCGTTATGTGGAAATTTCAGTCATCAGATTAGAAGCTTTGTGTACCGCGCTTGTTGAAAAGAAAAATCTAAAACCTCAAGACGTTGAAGGTTTAAACCATGATATTGCTGTGTTGCGGGCCTTCGATGTGGAATCTTTTGATCCGGGCTTTGAAGTTGGAGATATAGGAAATTTTGAAGAACGTTGGGAAAAAATATATAGCTATTGGGATAAAAAATTTGATTTTTATAACCAACATTTAGAACAACCTGAAATCCCTAAATCTGGCGAGGATTTAACTACAGTGAAAGTTCCTGCAGTTTTCGGTGAGAATGGAGATACCTTTAAGATGGATAAGCCAATTGCAGGGGATCTAAAAACTACTGAAAAGGGGGAGAAAAAAGAGGGCGATGAAACGGAAGAATTAGGCCCTGAAAAAAAGAATCTGGGAGAGGTGCTAAAGAAAGAAAAAAAGGAAAATAAGGAAGAGTGGGAGGCAAGGATCAATAAGCTATTAAAAAGAGTAGCTGGTAGGCGAACGTACCGGTTTTCTAAAGATGCCGAAGGTAATCTGGTACAGCAATATGTGCAACTTAGAAATTTTGCTTCTACTATTAAAGCAAGCAAACTGAATGAAACGGAACTAGAGTTTGGGGTTTTTGATATGGATGGAAATCCTGTGCTTAATAAAGATGGCAACCAAAAAATTATAAAGCAGAAAATTGGAAAAATAGAATTCAGGGAATGGAAAAAGGGCGAGCCAACGGAAGATGAAATTAGCGTTCCGACGATTGCTGTTGGCAGTGCTAAATTTGAAGATAGCGCAGACTCGGTAATTGTAAGAGATGAGGTCGGTAATTTTGATGAAAGAATAGCAAGAGAACAAATGAGCACTTCTGGCGAACTTTCTCTTGAATTTAATAAAGAAGGTGTCAAGCCTATTATTGCACCATATAGTCAAGTGGTTAAATATGTAGATGGAAATGGTAAAACCGCTTACGCAAAACGTACTGGTCCTAGGCCAGAGTTGCAAAAACCTGATGGGTCAAAACCGATAGCGCCAAAAGATCCAAAAAATGGTAGTGAAGTTGAGTTGGATACAGAAGATGGGGTTAAGAAAAAGGGGGAGACAAGGGAAGCTGCTATTAAGGCTATGCGAGATAGTCTTCTGCTTATGAATAGTAGAATTGATGCCATTCCAGCGGAAAAACGTGTAAGAATTCATAATCCAAAGAAAAAAGGCGATACGATAGAAATAGATAAAACATACCTAACCCCAATATACGATGGGATTGTTAAGAATCTTAATGATTTTGAGGAGGGAGTGCTTATTGAGGGGTTTACAGAAACAGCAACCTATCAATGGATTTATAGGGATATTAATAGTAATTTAAATAGGTTAATAAAGTTTTTCGAGCCGGGGCCACCAGAAGAATTTACAGTCCAAGAAGATTTAGATAAAAATCCTAGCGCAAACCAAGACAATCCGAACCAATCTTCTGAATTAAGTTTAGATAGTAATAATCCTATCCCATCAGTTGAATCTGGCTACTTCGACCTAAGTCTTGATTCTGATAGTGGGAGTGGGTCGAAACCAAGCGAATTAACTTCGGGCTCTTTTGACTTAGCTGGACCATTTGATAGCGCTGAATCTAGTGCGGATTCCCCAAAAATAAATCTTGCCGGAGAAGATCAGCGACATGTAGAGAAGAAAGCGAAGGCAGTAAATGATATTGATAATCAGTTGGAGTTAATGTTGATTGAAATTAATAAGTTTACCGATATGTTCGGGTGGCCAGACCTGCGCACGAAATATAGTGCTATTGAAAGAAAAATTGCACAATTTAAAGCAGAGAAAGATAAGTTAGTGGAAGGCAGATTGTGGGATGAAATTAATGCAGAATTTAAAGAGTTGAATGCGTTAAAAAACGAAGTAAAAGAGAGGGCGTTGGCTAGCGATAGGCAAAAGGCGAGAAGGCCGAAGCCTGGTGCTTTAGAAAAATCGCCGTTAGCGTCTGAACGAACGTCAAATGATGCCAAAAAGGCCGCCGCGGCAAATGTTGGCAAAAATGGTGATGATTCTAACGAAGGAGAGGAGGGAGATGATGAACAAGAAGACGAAGAGCTAAAATCAAAAGTGGCGCGCTGGTCGAGGTTTGTATGGGAAAATTTTAAGAACGAGGCTTTCCCAGAAGGATGGACATTGCTTGGAAAAACAGAAGGAACTAAGAAGTATGAACAACAACAACAGGAAGAAGCTGCAGAACAAAGAAAATGGGAAAAACTAAACACAGAGGTGGAAACTGACATTGGAAATGCAGGTAGCTTTCCGGCACTTTACGAAATTTTGCGGAATAGAGATGAAGATAAGGCAAGGATTATAAAAGGGATGAGGGGCGATTTGAAGGTAGAAAATATTGTTAAGAAAATAGAATATTGGAGAGGGGTTGTTAGGGATACGGCCAAAGGTAGAGAATTACCTGATGTTGAAGAATATTTTGAAGACATTAATAATGTTCTCAAAAAGGATGTTCTGATTAATAAGATAGAAAGTTTATTGGTTAACCAACAAAAGTATGAAAATCTTCCTACTGACAATTCGCCCGAAGAGCCAGAAGTTGCGCTAGTAGATGGAAAAGGCGATGAACTTGGATCTGCGGTTGAAGACGAAGATGGGGGAAGTGCAAAAGAGCCTGAAAAAAAACCAGAAGCAAAAAAAGGTGTGATTGGGTGGCTTAAGGATTTATTGGGAGGTGGAGAGAAGGGGGTTGCAGAAAAGGCAGTGAGGGCAGAAAGGGAAACTTTAAAAAGTGATTTTACAGATAGTGACGTAAGGGATCTGGAAAACAAAGCGCGGGGTTTGGAAGATTCGGTTGGTTCTCTAGATTATAGTGACCCCTTTGAAATAGTTGACAATAATCCCGATGCCAGTACTCAAGAAGCTGGGGATATGGTTTTTGCGGAGCGAGTTAAAGGTGCCCGCAACTTTGCGCAGTTATATAGCGCTGTTAAGAGCGGTAGGGGTCGCTCAGTGGAATTAAAGAACTTAGAGCGTCAGATAAAAAATATCAAGAAGGAGATAGAAGATGTATTATCCTATAATGTTGAAGAATTAGAAGAACATTATGGTAAAGATTCTGGTGAGCCAATTCATATTGTAGACGATATTATTGATAATAGGGTGAATGATTTGCACCAAATTATTTTTACCCGCTTAGTTAAGGAGGTGGCAAAAATCGATACCGACTATTCTGGAAATACAGATGCCGTTAGAAAGCTGGCCAGAGAGGAGCTTGCGAAGTTGCCTGATATAAAATAATTTAATCATAAAAAACTATACCAGAGATACAGGAACCAGAGGTGTATGGACAAGATAGTGAAAGACAGGTAGAAGAGGGCGACCAAGATAGTGTGGCGGCGCGAAAAAGGCAGCGTAGAACGCAAAAAATAAGGTTTTTGATAAAAAAAGACGGAAGGTATTGTGAAGTTTGAATAGGGCCGGCAAAAACTACAAGAAGAAGCGCAGTGAGAGTTAGACGAATTTAAAAACCCGGCAGAGAAATAACCAAATGCACAAAAAAATCCCCATTATTCCGGGGATTTTTTGTTGGCTAATTTTTCTATCAAGTCCCGCAATTCTGCTGCCCGTTCGAAATTCATTTCTTTGGCTGCCGCTTTCATTTCCTTTTCTAGTAATTTTTTGTCCTGGATGTGTTCAAACTCTGAATCCACACCTGCCTGCTGATGAGGCAGGTCTTCTTTCTTTGAAAATCCCCAATCGCGGATGCTTTTGATGATGGCCTGTGGAGTGATGCCGTGTTTTTTGTTGTACGCTTCTTGGATTTTGCGGCGCCGGTTGATTTCATCAATAGCTTCTTTCATGGAGCCCGTGGTTTTGTCTGCGTATAAAATGATACGGCCTTGGATGTGGCGGGCGGCGCGGCCCATGGTTTGGATTAAGGTGGTTTTGTTGCGCAAAAAGCCTTCTTTATCCGCGTCTAAAATAGCCACCAGGCTGACTTCGGGCAAGTCCAAACCTTCGCGCAGCAAGTTAATACCCACTAGTACATCATATTTTCCGCGCCTGAAATCATTTAAAATTTCCGGGCGCTGCATGGTTTTTATTTCCGAATGCAAATACACTGCTTTTATTGGGCGGCTTTGCCTCGCCGAAGCCTTTGGCGAAGGAAGGTCGCTTAAATAGTCCGCAATTTCTTCAGCCAGCCTTTTTGTCAGGGTAACCACTAAAATGCGGTGGCCTTTTTTCACCTCTTTTTTTATTTCTTCCATTAAATCCTGTATCTGATTTGCGGTGGGTTTTATTTCAATAGAGGGTTCTAAAAGTCCTGTTGGGCGGATGATTTGTTCCACTACATGCCGGCCTGCTTTTTCCAATTCATAGAGCGCCGGAGTGGCTGAAACATAGACCGTTTCTTGTTGGCGGGCTTTGAATTCCTCAAAGCGCAGCGGGCGGTTATCAATGGCACTTGGCAGGCGGAAGCCATAATTAATCAGTGTTTCTTTTCGTATTTTATCTCCCAGGGACATAGCTTTTATTTGCGACATGGCAATATGGGACTCGTCAATAATGGTCAAAAACCCTTGTTTATCCTGCCCTGAGCCTGTCGAAGGGTTGAAGTGACCGAAATAATCCACCAGGGAAAACGGGGCGGATCCCGGTTTACGAAATTCCAACTGGCTCGAGTAATTTTCAATACCGTGGCAAAAACCCGTTTCCTGCAGCATTTCCAAATCATAGTTTGTTTTTTCTTCCAGACGCTGGGCTTCCACGAGCTTGTTTTGTTTTTTTAATACTTTTAATCGTTCTTGCAATTCAAGTCGGATATTTTCAATGGCAATGTTGATTTTGTTTTGCGGGGCGACCCAGAAGGTGGCAGGGAAAAGTGTGAAGCTGGAAGTTTGGAGCTTGGAGCTGGAATTTAATCCTGCTGCCGTAGTGAAAATACTTTCTATTTTTTCTGGGCCGAATTCAACTTTTAAGATTTTGTCTCCCGTGACTAAATTAATTTCAATGGCTTCGCCGCGGACGCGGAAGGTGCCGGGTTTAAATTCAATGTCATTTCTTTTATACTGCATAGCTACCAGGTGGCTGATAAAATCTTTTCGACTCATTTTTTGTCCTTTTTGGATATCTAAAGAAACGGACTGGTAATTTTCCGGATCCCCGATGTTATAAATACAGCTAACGGAAGCCACCACAATTACGTCTTTACGTTGCAACACATCTTGCGCCGCGGCATGGCGCAGGCGGTCAATTTCTTCGTTAATTTTGGCATCTTTTTCTATATACGTGTTCGTTTGGGGAATGTAGGCTTCGGGTTGGTAGTAGTCATAATATGAAACAAAATAGTGGACGCCGTTGTTGGGAAAAAATTCTTTGAATTCCTGGTAGAGCTGCGCGGCCAGCGTTTTGTTGGGGCTAATGACCAGAGTTGGCCGGTTATATTTTGCAATTACTTGCGCCATGGTAAATGTTTTACCAGATCCCGTAACGCCCAAAAGCACTTGGTGTTTTTCACCCTTTAGTAGGTTTTCATGCAGCGTTTTTATAGCTGCCGGCTGGTCACCGGTGGGTTTATATTTTGATACTAATTCAAAATTCATGTAGTATTAAAGCCATGATAGGCTATATTGACGGTACCATTCTATTGAAGAAAGACAAGTTTATTATCCTTAAAACCGATGGCGTGGGCTATGAGGTGTTTTTGTCGCGTGCCACGTCATCTAAACTACCAGAAATCGGGCAAAACCTCAAACTCTTTTGCTTTCACAATATAAAAGAAGATGCTTCGGACCTGTATGGTTTTTTAACATATGAAGAGCAGGAATTTTTTGAAATTTTAATGGATATCCATGGCGTGGGACCAAAAGCCGCTTTGGAAATTTCGGCCCTTGGGCCGCTGGCAAAGATAAAAGACAAAATTTTGGCTCAAGACGAAACAATCTTTGGCGGTATTCCGGGCATTGGTGCTAAAAAAGCTAGTACTATTATTTTAGAACTGACAGGAAAAATCAGGTTGCTGGACGGCCAAAAAAAGAGCGCCGCCGACCCGGCCCAAGATGCCCTGACTCAACTAGGCTTTTCCGCCCAGCAAGCCAAAGAAGCCTTGGCTAACGTGGACCCAAAAATAAAAACCATGGAAGATCGGATAAAAGTGGCATTAAAAAGTTTGGGAAAATGATAAAAAAAATAGTTAAAAAATTAATTCCCTTGTTTTTGTTTGATTGGTATCATTTGATGATGGCGTTTTTGGCTGCTCTTATATACAGATTTCCATCACGCAAATTGGTGGTGATTGGTGTGACGGGGACGAGCGGGAAATCAACGACCATTGATTTTATCTCCAGTATTTTTGAAGCAGCGGGAAAAAAAGTTGCCTCGGCTTCAACGGTACGATTTAGAATTGGTAAAAGAGAATGGAAGAATAATTTGAAAATGACCATGCCGGGGCGCTTTGCCGTTCAGAAGTTTTTGCGCCAAGCCCTTGATGCCGGTTGCACCCATGTGGTTTTGGAGGTGACCAGTGAAGGCATCCGCCAGCACCGCCACAAATTCATTCATTTTGATACGGCCGTGTTTACTAATTTGACGCCCGAACATATTGAGTCTCATGGCGGCTTTGAAAATTACCGCAACGAAAAATTAAAATTATTTTACGCAACGCCGGGCAACCATATTATTAATGCCGATGATGAGAATGCGAAATATTTCTTGGATGTGCCTGCCCGTCAAAAAATACCATTTGGCAAGGATTTTTCCATGGGCGAATTTACGTTGCAAATGCTAGGCAGTTTCAATCAATACAACGCCATGGCTGCGGCGACGGTTGCGGGAGTGTATGGTATTGGGCTGGATGTATGCAAAAAAGCGTTGGAAAAAGTACATGGTATTGCGGGCAGGATGGAAGTTGTTTCCCAAAAACCATTGGTGGTGGTGGATTACGCCCATACGCCAGAGCAACTTGAAAAAGTCTATCAAACTTTTTCAAGTAGAAATCAGAAATCACAAGCACGAAATCAAAAACTGATTTGCGTGCTTGGCTCTTGTGGTGGCGGGCGGGACAAATGGAAGCGTCCAGTGCTGGGAACATTGGCGCAACAGTATTGCCAGGAAATTATTATTACAGATGAAGACCCCTATGATGAAGATCCGCTGGAAATTATGCAGCAGGTGGCGGCCGGCATTGACCCGGAACAAAAACCCAACCATTATCGCATGGTGCTGGATCGCAAAGAAGCCATTGTGGGCGCCGTTGCCATGGCAAAACCGGAGGACGTGGTGGTAATTACAGGCAAGGGTTCGGAAGCGTTGATGTGTCTTAAGGATGGTAAAAAAATCGCCTGGGATGATCAGCAAATTGCACGCGATGCGTTAGGCGCGGCCAAATAGTTGCTTTTTTTAAGGGTTTAGGTTACTATATCCCCATGCCATCGATCTACACAAATTTAAAAAAATCGGACAAAAAGCACATCAGGACCGAAAAGGCCCGCATCCGCAGGCAGTTTTTGGATTTTGCAAAACAGGAAGAATTGATTACAGAGCTGTATAAAAAGATGGTACCAGCAGCGATACTTGAGGCTGTAAAAGCACCAAAGGAAGTAAAGGTGCCAAAGGCTACAAAAGAAACAAAGGTAGCAAAAGAAACAAAGGTTACAAAGGCGGCAAAGGCAAAGAAAGCTGCGCCTAAAAAAGTTAAGGCTTAATTTTTCATCACATGAAACGAAATACAACACGCCATAATGCCAGGATCAATAAACGCTGGCGAAAAAGTAGGGGCAAGAAATATGCAAGTATAAAGCAAGTATAATGCGGGATTAATTCTCCCGCATTATTTATATGATTTTATGAAGATTAAAGAAATACACAATTTATTTACTCAGATGGGCATGAACTCTGATTTTCGCACCCGTGATGGTGTGCAAAAATTACTTGATGAGAAACGTACCAGGTTTCAGAAGCTTTCTGTCAAAGAGCAAGAAGAATTTGATAACGAAACGTTGGAAAATCCGTACATGGATTCGGGTGTTTATCATATTGCTGAAGATAAAGAAATCAAACGGGTGTTGGTGGGAATTGATATTGGTCCCGAAGAAATTTTAATTGCCAAGCATTTGGGTAATATTGATCTAGTTATTGCTCATCATCCGATTAGTAAGGGATTGGCTCAATTGGCTGATGTCATGGAGTTACAAGCTGATGTTTATAATTATTATGGTGTGCCGATTAATATTGCCGAGGGGTTGATGCGCGAACGTATTTCTGAAGTTGCCCGTGGAGTGAACGCCATTAACCACCAGCGCACGGTGGATTCGGCCAAACTTTTGAATGTCAGTGTAATGAATACACATACGCCTAGCGACAACATGGCGGCAAAGTTTTTGAAAAAATATATTGAAGACCGCAAATTTGAAAAAGTGGGGGAAATTGTTTCGGCCCTCAAAGAAATCCCTGAATATAAAGAAGCTATGAAAATTGGCGTGGGCCCGAAAATTTTTGTGGGTTCGCCCGAGGCGCGTTGTGGGAAAATCGCTCTGACCGAAATTACCGGTGGCACCGAAGGAACCCCAAAATTGTATGAAAAAGTGGCTCAGGCGGGAATTGGTACGGTCATCGGTATGCATATTTCCGAAGAACATAAAAAACAAGCTGGCGAAGCCAATATTAATATTATCATCGCCGGGCATATGTCTAGCGATTCGCTTGGGATGAATTTATTGATGGATGAACTGCAAAAACAAGGAGTGGAAATTGTGGCCTGCTCGGGATTTACGAGGGTTTCGAGGATATAATTTACAAAAACCGTGATATTGTCAGTAAAATATACTGGCATGGCAGAACCTTACCAATTACATAGGGAGGCAAATTATGATGTATCTTTCTAATGGACGTGCGCTTGACTACGTTATTGCCAGCGGGGCAATGGGCTTTGACGCTAAGGGTTGGTTTTGGGAACGTCCCCTGGTTTGGATTGGGCGCCTTCGGCCGGAATTGTTTACCACGTTTATCCGTACGCTTACCAAACATCCGCGGCCGTATCCCATTAGCAATCTTTCTTGGGTACGTCCATGGACGTGGTTACCGTTTTCTCCTTGGTCGTGTGTTCGCTTGATTGAAGGTGGTTCGGTTAATAAAATCGGACTCTGGAATCCGGGCATTGAGTATTGGCATCGGCACATTGCACCAACGATTGATTTTCAAAAGTATTCCGTTGGCGGATCTATTTATGGTAACGAAGACGAGTTGGTTTCCATGGCAGAAACCATGAATCAGCATGACTTGACGGCACTTGAGTTGAATGATTCTTGTCCTAATACCGGCCATAGCCTCTGCAATGTCGAGATGGTTATCGCCAATGCCAAGCGGGTCAAGGAAGTTTCCCGCCATCCTATTATTGTCAAAGTGTCTGTCGCCCAAAACTACCTTGCCATTGCCGAAGGTTTGCAAGGGATCGCCGAAGCTATCTCGCTTAATAGTGTGCCCTGGGAGACTGTTTTTCCTGAAGGAGTAAAAAAATCTCCGCTCTGGAGGCTTGAGCAAAAAGTTGGCGGAGGGGGTGGAGGTGTTTCTGGCAAAATCGCCCAGCAAGAAAATTGGAAGGCAGTTTGCCTTCTGGCCGAGCAAGGATTAGTCCCGGTTATTGCTTCCAGTATCATGGAGTTTGAAGATATGGATTATGTAACCAAGATTTTGGGGGCAAAAGCAGTGAGTTTTGGCGCCATCCATTTGCCTGATTACCCGTTCTGGCGCAAGCCATGGACCTTGTTGACCAATCCGTGCAAACCAACTTCGTTTGTTATTAGGAGGTTTCAGTCACGGACTTTTTAAATAGTCGTGCCGCTTGCAATCAGCAGGCGGTTTTTATTGTAAAATAATTTGGTGTATGGTAATTTCAGTGCATTGCCCTTTGTCAATTTAACCCAAGGAGTTTTACCAGTGTCTCACATCATCAAGTTGCGTCCCTTTGACGATATGCATTGCCATTTCCGTACTGGCGATCTTTTGAGGGAAGTGCTTCCGTTTACGGCATTGTATTGCGCCCGTGCCATTGCTATGCCTAATATCCGTCCGCGTGCTATTTTGGAAGGTAAAGACGTTGATTGGTACCGAACCCAAATCGATTATGCGCTTTTGGGCATTAGTCCAAAGCCACTATTACAACCATTGATGACCATCGAAATCCGTGACGCGACCACACCCAAAATGGTGGCGGATGCTTTTCGCTGCGGGGCTGTGGCAGGAAAAGTGTATCCGTTGGGAGTGACTAATAATTCCGACAAAGGCTTGAAAAGTTTCAGCCATTCGCGGATCCGGGAAACATTTGCGGCCATGGAAGAATTGGGTATGCTATTGCTTTTGCATGGCGAGCTGGATTTTCCCAGGCTCCTGGTGACGAAGCGGGAAGAGCAGTTTCTGTTTACGCTTGACTGGATGGTGGGTTCTTTTCCGCGTTTGAAAATTGTGCTTGAGCATATTTCCACCAAGAAATCGGTTGAGGCCATCAGAGTATTACGTAGTCGTGGCAAGCAGGTCGCTGCCACCATTACGGCGCATCACCTGTGTCTGACGCTCAATGATGTCATTGGGGACGGTATCAGGCCCCACAACATGTGCATGCCGGTTGCCAAGGATTTTCCGGATTTGGAAGCGCTTTTGGCAGCTGCCACTGGCGGAGAAGCGGGATTTTTTCTGGGCTCTGACTCCGCTCCACATCTTCGTGAGAGCAAAGAATGTGGGCACGGAGCTTGCGGTTGCTTCACAGCTCCCATTCTGCCGTGTTTGTTAGCGGATATCTTTGAGAAGAACGGCAAGTTGGAAATGTTGGAAAATTTCACCTCGTGCTTCGGCGCAAAATTTTATGGCTTGCCCCTGAACGAAGGCACTATCACCTTGGCGAAAGAGGATTGGATCATTCCCGCCCAATGCGGCAGTGTTGTGTCGTTCATGGCTGGAAAAACGCTTCCCTGGAAGCTTGTTTAGCATTGCTATACCACCTGGAATACCGGGTGGTTTTTTGTTATGATAAAAGCATAATTATAACCATATGCCAAACGTAAAGCCAAAATCAAGCGCCAGGCCCAAGAAAAAAATTGCCAAAAAACCCGCGGTAAAAAAAGCCAAATTACCGGTCCTTGGCAAACCGGTTGGAAAGATACTGCATTTCTTTTCCAATATCGATGTGGCCATTATTAAGCTTTCGGCTCCCGTGGCGCAGGGTGATGAAATCAGAATTATGGGCGGCGAAGATACTGATTTTAACCAAAAAATTATTTCTATGCAGATTGACCATAAAGAGGTTAAAAAAGCTAAAAAAGGGGCCAGTATCGGTTTGAAAGTCAAAGAAAAAGCGCGGGAGGGATATAAAGTGTATAAAGTATAGGGCTTATAGCGTCAAGAATTGACAGTGGTTACCGGTTGAAATAGAATTAACCATTAAAATAATTATCTATGGAAGGGAAAATTTATTACGTTACCAAAGAAAAGCTTCGAGAGGTAAAAAAAGAATATGATGAATTAGTTGCCAAGGAGCACACCAAAATTATTGGTGAAGAGGCGCCAAAGATGGTAGAATCCGATGACATTAACCCTGAATTTATTAGTTTTCAGGACGAAATGGGTTCGCTGCGGGGCAGGATTGATGCATTGAAAGATGTTTTGGATCGCCATGAAGTGATTAAAAATCCGTCCAAAGAAGATCGGGAGGTGGTGGGTGTGGGCGCAACCGTATTTGTGGACATGGGCGGCCACAAAGATGAATTTATGATTGTGGGAACGCTGGAAGCTAATCCGGAAGAAGGAAAAATCAGCAACGAATCGCCGGTGGGAAAAGCCTTGCTTGGGCGGCGCGTGGGGGACGAAGTATTGGTTTCTTCGCCGGTGGATAAAAAATACAAGATTAAAAATATCAAGTACGAAATTAGCTAACAGGTGTTGCAAAAAAGGCCTCTAGAGGCCTTTTTTGATGTATAATAGGTATATTAAGATATGTTCAAAGGCGTCAACAAGGTAATAAAAAACTATATTTATTGGGATTTGGTGATCAATTCAGCCTGGGGACTGCTCGGGCCGGTGTTCGCCATTTTTTTGCTGGAAAAAATCGCGGCGGGGAATGTAGCCGAAGGCGCCAAAATTGCCGGCTTTGCTACCCTGTTTTATTGGATCACCAAGTCGCTGCTGCAAATTCCCATTGGAAATTACTTGGACAAAAACCGTGGCGAAATTGATGACTTTTGGTTTTTTGTAATTGGTATTTTAGTAATTTCTATGGTGCCGTTCGGATTTTTGTTTGCTGTTTTGCCTTGGCATATTTACGCGCTGCAAATGATGCACGCATTTGGCATGGCCATGCTTATCCCGTCATCATATGCCATTTTCATCCGTCATACGGATAAGGGAAAAGAAGCTTATGAGAGTGGGCTGGATAGTACCTTGTTTGGCGTAGGTGCGGGAATTACCGGGGCTATCGGCGGTATTTTAGCAGGGTATATTGGATTCCAGGTCATTTTTATATTAACCGGCCTTTCCAGTTTAGTTTCCGTATTTTTAATTTTTGCCATCCGCGATGAAATGCTCCTGGATGTTCCGGAGGGTATCCATGAGTTTCCTATCCAAAAAGATGAACAATCAAGAGATTTCTAACATCTTCAATAATATTGCCCGATTTCTACGCATGGAAAATGTGGCTTTTAAGCCGTATGCCTATGAAAAGGCCGCCATTTCTTTGCAAGCTATGCCGGAAGATGTAAAAGAAATATACGTCAAAGGCGGGCGGAAAGCCCTGGAAGAAATTCCCGGAATTGGCAAGGCTATGTCTGACCATATTGAAGAATTTGTCAAAACAGGCAAAGTACAGTTTTACGAGGAAATGAAAAAAAAGTTGCCCGTGAAATGGGACGAGTTGTTGCGCGTGGAAGGTTTGGGGCCCAAAAAGGTGAAGGCGCTGTATGAAAAATTAGGCGTGAAAAATTTGAAGGATTTAGAGCGGGCGGTCAAAAAACACCAGATTGCGGATCTGGATGGCTTTGGCGAAACGACCGAGAAAAATATTTTGCAGGGAATTGAGTTTTTAAAAACAAGTCATGGCCGGGTGTTGCTGCATGAAATTTTGCCGGTGGCACGGAAAGTTGCGCAGATACTAGAAGGTTTAAAAGAAGTAAAAAAAGTGAGCCTTGCCGGGTCGCTCCGCCGCAGGAAAGAGACGATTGGGGATGTTGATTTTTTAGTGGTTGCCCGCCCAGACAAATCTGGGCGAGGCTCGCCCAGCGGGGCGGCCACCAATACCAAGAAGATTATGGATTTTTTTGTGAAATTGCCCGGCGTTGAAAAAATCTGGGGGCAGGGCGGCACCAAGGCTTCGGTGCACATGGCCGGGGGTTACGATATGGATTTGCGCGTAGTACCCGAAAAAAGCTATGGGTCTGCGTTACAATATTTTACCGGCTCTCAAGACCATAATATTGCCACCCGGCGCATTGCCATTAGTAAGGGGCTTAAATTAAGTGAATGGGGAGTGTTTCCTGCCTCGCCGGCAGGCAGGCGCGGCTCAAAACAAATTGCCGGTAAGACGGAAGAAGAAGTATATAAAGTGCTAGGCATGGCCTGGGTGCCGCCGGAAATGCGGGAAAATACGGGTGAAATTGAATTGGCTATTAATGGGAAATTGCCAGCACTGATTGAGTTAAAAGATATTAAGGGGGATTTGCATGTGCATTCTAGTTGGCCCGCTTCCCTGGTTGGTGAGGATGATGGGAAGGATTCCATTGAAGCGTTGGCCAAATATGCCGTGGGTCTTGGTTATGAATATATCGGTATTTCTGACCACACGAATGATTTGAATGTGGAGCGGAGTTTAAATGAAAAGGAATTACTGGAAGAAAGTGAATACATTAAAAAATTAAATAAAAAGTTTGAGGGGAAGAATTTTAGGATTTTGCACGGCTGTGAAGCTAATATAAGAAAAGACGGCACGATTGATGTGGCCGACGAAGTATTGGAAAAACTGGATTATGTCATTGCCGGCGTGCATTTGTTATTAAAAATGGAGAAGAAAGAAATGATGGGGCGCATTAAGCGTGCCATGGAAAATCCGCATGTTGATATTATTGCTCATCCAACGGGAAGAATTGTAGGCAAGCGCGAAGAATATGCGCATGATTTTGATATGATGCTGGCAATGGCTAAAAAAACCGGTACTATTTTGGAGATTAACGCCTCCGAGCGCCTGGATTTGCGAGATTTATACATCCGCCGCGCCAAAGAAGAGGGCGTAAAAATGATTATCAATACCGACGCCCACCAAAAAGAACAAATGTTGCAGATGGAGTACGGCGTGGCACAAGCCCGCCGCGGATGGGCGGCAAAAGAGGATATTATAAATACGTTATCCGTGGAAAAACTATTAGAGTATTTTAAATAATGCCACAAGAAAAATCAGCGGGAGCGATTATTTTTATTATCAAAGAGGGACCCACCTCCGCCGGAGGCTTTGGCGAGGCAAAGCAGCCCTACTATCTTTTGTTGCACTATCATTCGGGGCACTGGGAATTTGCCCGGGGTCATGCGGAACCCGGCGAAAATGAACAGCAGGTTGCCCGCCGCGAAATAGAAGAGGAAACAGGACTGAAAGATTTGCAATTTATCCCGGGTTTTAAGGGTCATACCAAATTTGTTTTCAAGCGGGTATATGGGTTAAAGGGTGAAGCCCGCAAAAAGGCGCCCTGGGTGATGAAAATTGTCACCTTGTATCTGGCTCAAACGTATACAGAAACAGTAACCATTTCCCACGAACATAAAGGGTTTGCCTGGCTGCCCTTTGCAGAGGCTATTAAAAAACTGCCTAAAGATGCAAAAAAAGTATTTACCAAGGCGCATGAATGCGTCATTTCAAGAAAAAAATAAGGCGACCCTAATCTACGAATAGCATTCGAATCTACGAATACAAAAAAACACTTCAGTTTATAAACTGAAGTGTTTTTATTAGTAGATTAGTGTGTGATTAGTATATTGGTGTCGTCTATTTTTTAACTTCTTCAACAATCTTGGCAAAAATATCAGGGTGCGCTTGGATTAGTTGGGCCAATACCTTGCGGTCCAATTCAATATGTTTCTTTTTCATCCCGTTGATGAACCGACTGTAGTTGATTCCCATTGGACGTACAGCAGCGTTAATTTGCAGCTGCCAGCTTTGCCGGAAAACCCGTTTTTTCACTTTCCTGTCGCGATAGGAATAGCTCCAAGCATGGCGCAACGCATCTTTAGCCAGCTTATATTTTGATTTTCGGCCATACTTAAAACCTTTGGCATGTTTAAGTAAATGCTTTTTGTGTTTATGTGCTGCTGCCCCTTTTTTAACTCTTGTCATTGGCTTATATCGCTAAATAGCGCTTAATTCTTTTAACCTCGGACTGCGCAATCGGTATCCACTTCCTTCCTTTTCTGCGCGCTTCGCCGGTTTTCTTGGCGCGGTAGTGGTTTTGTCCGGATGCGCGTCTGAAAAGCTTGCCTGACTTGGTAATCTTGAACCGTTTTATTAATGCCTTTTTTGTCTTGTTCATATAATGCTACTTTTTTGAAATTATCATGGTAAACCCTTTTGGATCGCGCTTAAGTTCCCGCTCAATCTTGATGTCAATTAGTGCTCCCAGTTTTTCCGCAAAAAATTCCACTTTTTTCTTGGCAAAGTCTCCCATGGCCTTTTCCCGCCCTTTTAAAAACATGGCCACTTTCACTTTATCCCCCTCTTCCAAAAACCGTTTTGCTTGCCCTGCTTTGACTTCAATGTCGTGAGGGGAAGTGTTAAAGCCAACTTGCACTTCTTTTAATTTTGACTCTTTCGTCCCGGCCTTAATCTTGCGTTCTTTTTTCTGTTGGCTGTACAGGTATTTTCCGTGGTTTCCGATGCGGCATACGGGCGGCTCCACTTTTTCGGTAACTTGAATCAAATCCAGGCCTTTGCCTTTTGCCAACTCAATGGCGGCAAAAATGTTCATGATTCCAAGCTGTGCGCCGGTTTCATCAATCACCCGTACCTCTTTGGCCTTTATGAAATTGTTGATTAAAACTTTGTCCAAATATGTTGTGGTTTACACTGAGCGAGCGAAGCGAGTCGAAGTGTGGAAACGCCGGTGTTGAAACCGGGTCCAGAAGCGTTTTCAAAATAATTCTACAAATATAGTTTATTTGGTTTTTGAAATAATGGATGTAAATAAACAAAATTCCACTATTCTTATCCCTTTGGGTTTTGGTAATGCATAAGGGAAATGCAGTACCTATCCTGATAATATAACACCGCTGGTCCGCCTATCAGGAGTTGACGGCAGCGATGCCAGTTAAGCGTAAGCTAAAGCTGGTTGCCTATTATTAAATAAGTTAGCAATTATGTTTTTCTGGAAGTTTTACCAGGTTCCAGAAGACTGGATTTGCTTATTTTAAAAAGGTGCATCTGTCGAAACATGCGTTCCCATTATTTGAATTCGCGGCGGATATCGCGCTCAACATCCCTCTTTTTAATTTGCTCTTTTTTGTTGAAGGCTTTCTTTCCTTTTGCCAGGCCGAATTCAAGTTTTATCCTACCATTATTATCATAAACTTTCAAGGGTATTAACGAAAATCCGCGCTCTTTTACCTTGCCAGCTAGATAATTTAGCTCTTTTTTATTCAATAACAGCTTGCGGGTTTGTTCTGCATCATAGCCTTCCGCGATGTTGTTGGGCTGGTAAGCGGGTATTTTGGCACCGATTAACTCGGGGCGGTTGTTGCGGATTATTACATACGAAGCCGCCAGTTGCATATGCCCGGTGCGGATTGATTTTACTTCCTGCCCCTGCAACACAAGCCCAGCCTCGTATTTCTCCAGGATTTCGTAGTCATAGGTAGCTTTTTTGTTTTCGGCATAGACTTTCATTTATTCACTGTACCACTTGACAAAATCCCTGTAACTATTGACAATGATGCTTGGTACATGGTATAATGAAATTATAGGTTAAAGTATGTGCTTTTCCCTAGGGTTTGTACCTACTACAAGGAGACTGACAATGAGTACTGCTCCGGTTTTGGCGACGAATGGCGAATACAAGGATCTGCTCTCGGCCATCCTTCAGGCGGTTCCTTCGGACCTGTCTGCTGAGGTGGTCAAAAAATGGCTTCGCAAGAAAAAGAAGCTGGGCGATAAAATCCGCCAGGCGCTTCTGGAAGAAGATTCTGTGCGTCCTAACACTCCTGTCGTTGTCCAGGCACAGGGTATGTTGTGGCAGGAAGCCGAGGCCAAGGCATATGTCATGATGGGCATGGCTGCCGAATATAATGTCTTTGCCAAGCAAACCGCAGCGCCGGAAATCGCCGGCCGTTGGGTGCTGCACATGGTCAAAGGTTTGTCCTATGACAAGCTCATTGATGCCATCAAAGAGGCGGGCTCAGGTTTCTGGAGTTACTACGACAATCTTCAGAAAAGCATTACGGTGAATGACCGGGATTGCAATCGTGATGGCTCGTATGGGCGCAGCTTCCTGGCCACGCAAGAGGCCGACCCCGAAAACGCCAATAAGTCAGCCAATGATTTGGCCCGATCCAACCAGAAAGGCATCACGGTTATGGAACGCCTCTTGCTCGGTCTGATCTACTTCTTGATGACCGGGGAGCACCTGGACGTCATTAACTGGACGATCTGTTGCGGCTCGCGCAATGCCGATGGTAATGTGCCTCTCGTGTACTTCCTTCCCGACTACGGCAAGGTCGAGTTGAACTGGTTCAGCCCAGACTACCGCGGTGACTACTTGCGTTCCCGCTCCGCAGTTTCATTGCCTGTGGAGCTGCGCGAAAGTGCGGCGCAACAGGCAACCGTATAGTGCTTATAAGGCGCTTGGCAATACCTATTGCCAAGCGCGATTTTTTTATATAGTATATTGCTGTGGCTTACAGTTACTATAAGCATATGCTGCAGCCACAAAAGAAACTGCTTGCATACGTATCGTGGGCAATAAGGCCCAGAAAACTTCCCTGCGAAGGCAGGTTAACTCAGGTAGCTTATGCTTATTAGGCAGCCGGTGAAATAGATGTAAGTATGCAATATGCGGCTCGCGCAATGCCGATGGTAATGTGCCGAACGTGAACTTCAATCCCGACAACGGCAAGGTCAAGGTGAACTGGAACAGCCCAGACTACCGCGGTGACAACTTGCGTTCCCGCTCCGAAGTTTCTTAAAACAGGGCTGATCGCCCTGTTTTATATTAAGTTTTATCTATGATTAAAAAGAGAAATTGGATAAGGGGGGGGGCTTATAAGTTCAACATTATTTGAGCAGATTTATAGCCTAGAGAATTTACGCATTGCCTTTGAAAATTTTAAGTACGGTAAAACCAGAAAACCCGACGTTATCATTTTTTCAAAAAATAGCAAAAAAGAACTGTATAGCATATATGACCGGGTAAGGCGAAAAAGTTATAGGCCAGACCCGTATGAAACCTTTTTTGTCCAAGACCCTAAACTTCGCAAAATAAATAAAGCTTCGGTTCGCGACCGGGTATTGCACCATGCTGTTTTTAGAAAACTCTATCCCATTTTTGACCGCGCTTTTATTTTTGACTCATACTCCTGTCGGGTAGGAAAGGGAACTCATAGAGGCGTTAGGCGGTTGCAGGAATTTTTTAGGAAAGAAAGCAAAAATAACAGCAGGGGTTGCTGGGTATTAAAATGCGACATCAGAAAGTTTTTTGACAACATTGACCACGATATTTTGATGCGATTAATAAGCGCGCGCATAAAAGATGAAGGCGTTGTGTGGCTGGTAGAAAAAATCGTCAGAAGTTTTTCGCCGGGCTTGCCGCTAGGCAATATCACTAGCCAGCTATTTGCTAATATTTATTTGCACGAGTTAGACATGTTTATGAAGCATGTTTTGAAGGCTGAGTATTACATCCGTTATTGCGATGATTTTGTGGTTTTACATACGGATAAAAAGTATTTGGAAAATCTTGTTCCAAAAATCAATGATTTCCTCGGCGATCGGCTGAAGATGGCGTTGCATCCCAATAAAGTCAGCCTGACAAGCTATCGACAGGGGATAGATTTTTTAGGGTGTGTCAGTTTTCCGCACCATACTATTTTGCGGCCAAAAACCCGGAAACGGATGCTAAGACGGGTGAATAAGAAAAATGCCAGTTCGTATCTAGGAATGCTGAAGCACTGTAATTCTTATGAGCTTAAAAAACAGGTGCAGCAAATACTTGGCAGTCTTTAAATTTGGGGCTAAATGGGCTAGAATAGCTAAATATGGCAAAAGAAAACATAATAATTTCGCTGGGCGGATCCTTGGTTGCTCCAGACAAGATAGATACTGAATTTTTAAAGAATTTCAAGAAAACTTTGGCTAAGCATTTTGTTGATAAAAAGTTTTTTTTGTTTGTGGGTGGCGGGAAGGTATGCCGGGACTATCAGAATGCGCTTTTGGAATTTGGGGGCGATATGAATGAAAGGGATTTACTGGGCATTGAAATTTCGCGCCTGAATGCCTGGCTGGTAAAGCAGTCGTTTGGCGATGCCGCATTTTCAGAAGTTGTTACTAATCCAACTAAAACCATTTCTACTCGTAAGGATGTAGTGGTGGCTGGCGGCTGGAAACCCGGCTGGTCAACGGATTATTGCGCGGTCATGCTAGCCAAAAATATGGGCATTAAAACGATTGTGAATGTGACCAATATTGATTATGTGTACGACAAAGACCCGAATAAGTTTGAGGATGCAAAGGCTATCAAGCAAATAACATGGAAGGATTTACAAAAATTAGTTGGTAGTAAGTGGACACCTGGTATGCACGCACCCTTTGACCCGCGGGCTTCAAAAATGGCCGAAGTGTTAAAAATAAAAGTTGCCGTGATAAATGGAAAACATTTGGAACGCCTGCAAGATTTTTTAAAAGGCAAGGAATTTATTGGGACAACGATAAGTTGAGATTTAAGATTTAGGATTTATGAAAGGTGAGATAAAAAAAATAATCGAAAAAGCGATTGGTGGGGAGACGCCAAATTTTTCGGTTGAAGTTCCTGGCGAAAAAAGCCATGGAGATTATGCTACCAACGTTGCTTTGGCGCTTTCAAAAAAACTGGGCAAAAATCCACGGGAGGTCGCACAAGAGATTATTGCAAATATCGGTACCCAAAAATTATTTGAAAAAATAGAAGTGGCTGGGCCGGGCTTTATTAATTTTTATTTGTCGCGGGAATTTTTTGCCGGCGAGTTAGCGGAAATTTTGAAAACCAAGGGGAAACCCGCCTTCGCCAAGGCTTCGGCGTGGCGAGGCAAGAAAGTGATTGTTGAATATACGGATCCGAATATTTTAAAAGAATTCCACATTGGGCACTTGATGAGTAACGCTATTGGCGAATCTGTCTCACGGATTTTTGAATTCCAGGGCGCCAAGATAAAGCGCGCCAATTATCAGGGTGATGTTGGGATGCACGTGGCAAAAGCCATGTGGGGGAAAATGAAAAGTCCTGAAAAAACCTGGGCAGAGGCTTACGCGTTTGGGGCAACAGAATATGAAAGCAACGAAACCGCAAAACAGGAAGTAGTTATTTTAAATAAAAAGATTTTTGATGCGTCCGACAAAGTCGTAAACAAATTATATCAGCAGGGAAGAAAAGAAAGTCTGGCGTATTTTGAGAAAATCTATAAAAAACTGGGAACCAAATTTGATCGGTTGTTTTTTGAAAGCGAGGTGGCTCGCATTGGAAAAAAAATCGTTGAAGATGGATTACAGAAAGGAATTTTTGAAACAGGTGAAAAAGGCGCCATTGTTTTTAAGGGCGAAAAATTGGGACTGCATACTCGTGTATTTATCAATTCAGAAGGCTTACCAACATACGAAGCAAAAGATTTGGCACTACCGCGCTTAAAGTATACATATTTCAAATATGACAAATCGGTAATTATTACGGCCAGCGAACAAAATGCGTATTTTGATGTGATGCTGGCGGCGCTTAAGCAATTGTCTCCCGATTTAGCAGAAAAAACGCACCATATTGGCCACGGCATGATGCGCCTACCGGAAGGCAAAATGTCTTCGCGGACTGGGAAAGTGGTAACTGCCGAATTTTTAATAGAAAATGTGAAAGCTGCGGTTTCAAAAAAAGCGGCAGATAAAAATTTAGATGAGGCCACCAAAGAGCAAATTGCCATTGGTGCCTTAAAATATTCCATCTTAAAACAGAGCATTGGTAGCGATATTATTTTTGACCTGGAAAAATCGGTTTCGTTTGAGGGTGACTCTGGGCCGTATTTGCAGTATTCCTATGTGCGAGCGATATCGGTAGGTAAAAAGGCGCAAGGTGAAAGGGTAAAGGCGTCGCTGAAAAATGTGCCTGCGGAAATCGGTGCGCTGGAAAAAATGATGGCGCGATTTCCGGAAGTGGTTGAAAAAGCGGGCGCTGAATATGAACCCCATGTGATTACACTTTACTTAACCGAATTGGCGCGCGAATTTAACAATTACTATGCGCACAATAAAATTGTGGACCGCGAAGATGAGTTTTCACCATACAAGGTGGCGCTCGCAGAGGCATTTTCTGGTATTATGAAAAATGGGCTGTGGTTACTGGGAATTGAAGCGCCGGGAAAAATGTAATTTTTATGAAACTAAATAACACCTATTATATATTGAGGCACGGTGAAGCGCTTTCCAATGTCAAAAGTATTTGTTCTTCTTGGCCGGAAAAGTTTAAAAATCCGCTGACCGAGCATGGTATTGGTATGATTAGGCAATCAGCAATGCTTTTGAAGGGCAAGGGTATACAATTGATTTTTACTTCTGATTTGCTGCGTGCCAAAATGACGGCCGAGATTGCGGCCAAGGCATTAAAACTCCGGCCGAAGTTTGATAAACGACTACGGGAAGTAAATTTTGGCACGATGAACGGGTTTTCCATGGCGAGTCTGGACAAAGCGTTTTCGCATGAAAAAGAGCGGATTACCAGGGCCATTCCCAGGGGCGAAACGTATAACGACATTCATGTCCGGGTATATGACTTTTTAAAAGACGTTGATGAACAGTATAAAGGAAAAGCTATTTTGGTGGTCAGTCATGAGTGTCCCCTGTTAATCCTTGAAGCCGCAGTGCATGACGTGCCATTAAAGGAATTGTTTAACGGATCTCCCCGGCACGAAAGGATTGAGCGTGGAGAGGTAAAAAAGTTAAACTGAAATAGTTATTAGTTGATAGTTTAAAGTTTTAGTTAACTAGTTATTAGTCAACTAAAAACTAGCGAACTAAAACTAATAACCAAAAACTGAAAACCAGTATGGCATATAATTTTCCAGAGGCAGAAAAAAATATCCTGAAGTTTTGGGAGGATAAAAAAATCTTCCAAAAATTACGCGAAAAAAACGCCAAGAGTAAAAAACGGTGGAGCTTTTTAGACGGCCCTATTACGGCCAATAACCCGATGGGGGTGCATCATGCCTGGGGGCGAACGTACAAAGATTTGATGCAAAGGTATTACGCCATGAAAGGTTTTGACCAGCGCTATCAGAACGGCTTTGACTGCCAGGGGCTTTGGGTTGAGGTGGAAGTGGAAAAAGAGTTGGGATTTAAAAACAAAAAAGACATTGAAGCGTTTGGGGTTGATAAATTCGTGCAGCTTTGCAAAGAACGCGTCAAAAAATATTCGGCCATACAAACGGCGCAGTCACTGCGGCTTGGCCAGTGGATGGACTGGGAAAATAGCTACTACACCATGTCGGACGAAAATAATTATACCATCTGGCACTTTTTGAAAACCTGCTCTGAAAAAGGTTACATATATAAAGGAAGGGATAGTGTGCCCTGGTGTCCACGGTGCGGAACAGCCATCAGCCAGCACGAAATTTTGACTGAGGAATATAAGGAGATTGTGCATGATTCGGTGTATTTCTCTTTGCCCTTGGTTGGTAAAAAGGATGAGTATTTATTGGTGTGGACGACAACTCCCTGGACACTGCCAGCCAATATTGCCGTGGCGGTTGATGAAAAAATTGACTACGCGTTGGTGGAAGGCAAGGATGAGATGAAATTTTGGGTGGCCAAAGATTTAGTGGAAAAGATTTTTAAAAATGGGGAAAATGTTATCAAAGTTATCAAGGGAAAAAGCCTGGTGGGGCTGAAATACTCTTTTGCGTTTGATACATTGCCGCGAGTAAAAGAAGTTGCAGTCACCTCCGCCAAGGCTTCGGCGAGCCAAGGAAAAAAATCAGATATGTTTCATACCGTCATTGCCACCGATGACCGGATAATGCCCATTACCACCCAGGATGGCACGGGCTTGGTGCATACGGCAGTTTCGGCCGGCGCGGAAGATTTCCAGCTTGGTAAAAAAATAGGGCTTCCGTTAATAGAAGTGATTGGCGAAGATGCCGTGTATTTGGACGGTTTAGGTGAATTTTCCGGCAAGAATGCCAAAAAAGACCCCAAAATCATTTTGGATTATCTGGCGGCGCAAAGTGAAAAACCCTTCGACTCCGCTCAGGGTGAAAACCCAAAATGGGTTTTCAAAATTTTGCCGTATAAGCATAAATACCCGACTTGCTGGCGCTGTAAAACGGAATTGGTCTGGCGAGTGGTAGACGAATGGTACATTAGTATGGAAAAGCTGCGCGAGCCGCTCAAAAAGATTGTGGAAAAAATCAACTGGATTCCGGCTTTTGGCAAAGAGCGTGAATTGGATTGGATAAAAAACATGCATGACTGGCTGATTTCAAAAAAACGGTATTGGGGGTTGGCCCTGCCTATTTTTGAGTGCTCTGCGTGCGGCCATTTTGAAGTAATTGGCAGTAAAGAAGAATTGAAAAAACGGGCAGTAGAGGGTTGGGAAACATTTGAAGGCCAGAGTCCGCACAAGCCCTGGATTGATGCGGTAAAAATAGCATGTAAAAAATGCAAAGCAGTGGTTAGTCGCATTAAAGATGTGGGCAATCCATGGCTCGATGCGGGCATTGTGCCATTTTCAACCATGGGATATTTGGAAGATAAAAAATATTGGAAAAAATGGTTCCCGGCAGAGATGGTGGCCGAATCCTTCCCTGGCCAGTTTAAAAATTGGTTTTACTCTTTGTTGGTAATGTCAGCAGTCTTGGAAGATGCTGCTCCCGTAAACACTATTTTCGGCTATGCTTCGGTCAAAGATGAAAAGGGAAATGAAATGCATAAGTCCGCGGGAAACGCCATTTGGTTTGACGATGGTGTAGAAAAAATGGGGGCCGACCCGATGCGCTGGTTTTACATGCGATCAAACCCGGCCGAAAATTTGCTGTTCGGATATAAAACGGTAGATGAGATAAAAAAGAAGCTGCTGGTACTACATAATGTGTACACGTTTTTCTTGACGTATGTTGCCAAGGAGGATTTCCCATTGGTCAAAAAACTGAATCCGAAGAATGTGTTGGACCAATGGATTTTATCTAAAATGGCACATTTGGTTTCCGTGGTTGAATTTAACTTGGATAAATATGACATTGCCAGGGCGACCGTAAGTATGGAAGATTTTTTCATCAATGATTTGTCGCTGTGGTATATACGCAGGTCTCGCAAAAGGTTTCACGAAGCAAGCATAGAAAGAAAAGAAGCCATTGAAGCGCTATATGTTGTTTTGATAACCATGGCAAAAATAATTGCGCCAGTGATGCCATTTTTTGCCGAAGAAATGTATCAGAGTTTAATGCCTCTCGTCTCCGCTAAAAACTACGACGAGGTAAAGGAATCTATCCATTTATTCCAATGGCCGTCTGATGAATTGCACGAACATGCTAATTTGGAACTGGAGCAAAATATGGATGAGGTACGAAAGGTGGTAGCTTTAGCTTTAGCAGAAAGGAATGCAAAAGCAATCAAAGTACGCCAACCGCTCGCTTCGCTCAAAATCCGAAATAAGAAATCCGAAATCCGAAACCACGCTACATTGCTTGATCTTATTAAAGACGAAGTGAATGTGAAGGATGTTTTGTTTGATGATACAATAGAGGGGGAAGTGGCACTGGATTTGAATATCACCCAGGAGCTGAAGGAAGAAGGGATGGTGCGGGACATTATCCGGTTTGTGCAGGAAATGCGTAAAGAGGCGGGATTAAAGCCAACTGACGAAATTATGATTTCGTTTGAAGGCATACCTTTTTCCCCGGCAAGTAAAAATATGGTTGCCAAAGAGGTGAGGGCAACGGAAGGTGTTATTGATAGGCCGGATTTACAGAAAGAAATGGATATTGACGGCAAAAAAATAATTATTAATATTACAAAAAAATAATATGCCATTTGCACTAGGCGGGGATCCTTTATTTAACCATAACGATTCACAGGGGCAGGCGCTACCGCACCATGAGATGGCGCCCCCCTCCAATCCTTCGGAAAATCCGCAAGCACCGGAACCCAAAAAGCCCTCTGGATTTTCGGGTCGGGATTTTATGCATGGGGATCCGCTTTCGGGGCACCATGTAAAAGAAGAGAGTGTGGATGGCGTATTTCATGACAAGCATGGACGTGAAGTTGACCACTTGAGCAAATACGACATGCGCAAAAATATCGCGCATGACATCGTAGAAGAAGAAGCCAAGTTGCGGCGTAAATTGGGCCTCGAAGAAAAAAGTGGCGCGGTAAAATTCGGTAAAAAGATAACAGATTCCTTCAGCGGGCATCCCGACCAGTTCAGTGAATGGAAAATAGAAAAAGAGCTTGGCGAAGCAAAACGCAAGCTTGAGCGCGACCGGGGATTGGGAGAGGCGCGGTTTAAAGAAGAATCCAAATCAGAGGTAATCGGCAAGGACAAGCAGCGGATTAAGATTTTGGATTGGTTGCGCGGCAAATAACCAGTCATGGCCGTCCATCATAAAGCCATCGGGTTTGTATTTAAAAAAGAAGACCGGTTGGAGGCAGACAGGGTTTTTTCTGTGTTTACTAAAGAATTCGGCCGGCTGGAAATTTTCGGCAAGGGTATTCGTAAAATCGCTTCAAAACTGAAAGGCAGTATGGAGCTATTTCGTTTGGCGGAATTGGAATTTGTACAAGGGAAACATAAAAAAACTTTGACGGACGCGGTTTCGCGGCAACACTTTGGTAATATTTTTTCTTCGCCTGAAAAAACGGAGATCGCCCGCGGCATGACAGAATTATTGGATGGTTTTATTAAAGGCGAACAAAAAGATGAATATGTGTTGGGGTTGGTAATCGATACTTTTACTAAGCTTGATACGTATCCCGCCCGGAAACTAATCTACTATTATTTTTTCTGGAATTTTATCAGCCTGCTTGGTTATGCGCCCGAACTTTCAAAATGCGCCACATGTGCCGGCCCATTGCAGCCGGGACAACTCTACTTTTCAAACAAAGAAGGTGGAATTATTTGTGGTAATTGTTTCACAACCAAAAAAGAAGGTGTGGCAGTGGAAGCCGAAACGGTAAAAGTATTGCGCCTGATCATTAAGAAAGAATGGAACATACTACTGAAAATAATTATGGAAAAATCAGTGGAAAAAGAACTGCACCAGGTTTCAGAAAACTATAAACATTATTTATTGGAGAGTGTAAGTTATAAAAAACCATGAATAAAAAATCACTTGCTCTTATTGTATTGGCAGCAGTGGTGGCGCTGGGTGCTATTGGGTTTTGGTTCTACCGCGATACTATTTTTTCCAAAGAAATTGTACGCCTTGAAATTTTAGGACCCGATCACGCAAAAATGGGGGAAGAAATCGAGTATACGGTAACCTATAAAAACAACGGGAATTTTGTGCTTGAAAGCCCCAAGTTGGTGTTTGAGCTTCCCGAAAATTCTTTGACGGAAGATGGTAAAAAGCGCTTGACGCAAAGCGTGGCTGATTTGTATCCCGGCGACGAAAAAACAACCACGTTTAAAGCACGCTTGTTGGGTAAAGAAAATGATATAAAAACGGCGCATGCCTGGCTTTCGTATGTACCGCATAATTTGTCTGTGCGATATGAAAGAGATGCCACATTAAGCACTAACATTGACGCCGTGCCACTGACGCTGGAATTTGACCTGCCAACCAAAATTGAAACGGGTAAAGAAATAACGTATTCCATTAATTATTTTTCCAACATTGATTACCCACTGGAAAACATCAGCATTAAAGTGGACGCCGTGCAGGGTTTCCAAGTTACCTCGGCTGTGCCAAAATCGCTCGATAATGCCGAATGGAAATTGGCCGTGCTTAATAAATCCGAAGGCGGAAAAATCACCATTAAGGGATTGGTAAATGGTGACACTGGCAGCACTATGCATTTTGTGGCTAGGCTTGGCATGTGGGTCAATGGCGTATTTGTTCCTATCAAGGAAAGCGACCAAGAGGTGCAGGTCATTGAGCCGTTACTGTTTATTTCCCAGCAAGTTAACGGTTCTTCTAATTATTCACCAGTACCGGGCGAAATACTGCACTATGAGATTTTTTTCCGAAATATCAGCTCCACTTCTTTTGATAATTTATTCGTCATGTCTGATGTCAAAGGTTCAGGATTGGATGTTTCCACCCTGCGTTCGCCTGATGGCCAAACGCGCCCCAATGACAATCTGGTGGTGTGGGATTCACGTCAAATTCCGCGCCTGGCCCATATTGCCCCGCAGCAGGAAGTACGTCTTGAATTTACGATAAAGTTAAAAGATAGTTGGCTTCCCGCTGATTCTGAAAAAAATAACACGGTTATAAAAAACACCGTGACGGCGGCGGACATAAGTCAGGAATTTTTGACCAAAGTAAGTTCACGGCTTGATGTTTCCCAAAGCGTTCAAAAAGCTGGCACTTCTTACCAAATAACCTGGCAGCCGAAAAATTATCTTAACGATGTACGCAATGTGAAAATAAAAGCGATGTTGCCAACGGGCGTTTCACTGGACGATTTTATCATGCCCGAAAGTGAAGCCGCCAATTTTTCGTTTGATACGGCCAGCCGCCAATTAGTATGGTTTGTGGGTGATCTGGGTGCTGGAGCCGGCGTTGCCAATGCTTCAAAACAACTTTCCATCCAAGTTTCTGCCGCAGCGTTTGGCACACTTGCCAACCAGGTAATTATTATGGGTGAAGATGCGGTTACGGGTATTGCCATCCAAACTAATATTGCTACGCTTTTGACTAACTGATTGCACGGCAACAAAAACGGAGGCTCGGCCTCCGTTTTTTCTGTGTATAACTCACTTATTGCACCAACGCCAACGGGGGGGGTATTATGAGTAAATAATTAAAAACTCATACTCTCCATGAACAAAAAACTCGTCCTCGCCGCCTCGCTAGCCCTGCTGGCCTTACCATTGGCAACCATGGCCTTCACTCCTGGTAACCTCCCCAACGTTATCACTACCTTGAGCATCAATGGTTTAATTGACATCTTCTTTAACATCTTGTGGCCGATTTTCATTGCCTTCGCCATCGTCATGTTCATCCTAGGAGGAGTCAAGTTTTTCAACGCCGAAGGCGATCCCGACAAGGTAGTCGAAGCCCGCAACACCGTCCTCTGGGGTATCGTGGGTCTGGCAGTTGCTTTCTTGGCGTTCTCCATCCCCTGGATCGTACGCAACACGCTCACTTCCAACGGAGGCCCCCAGCTAGGTGCCGTCGCCCCTGCCATCAGTAACGAATCCACCAGTGTGATAACCTCCACCTCTCTCACCGCCACCTGGACCACCGCCAACCCAGAAACCAGCAGAGTCGTTTATGACACCGTCACCCACCCAACCTTGGGCAGCGCCCCTAACTACGGCTACGCCTTCTCTACTACGGAAGATCCAACCATGGTCACCAATCACAGTGTCACCATCTCCGGCCTATCAGCCGGCACCACCTACTTCTACCGCGATATTTCCCATGGGTCACCCGAAGTGGTGGGAAGTGAGCAGGCGGCGGTGACGTTGGGGGGAGGGGATGCGGCGCTGCCGGGCGGGGGAGTCCTGCATATTCAGCAAATAGGTCCTTATAATTTTAGTGGTGTTCAAATATTGTACACTTCACTGAGTGGACCTACGAGTTTTACAAACAACAGCACTTTTGATTTCGGTGGAGGGGGTCTTTCTAATGGTAGTTTTGGATTAACCAGTGCTTCATTAACTCCAGGAAGCTATTCAATCGCTGCAACCACGTTACCAAATAATGTGAAACTAGATGGCATTATTTGTGGAGTGAAGCATTCAGGATCAACAGTATCTTCTAGTATTGGTACATCGTCTCTACCCACCGCTAGTATCAACTTTAGCATTATTGCAGGGGATACGGTTGATTGTATGTTCTTTTATCAGAATATCCTATCTTCCTCGAGCTGTATTGCCACACCAGAAAATTCAGCGTATTCCAATATTGCAATGTATAAGTCCGTTGCAGAGGAATGGTGCAATGTTAATAATATGTCTGGTCTTATAGTAAACTGGTGTCAATCCAGCAGTACTTTTCCATCAGCGGGACCAAATTTTAATGCCTTATCTTCTAGTGTTGAACCTGGTTTTCCTGATTTCTGTCCAAATTTACTGTCGATTTATAATAACTCATACGCTAGTACGTATAATCAATTACAGTCAAGTTGCACCTCTTCACAACTAACTTCGTTGTGGAATTATGGCTGCAATGGGACATAGGTCTTGCCTAGCGAAGGAACGGACTCACTTTACGTAAAAAAACCGTCGGACGCTATATAGCGTCCGACGGTTTTTTTATCGCTTTTCAATTATTTGGTATTGTAATATCCCACAAATAGTAAAGCTTTGCATTTTAGGGGGTAATAGAATTATCCGCACTTAAAGGGATATTTTTAAATAATAGAAGCGAAATACTCCTCCCAGGTTTGTTGGTAGATGTCTAAAAACTCCTGGTCGGAAACTGGGGGCAGGCTTTTTTTGTTTTCATTAATATAGTTGGCAAGCTCTTTTTCGCCAAGGGCTCGCAGCTTTGCCCTGTCAATTTCAGGCAATGCGGAAAAATAGCGTTCCAATGCCTTGCTGGAAATGACTTTTAAGACATCGGCAATGACCATATCAGCTTGCTGGTTTTCAATTCCCGCTTCTTTGAGCCTGCTTTTGATATCTTCTTCGGTAAGCATGAAATTACTATGGTAAATATTTTACAAATACACCGGTCACTTCGTGGGGTAGTGGTCCGGCAAGGACCATCTGTACGGCCGTCAAGCCAGCCGCCAGATAGGCGAAGTTTTTCGATGCTTCCCAAAATTCGTTGGTGACATTTGATTCGCGTTCGCGTGCCATAAGTAGATAGTATGAATAATATATAAATCTAGTATACCAAACATAGGCGATTTATTGAAATTTTAATTCATAATATCACATTTTCAACGGTAGTGTATTTTATGATATCATAAAATAATGGAAAAAGTAACAAAAGAAAAAATACTACTACTTCTGTTCGGCGGCCTTAATTTTGCGTATGCGTACACTCCTAGCCGGAAGTGGCGGATTTTAAAAAAGATTTCCCGGGATTGGAAAAGGCTTGATGAAAAACAACTAAGAAAAGAAATAAACTATTTATACCGGATAAAAATTTTGGATAAAGAAAGTAATAGTGATGGTTCAGTAAGCATACATATCACAGAAAAAGGAGTATTGCGGGCACTTAATTACCAGCTTGCGGATATAAAAAATAAAAAAGGCGCGTGGGATGGCAAGTGGCGCATGGTGGCATTTGATATTCCTGAGCCTTTCAAGCGGGGAAGGGACGCGCTAAGGAACACCTTAAAAAATATCGGCTTTTGTGAACTGCAAAAGAGTGTTTTTATCTGCCCGTACGATTGTATTAAAGAGATGCGGCTTTTGATTGAGTTTTTTAGGCTAGATAAACATGTGCGGCTAGGAATACTTGAGTTTATTGATAACGAAGAATATTTTAAAAAAGTATTTAAATTGGAAAATTTGTAATATCATAATTTACGCTATCGCGGAAAATATGATATTATCATCTAGCGCAAAAGTTGAATTTTTTGGTCTAAAGAGATAACATACACTAATATGAAAGATGCCAACCCATTGATGGAAAAAATCATTTCGCTGTGCAAGCGGCGGGGATTTGTGTTCCCTGGCAGCGAAATTTATGGCGGGTTGGCTAATTCTTGGGATTATGGCCCATTGGGTGTTGAACTGAAAAATAACATCAAGCAGTTGTGGTGGAAGCGGTTTGTGCAGCAGCGCGATGACATGGTGGGCATTGATGCTGCGCTTATTATGAACCCGAAAGTATGGGAAGCTTCCGGGCATTTAAAAGAATTTTCCGATCCGTTAGTTGAGTGCAAAAAGTGCAAACGCCGGTTCCGGGCTGACCAAATTGAAGGTGCAAATTGTCCTGAATGCAAAGGGGAACTTTCGGTGGCCAAGCAGTTTAACTTGATGCTCAAAACATTTTTGGGGCCAGCGGAAGATTCTTCTTCAGTTGCGTATTTGCGCGGGGAAATTGCCCAATCCATGTTCGTGGATTTTAAAAATGTGCTTGATACGATGCGCAAGCGCCTGCCCTTTGGTATAGCTTCAGAGGGAAAAGCTTTCCGTAATGAAATCACGCCGGGGAACTTTATTTTCCGTACCCGTGAATTCAACTTGATGGAATTTGAATATTTTGTAAAAGAACAGGAATGGGAAACGCATTTTGAATATTGGAGAAAAGAAATGCTGGCATGGCTCCAGCAACTTGGCGTTGATATGCAAAAAGTGCATGAACATGAAATTCCTAAGGAAGAACTGGCGCACTATTCAAGGCGCACCATTGATTTTGAATTTGATTATCCCTTTGGACGTAAAGAATTATACGGCTTGGCCTATCGCACCGATTTTGATTTGAAAAAACATATGCAAGAATCTGGCCAGGATTTGCAATACATGGATCCTGAAACCAATGAAAAATTTATTCCCCATGTTATTGAACCTACGTTTGGTTTGGACCGTTCGCTGTTGGTGGTATTGCTAAGTGCTTACCATGAAGATGAAGACCGTGTCGTGTTGAAATTAAAGCCGCAGTTAGCGCCATACAAAGTGGCGGTATTCCCCTTGTTAAAAAACAAGCCTGAACTGGTGGCAAAGGCAAAAGAGATTTATGCAGACTTACGAAAAGAGTTTAGCGTGGCCTTTGACGACCGCGGAAATATTGGCAAGCGCTATTATGCGCAAGACGAAATCGGCACGCCCTATTGCATTACCGTTGATTTTGAAACGCTGGAAAACGGCGAAGTGACTGTGCGCGACCGGGATACTATGCAGCAGGAAAAAGTGGCCATTGGAGACCTCAAAAATTATTTACACAAAAAAATATATGTATAAAAAAACAACGCTGCCAAATGAATTGCGATTGATTACCGTGCCCATGAAAAATGCCAACAGTGTTACCGTTTTGATTTTAGTTGGCACAGGCTCAAAATATGAAACCAAAGAGGTAAACGGTATTTCCCATTTCTTGGAACACCTGTTTTTCAAGGGAACTAAAAAGCGTCCAACTACGCTGAAAATTTCTGAAACGCTAGATATGATTGGCGGGCAGTACAATGCCTTTACCTCAAAAGAGGTAACGGGATTTTGGGCAAAAGTGGATAAAAAACATATCGATGTGGCCATGGACTGGATTGCCGACATTTTTTTGAATTCAAAATTTGAGGAGGATGAAATCCAGCGCGAACGCGGGGTGGTGATTGAGGAGCTCAACATGTATCTGGATACGCCTACGTCCCACGTTTCAGAATTATTTGAAGATTTGCTGTACGGCGACCAACCGGCCGGATGGAGGATTGTGGGGGAAAAAGAAAATATCATGGCTTTTAACCGGGAAAAAGTGGTCCAGTATTATAAAACCCATTATTCACCCAAAAATACCGTCATTTGTGTGGCGGGGGATGTTAACGCCAATGAAATAACCAAAAAAATGGGAACGTATTTTGGCAAGGTGAAATCGGCGGAAGTTTTGCCAAAATTGGCTGTCAAAGAAATCCAGTCAAAACCACAAGCACTTATCCATTACAAAAAAACAGACCAGACACATTTTTGCTTAGGTGTCCGGGCTTATGATATGCGCGACCCACGAAGGTATGCCCTAAGCTTAATGGCGGTGATGCTCGGCGGAAATATGAGCTCGCGATTATTTATTTCCGTGCGTGAACGTAATGGTTTGGGTTATTACGTGCACACTTCTGTTGATGTAACTACGGATACGGGATACCTAGTAACCCAGGCGGGCATTAAAAATGATAGTTTGGAAAAAGCCATTGGCCTCGTACTTGATGAATACCGTGATTTTAAAAACAAAAAAATCACCCCGAAAGAATTGAAAAAAGCCAAAGATTATTTGCGGGGCACTATGGCGCTGTCAATGGATGCAACCGACGCCCAAGCTTCTTTTTATGCCGGCCAGGAAGTGATGGGTGAACCATTGCTGACGCCCGAACAAAAACTGGCCATGATTGATAAGGTTACGATTAGTGATATAAAGAAGGTAGCCGAAGATATTTTTGACAATGCTAAGCTGAATCTTTCGGTCATCGGGCCGTTTGGAGTAGAAGAAAAAGAAAAGTATGAGGCGTTGTTAAAGATTTAGCGCGATAATAATTATGGAAAACCAGCAGACACTTACCATTTCTTGGAGCGCGATCATAAAGATTTTCATTGCCATCTTTGTGTTTTATATCCTGTTTTTAGCCAGGGGGATTTTGGTCTGGTTTTTCTTTGCATTGGTTATTTCACTGCTATTACAACCAGCCATCAATACGCTCCGATGGCTAAAGGTGCCTAAAATTTTTGCCGTTATCCTGGTGTATTCATCTATTTTCGGAGTGCTGGGACTGTTGCTCTACCTTACCGCCCCCATTTTCATTTATGAAATGAAGCAACTTTCTTTGCACATCCCGGAATATTTTGAAAAATTAAGCCCGTTCTTAAAAGAGCTTGGCATTGCGCTTGGCCAGAATTTTGATGATTTTACGGCAACACTGATTGCCAATCTGCAACAAAGCTCTGAAAGTATTATCAAAGCGGTATCGGTATTTTTTGGTGGCATAGCTTCCACGGCTTTTATTTTCACGTTTGCTTTTTTTATTTCGCTTGAGGAAAAAGGTCCGGAACGGATGATAGCACTGCTGGCACCAAAAAAATACGAAGGCTATATTGTAACCATTTTCGAGAGGGCGCAAACCAAAGTGTCAGGATGGTTTGGGGCGCGCTTGGTCGCCTGTTTGTTGGTGGGAATTGCTTCGTTTGTTGTTTTTTTCCTGTTTGGCGTAAAGTACGCCTTTATTCTGGCCTTGCTTTCGGGAGTGTTGAATTTCATCCCCTATGTCGGCCCGACTATCACTCTGGTATTGTCGATATTGTTTGTGGGCGTTTCTAATTCCTGGTTACTGGCCATTTATATTTTTGTGGCGCTCTTGGTTATCCAAGAAATTGAGAACAAATTTTTAACCCCCGTGTTGATGAAAAAATTCATGGATTTGCCTCCGGCACTGGTATTGATGGCGCTCCTGGTTGGGCACACGGTATTTGGATTTTTAGGAATGGTCTTTATTGTCCCGGTATTTGGGATTGCTTACGAATTTTTAAAAGAATTTTTGGAGCGGCGTCGACTGGAAGAAATAGAATATTAAACCGCCAATACGGCGATACTAAAGGCAGCGGCCAACGCCTGACTGAATACTTTCCAAAACAACGGGAAGTTTTTTTGTTTAGTCAGGTAATGTATGGGCCCACCGTGGATTTGGTGGTGCTTTTGCAAGATACGGTTTGGGAAAAGATGGGTCGTGACCGTCAGGCCATCGGGAATAATGGCGATGATGGCAAACAAATATAGTGCCGGTTGGTTGCTGGAAATGGAAAAAATAACTGCAATGGCCAGTAAAAAATCAATCAGTACTTTTATGCCGTCGGCAATATACTCCTTTTTGTTACCACTTTTTATTTTATTGACAGATGCCTCGGTTGATTTCAAATATTCAATATGTGGGAATAGGTCTAAAAAATAGTGGCTTAATATGGCTGATGCCATCCCCATATAGATATTTCCCGTTAGTGAACCGACAGCCGCGCCAAAGAGCATGTGAGCTAGTAAAATCATAGATTTTTTGTTAGAATTTGCTTATTGTACCATGGAAAACAAGAAATTTTATATTACTACCACCCTGCCGTATGTGAATGCCGAACCACACATCGGTTTTGCGCTGGAAATAATCCAGGCTGATGTAATTGCCCGGTTTAAGAGACAACAGGGTTTTGAAGTGTTTTTTAATTTTGGGACCGATGAACATGGGGTGAAAATTTACCGTAAAGCACAGGAGGCCAATGTTGATCCAAAAACGTATTGCGATATCTATGCGCCCAAATTTAATGATTTAAAAGCGGCACTTAATGTGACGTGCGACAATTTTATCCGTACGACCGATGAGCACCATATAAAAGCCGCCCAGGAATTTTGGAAACGGTGCTCGGCCAATGGCGATATTTATAAAAAAAATTACAAAGTAAAATATTGTGTTGGCTGTGAGTTGGAAAAAATGGATTCAGAACTTGAGCATGGTAAATGCCCCATCCATCCTAACTTGGACATTGAATTAATTGAGGAAGAAAATTATTTTTTCAAATATTCCAAATACCAACAACCACTGCTGGATTTTTATGCGAAGAACCCAGGTTTTGTGGTTCCTGCTTCGCGCCTGCATGAAATAACCGAATTTACTAAAAAGGGGTTGCAGGATTTCAGTGTTTCGCGACTGAAAGAAAAAATGCCCTGGGGGGTTGATGTGCTAGGCGATGAAAAACATGTCATGTATGTATGGTCTGACGCCTTGGTAAGCTATATTTCTGCCCTCGGTTGGCCGGAAAACTCCCAAAAATTCAATGATTTTTGGCCGGGCACCCAGGTTGCGGGAAAAGATAATTTACGTCAGCAGTCCAGTATGTGGCAGGCAATGTTATTATCGGCCGGTTTGCCAAATTCAAGGCAAATATTCATCCACGGATTTATTTTGTCGGGTGGCCAAAAGATGTCAAAAAGTTTGGGCAATGTGGTGGATCCGTTTGAATTGGTAAAAAAATACGGCGTTGATGCGGTGCGTTATTATTTATTGCGTGAAATCACGCCAACGGAAGATGGGGACTTTACCTATGAAAAATTCGAGCAGCGGTATAATTCGGATTTGGCGGGCGGCATCGGGAACTTGGTGGCAAGGACAGTGGCGATGGCGGCTAAATTGGGAAATCCGAAATCAGAAGCACGAAATCAAAAACAAATTCAAAGCGAAAATTTAACATTAAAAATCACTGAAACACAAAAAGATTCCAAGAAATATTTAGAAGAATTCAAATTTAATGAAGCGTTAAAATCTATTTGGGAATTGATTTCGGCGTGCGATAAATATATCAACGAAGAAAAGCCGTGGGAGGGAAAAGAAAATGCTTCGCGAGTGATTGGAGATATTCTTGTCGCGCTGCAAGAAATCTCGGGGATGCTCTTGCCTTTTATGCCTGAATCTGCCCAAAAAATTGCCGATGCGATCAAATCCGACCAAAAACAGGCGCTTTTTCCTAGGCTATTGACTTAATATTAGTGCCTTGCTATTATGAATATAGGCAAGTCCATGGAGGACTTGAGGGGGGATCTAACATCTAGTAGGAGGTGTTGAATGCTCGTCTTGTCGAGGAAGAAGAATGAGTGTATTGTCATTAACGATGACATTACCATCACCGTCGTGGAAATCCGCGGCGATAAAGTCCGTCTGGGCATTGTCGCGCCCAAGGAAGTTCCTGTCCACCGACAGGAAGTGTATGAGGCCATCCATGGCAAGCCCGCCGGGACTGACTCCGGCAATTTCGTCGCCAAGCCCGCTTAATGGGCCCTACAAACCAATGGCAGGTAGATCTTTATTGATCACCTGCCTTTTTCTTTGCATTAAGATGCATTACAATGAGCCTATGATGATTGATACTCATTCACATTTGCAATTTTACGCTTTCAATGATGACATTGATGAAGTGGTGGCAAGGACACGAAAGGCAGACATTCGGGCCATTAATGTCGGAACGGGCTACGCCACTAGTAAAGCAGCAGTGGAATTTGCCGAAAAATACGGTGAAGGATTTTTTGCTACTATTGGACTGCATCCCATGTATGCCGGGGCGGAATTTTTGAAGATAAAAAATGATCCTAATGAAACGGAAACATTCCAGACCGAAGATGTTTTTGATGTGCAAAAATACCGGGAGTTGGCACAGTCAGAAAAAGTGGTGGCCATTGGGGAAATTGGCCTGGATTATTATTATAAACCCAAAAGCGCAACTAAGCTGGATCAATTCAAGCAAAAGCAAAAAGCGGTTTTTGTGCAGCAGCTTGATTTGGCCAAAGAATTAAATCTGCCTGTAATTTTACATTGTCGTGTGGCGCATGATGATGTGATTGAGATAATAAAAACGCGTGGTCAAAAAGGGGTTGTTCATTGTTTTACCGGAACGTTACAGCAAGCTAAAAAATATGTAGAACTGGGTTTTTACCTTGGTATTAACGGCATTATTTTTAAATTTGATATTGACCAGGTTATCAAAACCATTCCGCTGGAATATTTGCTACTTGAAACGGATTGCCCGTATTTGACGCCACCGTCCGCGCCCCAAAAAAGAAACGAACCAATCTTCATGGAATATACCATCCAAAAAATTGCCGGATTAAAAAATATCAGTATCCAAGAGATTGTCCAAAAAACCACGGAAAATGCACGCATATTGTTTAACTTATAATCTTCCAAAATCCCTGAAATTGTGATATATTCCAGCAATTAGATGCAAAAATACAACCCTCAAAAAATAGAGAAAAAGTGGCAAAAGATGTGGTACAGTTCCACTATTTTTTCGGCTAGCAATACATCTAAAAAACCTAAAGCTTACCTGTTGACCGAATTCCCATTTCCTTCTGGTGATGGTTTGCATGTGGGTCACTGTCGGCCGTATATTGGCTTGGATGTCATTTCCCGCAAACGGCGACTACAGGGTTTTAACGTACTGTATCCTATGGGCTGGGATGCTTTTGGCCTGCCTACGGAAAACTACGCTATTAAAAAAGGTGTGCATCCGGCCGTGGTAACCAAAAAAAATACCGACAATTTCCGCAAGCAGATGAAAAACTTGGGGCTTTCATTTGATTGGAGCCGGGAAGTAAACACCACCGACCTGAAATACTACAAATGGACCCAGTGGATTTTTGTTAAATTATTTGAGGCGGGCTTGGCTTACAAAGAAAAAATGGCCATTAACTGGTGTCCTAGCTGTAAAACCGGTTTGGCAAATGAAGAGGTTATTAATGGGAAATGCGAACGCTGCGGCACGCCGGTCCAAAAACGGGAAAAGGAACAGTGGCTGATTAAAATTACCAAGTATGCAGACCGGCTGATCAAAGATTTAGATTTGGTGGATTACCCAAGCCGCGTCAAAGATCAGCAGAAAAACTGGATTGGGCGTAGCGAAGGAACAGAGCTGGAATTTACAATAAACAATACACAATTTACAATACCTATTTTTACAACCAGGCCGGATACGCTGTTTGGTTGTACGTTTTTGGTGCTGGCGCCGGAGCACGCGCTGGTCAATGTTTTACAGTTAGAAAATAAAAAAGAAGTTGAACAATATATCGCAGAGGCGAAAAATAAATCAGATATAGAGCGACAGGAAAACAAGGAAAAAACGGGTGTTGAATTAAAAGGAGTAAAAGCCATTAACCCGGCCACAGGACAGGAAGTTCCTATTTTTATTGCTGATTACGTTATGATGGGCTATGGCACCGGAGCCATTATGGCCGTCCCGGCACACGACGAGCGCGATTTTATATTTGCTAAAAAGTATGCCTTGTCTATTAAAGAAGTAGTGGTTCCTAATATTGTTGATAAACGCAATCCCCCGGTTGCAGGCAAGAAATTTGTTGAGCGCCAAAATGTGCATGCCATTGTGCGTGACCCGGCCACGGGAAACTATTTGGGCTTGAAATGGAAAAAATTTGACTGGACCACATTCCCGATGGGTGGCGTGGAAGATGGCGAAGATGTAGTGGAGGCCGCCAGGCGGGAAATCAGGGAAGAAACGGGTTTTACCAATGTGGTGCTGAAAAGGATTTTACCGGGAAGAGCTCGGGCGGAATATTTTGCAGCACACAAAGATGAAAACCGGATATCATATACCACGGCTGTTGTGTTTGAGTTGGCTGGAAAAGAGCGGGTAGAAGTTTCACAAAAAGAACAGGATGCCCATGCCATTGTCTGGCTGCCAGCCGATACGCTGGATTACGAACACATGACCCATGCAGAAGTTGGCCATTGGACAAACCAATTAGCAACAGAAAATTATGTGTATACTGGTGATGGGTTTTTGGTAAATTCCGGAACATTTTCGGGCATGGATTCACAAAAATCCAAAGTGGAAATGACATTCTTTGTCGGCGGGAAAATGACGGTCAATTATAAGTTGCGCGATTGGATTTTTTCGCGCCAACATTATTGGGGAGAGCCGATTCCCATGATTAACTGTAAAGATTGTGGTTGGGTTGTAGTTCCGGAAAAACAACTGCCCGTTGAATTACCCAAGGTAAAAAAATACCAGCCGACGGATACGGGAGAATCGCCTTTGTCAGCTATAGAAAAATGGGTGAATGTAAAATGTCCAACTTGCAAAAAGCCTGCCCGGCGTGAAACGGATACTATGCCGAATTGGGCTGGGTCAAATTGGTACTACCTTGCTTATTTGACCGCAAATCAGCAAGGAAATTCGAAATTCGAAATCCGAAATCCGAAATTAACTAACTACTGGATGCCTGTGGACTGGTACAATGGCGGCATGGAGCACACTACGTTGCATTTGTTGTATTCCCGGTTTATCTTTAAATTTTTGTGGGACATTGGCGCCGTGCCAAAAGAAATAGGAAATGAGCCATATAAAAAGCGCACTTCGCATGGGATTATTTTGGGGCCGGGAGCAGTTAAAATGTCTAAATCCCGCGGAAATGTGATCAACCCCGATGACGTGGCTAAGCAGTATGGCGCCGATACTCTGCGCGTGTATGAAATGTTCATGGGGCCGTTTGAGCAAATGATTCCTTGGGATGACAAGGGTATTGTGGGGGCAAGAAGGTTTTTGGAGAAAGTATATAAGCTCGCCCTCGGCTCGCAATTAACAATAAACAATAAACAATTAACAATTTCTCTCAATAAAACCATTAAAAAGGTTTCTGAAGATATTGAGGAAATGAAATTTAATACGGCGGTTTCGGCCATGATGTCGTTTGTGAATGAGTGGAGTGCCTCAGAAACTGGTTTAGACAAGAAAGATATGCAGAAATTCTTGGCCATTCTTTCACCGTTTGCGCCGCATTTGGCGGCTGAGCTGGGCTTGAATCTGAAAACGTGGCCAAAGCATGAAGAAGTCAAAGAAACCGCTATTATGATGATAGTTTCCGTAAACGGAAAAGTGCGCGACAAAATGGAAGTGAAAATTGGATTAAGCCAGGCGGAGATGCAAGATCTTGCCTTGCTTGCACCTAAATTACAACCATGGTTGGAAGGCAAGGAAATCAGAAAAGTTATCTTTATTCCAAATAAATTGATTAATTTTGTAATCTAATATGCCGATTAAAAAAGTTGTGGTTTCTGCAGCGGGACAGGGTACTCGCATGCAAGAACTTTCCCGTGACAAGTCAAAGCACTTGATAACAGTCAATAATAGGCCGTTTTTGGTGTATTTACTGGATAATATTTTTGAGGCCGGGTACATGGATATTATGCTAGTGGTGGGGTTTCGCCAAGATTTGATTACCGAATTTCTCCAAACTTACCCCGCTCCTGTTGGCGCGACCATTAGCACAGTGAACCAATTTGAAATTTTGGGACCAAAAGAAAAAGAATATGGCACTGCCTGCCCGTTAAAATGCGTCAAAGATTTTGTAGGCCGCGACCAATTTATTTCTTTGGTGGGGGATAATTTTTATTCGGTTGACGACTTGGCTTCCATGAATATTGATGATAGCTTTTGCTATGTTGGCGGGCTGAAGGCAGAGCATCCGGAGCGATTTGGCGTTTTAATAGAAGATGGCGAATTGTTACAAGAAATCATAGAAAAGCCAAAAGAGTTTGTGGGAGATTTAATAAATACCAGTTTGTATAAATTTACGCCGGATGTTTTTGAAAAGCTACCCTTGATAAAAAAATCACCTCGCGGCGAATATGAAATAACTGATGTTTTAACACTTTTGGCAAAAGACAAAAAAGTTAAAATTAAAAAGTTGCAAGATAACTGGATGGATTTTGGAAAACAGGAGGATATTAAAAAGTTCCAGGAAGAATTTTTAAAAGATGGAACAACTAAATAACGCAGTTGCTGCTTTAAAAAAAGGCAGCGTCATTATTTGTCCAACCGATACCGTATATGGTTTTTTGGCAGACGCCACTAATAAAAAAGCAGTAGATAAAATTTACAAAATAAAGCGCCGGCCAAAAACCAAACCACTTTCACTATTTGTAAAAAGTATTTCCATGGCCCGTCAAATTGCAGAAATTGATATGCGACAATCAAAGCTGCTTAAAAAATATTGGCCGGGAAAAGTTACAGCCGTTTTAAAAAGAAAAACCGGTACAAAATTATACGGCGTTAAAAAAGACAACATTGCCATCCGTATTCCCGGGCACCCATTTTTACAAAAATTACTTAAAAAAATAGACAGGCCGCTGGTGCAAACTTCGGTCAATTTGGCAGGGCAAGAGCCACTGAATTCCATAGCTGATATTACTACTACTTTCGGTAAAACTCGCCTGGTGGGCCTCATAATTGACGGGGGAAGGGCTAAAAACGCCAAATCATCTAAAATTCTGGATTTAACTACTAAGCACTTGACAAGAATTAGGTAAAGTAGTATAATAGACTTATGGGCTAAATAGAGCAAAAAAAGCCCTATTTCTAAGTACATTTCAGGTTTATCTAGGGCTTTGGGTATGTTGCCTGGAGCGAGGGGTAAACCGAACCATCGGAGTGCGTACCATGAAGAGTTGCGAATCGGTTTCTTACGTTGGCGTCGTGATGAGTTTCATCCAGGCGTTGGTCAAGGCGCTCCAGCAACGCGGAGGCGATGCTGACGCTATCTTCCGCAAGCTGGTTAAGCCCGAGGGAGAATCCCTCATCAACCAGATCGCCGAACTGATCATTAACGGCGGCAAGGTAGTGGTTCGCGAAACCGTCAAGGTGACGGTGGACTATTCCCGAACCTTAGCCCAGATGATCACGGCGGGGAAGTATGACTGGGATGATAAGGATATAACCCAGGAGCGTTTCCTACTGACCGGCATGGGCAAGCAGGAAAAGGAAATAACTTTCTTCCATTTTGACCGTAATATGGAATCTGACGACGTCATTGCGGCTATGGAAAAAGAAGGTTTCCGGCCTGCTGACCCCGAAGACGTGTTGGCCGTTGGCGAGCAACACTCACAGTTGCAACGCAAGTACCCAATCATTGCATTGGGGAAAGTGTGGCGTGACCCGGGTGGCCGCCGCAGCGTGGTCTGTCTGCGCGAGTGCGACTCCATGCGTTGGTTGCTCCTGTATTGGTATGGCCGTAGCTGGTTTGCGCGTTGTCGTTTCGCCGCCGTCCGCAAGTAAAATTGGTCACTTGGTTCTCTGGTTCCCAAATGGATTTGTGGAGCCTTGGAGCAGAGCCATATTCGTTTACGAATATGGCTTTTCTTTTTTTATAAAATAGGTAAGATGAATTTGGATAGTAGGTTATTATGCTTGAGGTTACGGCTTCGGGCAGCCGAATTCTATATTTCAGGATTATGCAGATTCAAAGCGGCCAAGGCTTCTTTGAGAGTCGCCCCTGATTTTTTAAAAAATAAAGATACTTGGTGCAAGATATCAGGGTATATTGTAGATACCGAATAAGATACAACTCTGAAAGTATTTGAGGGGTGGTGGCAGGGAAGATATCTTGCATATTTTGTGTGGCGTAACCCGGGTGACAACCACAGCGTGGTCTATCAGAACGAGTACGACTCCAAGCGTAAGTTGAACCTGAATTGGTATGACAATAGCTGGAATGCGAATTGTCGTTTCGCCGCCGTCCGCAACTCTCTTTGTTTTTACCACCTTTTTTGAGGTGGTTTTTACTGTCTGAGGGATTTTATCCATCCGCCCAACATCCTGCCAACTTCGTTTAATTTTTCGGAAAGCAAAATGTATTTTTTATTATCTACCGATTTTATGTTCCAGGCGATTTGCAGGAAAAACTTAAGCATATCCAGCTTGGCGGAAGCGCCCAATAGGAATAGTTCTTTTTCGGCTTTGCTAGCGTAGCCGGCTTTTATCACCCGTTCAATGGTTTCCAAAAAGAAGGAATCAATTTTATGCCCCAGGGTATACTTTGAATTATTAGAAAAATGGGGCAAAATTTCGTGCCACAATTTGTAAACTGAAACCAGCTTTTGGATGAGTGTCAAGCTAAATTGCGTGGGGGGGGGCTTAAAGGGCTTTGATTATCGCTATGAAGATTCAACTGCGGCATAGGTTTGATGATATTATTCACGTACAGAATTTGCTTTGGGCCTTTGAAGAGTTTGTCAGAGGCAAAAAGGACAAAAAAGATGTACGGGAATTTGAATTTTACTTGATGGATAATATCCTAACACTTCACCACGATTTAGCCAATGACACATACCTGCATGGCGGATACCAAGAATTTAAGATTAATGATCCTAAGCCGCGGATTATTCATAAAGCTTCGGTACGCGACCGGCTTTTGCACCATGCGCTATATCGTGTTTTGTATCCGTTTTTCGATGATACCTTCATTTCGGACTCTTTTTCGTGTAGGCTGGAAAAGAGTACACATCGTGCTAATAGAAGATTTAGGGATTTTTACTACAAGGTGAGCAAAAATGGCACTCGTACCTGTTGGATATTAAAATGTGATATTAAAAAGTTTTTCCATTCTATTGACCAGGTTGCTTTGATTAGAATTTTACGTCAATATATTGCCGATAAGCGGTTAATATCTTTGCTAGAAAATATCATTTCCAGTTTTAACGCAGGGAAACCCGGCGTTGGCCTACCACTGGGAAACTTGACTTCACAATTATTCTGCAACATATACATGAACGAATTTGATCAGTTTGTAAAACACAAATTAAAAGCGAAATATTACATCAGATATGCTGATGATTTCGTAATTTTTTCAGAAAACAAAGATTATCTTCAAGAATTAATATCAAAATTAGCTGACTTTTTGGAATAAAAGTTGAAACTGCAACTTCATCCAAAAAAAGTTTTTATCAAAACGGTTTCATCCGGCGTGGATTTTTTGGGGTGGGTTAATTTTAAGGACCACAAAATATTGCGTACAAAAACCAAGCAGAGAGCATTTACATTATCAAACAGGAAAAATATGGCATCATATTTGGGATTGATAAAGCATGGTAATAGTTATAGAATTAAGAAAAAAATATTATCCAAATTCTATGAAATTGAGTAAGCAAGATGCGCAAATCGCCAAATTAATTGACTTGGAAGGCGACCGCCAGAAAACTTCGTTGCAGCTGATTCCCTCTGAAAACCATTGTTCGCCGGCGGTGCGGGAGGCGCTTGGGTCGTTGTTGACGGACAAATACGCCGAAGGCTACCCAGGAAAACGCTATTATGGTGGCAATCAGTTTATTGATAAGGTGGAAACACTTGCCATTGAACGTGCCAAAAAATTGTTCGGAGTGGAGCATGCCAATGTGCAGCCACATTCGGGAAGCCCGGCTAACGCCGCGGTGTACATGGCAACGTGTGAACCAGGCGATACTATTATGGGTATGGCCTTGCCCATGGGCGGGCATTTGACGCATGGATTTAAATTAAGTTTTTCCGGCCGGTTTTTTAAACCGGTACAATATGGCTTAGATGAAAAAACTCAGTTATTAGATTATGTGGCGTTGGAAAAAATGGCCAAGGAACACAAGCCAAAATTGATGTGGATTGGGGGAAGCGCTTGTCCGCGTATTTTTGACTGGAAAAAATTGGGTGAAATTGCTGACAGTGTTGGAGCTTATTTGGCAGCCGATATTGCCCATATTGCCGGGTTGGTGGCCGGTGGTTCGCACCCAAGCCCCGTGCCATACGTGCATATTGTTACCACTACCACACATAAAACATTACGCGGCCCGCGGGGCGGAATTATTATGGTAACTAAAAAGGGACTGGCAAAAGATGCTGATCTGGCAAAAAAAATTGATAAGGCTATTTTCCCAGGGCTTCAAGGCGGGCCGCACGAAAACGCTATTGCCGCCATTGCAGTGTGTTTGAAAGAAGCCAGTACCCCAGCTTTTAAAAAATATGCCGCAGAGATTGTAAAAAATGCTAAGGCATTGGCAGGGGAACTGAAAAATTACGATTTTAATTTGATCAGCGGCGGCACAGAAAATCACTTGATGCTGATTGATTTACGTAATAAACATATCAGTGGGGCAGAAGCCCAGGATTTACTGGAAAGTGTGGGCATGAGTACCAATAAAAATGCCATCCCGTTTGACCCGGCGCCGCCGTTTAAGCCTTCGGGGTTGCGCTTGGGAACTCCGGCCATTACCAGTCGTGGCATGAAAGAGAAAGAAATGAAACTGATTGCCGGTTGGATTAATGAAATTATTTCAAATCCAAAGTCCGCTAAAAAAGTGACGCAAGAAGTTAAAACATTGTGTAAAAAATTTCCGTTGCCCAAATAAATGTATCTAGATTTAGTAATTTTTAATGTTATTAACGGATTTGCGGGAAAGTGGCAGTTTTTGGATTGGGCTGCCATTTTTTTTGCAGTGTACTCTGGGTATGTGTTGCTTGGTATATTATGTATTTTTCTAGTCAAAAATTTTAAAAAAAACTGGCGAATGGTGACCGAGGCTTTTATTGCGGCGATTATTGTCAGATTTGTGCTGGTGCAAATTTTTTACTGGTTACTGTTTCGTGCCCGGCCGTTTGTGAATAGCACAGCGCATTTATTGGTTGATTATAATGCCGCGGCAACATCATTTCCCTCTGGGCACGCCTCGTTTTACTTCGCTCTTTCAACTATTGTATTTGCCTATCATAAAAAAACCGGTACCGTTTTTTATGTCTGCAGTATTTTGATGGTTGTCTCCCGCGTTTTTGTGGGTGTACACTGGCCAAGCGATATTTTAGCGGGGGCGGTGTTGGGAATCGTGATGGGGATTTTACTTAATAGGATTTTCAGGAAATTGACATACATCCATACAACCAGGAGAGGGTACTATAGGTAATTTATAAAAAATCAAAAGGCCTCGGATATTCTGAGGCCTTTTTTATTTGTGTGCCCGGGGTGGGACTTGAACCCACATGAGCTTGCGCTCGCGGGATTTTGAGTCCCGTGCGTCTGCCAATTCCGCCACCTGGGCATGGTTATTTTTGCCTAAGCCACTCTTTACCAACTCCAGACTTTAAATATTTTTCCCGCAGTCTAGCGTATACGTAATACATGGATTTTGAGTCCAGTGCACCTGCCTGCCGGCAGGCAGGTCTGCCAATTCCGCCACCTGGGCATGGCTATACGTTATCAGACTTTTTCATATTTTTCAACCCTCGATCCAAGCTGCTTCCACTACTTTTTCGGGAAATTTGGCTGAAAGTTTTATAAAATTTTCGCAGGAAATTTTGTGCAGCATAGCAGTGCGCTGGCGCGTCAGGTACGCTTTAGATGGGTCGCTATGCTCGGGCAGGCAGCATTTGGCAATGGTTACCAAGATGCCTTTTTGCCCGGCGATATGTAATTCTTTTTTTGGTATTGTTTTTTTGGGTAGCGATGAGGGGCCTGACAACTCTTTTTTTCGGCCAAAAATTTTCTTCTTCAAATAGGAGGGGATGGAAAAAATAGAAGAAGATGTGCTGGTGATGATTTTGCGGATATGGCTTTTGGCAAACCCCGTTTTTACAAACGAAAGCCAGCTGGCAGAAGGCAGCTTATCTTTTTTGGTGGTGATTTCAATCATATCTCCTGTTTGCAGGGCATGGGAAAGGGGTACGATTTTTCCCGAAATTTTTGCCCCTTCGCAGTGGTTGCCGATATCCGAATGGATGGCATAAGCAAAATCAATGGGAGTTGATCCTTTTGGCAGTTTTATAATATCCCCCTTTGGTGTGAAGGCAAAAACATAATCCTCAAAAAAATCAATTTCCTGTTTGTGGCTCAGGTTGATTTTTTCCTTATACGCCCAGTGGGCATAAATACCGTGTTCGGCTTCGCTGTGCATGGCTTCGGTTTTAATCTGGATTTCGGAATATTTTTCCGGCTCTAAATATACCGTAGTGTGCAGTGATTGGTAACCATTTTCCTTGGGCTTGGCAATGTAATCCTGGATATGCCCAGAAATGGGTTGGAAATATTTATGCATTATGCCCAGCGTTTTGTAGCAGGCCGCCACATCTTTGACGATAACGCGAATAGCAACCAAATCATGCAATTTTTCAAAATTCATCTGGTGTCGCTCCAGTTTTTGCCAGGTGCTCCAATACGATTTTGATCGGGCATGCATGTCTAAAACCACCACATGTTCACGCTGCAGTATTCTTTTTAAGCGGGGAATGACTTTTTTTAAGTACCTCTGGCGCTCTTCGTGTTTTTCTTTAAGTTGACCCTGTAGCCAGACAAACTTTTCAGGCAATAATATGGCAAAGGCAGGGTCTTCCAAATTGCGCTTTATTTCCCCAAGTCCCAACCGGTTGGCAATCGGGACAAAAATATCCAGTGTTTCAATGGCGTACAATGCTTGTTCTTCTTTTTTGAGTTGGGCAATTTTTTGTACACCGTCCAGGCGCCCCGATAACTCGGCCAAAATAGAATTGGCATTGCCGGTCGCCGCCAAAACCATGTCCCGCAACTTTTGCGCTTTTTCCGGATGTAAAAAACCGGGAGTGCCTTTGGAAGTTTCCCTGAAAAATGCCAAAATTTCTCCAACAGATTTGGAGTTTTCGCCAGTATTAAGAACTTTTTTCAGTGGTTTCTTCACGCTTATAGTCGCAATCTTTGTTTGAGCATTTTACTTTGCCTTTTGCGTTTTCCATCAGGATAGATTTGCAGGCCGGGCAAAATTCGTTGATAGGTTTTTCCCAAGTGGCGAAGTCGCAGGCCGGGTATGTGTCGCAGCCGTAAAAGATTTTGCCGCGCTTGGAACGCTTACTCCCCATTTTTCCTTTGGCGCATTTAGGGCAGGTGATGTCTAGTGTGATACTGTGGCCAGAAGTATCTTTTTGGATGGACTCGGTATGTTTGCAGTCGGGAAACCCGGTGCAGGCGTAAAATCTGCCAAAACGCCCCATTTTTTCCACCATCGGTTTTTGGCATTTAGGACAGATTTTATCCGTGGCAATATCCAGATTTTTCTTTTGTACGTCTTCGTATTTTTCTTTCAAGTTTGCCGCAAACGGTCCATAAAAATCTTTGATAGTCTTGCGCCAGGTATCTTTTCCTTCGGCAATTTCGTCCAGCTCCTTTTCCATTTTGGCGGTAAAATCGATATCAACAATTTGGGGGAAATTTTCTACTAGCACCCCGTTTACAATCGTACCCATCTCTGTTGGCTCAAACCGTTTTTGTTCGTTTTTTATAATATAATTCCGGGCTTGGACGGTTGAAAGCGTCGGCGCGTAGGTGGATGGCCGGCCAATGCCATGTTTTTCCAGTGCCTTGATAAGAGAAGCTTCATTGTAGCGTGCCGGTGGTTCCGTAAAATGCTGGGCGGATTTTATTTCGGTTAATGGTAAAGTTTCTTTTTCTTGCAGCGCTGGTAGCTCATTTTCTGAAAACTTCATCGGGTAAACCTTCAAAAATCCAGGGAATTTTAACATTTGCCCGTTGGATCCAAAGCCATAATTTCCTGCTGAAATTTCAATGGCTGTGGCATCAAAAACAGCCGATACCATTTGACAGGCAATGAATCGCTGCCAGATTAAGGTATATAATTTCAGTTGCCCTCCCTCTAATTCTCCTTTTAGTGATTCAGGTGTTTTGTCGGCATAGGTTGGCCGGATGGCTTCGTGGGCTTCTTGCGCCCCCTTGCCGGCTTTGTAGCCTTTTACCAAAGAGTACTCTTTCCCAAATGAATTGATGATGAATGTTTCAGCTGCTACAAGGGAAGATTGGGATAAATTCAACGAATCCGTGCGGTGGTAGGTGATATGCCCCTGTTCATATAATTTTTGGGCTAGCGACATGGTGAATTTTGAAGAGTAGCCGAATTTATTGGCAGCCGTTTGCTGTAAGGTGCTGGTGGTAAAGGGTGGTAGGGGATTTTTGTGCGTTTCTTTTTTGGTGATTTTTTCTATGGTATAGGTGGCGTTTTCTAATTCAGTTACAATTTTATCAGCTTCCGTTTTATTTTTTATCTCCAGTTTTTCAACGGGCTTGCCGTCTTTTTTATTTAAAAAGGCGGAAAAATCTTTGCTATTTTTTTTGAACACGGCTTCAATGTCCCAATATTCCACCGCCACAAATTTTTTTACCTCTTCCTCTTTTTCAACTACTAGTCGCACAGCCACGGACTGCACGCGTCCGGCTGAAAGCCCCTTGTTCACTTTCTTCCATAAAAACGGGGAAAGTTTATATCCCACAAGCCGGTCTAAAATCCTGCGCGCCTGTTGGGCATTGACCAGGCTCATGTCTATTTTTCCCGGTTTTGCCAAAGCTTCATCAATGGCGCTTTTGATAATTTCATGGAACACGATGCGTTTTGGATTTTCTAATTTTAGCGCTTGCATCAAATGCCAGGAAATGGATTCCCCTTCTCGGTCCTGGTCAGTTGCTAAAATCACTTCATCGGCATTTTTGGCCGCCTTTTTCAGTTCGGCAATTACTTTTTTTGCCTTAACCGGGATGATATATTTTGGCTCAAAATCTTTTTCCACGTCCACGCCAAGCTCACGCTTGGGCAAGTCTCGCACATGGCCAAAAGACGACAAGATTTTATACTTGCTTCCTAAAAATTTCTGGATTGTGCGTGCCTTCGTTGGTGATTCCACGACAACTAATTTCATAGAATTTTTTAATCTTATTTATCTATCTATATTACCATATAAAAATAATTCTCTGGCATATTCCCATATTGCCGGTTTCTCCTGGACAGTTTTTAGCCAATACCACCATTCAGCGCCCCAGAAATAAAATGTATCTAAGCCGGTGCTTTTGGCGTAGGCGATGTTTTCTTTCAGCTGCTGCAGGTTCATGGATTTCTCCTGTTCGTTGAGCGGGGCTTTGTAGTCATTTTTGGGAAACCATGGCTCGGCTTGTAGTTCTGCGCAAAATGTTTTTTTACCGTATAACAATTGGATAATGCTGGCTTTGCGCCAATACGAAGCGGGCGCGAGATCATATGTGCTGTAAGAACCTGTTTCTAGGGTATCCCCAGACCATATTTTCCGGTACAGCGTAATGCCTACTTTGTCCCCGATTTTCGCGGCATCTATCCACTATGACTGTTCGCCTGAATCGGAAATGATTACGGGCCGTGACGGGTCAAGGGATTTTATCAATGCCACTTCTTTTTTTAAAAATTCTTTGTCCTGCCACAAACATTCGCCAAAATCTACCAATGGTTCATTTTCGGCCTGCCAGGCAACAATGGCACTGTTTGATTTATACCTGCTAATAACCGTGGCGATATAATTTAATAGTTCGTTTTGTTGCTGCTGTTTGTCTAAACTCATGCTGTCGGCCCAGGCGGGGGCGTGGCATTCGGGCCATCGGCCGGTTTTTAACCCCACTACATAGATGATGGTTGCACCATGGTTTTGGGCCTGGTTGACTTGCCAGTCGATATCATCAAAGAAATAGGTATTCGGAGCAGTTTCTACCTTGTCCCAGTCAGTAAGCAGTTTTATATTCTTTACCCCTAAATCCCCTAAGATGCTAAGGTAGGTGCTCTGCCAGTCGAGCTTTAAGTTTTGGGCGTGGCTTTGAGAAAAATTAACGCCAAAGGTAATATTTTTTGCCTCAGAAGGCCCTCCTATGAAAAAAAGCCAGACGCATACAGCTAAAAATCCCAGCAGGCAGCCTGCCAAGAAAATAGCGCCGGTTAATAAAAGCACCTTGGTTACGTCCTTAAGTTTTTTATCCATTTCAGGTAAATGGGGGATTATGCGATAGCGTAGGTGTTCCCCCCAAGATTCCTTACCTTACCTGAAATTTCCATAAGCGCAAGTGTGGATCCGACCACTGGTGCGCTTAATTTTGTTTTTTCAATGATGGCGTCAATGTAGAGCGATTCTTCTTTTAGGGCGGTGAAGATAGCAGCTTCTGCCTTGTTTGTGGGAATAGGTAATTCCCCCAGGGGGATTAACGGGGAATTACCTATTCCCACAAACAGTCGAGTATTATCTTTACCTAAAACGGCTAAAACATCTTGTGCGCTTTCAACTAACTGGGCGCCTTCTTTGATAAGTTTATTTGGCCCGCTGGCATTTGCCATGTAAATTTGTCCCGGTACGGCGAATAGTTTTTTCTTTTGCAGTTTTGCAAGGTTGGCGGTAATGAGTGACCCGGATCTCTCTTTTGCTTCAATAACTACCACACCTTCACTTAAAGCCACGACAAGACGGTTTCGTTGTGGAAAATTTCCCGCATAACCCGGAGTATTGGGCGCGTATTCCGATAAAAGACAGCCACCGTTTTCTATGATTTGCCGTGATAATTTCAGGTTCTGCTGCGGGTAGAGGGTTTTTTCATCCAACCCCGTGCCAGTCACTGCAATGGTCCGTTTGCCCCTTTCAACACAGGCAGTATGAGCGAACGTATCAATTCCCGGTGCGAGGCCGGAAACAATCGTTATACCTGTATCCGCTAATTCTCCCGAAATTTCCAAAGCAACCCGTTGCCCATATTCAGACGGCCGGCGAGTTCCAACAACGGCAACGCAGGTTTCTTTTGGTGTGGGTAATGAGCCGCGGTAATATAGTATCTTCGGGGCATCAGAAAGGGTTTTAAGGGCGGCAGGATAATTTTTATCAGTAATTGTTACTGTTTTTATCTCCTTCATGCATACATGATAGCATATTTTTATTCCCGTATTTTTTCTACTGCTTCCGCCAACATCTGGCAATACAAATTCAAACCGATTTTATTAATGCTGCCGGATTGTTCGCGGCCCAAAATGTTTCCGGCGCCGCGGATTTCCATGTCGCGCAGGGCAATTTGGTAGCCCGCGCCCAATTCGTTAGCTTGGCCAAGCGCTTCTAATCGTTCTCGCGCCACGTCAGTCATATGCTTTGGATAAAATAAATAGGCATGACCTTTTTTAAATGACCGGCCAACGCGACCACGTATTTGGTATGCTTGCGAAAGTCCCAGACGACTGGCATCTTCTATTATAATAGTATTCACATTTGGTAAATCAATGCCGTTTTCAATAATAGTGGTGGCAACTAGCACATCTGAAGTACCCTTTTTAAACTCTTCCATCACGTTGATAAGCTGGGTTTCGGACATGCGTCCATGAATAGTGCTTATCTGCAATCGTGGCATCAGTTTTTTTAAATCCGCTTTGGTTGTTTCTATCGTTTCAACACGGTTATGCAAAAAATATACCTGGCCGCCACGGGCTAGTTCAAACTCAATGGCGCGGCAGATTTCTTTTTTATTATACGCAAGGATGTTTGTTTCTATGGCACTTCTTCCCACTGGCGCCGTTTGCATCAGCGAAATATTTTTAAAACTGGAAAGCGCCAAATACATGGTGCGGGGAATGGGTGTGGCCGAAAGGCTTAACAAGTCTAGCGCAGGATGCTTTTGGCGCAGCACTTCTTTTTGCTTTACCCCGAAGCGCTGCTCGTCATCAATGATCAATAGTTGCAGATTTTTAAATATAATATCTTTTGATAATAACCGGTGGGTGCCAATGACAATATCAATTTTCCCTTCGCCAATTTCTTTGATAATTTTTTTCTGCTCGGTGGCGCTTTGTAAACGGCTAAGCATGGTCACACGCAAAGGTAATGATGAGAGGCGCGTTTTAAAATGATCAAAATGTTGTTTGGCTAAAATAGTGGTGGGGCAAATAATGGCACACTGGTAGGCGTTGCCCGCTGCCAAAGCCGCCGCGCGCAAGGCAATTTCCGTTTTACCAAAACCAACATCGCCGCACACGATGCGATCCATGGGTTTTTCACCGGCCAAATCCTGCCGAATGTCTTCCAGCGCCTGTAATTGGTCGGGTGTTTCTTCATAGGCAAACCCGGCTTTTATTTGGGCTTCAATTTCTGCATCGGATTCATAAGGTTTCCGTATCACCACTTCTTTTTTTGCGTACAATGCCAATAGTTCCTTGGCTAGCTTTTCAACCCCTTCTTTTATATGCCGCTTGGTGCGCTGCCACAATTCACTGCCCAGGCGGCTGACGGCGGGGTCGGCAAAGCCCATATAGCGAGAAAGTTTGCGCTCAAGCCCAACCGGTACAAATAATTTATCCTGTTTTGCATATTCTAGAACATAGTAATTTTCTTCGCCCATTTTTTCTGTGCCGATATATTTTGCCACGCCGTGGTCCAAATGGACTAAATAGTCCCCGATTTTCAGATTTTTCAGGTCAGAAAATAATTTCTGTGACTTTAGTTTTTTCTGTAACAGCTGCCGAGATTTTTCTTCGTCTTGGGTTGTTATATCCAGTGTGCTGATGTGCTCAAGAGTGTTTCCTAGAAAATCCAGCCGCACAGCGTGCGGTATATTAATCGGGAACATATCAATAACGCCGCCCTTTTGTGAAAATTCTCCCGGGCTTTCCACCTCAAAAACCCGTTCGTACCCCATTTCATCCAACTTTCGTAGAAGTTGTGAAACTTGTTCTGTTTGTCCTTTTTTTAAAAAAATAACATTATCCTGGAAAAAAGATTGCGTTTTAGTTGAGTCTAAAATTGTCTGCAAGTTTTCTTTAAACCAAAAACCCTGCTTTTCTAAAAAGTAGGGGGTAATGGAGACAATTAATAATTGGTGTAACTGTTTATCGGTTATATTCATTCATAGTTTTTTCTAGTCCGTTATCAATAAAATATTGTAGCGCCAGTGCAGATTTTTTAATGACACCAGTTAAGATTTCTTGTTCGGCGGGTGAAAATTTTTGCAGGACCACTTCTTCTGCTTTTTGTTCTCCCGTGGCAATGCCAATTTTCAGGCGGGTAAAATCTTTCGTGCCAAGTAGAGCAATGATGGATTCTACGCCCTTATGTCCGCCCGCCCCTGAATCTTTTGAGAATTTTATTTTCCCAAGATCCATGTCAATGTCATCATGTACGACAATTAATTCGGCTTGGCTATTTTTCATCAGTTTTTGCACGGCCTTGCCCGACTCATTCATGAATGTCTGCGGTTTGGCTAACAAAATACCATCTTTTTCTGAAATTAAAGAATCATATTTTTTAGACAATTCAAATTCGGGAAAATTATTTTGCGTGGCAAAAAAATCCAATGCCATAAAACCGGCATTATGGCGCGTGGTATTGAATTTTACTCCAGGGTTTCCCAGACCAACAATAATAAACATGTTTCTATGATATCTGGTTTTATGTATATTGACAATGAGTAATTTTAGATTAAACTGATAATTAGTTCATTTTTGGAAGGACGATGGACGAGTATCGGCCAGCGTAGTGTTTTTTCCGCATACTGTCTTAGGACTAAGAAAGGAAAGAGTATGACGAGGTCAGTTCGTCGGGATGGCGGTAACTATAACCGCTTCAAGTCACATCATCACAAGACGATCCGTCACTTGATGGCCCTGTCCGGAGGTTCTCTGGACATCAAGAACTTGGAGGAGGTGGCCGACAAGTGCCAGATCAGGTTCCATTTCCCGGTTTACCCTCGTGACATCAAGAAAGTGCTGGGAGACAAATCTTCCTTGAAACCCCGCTTTGTTCAGCGTCGTATGACGCGGTCCCGTTAGCGTCCTTCGTTTTTTCTCACTCGATGGCTGCGGCATATTCATGTCGCAGCCGCTTTTTTTTACCTACTTGCAATAAAAGCAAAAGCATGATAAAATTCGCGTATTAATTGCATTATATGGATCCACTGCAACCGGTTAATCCTCAAGAGCAAAACCCACCGCCAACTTCCGATCCAAATCCGGAAAAGGGCGAAACAAAAAGGCTTGTCAGAAAGTACCTTTTTATTGCCTGGGATTTTATTAAAATTATCATTATCGCGGCCATTATTGTCCTGCCGATCAGATATTTTTTATTCCAACCATTCATTGTAAAAGGCGATAGTATGGTGCCAAATTTCCATTCTGGCGACTATCTGATCGTGGATGAAATTTCGTATCGGTTAGGCCAGCCGCATCGTGGGGACGTGGTAGTGCTCAAATATCCCCTTGACGCTTCGCAGCGTTTTATCAAAAGAATTATCGGTTTGCCAGGAGAAACAGTTGATGTAAAAGACGGGAACGTGATTATAACTAAAGATGGTAAAAGTATGGACCTGTTAGAAGCTTATTTACCGGTACATTTGACCACCGATGGAAACGTGCATATGGTTTTAGGAGAAGATAAATATTTTGTGATGGGTGACAATCGTGAATTTTCCTATGATTCACGGCGCTGGGGAATGTTACCGCGCGAAGACATTGTGGGCAGGGCGGTGTTTCGAATCTTTCCTTTGCAGGCAATGAGCTTGGTGCCAGTACCTGGTTATTAATTTTTTAACGATATACATGAGTAAAGTAAAAATTCAAAGCTTGTCCGGGATGAATGATATTTTGCCTGCCGACCAGCCTTATCTGAAAAAAATCAACAAATCTGTTGAGGGTATTTCCAATTACTACGGTTTCAGCCGTATTGATGTACCGATCATGGAGCAGGCCGAAGTTTTTATAAAAGGAACCGGCCAGGCCACGGATATCGTTGAAAAAGAAATGTATACCTTTCGCACTAAAGGAGGGGATCTGGTTTGCTTAAGGCCCGAATTTACCGCCGGCATTGTGAGAAGCTATATTGAACACGGCATGCATAATTTGCCCCAGCCGGTAAAGTTGTGGACTTCTGGCCCGTTATTCAGGCACGAACGCCCGCAGGCAGGCAGGTATCGGCAACTCCACCAATTTAATTTCGAAGCGTTGGGAGATAAAAATGCATCCATTGATGGTCAGATTATCCAGATGTGTTACGACATCCTGAAAGATTTGGGATTTAAAAATATCAGCATTGATGTAAATTCCATCGGAGACAGTGAATGCCGGCCGTATTTTAAAAAAATATTGGCGGGGTATTTTAAATCGCGTAAATCTTCGCTATGTAGTGATTGCCAACGCAGACTGAAAGAAAATCCATTAAGGATTTTGGATTGCAAAGACGAAAAGTGCAAACAGGTAAAATCCGGTGCGCCGCAAATCATCGACCACTTGTGTGAACAGTGCCACGCACACTTTAAACAGGTGTTGGAATTCTTGGACGAATTGGAACTTCCATATACACTTAACCCGTATTTAGTGCGCGGGTTTGATTATTATACTAAAACCGTTTTTGAAATTGTAGAAAAAAGTGAAGCGGGCGAAGGTCAGGGTTCATTGGTAGGCGGGGGCAGGTATGATGCCCTGGTAAAATTGTTGGGCGGGCGCGACACACCGGCGTTCGGTGCGGCGGGTGGTATTGACCGGATTTTAAATATCATGAAAACGCGGGAATTAAAACCGGATAAAAAAAATGAAGCTCCGAAAATATTCCTAGCCCAGCTTGGCCAGATGGCAAAACGAAAAAGCTTAAAGTTATTTGAGGAATTCCGTGAAGCCAAAATCCCGGTAGCCGAATCGTTTTCTAAGGATTCACTGCGAGCGCAACTGAAAACGGCCGATAAGATGGGAATAAAATGGGTGTTGATTTTCGGGCAGAAAGAAGCATTGGAAGATTTTATCACCCTGCGAGATATGGAAAGTGGCCAACAGAGTGAAATAAAACTGGACAAGGTCGTGGCAGAGATGGGACAAAAAATTAAGGGATAATTTTTTCCGCGGAACTACGCGGAAGCTAACACGGAACTACGCGGAAGTTTTCAGCGTAATTTCGTGTGAAGTTCCGTGTTATTCAGCGAAATTTTATCAGATAAAATTTATGGCATTACAAGTAAATAAAAAAGATCGGGAAACTTCGCAAAACCTGGTGCATCGTTTTACTAAAACGGTCAGGCAATCAGGAGTGCTTTTGCAGGTACGCAGCAAGCAGTTTAAAAAACGGCAGAAATCCGATTTGGCAAAAAAGCGATCGGCCATCAGGAGGGTTATTTTGAAAGCCGAAAAAATCAAGCAGGAAAAGCTGGACAAGCCAAAAGCCAAACTGTTTGGAAGGCCGATGAGCAGGAGTTACTAGTATTAATTTTTTCCATATATCATGTTGTTGAAACAACGGATTAAAGATGATGTGATCGTGGCCATGAAGGCTAAAAATGTGGAACTGTCCGCAGTTTTGCGTTTGGTGCTGGCGGCGGTAAATTCCAAAGAAAAGGAAAAGCATTATAGTATAGCCAAGGAAAAGCCCGAAATGAAAGAAGAGGAATTGAAAGCCATGTCGGAATTGACCGATGAGGAAACACTGACAACTATTTCTTCTGAAATAAAAAAGCGGCGTGATGCCATTGCTTTATATGAGCAAGGCGGCCGACCGGAATTGGCAGATGTTGAGAAAAAAGAAATTGCTATTTTGCAAACGTATTTGCCCGAGCAACTTTCGGTTGAAGAATTAAGAGTACTGGTCAAGGAAGCCGTTGCGGCCACAGGTGCCACCACCATAAAAGATATGGGGAAAGTGATGGCTGATTTGGCTCCGAAAGTAAAAGGGAAAGCAGAGGGTTCACAGGTGAGTGCTGCCGTAAAAGAGTTGCTCAAGTAATATGCAGAAACTTATTTCCATAGAAAACCTATTCAAGAAAAGTTACGAAATTTACCGGGAAGGATTTTGGTTTTTCATTAAACTAATGGCCGTCAATATGGCCATTTTTATGGTGTTGGTAGCTATCTGGTTTTTATTGTTGCTTACCACAGTCAATAATAATACCATGTTATCAAACCTTGCCATTTTTACCGTTCTTTTGGTATTTTTTTCCATGGGAACCCTGATTGGATTGTGTTTTCATGTGGCGTTACTTTACAGTATCAAAGAACGGAATTTTCAAAAAAGCATGAAAGAATATTTGAGGCAGGCTTGGGACGTTGCCTGGCCCTATGCCTGGGTATGCTTTTTGGCGGGTATTATGATTACTATTGGATTCGCACTGCTTATTATTCCGGGAATTATTGTCATGGTTTGGTTACTATTTTCTAAATATATTTTCATTTGGGAAGAGAAAAAGGGAATGCAAGCCTTGCAGCGCAGCCGTGAATTGGTAAAAGGCTATTGGTGGCCTATTTTCGGCAGGCTTTGCTTGGTGGGTGTTGTCGGGGCTCTTGTTTCTTCTATCCCATCCGTAGGCATGTTTATTAATTTATTTATCGTGGCGCCATTTTCAGCTATTTATATCTATGTCCTCTACGAAAACGTAAAAATGGTAAAAGTAGCTCCCATAGTAGCTTAAATGGTAAAAAACCGCTTCCGCATTACAGGAGGCGGTTTTTTATTTTGAGAAAAAATAAATATGAGGTAAAATGACTGATTAAAACCAATGATTGAAATAAATAATCTTACCAAATTCGTTGTGGATAAAGCCTTTTTTACCGGGGTTGCAAAAAAAGTGTTAAAAGGCGAAAATAAAGAAAGGGAAAACGTCTCTATCGCTTTTGTTACGCCCGAAGAAATCCAAAAGCTCAATAGAAAATATCGAAACAAGGACAAGTCGACAGATGTATTAAGCTTTGCCAAAGTTTCCGAGTTTAAAGATGAGTGCTGTGAAGTGATTATTTGTCCCGCGTACATAAAAGAAAAAACGGCCTCAAGTCCGCTGTCGCTAAAGAAAGAATTGGCAAGGTCATTGATCCACGGCCTGTTGCATAATTTGGGGTATGACCACGAAGTTTCAAAAGAAGAAGAGGATCGGATGTTTGGAAAGCAGGAGTATTACTTTTTGAAAATTTGAAATTGTAAATTTTAAATTAGTCATAATGTCCAGAAATCAAATCGTTACGGGGTTGGATATCGGGACCAGCACTATCAAGGTGTTGGTGGCCCAAAAAAATGGCGAACAATGGGACGTTTTGTCGTACGCCCAAATCCCGTCATTTGGTTTAAGGCGAGGTGTGGTTGCCAATATTGACGAAACGGCAAAAAACATCCAGATGCTTCTTTCCGGTGTAGAGCGGGAAAGTGGTAAGAGCATTCACTCCGTCTTTGTGAACATTGGTGGCAGTCATTTATATACCACGCCTTCCGATGGGTTGATTTCTGTTTCTCGCGCTGATCATATTATTTCAGAAGAAGATATTGACCGGGTGTTATCAGCCACGCGTGCCATCAGTCACTCTTCCAACGAAGAAATTTTAGATGTATTCCCCCGAGAATTCATTATTGATGAGCAGCGGGGCATCAAACAGCCGCTCGGGCTGACCGGAGTACGCCTAGAAGCTAAAGTAGTGTTACTCTGTTATTTCCAGCAATATTTTACCAATTTAAGTCAGGCGGTTTTGAACGCAAAAGTGCAGATTGATGATATTGTGCCCTCACCTTTGGCTGCAGCTGAGGCGGTGCTGACCCGTCAACAAAAAGAAATCGGCGCGGCAGTGATTGATATTGGCTACGCTACCACTAGTCTTTCAGTTTTTGAAGAGGGGGATTTGATACACTTAGCCATTTTTCCTATTGGTTCGGCCAATATTACCAACGACATTGCCATTGGTTTAAAAACCGATGTGGTCACGGCCGAAGATATTAAAAAACAGCATGGCACGTGCCTGTTTGCCAAAACAGATAAAGAAAAAAAAGATCAGGCGCGCAAAAAAATAGAAATGTTTGACACGTCACATTCGCTGGTATTTACCAAAAAACAATTGGTGGATATTATTGAACCGCGAGTGGTGGAGATTTTGGACTTGATGCAAAAAGAGCTCAAAAAAATCGGCAGGCAAGAATTATTGCCCGGCGGCGTAATGCTGACTGGTGGCGGCGCCAAAATGCCACGGATAAAAGAATTGGCCAAACAAGTACTGGGCCTGCCCTGCGAAATCGGCGTACCAAAAGGCATTGGGGGCATTGAGGCGGATCCTTCGCTGGCCACAGTTGCCGGACTTATTATTGGGGCAACCAGCACGATAGATGAAGGCCAGGAAAACGCAATGGCAAATCTATTTGGTTTTTTAAAAGGTTGGGGGCTTAAAATGAGAAAAATGTTCAGGGTGTTTATCCCGTAATCAACGAATTTACGAATATGGTGCGAATTTACGAATATGTAAAGAATCGTTTGAATGACGGTTTTTTGGTAAAATGGAAATCATGAAAAAACTGCTTTTAACATCAAATGGATTCGCTAGCCCCAATATTGGAAAGCGGTTTTTAGAATTAGTTGGCAAAAATCCAGAGATGATCAGAGTTCTCTTTGTGCCTACCGCATCGCAAACAGAACATGAAATGTCGTATGTTTATGTATCAGAGAAAGAATTAATTGATTTAGGAATACCAAGAGAAAATATTGTATGGGTTGGTAAGTTGGAAGATGCCGATATTGCTGATTACGATGCCATATATGTTTGCGGAGGCAATACATTTTACTTGATGAGTGAGGTCAGGAAAACTGGTTTTGACAAAAAAATTATTGATTTTGTAAATAACGGGAAGGTGTATGTTGGTGTCAGTGCCGGCAGCATTATTGCGTGTCCTGATATTTCTATTGCAGAATCATTTGACTCGAATGATGTCAACTTAAAAGATACCACCGGATTAAATTTTATTGATAAGGTAATAACGCCACACTACCAAAGGAAAGAAAGAGTAATTATAGATGCATGGGAAGAGAAACATAGTCATGGAGTTATTAGATTGAATGATGGGTGCGCAGTAGAGTTTTTAGGCGAAAAAATAGATGTAATTTAGTTATGCAACTACCAAAGCGTAGCGATTTAGTATATCCTGAATTAAGTTATCGGATTGTGGGAATTCTTTTTGAAGTGCATAATCAAATTGGGTCAGGACACCATGAAAAGGTATACCAAAGAGCATTGTCTGTCGGATTTCAAAAACATGGTTTGGTGTTTAAGGAGCAGGTTTATACTCCACTGATGTTTGAAAATAAAAACGTAGGAAGTTATTTTTTAGATTTCTTGGTAGATGGAAAGGTAGTGCTGGAAATTAAAAAGGGAGATAGGTTTTCAAGAAGCAATATTGAGCAGGTTATGACTTATTTGAAAACATACAATCTTAAATTGGGAATTTTGGCGAACTTTGGCCAGCATGAACTTAAATATAAAAGGATAGTAAACTTTGATTCGTAAATTCGAAATATATTCGTAAATTCGTTAATAAGCCATGTTACCCAAGATAAAAGTGATCGGGGTGGGTGGGTCAGGCTCCAATACGGTTGCCAGAATTGCCAAATTCGAGGTCCAGGGAGTGGATTTGATAGCAGTAAATACTGATGCCCAGGCGTTACATTTTTGTAAAGTTCCGCACAAAATATTGATCGGGAAGAATGTGACAAAAGGTCTTGGTGCCGGTATGGAAGCCAGTCAAGGGAAATTGGCGGCCGAAGAAAATAAAAAAGAATTGGAAGAGGTGCTTAAGGGTACTGATATGGTTTTTATTACCTGTGGATTAGGCGGGGGAACGGGCAGTGGCGCGGCTCCCATGATTGCAGAGGTTGCTAAAAATTTAGGCATTTTGACGGTGGCGGCGGTGACTATGCCATTCTCTTTCGAGGGTGAACAGCGTAGCACGATTGCCAAAAAGGCCATTGATGAATTGAAAAGTCGGGTGGATTCGCTGCTGGTTATTTCCAACGATAAACTGTTGAAAGTGATTGATGAAAAAACTACGGTTTCCAATGCCTTTGAAATTTGCGATGACACTTTGAAACAGGCGGTGCAGGGCGTGACCGATTTGATTTTATCGCCGGGTATCATTAGTATTGATTTTGCTTCTGTTGTTTCTATCATGAAAAATTCCGGTCGGGCATTGTTTGGTACGGGAAAGGCGGTTGGCGAGCAGCGCGCTGTGGCGGCAGCAACCCAGGCCATCAACTCGCCTTTGCTAGATTTTTCCATCAAAGGGTCAAAAGGTATTTTATTTAATGCTTCCGGGGTCGATATTACGCTTAACGAAATCCAGGAAGCAGCCAAGGTGATTACGGCTAACGTTGACCCGAAAGCCCAGATTATTTTTGGGGCCGTAAAAGACAATACGTTAAAAAAAGGGGAAATAAAAATAACGGTAATAGCGACGCATTTATAATTTATTCTTTAAAAATATGGGGGAAAAAAGTAGCCACGATAATTTTGAGCCAATAATGGATGATGGCGCTGATGATCTTATAAAAGCTGATATTGATGTGGATTTTGGAGATGGTGGAGTTAAGAAAGTTTTTGATCCGGATGCACCAACTCAGCGTGACCTTAAGGTGTTTGATGAAACAATACACGACATACAGGCGGATTTACAGGTTCCCTATAGCAGTAGCAAGCAAGAAAATATGAAACGGGTCAATGTTATGATTGCTAAATTCCAGATTCTGGAAGACAAAATTGCACTTGACCCATTATTGACGCCTGAAGCCCGACAGGCAATAACGGAACAACTGAACATTATGCGGCAAGAAATTCGCGAGAAAAGGGCTGCCATAATTGCCTCGTAATGTTGATAACCCCCTCAAAATCACTTTTTTTCTTTTGCATTTCTTTTGTGATGGGGGTTGCGCTTCAATCGTTTGTAGTTATTCCAGAGGTTATTATTTGGGGAATAATAGTTTTGGCGGCGGCAGGTATTGCCGCTTCTTTTTTTACAAAACCATGGTTGCTTCGCACAACCGGTTTCTGTTTACTGTTGTTGGTGATTGGAATTTCTCGCCTTCAAATTTCCCAATATGCTGTTATGGGGGATACGGTAAGCCGTTTCAACGATAGCCCCGAAAAATTAACCCTTATCGGACAATTGATTGATGCTTCCGATATCCGGGAAACATCACAAAAGTTAAGTGTGCGGGTTGATGGTACAAAGAGCGTCGTCTTGGTTACGGCCGGCCGTTATCCGGAATATGAATACCTTGACCGCATAGAACTTATCGGAAAACTGAAAACGCCAGAAGTGACCGAAGAGTTTAATTACAAAAATTATCTGATGAAAGATGGAATTTATTCGATCATGGATTTTCCAACTATCAAACTGCTTTCGCATGAAAGCCCATCAACACCAGGGCAGTGGTTATACGCAAAAATACTTTCTATTAAGCGTGCGCTCCGCCAATCCATTTACCTGCAATTTCCGCCGCCGGAAAGCGCCATTGTCGAAGGCATTATGTTGGGCGGGACCACTAATATGCCAAAAGAGTTGAAAGATAAATTCAGCGCTACGGGGCTAAACCATCTGACGGCGGTTTCGGGATCCAATGTGCTCATTTTGAGCAATATTTTAATGGTGGTTTTACTGGGCATGGGCCTTTGGCGTTCGCAGGCATTTTATGGGTCGGTATTTTTTATTTGGCTCTATATTGCCATTGCTGCGTTTCCGGCTTCGGGAATACGAGCTGGGATTATGGCAACCGTTTTTTTGTTGGCACAAAAACTGGGTAGGCAAAATACCACGTCGCGCTTGATTGTATTGACGGCAACGGTAATGCTTTTTTGTAACCCGTTTTTATTGCGCTATGATGTGGGTTTTCAGCTTTCTTTCCTGGCTTCCATGGGTATTATTTACCTGAAACCGTTTTTTGACCGCCTCTTTAGTTTTTTTGAAAAAAATCAGGCTAGTTATTTTCTGGGCATTGTTTCGGTTACATTGTCAGCTCAAATTTTCACCCTGCCAGTCGTTGCTTATTACTTTAAAAATATGTCGCTCGTAGCACCCATTACTAATTTACTCGTAATACCCATTATTGATTTTATTATGATATTCGGATTTTTGGCGGCCGTGGTGGGCATGGGTTCTTCGTTTTTGGGATTAGTCTTTTCCATGCCTGCTTGGATATTGTTACGGTATTTTATGGTTGTTATGGATATTTTTTATGGTCCGTGGGCGGCGGTACCTTTTGAACACGTACCTTTGATTTGGCTGGCTGTCTATTATATAGCTGCCGCTTGCCTGATCAAGTATGCCTCAAGATGGTTAAAACCCGGGTTTCTTGGATATTGAAAATAATGTATAATAAGTTAATTATGGACAATCACGCATCTAAAAAAAAAGCTTGGATTATTGCCGCTGACATGGGTTACGGCCACCAGCGGACAGCCTATCCTTTGCGCGATCTTTCAGTTGACCGCCGGGTCATCAATGCCAACAATTACGAAGGCATTTCTGAAAAAGACCGGCGTTTTTGGCATACTACCAAATCTTTGTACGAATTTATTTCTCGGTTCCGGAGCATCCCCATCGTGGGCGTGGCGTTATTTTTGTTCTTGGACCGTTTTCAGAAAATTTTGGGCTACTATCCAAAACGCGACCTTTCAAAATCAAACTTCAGCGGTAAAAATATTTTTTATCTCATCCGTAAGGGCTGGGGGAGTGATTTGGTTGAAAGGCTTGCCAAAAATCCACTGCCACTGGTTACCACTTTTTTTACGCCGGCATTCATGGCCGAGGAGTTTAATTATCCCGGCGATATTTATTGTGTCATTTGCGATGCTGATATTTCCCGTTCTTGGGTACCCCTTGATTCAAAAAACAGCAGGATAATCTACTTGGCTTCATGTAGTTGGTCGCGCGACCGGCTCAAGCTTTATGGCATCAAGCCCGAAAATATTATTTTGACCGGCTTTCCGTTACCAAAAGAAAATATCGGTGGGCCCGACATGGAAACGGTAAAGCGGGATTTACGCTACCGTTTACTGAACTTGGATCCTCAAGGAAAGTACCGACGGCTATATAGTCCGTTGGTAAAAAGCTATCTGGGTGAATTGCCAAAACTTCCCGACCATCCGCTAACCATCATGTTTTCCATTGGCGGGGCGGGAGCCCAGAAGGAAATTGCTTTGGCAGTGGTGACCAGCCTGAAAGATGTCATTAAAGCCAAAAAAATCCGGGTTATTATTTCGGTTGGCATGCGCGAAGAATTGCGGGCTTATTTTGTAGAAAAAACCAAATCATGGGCATTGGGCGAATGGATGCAAGTGTTGTCAGGAAGCGATATGAACGAATATTTCGCGGCGTTTAATAAGGCGCTTCGCACCACGGATATTTTGATGACCAAGCCTTCTGAACTTTCTTTTTATGCGGGACTTGGTATTCCCATTATTATTGAACCTTCCATCGGTTCACAAGAGGATTTTAACCGCCGGTGGTTAATGCATATTGGCGCAGCTACATTGCAGGAAAATCCAAAATATACCCATGAATGGATTTTTGATTTGCTGGAAAGCGGAGAATTTGCCGAAATGGCTATGCAGGGTTTTGTAGAAATTGAAAAAATGGGGGCGTATAATATAGAAAATATTATCCGTAGCAAGAGCGGGTCAAAAAACCGACCGGCACTCATTAACAATCAGCAGTATGAAAAAGGTATTTAGCATATTCCTTTGCGCCCTTGCCAGTATTTTTTTGGGAATGATTATTTTTTCTTTTACCGTCAAAGCGCCGGTGCGCCAAGACATTGTTTGGGGCGCTAATTTTTCCCAAATGTATGCCGAGAATTTAGGACTTGATTGGAAAAAAATGTATTTGGCGCTGATGGAGGATTTAGGGGTAAAACACATTAAATTATTGGCGCAATGGGATTGGGTTGAAGGCGCTCGCGATGAATTTTATTTCAAAGATAATGATTGGCAAATCGAGCAAGCAAAAAGCCATGGGGTGGAATTGATCTATACGCTCGGTATGAAAACAGGCAGGTGGCCCGAATGTCACGTGCCAGGGTGGGCAACTACGCTTTCAAAAGAAGATCAGCAAGAGGAAATTTTGTACTATATCGCTGAAGTGGTAAAGCGTTATAAAAAAAGTACAGCTATTGTTGCCTGGCAGGCGGAAAATGAGCCATTATTTAACTTTGGCGAATGTCCCTGGTACGACAAGGAATTTTTAAAAGTGGAAGTTGCGCTCATTAAATCGCTGGATGCCACACGCCCGGTTATTATTTCCGATTCGGGCGAACAGTCGCTCTGGTGGCAGGCGGCAAAGATCGGGGATATAGTCGGAACGACCATGTATCGGAAATCCTGGGTGCATATTACAGATAGTATTGGGTTTTATATGGATTTTCCGTTGCCGCCGGCAAGTTACTGGATAAAGTCGGAGCTGGTTAAGCATCTGTTCGGTAAAAAAGTGATTAATGTGGAACTCCAGGTCGAACCCTGGTTGCGTGATGTCGGTTATGCCACTTCAATTGGTGAGCAGGAAAAGACTATGGATATACGTCAATTTCAAAAGAACATCGCTTACGCAAAGCAGTCAGGATTTGACGAGTTTTATCTTTGGGGCGTAGAGTGGATGTATTGGTTGAAAGAAGGGCAGGGCAAGCCTGAAATCTGGAACGAAGCAAAAAAAATATTTACTGATTGATAGTAACAGCATGCTAAGTATTATCATACCTACGCTTAACGAAGAAGAATATTTACCAAGGCTGCTTAAGTCGATAAAAAAGCAGGGTTTTTTGGACCAAGAAATTATTGTGGCTGATGCGGGTTCTAAAGATTCCACGGTCCAAATTGCAAAAACCTATGGATGCCAGGTAGTGTCAGGAGGTCTGCCGGCCAAAGGGAGAAATAATGGTGCAATGGCGGCCAGGGGCGAGATATTATTTTTTCTGGATGCCGACACCATTTTATCTGAAGGGTTTTTGAAAAAATCAATGGAAGAATTCGGCCGACGCCGGTTGGATATTGCCAGTTTTTGCCTCTATCTGGTTCCACATAACACGATGGGAAACCTTGTGTTGGATGCTTTTTACAATGGCATGATTATATTCTGGGAAAAAATTCTGCCACATTCGGCAGTGGGCATTTTAGTGAAAAAAAAACTGTTTGAAAAATTAGTGGGGTATGATGAAACGATTACCCTGGCAGAAGATCATGATCTGGCGCGCCGGGCGGTAAAATATGGGAAATTTGGAATTATTCGCAGTACCAACATTTTAATGTCGGACCGGCGATTTAAAAAAGATGGTTGGTGGACAACCGGGGTGAAATATTTTTTATGCGAAATGCACATGATTTTTATCGGTCCTGTACGATCGAACATATTTAAGTATAAATTTAACCATTATAAAAAATGATCAGTATTATTATTCCAACCTTAAACGAAGAAGAGGGTATTGCTAAGACCATTTGCTCTATCCCGGAAGAAATCAAAAAAGATGCCGAGGTGATTTTGGTTGACGCTTCTGATGACATGACTCCCAAAATTGCGACGGCTTTGGGAGCCAAGGTTATCAGGGCCAGGAAAAAAGGCAAAGGGCTTCAAATGCGCCAGGGCGTAGCAGAAAGCCGCGGCGATATATTGGTTTTTATGGATGGTGATGGCACCGACCCGGCAGCGTTTATTCCTAAATTACTCAAAAAACTGCAAACGGCTGATTTGGTACTTGGTTGTCGTAACTTGTCGCAAATGGAAGGCGAAGAGCCGAAAATGCGCCGGGTTTTCCAACTTTATTCCATGATTGCCTATCCTATTTCCCATGTCCTACACTTGCAGGTGGCTGATCCGCTAGCCGGATTTCGCGCCATCCGCCGCCGCGATTGGGACAGGCTTAATTTAAAAAGCAATGATTTTGAAATAGAAACAGAAATGAATATCAACGCCATAAAAAATAAATTCAGGATTGCCGAGGTCCCTATCCCAAATTTAAAACGAGGAGGTGGCTTGCAGGGCAGCAAATTTTTGAAAAGTCCGAAAATGTGGTTGAAAATTTTCAATATGTTAGTTGAGTTTAACCGCAAAGAAAAAATAAGATAACAAAAGATATGTATAAGCTGGATCCCATTAATCATAAAACTATCAGTCGGGGGTTTGAGCAGTTACTCAAAAACCATGTTCTGTTGGCTCTGCTCTTTGCCACTATCGTGGTAATAGTATTTAGTTTTTATTTTCATACCATTTCTTTGCGATCCATTGCTGATGTATTCAGGCTCGCGACGCAAGAAATTACACAAACAGAGCCCCAATCCACAGCGTCTACCGAATATGTTTCACGCCTTTCTTATGAACAGGCCATTATTGATTCGGTAAAAACGGCTTCGCCTTCCGTGGTCAGTATTATTATTTCCAAAAATTTGCCCGTGTATGAGCAACAGCTTATCAATCCATTTGGAGAAGATTCGCCCTTTGAATTTTTAGTTCCAGAGCAGGTGCAAAAAGGCACTAAATACCAGGAAGTAGGCGCGGGATCGGGTTTTATTGTTTCACAAGATGGGCTCATTTTGACTAATAAACATGTGGTTTCAGATACCAAGGCTGATTATGTGGCCATTACTTCTGACGGGAAAAAATATGAAACGGCGGTGGTGGCGCTGGACCCTGTTTCTGATATCGCCGTCATAAAAATAAAAAATGCCAAAGAGGGACAAACATTTTCGGCCATTGCCATGGGAGATTCCGATGGTATCCAAATCGGCCAAGGCGCCATTGCCATTGGTAATGCTCTGGGGCAATTTTCCAATACGGTTTCGGTGGGAGTGGTTTCCGGCCTTGGCCGGACGGTCAGCGCTTCCAGTCAGGGGAGCACTTTTTCAGAAACATTGGAAAATATCATCCAAACGGATGCGGCTATTAATGCGGGAAACTCGGGCGGGCCGCTTTTGAATTTACGTGGGGAAGTAATTGGTGTTAACACTGCCATGGCCCAGGGCGCGCAAAGTATCGGCTTTGCTATTCCCATTAATTTGGCAAAAAAAGATTTGGCGCAGATTATCAAAACAAATAAAATCGTATATCCGTTTTTGGGGGTACGATATGTGTTGGTAGACGAAAAAATACAGAAAAAATATGGTTTGGCGGTTGATTACGGCGCGTTGGTAATAAAGGGGGATAATGGCGAAGTGGCTATCACTAAGGGCAGCGCCGCCGAAAAAGCAGGTATTAAAGAAAAAGATGTCATTTTAGAAATTGGCGGTCAGCGCATTAGTCAGCAACGTTCCATGGCGGGTATAATTCAGCAGTATAATCCGGGAGATACGATAATGCTGAAGGTGGTGCGGGATGGAAAAGAAATAGATATAGAAGCGACCTTGGGTGAGCGATAGCAATTTGACGTATTCACCTATTTTTGATACCTTAATATTAAGTAAAATCAATTTTTTTCTGATGGACAGAAACAAAAAGGTTTTACACAGCAAGGGAGTAATAAGATGTCAGATCTTGCCATGGTGGTCGCACAAGCAGAAGAATTTGCCAGGCAGAATTCGGACGGAATTCCGTTCGTGTACTACAAAAAGTTCCATCAAAAGATGAGGGAGCTTGCCGCCCAAGCAGAATCTTCCCGGGAATCCATGCTCGAACGCGCCGGTTCCCCCTCGCTTGTCTGTGGCCAATTCGGCCCACAGAAGTTTCTGTAAGTCATTTTTACTGCTTCTCGAGAGCGAAACTGTTGACAGTTCGCTCTTTTTTCTTGCATGTGCTTGACAGCAAATGTTTTTATTTGCTAGGATGGATGTAATGAAATCAATAGTGAAAAAAACCTATTTCTTGTTTTGGATGTTGATTGACCCCAAGGGTTAGTTGATTTCATGTGGTTAGGAGTATAAAAAGAAATCAGCTGGCCCCATAAGGGTCAGTTTTATTTTAGTGGTAGTCTGCTGTAGGACGTGTAAACCTATAGCATCCCTGCTACTAAGGCATGGATTTTGTTCTTTTTATCGCTCTATCAGGAGAAATGTCATGACTACGCTCAGTAATCTCACTTCGGGAAAAAGCATTACGCCTGGCAAGCAAATTGTCAGCGCCATTGCCACTCGTGCGATCGAGGGAAATGCCACCCTGCTTCTGCGGGAAATCGCCAAACAGGCCGAAGGATCTCGCATCAGCCGTATTTTCCCCGATACGTGGGAAAACGAAGCTGGCATGCAAACAAAGCGTGGGGTGATCAAATTTGGTGATCAGGAATTTCCCATCATCGCCATGATTGGCCTTTTGAACGGTTCTATGCCCGAAACCCTCTTTTTGGAAAATGTGAGTGGGGATGGGTGTTCCATGCAGCCGGTCAATGGCAACATGGTCTTGCATGTGGGAGAGAAAATTTCCTTACAGCGATTGGGTTCACTTGCTTCCCAAGTCACGGGAACATGGATTGTCCATGGGGAAGACTGGTATGACCGCAAAAACCAATTCTTCCGCAAACCCTGGGGTAAGACAAAACGAGGTATCTATGAAAAGTTCTGTTTCGAGGTGATCGATGGTAGCTTGGAAGATCCCGCTCCCAAATTGGAGGAACTGATTGAACGTGGCTGTCGGCGCTCGACGCATGTGGGTGAATGGCACAAGCGCCATTCCACCATCATCCCGGCAGTTGTGGGAATGCCTATGACCATCCACGAATTCAAGCACGATGGCGGACCCGATATCTGTCAGTTTAACGGTCTTGAGATTGGCCATAACCCCGAAATGTGGGGACCTTGCTGTCCCTGGAACGAGGCCGTTCGCCACTCTGACCAGCTGGGAATGTGGCAAGATTTGGCGCTCCGTTGTGCTTCGCCTTTCAATTTCCATGTCCATGCGACACGGACATTGTTCCCGGCGATCCAACTTGATTCCGATTACCTGTTGCAGGCCGTAGGCAAAGAAAAGTTACGTGGAATTTTGGAAGTGATGGTTGCCAATCAACCCGGACGTTTCTATCGCCTCATTGATGAGTGTGGCCTGACTCATCGGCATATCGGCGTTTCTGATACGCTTCTTAACTATGGCGGGCACGGCTACTTTCCCCGTTCTGAGGTGGTTGATAACATCATCCAAACATTCTTAGAGCTGCAAATGGTTCAGGCGGATCCTGCCTACCACTTGCCCCGCCGGCACCGATTGGTCATTGATTCGCATGCTTACATTGTCATTGAAACCATGGCACGCAAACAGAGCGTTTCCTATGAACTCAGTGGCCGGTACATGCATCAATATTTGACCGATGGCACCGATGCCCGGATGCATCGCGTTCGCAACGAAGAACTTTTCCTCTTGCTGCGTGATTTTTTCGGCTTGCAAAACATGAAACTTCATGTCTATCCGCCACTTCGGTGGAACTCTGGCCTCAATAGCCAGTATGATGAAAACCTCAAGTTTTGCGATCACGCAAAATACAACTGGCTTTCCACGCGTATTTGCTAAAATGCATCAATGCGAAAGGCGCAGACATAACGTCTGCGCCCTTTTTTTTAAAGTATTTATGGTATAGGATAAATGGCATGAAACCCTTGCGTACCCGTTTTGCAAAAGATATTGTTGCTGAATTTTTACCCCCGGCCCGTCCATCGGCCAAGGTGATTTTATTTTTGAGCGGCATGCCCTCTATGCCAAAAATTCCTGCCACACTGGAATTTTACGCAAAAAAAGGATTTTGGGTGTTTCATCCTCGCTATCGGGGCAGCTGGGAAAGTGGCGGTTCTTTTTTGCAATATTCTCCGACAAAAGACGCTTTAGATATTATTAACCAATTGCCCAAAGGATTTAAAGACTTGCAAAGTGGCAAATCATACAAAATACAGCCTAAGGAGCTTTATTTGTTTGGCTCAAGTTTTGGCGGCCCCGCCGCGCTGCTTAATTCCAATGACAAGCGGGTTACCAAAACGGTTACACTCTCGCCGGTTATTGACTGGCAGGCTCCAAGCAAGGATGAGCCACTGGATTGGCTAGGAAAATATATCCCAAAGGCGTATGGCAATGGATATCGCATGAAACAAAAAAACTGGGATAAATTAAAAACGGGGAATTTTTACAATCCCATCCGGGAGGCAAAAAAAATCAACGGGGAAAAAATACTTATCTTCCAAGCCAAAGATGATGCATCGGTATATTACCGTCCTGCTGAAATATTTTCAAAAGAAACCGGGGCAAAATTATTATTATATAAAAGAGGCGGCCATTTCGGCTCTTCGTTCTTTTCCGATCCACTGTTTTATAAAGAAATCAAAAAATTTATAAAATAAAAAAGGCGGATACACTGTATCCGCCTTTTGGTTGCCGGCTACCAGAGCCAGTTTCCTTTTTTTGATTTCTTCTTTTTCTTTTTTGGTGGCGCCGTGCCCCCGAACGTTTTTTTGAAACCCCATTCCAGGCTTGCAAAAATAATTCGAAATGGCAGGGTGATTAACCAGCCCGCCAGCCAAACCACTTTTTTGAAAAGCCAGTTTGCGTACTGGTTTGCCCAATCCGGGCTTTTTTGGAATGGCGCGCCCGCCACTAGCAGGAAGCCATACACCGCGATAGTCAATGCTGCCAGCAGGGTTGCAATTTGTGCAAAATCATTCTGACTCACTTTTCATCTCCTTATTCCTTGTAAAAAGGCCATCTTACTGGGGGGAGGTAACCAATACACCCCCATAGTTAATTATACCATCTTACAAGTAAATATGTCAAGTCTTACTGGTTAGCACTCTTGACATGGGTTTGCTAATTATTTACAATGGATATATAGAAATTTTTTACTCATACATATGAACAACGGAGCTAATTTTACTAATAAAGCCCAGGATGCCATTTTGTCGGCCCAAACCATGGCCCAGGATCGCGGCCAGCAACAAATTGACGCACTACATTTGTTGTACGCGCTACTTAGCCAGGAAGGCTCGGTGGTGTTGACGGTGCTGCAAAAAATGGGGGTGGATGTGGATACGATTAAAAAGCGCACGGATACCCAGATCAATAAAATTTCGGCGGGGACAACTTCTACCACCTTTGGCCAGTTTTATCTGACCCAGGACATGGCCAAGGTACTTGACCGTGCGCGCCAGGAGAGTGTGCATATGGGTGACGAATTTATTTCTGTTGAACATCTGTTGTTGGCTCTGCTTGATCAAAAATCCATGGCCAAGGATGTGTTGGAAAAAACGAGCTTTATGGGCGCGGGGGCAACGGCGGGAACGTATAAATCAACCAAATTAGAATATGAGACGGTGCTAAAAGTGCTTTCACAGATCCGCGGTGGGCAACGCATTACCGACCCGGAACCCGAAAGCAAGTACCAGGTGATTGAAAAATATACCCGGAACTTGACCGATTTGGCGGCTGCCGGGAAAATTGATCCCATTATCGGGCGCGATAACGAAATTCGCCGCTTGATGCAAATTATTTCACGCCGGACCAAAAATAACCCGGTTTTAATCGGGGATGCTGGCGTAGGTAAAACGGCTATTATGGAAGGATTTGCCCAGCGGGTCGCCCGGGGCAACGTGCCTGAATTTTTAAAAAATAAAGAAGTGATTTCGCTTGATTTGGGCGCGCTGATTGCCGGCACCAAATACCGGGGTGAATTTGAAACACGCATAAAAGCGTTGCTGAAAGAAATCAGCCGGGCCTCTAATAAATACATTTTATTCATTGACGAATTACATACCTTGGTGGGCGCGGGAGCTGCCGAAGGGGCTATTGATGCTTCTAATTTGTTAAAACCGGCCTTGGCGCGCGGGGAGCTTCGGGCAGTCGGGGCAACTACGCTTAAAGAATACCAAAAACATATTGAAAAAGACCCGGCCCTGGAACGCCGTTTCCAGCCGATTTTTGTGCAGGAACCTAGTGTGGATGATGCGGTTGCCATTTTACGTGGTATCAAGGAAAAATATGAAGTGCATCACGGGGTGCGCATTAAAGATTCGGCCATTAAAGCTGCGGTGGAACTTTCCAGCCGGTATATTGCCGACCGGTTTTTGCCTGACAAGGCAGTGGACTTGATGGACGAAGCGGCCAGCGCCCTGCGTCTTGAGATTGAGTCAGAGCCTCAGGATCTGGAAAAATATGAAGAAGAAATTACCAAGCTGGAAATTGAAAAACAAGCGTTGAAAAAAGAAAAGGATTCCGAGCGGCGTCTTAAAGTCATTGCCAAAGAATTGTCTGAAATCAAGGAAAAAAGCAAGGAAATTTCAGCCAAATGGAACGCGGAAAAAGAATTGATTAATAAAATCAAGAAAATTCGCGTGGATATTGATAAATTGTCTTACCAGACCGAAATAGCCCAACGTGAGGCCGATTTGGAAGCGGTAGCCGAGATAAAATATGGCAAGATCCCACTGCTATTAAAAGAGCAAAAACAAATTGAGCAAAAATTGGTAAAATTGCAAAAAACCCACCACTTTTTAAAAGAAGAAGTGACAGAAGAAGATGTGGCGCGGGTGGTCAGCCGGTGGACAGGCATTCCGGTTATGCGTTTGATTACCGAAGAAGCCAAAAAATTGGAAACCATGGAGGCGACACTCAATCGTCGGGTGGTGGGACAAGAGGAGGCTATTAGTGCTATTTCACGGGCCATCCGCAGGGCGCGGGCGGGCATTTCTGAGGAGAACAAACCAATGGGAAGTTTCTTGTTTTTGGGGCCGACGGGAGTTGGAAAAACAGAGACGGCCCGGGCGTTGGCTGAATTTTTGTTTGACGATGAAAAGGCCATGATTCGCCTGGATATGTCCGAATATATGGAACGCCATACCGTTTCCAAAATTATCGGTTCGCCGCCGGGCTATGTGGGCTACGAAGAAGCCGGCCAACTGACTGAAAAAGTGCGGCGCAGGCCATATGCGGTTATTCTGCTGGACGAAATTGAAAAAGCGCACCCGGAAGTGTTTAACATTTTGCTGCAAATTTTTGAAGACGGCCGTTTGACGGACAGCAAAGGCAGGCTGGTTTCGTTTAAAAATACCATTATTATCATGACTTCGAACGTCGGCAGTGACTTTATTAATAAAATGTCATCTATTGGTTTCTCTAATGCGCACGATACTGCCCAACGCGAAAGTATGAAAGATAAAATTGAAGATTCTTTGAAACACCAATTCCGGCCGGAATTTTTGAATAGGATTGATGAAATTGTGATTTTCAACCACTTAAAAGAACTGCAAATTACGGGCATTGTTGATCTGGAAATGGCAAAGGTGGAAAAGCGGTTGGCTGCCAAGGAGATCAGCATTGCCGTTTCCGCCCGGGCCAAGGCATTATTGCTGCGCGAAGGGTTTGATGCTAATTTGGGCGCGCGGCCATTAAAGCGTGTTATTCAGAGGCTGATTTTAGACCCGTTAAGCATTAAGATTGTAACCAGCGAAATCGACGCCGGCAGCCGGGTGCTGATTGATGAAAAAGACGGAAAAATAACCTTTGAATTGCCAAAATTACTGGCGCCAACGCCAATGCGCGAGAAGGTTTCGGCAAGGAAATAAGGATTCTGTGCAAAAAAAGACCCCGACACCATGTGGTGCGGGGTTTTTGCTGCCTGCCAGTAGGCAGGATTTTGGCGACTAGCGGTCCCAGCTTTCGGCGGTGCTGCTTCTGCTTTCAAAGATGGCCAGGAATTCTTTGACGTTTGCCACAAACTGGGACATTTCGTAGTGGTCGTATCTCTCAGGATACTTGATGGCGGTTTTGACACTCAACTTTTGGCAAATTGCGCCTGCCAGAGGGGTGAGCAGGAGAGTGCCTTTTTGGTGTACCCGGTTTTCGGTAACCAATTGGATCAGTTTTTCCAGTAGCGCCTTGTTGTAATCATAGGAAGATTCGTCCATAGACGCGTCAGGCCGGATGAGCAACTTTTGGGTTGCCATAACAGATTCTCCATAAATGGTAAGGTGCAATGCTTTTTCTATAGTATATTAAAATAGGGATTTGTCAATAAATTGTAAAGTTATACACAGGGGGTGGTGCAATTATGCCGGAATAACACTATACTTAAGATAAGTCATTGGACCAATGCGTAACCATACGCCATTGGTTTATTTTTTAACAGATATAACTATGAATACCTTGGTAAAGATTGGGATTTGGATAGTGGCGGTGGCTTTGATACTGGGCGCGGCAGGATTTGCTTGGAGTAAATATGAAGACATGCGCACGCAAAAAGCAATTGAGAGTATAAACGCCACGAAGATTACGATGGATGACGTGATGGGTAAGAATTTGCCCCCAAAGCCGGACCAAGCTTTGAGCGATTCCACTATTGCTGGTATTGATGCCAATAATAACTTAGTGCGCGACGATGTGGAGCTGTCCATTTTTGAACAATACCCGGATTCGGCACGAGTTCGCGCGGCCATGCTGCAGTATGCACAGGCTTTACAGCTTGAGTTGACGCAAGTGTTTAATTCGGATGTATATATTGCGACGATTATTAAAGAAGATAATGGATCTCTTTGTATAGTGCAAAATACGAAAAACGCTGAGGCACCTAAAAATATAGATAAAATTTTTCTAAATACTGATTTAAGAATTAAAAAATGGGAAACAAACGCAGAAAAATATCTTAAAACTTATTTAGTGGATACTGGTACTAGGTGTGATATCGCCGCGTCTTTATTACCAAATTAGTGTGAAGAAGATATTTTCGATTATAATTTTTCTCGGATTAATTTTCATACCTACAAGCACATTTTCTAATGCTAGTGATTGCGATGCGATTGGTACGACGGTTATTTTTGTTAATGGTATTTTTACAAAAGAAACAGATGCCCGTACGAGTGTAATAGATTTAGAACGTCAATTTTTAGAAAAAGGCAACAGGGATGACATCAAATTCCTCCTCGGCTACAACTCTACCCACCTTGGGGGCGTGGGTGACATGCTAAAAGCTGTGTTGCAGGGCTATAACGGCGCTTGGGTGGATTATGACCTAACAACGTTATTATCCCAGGTACACGAACAGCTACAGACGCGCAAAGTGTTACTGGTAGGACATTCTCAAGGAACGTTTTACACGAATGCGGCCTATGAGTATCTAATAAGTCATGGGGTGCCGACTGAATCAATCGGAGTGTATAACGTGGCCACTCCGGCCGACAGAGTGGCGGGGAATGGGAATTATCTGACCAGTAGTAGCGATAAAATGATTAGTTCTCTGGTGGCAGATCTGACAAAAGTTGGAAACGCCCGCCGGCCCCTGGCGCCAAATATTGACCTTGAGCTTTCAGACGAAGAGCAGGCAAAGCCTCTGGGCGGACATGGGTTTAGCAGGGTGTATTTAGCCAAGGCCCCCGATAGAATTGTTGGGGATGTGCAAGAAGCTTTGGGATCGTTGTTTAGTAAAGAAGTGCCGTTGGTTTCCGACGGCTGTTTTATTGCACCAAAAATGGGACTTGCCTATCGCCTGCAGGGCGTGGCGTTTATAGTGGGGGATGCTACCTCAAATGCCTTGGCGGCGGTGACCCAGACAGCCGTGGCTGCTACTAAGTATGTGGCATCAAAAACGGCTGACAGTGTGGCAGTAATTTATCGGGCGGTCAAAGCGGTATCTACCCCTAATTTATTTGTAGCTTCGCTGGCTACCGAGCCCTCTTTGGCGGTTTCAACTGATACTGCCGGGCAACAGGAATCCGTTGTTACGCCTGAAAATGACCAACCGCAAGAAGAACTAGCTACTGAGCCAAGCTTGCAAGACCAGATTGATGATTTGCTGGAGCGCATTGATTTTTTGCGGGGACAGATTACTGTGCTTTCTGATACTCCGGTACAAAACGAAGTTTTTGTAACGCCAGCGGTGGCCAAATTAACACAAGAAAGTATTCCTGAAACAGTGGCGCCCCAAACGCTAGCGTTGGCGTCACAACAGCAGGCTCCGGGTGCGGGCACAATATACTTGCCGGTGTGGATTTCCGAAGTGCAAATTGAGGGCATAACCGACTCCAAATATGAATTTGTAGAACTGTATAACCCCAATGAAATTGATGTTGACCTGACGGGCTGGTATGTGCAGCGCAAAACAAAAACGGGCGCAAGTTACAGTAGTTACGCTGCCAATACGCTGTTTAGTGGTAAAAAAATCGGCAGCGGAGGATATTTTGTCATTGCCCGTGCCACCTCGCCGTATGTGCCCCTGGCCAATGTGCTGGTTGATAGTGCATTAACCGCAGATAATTCGCTGGTGCTCAAAAATCCTAATGGCCAAATTGCAGACAAGGTGGGGTGGGGCGATGCGCAAGATTATGAGTTTTCCCCTGCATTAGCCCCTGTGGCAGGCCAGAGCATTGGTAGAAAAGTGGTTGACGGCAAAGAGCAGGATGGCGATAAGAATATCAATGATTTTGAGGCTAATATTGCCAGCCCCGGCGCTAAAAATGTGAAACCCTCTGAAGTGTTGGTAAGGCCGCCAAGCGACACGTTGGCCCCAGAAGTGATTTTTACGGTTGACGCAATACAAAAAAGCTTGGCTTTCACCGTGGACTTTTCCATAACCGATCCGCTTGGCACTGTTTCGCCTTCGGGCATTGATAGTTATCTGTTCCGTTGGCAGGCCCAAGGTGCTGCAAATTGGCAGGAAGATGCTTGGGTCAGCGTTGATGGCGCGCCAACAACCGCCACTATCCAAAAAAGCATTACTGGAATTGATGAAACTACCTATTATTTCCAGGTAAAAACGAAAGATCTTGCCAACAACGAGAGCGATTGGCAACCGGAAATTCTCGCCCAAACCAAAATTAGTACCCCAAAAAAGATAATAATCAACGAAATCCAAATTGACAGCATTAACGGATCAGGCGGCACGGCTGACGACTGGGTTGAGATGTATAATCCCAATGATGTTGCCGTGGATTTGAGCGGTTGGTCTATCCAAAAACACAGCGCTGCAGAAACTTGTTCCATTACCACCAGTTATTTTAAGAAAAATTTTGAGGATGGCGATAGTATCGGCGCTCATGGGTTTTTCCTGGTGGCAAATTCCGGGGCCACCACTGCTATTACCGATATTGCCGACATGACTACCGGTTGGTCGCTGTCAGATAATAATACGATTTATTTGGTTAGTTCTCATGATGAAATTGCTGGAGCCGATGACGCTAATATTGTTGACCATGTGGGTTTTGGCACAGGGTGTTTTCCTGAAACAGCTTCTGCGCCGGCCATTGCCGATGGTAAAAGCATTGAACGTAAAAAACTGGGGCAAGACACGGATAATAACGCCGCAGACTTTAAAATTTCCGATGAGCCGACACCTAAGGGCACGTTTCCTAAAACCATCATCAATAATACGACCAACTTTACGGATAATATGTCGGGAGCCTACTGGCACAATTTGACACTCAAGTGGCAAGGCTCGGCAATGAATATTGATTTTTACCAGGTGCAGTATCGCATCAACGAAGGCGTATGGACAGACTGGTTGGCAAATACCACTAATACCACTGGCATTTTCCAGGCACCATATTCTTTATTAAACAATAATGTATATTATTTCCGGGTACGGGCAAAAGACCTGGATGGGAACATGGGGGACTGGTCGCCAGAAATTTCGGTTGATACGGTAAATCCGTTGCTTATCAGCGAAGTGGCGTTTACGGGAACAGGCGATAGCGAAGAGCAATGGATTGAATTATACAACCGAAGCGACCAGGATATTGATTTGGCGGGTTATAACATTGTGTCCGGCGAAAACGGGCGCGATACCATGAATATTACGCTCAATGGCACGATCGCCGCCCATGGATATTTTATGGTTGGAAATTTCGGGGAGAATCAGGTTATAGGAAAACATTATTTATACTTACGCGCCCCTAATAACCGTTATTTGGATGAATTTCACCCGGTAAATAGCGACTGGGACGAAGCCTTTTTCACTAAAGATGGCGTTCATTATTCGGCCGAGCGCGTCAGTATGTATTCGTTTGGCGTGTTTGATAAAAATTGGAAGCTTGGCACCGGTACTCCCGGCGCGCAAAACAGTAATGACCAACTCTATACCTATTACACCACCAGTTTTGTGGAAAATACCGTGCTTCCCGTTTCACTGAGTCCATTTGTGTTCCGGGAAAATGTTCACATATCTAAAGATGTTACTGTTTTGATTGAGCCAGGTACGGTCGTTAAATTTTATGATAACCAGGCGCGCCTGATTGTAGATGGAACGCTTGATGCAGAAGGCACCGAAACTGAAAATATTGTTTTTACCTCGTTTACCGATGACGAATTCGGGGGCGACACCAATCAGGACGCCGATGCCACCGCGCCAGCGCCGGGAAACTGGCTTTCGCTCTATTTTTCTAACACTAGCGTAAATTCGGTACTGGAACATGTCCGTTTGCGCTATGGCGGCAGCACGGCGTTAAACGATTTTGGCAACGCGCTATGGGTTGACCATTCTTCTGTTTCACTGAAAAATTCCATTCTGGAAAATAATAAAAACCGGGCGCTGATACTGATGGTTTCTGATAGTATTATTGATAATGTACAGTTTTTAAACCACAATGTAACCGATTTTTTAGACCAAAACCAGGCGCGGGCTATTTACATTCAGGGTGGATCGCCGGAAATTAAAAATTCCCGCATTGAAAATAGTACTTCGGGGATGTATATCACCTATTACTATGATGCGCTGACGGACAGTGTGATTGAAGCTTTGCCAACCGTTACCAATAATCAATTTGTAAAAAACAGTGAGCCGGTGTTCCTAGGAGAACACAGTTATCCCTCTTTTTCAGGTAATGAACTTTCGGAAAACAACATCAATGCCATTACGTTTTTTCCCCGGATAGTAAAAAACATGGAGCTTGGCGCTGATATGCCTTATTACATTAAAAGCGTTGTGACGGTTCCTGAAAATGTGACACTTACTATTTTGCCAGGCGCAAAGATTAATTTTAGCGGTACATTTTCGGGCTTGCGTATTGATGGGACACTCAAAGCCATTGGCACACCCGATAACCAGATTTACTTTCAAACTTATTACTTTGACGCTTATACTGAAGGGCCGGGAAAATGGCTGGGGCTGCGCTTCACCGGTACCAGTGTGGATTCAGAATTGGAAAATGTGGTTGTTTCTGGCGCCGGTGCATACTGGGGTAACCCGCAAAATTTTGATTTTTATTCAGGTATAAAAGTGGAACATTCGGCTATTTCGCTACGTAGCGCTGTTTTTGAAAATAATGCCAATACAGGCTTGTGGCTGGTTGACTCTTCTTCGATTATTGATGGCGCCGTGTTTGAAAACCACCAAATCACCAGTATTTACGGACTTTTTGCGGAGGCAAAAGGGATATATGTGCAAGGCGGCGCTCCGGAAATTAAAAATTCACAGTTCACCGATAATTGGTATGGCATATTCATTGATGACCCACAACAAGATGATGGCACCGTAATTACCGCCACGCCCGTTATGGAGAATAACCAATTTTCCGGAAACATCCGCGAAGATGTGCATTATGTACATCAACCGGTGGTTACTAGTCCGTAAATAGTCTCATCTAAAAAGCCCCGGTTCACATCGGGGTTTTTTGCTTTCGCATATTTTATATGCTTGTGATAAAATAAAGAAATTCTATTTTTATACTTTGAGTTATGAAATTTTGGGAAAAGACCTGAAACTTGCCTTTTGATAAGGCATTTCATAATTCAAGGTATATAACAATATTATGGAGCATGATTTTGTGAAAATAACGGGCGGGGTGTATCGGGCGCTGGATTTTTTACCGGAGGGCGATCCGCTGAAAAACAAGGCAAAAGAGTTGGCATTGGCGATACTGGAAGCAGTCTTGCGTAAGGATCTGGCAGAAAAGCTCCAAAAAGACATTATAGTGCTGGAAAGTTATTTGAAGCTGGCAAAGTCCTGTGGTTGGATTTCCGACATGAATTACCTGATTATTGCCAAACAATACCAGGAAATCCGAAATTTTAATATCGAAATCAAAAACCCGCCTTCGCCGAAGGCTCCGGCGTGGCAAGGCAAGCCCAAGGAACAGGAAACAGAAAAACCAACCCCATCAGTGGTCGAAAACTTTTCAGAACGGCAAACTAAAATTATTGATATTTTAAAAAAGAAAGAAAGGGCGCAGGTGGCCGATTTGATTAAGCAACTTCCGCGTATTACTAAGCGGACCATCAGACGGGATTTGGATGATCTGCTTAAAAAGAAGAAAGTGGCCAGAGTAGGCCAATTTAACCAGGTTTTTTACCAAATTAGGTAGGACATTGTTATGTCCTAACATGTCCTAACCCCTGGCACCCAAATGTCCTAACAACCATTGATTTTTTGCACTATTTGGTATATAATATAGCCCTATTTCATGAGCAATCCAAACGAACAATTCGGACCCCTGTATGACCAGTATATTGATAAAATATACCGTTTTGTCTATCTGAAAGTAAATTCAACCGAAACGGCTGAAGATATTACCTCTAAGGTGTTTTTGAAGGGGTTTGAGGCCTATAAAAAGGGGCCGGAAATCAAAAATATGGGTGCATTTTTATATCAGATTGCCCGTAATAATGTGACTGACTATTATCGGGAAAAGGGTAAAGCCACTATGGTGTCGCCCGACCATGTGCCTGAAATAGTCGATTCCAAGGAAAATGTGCATGAAAGAGTGATGTTTAATGCCGAATTAGAGGGTGTTAAAAAGGCCATATTAGGCTTAAAAAAAGAGTATCAAGATGTACTTATTTTGCACTACCTGGAAGATATGAAAACGGAAGAAATCGCCCAAATTGTGGGACGTCCCGCGGGAACGGTGCGAGTGATGATCCATCGGGGGTTAGAAGCCTTAAAAGGCCAGTTTTCGCAAGAAGTGTAACATAAACCGTAAAATGGCGTCTTCACTGTAATGACCGAACAAGAACTCATTTCAAAGCTCCAGTCATTAAAAAAAATTACCCCAAGCCGCCAGTGGGCTTTTTCGCTTAAGATGCAATTACTGGATCAAGCGACACCTATAAAGACAACTCCCGCTTTCAATCTTGGACGATCGCTTTCGCGGGCATTGGCAACATTGACCCAGCCCAAATTGGCCTATGCCTTTGCCGTAATGTTGTTTGCGGTTGTTGGGACATTTGGTTTTGCCCAATACACCCTGCCCGGAGACATGCTCTTTTCGGTAAAAAGAATTACCGAACAGTCACAGTTGACGCTAAACGGGGAAAGTGAAATAAAAAACAGTGTTCAGACATATAAGAAACGATCTCAAGATTTGGCGGCTGTGGTCAAGAATAACAAACAAGAAAATAAACAATTTGCTATTCAAGAAGTAAATGATGCGGCAAAAAGTTTGACAGAAGCCATTGCAAAAGATCCGGCCCTGGCTAAAGATGTTGCTTTGGAATTGAAACAAGAAGGTACGTTTGCAGTTATTGAAGGCGGCGCCGATGTGAAAGAAAGTTCCGATATTTTATATAAAACCATTGATGAGCAAATGATCTCTGATATTGAAAAAACCACCCTGACCGAATCCCAGAAAAAAATATTCCAAGAAGTGAAAAATTTGTTCGCAGAAGAAAAATACGCACAAGCGCTGGAGAAAATATTTACAATCAGTAATTAACTACGTAACTTGATTCCCTGTTTTTGCAGCTATGGCAATGGCTTTAAAAACAGGGAATCATTTCCCTTAACATTTGACAAGTCGTTTTCGTGGCTAATACGTAAAGTCGCGCAAATACGGTCGACCGATGGTAAAAGACGATAATTAACTACACTAAATAAAAAATGAATATTAAAAAATCAATTATCACAGCCGCAGTCACATTGACCACGGTTGCCTTAATTGCTCCTGCATCAGTTGGTGCTTTGACTACTGCTGAACTTCAAGTGCAAATTAATGCCTTGATGGCCCAGTTAGCTCAATTGCAAGGACAAACAACTGTTAGCAGTGTTCCTGCGGCATGCGTAGGAATCACCTTTACTAGGAACTTGACCGTTGGCTCAACGGGTTCAGATGTAAAATGCTTACAAGCACTTTTGAACACTTCAGCTAGCACACAAGTTTCAGTATCGGGAGCAGGCTCACCTGGATACGAAACAACTACTTTTGGTCCAAAAACCTTGGTAGCGGTTAAAATATACCAGGCACAACAAGGATTAACACCTGCAAATCAGGTTGGTCCTATGACTCGCGCAAAATTGAACGCATGGTTAGCGGGATCAGTTTCAAACCCTAACCCAAACCCAGTTCCAACTGGAGCAGGGCTTTCAGTAATGTTAGCTTCTAGCAACCCAGCAGGAGGAACTATTGTTGACGGACAAGCTTTGGCACCTTTGACAAAACTTACTTTTGTAAACGGTGACAACGCCCAGGTAACGGTTACCGGATTGAAATTGAAAAGGATCGGAGTATCAGCCGACGCTTCTTTGACAAATGTATATTTGTTTAACGGAGCATGGAGGTTGACCGACGGATCCGCAGTTTCAAGCACGATGGTTAACTTCAACAATACATCAGGATTGTTTACCGTCCCAGCAATGGGTTCAGTGACTATCTCCGTATTGGCTGACGTTGACGGAACATCAGGAGAAACAGTTGGATTACAAGTTGTTTCCGCTGCTGATGTAACTACCAATGCAAGCTCTGTGAAAGGAACATATCCTATCACTGGAAACTTGATGACTATCGCTACTGGAACATTGGCCGGTGTTAACTTTAACACTACCACCACTCCTGCAGCAGCTAGCGTTGATCCTCAAGAAGGATACACCGTATGGCAAAACAGCGTTACAGTAACTACCCGTGCTGTTGATATGACTCGCATTAGCTTCAGGAAAACCGGAAGCGCTTCCAACACAGATTTGCAAAACTTCAAACTCTATGTTGACGGAGTACAGATTGGGTCCACAATGCAGTTAACTGCAGATAGCTTGGCCCAAAGCTACGTAACTTTCGACCTTTCTAGCGCTCCAAAGAGAATGGAAGCTGGAACCAGGGTTGTAAAGGTATTGGCTGATATCGTTGGAGGTTCAAACATGAACTTCACGATGCATTTGTGGAACGTTGCCGATGCTACTTTTGTTGATACACAGTATTACGCAAACGTATTGGCACAATCCGCAAGCACGACCTTCTCAAAGAGGTCTTCTGGAGAACAAACAGTTAACTCTGGAACTTTGACGATTACCAAAATGACCGATTCTGTGTCAGGAGATATCGTTGATGGTGCTTCAAATGCTTTGTTGGCCAAATTCCAACTGAAAGCAGCTGGAGAAAAAGTGAAGATTGAAACATTGTATGTTTCAGCTAATGTAAACACTTCAGGAGTAAGCGGATTGAGGAATGGTATCCTGTATGCAAACGGCGTACAAATCGGAAGCACCACAACTCTTTATGATCCAGCAGACTCTTCATTTGACTACACTACCTTCAACTTGGGTTCATCTTTGATCGTTGTGCCTGGAAGTCCAGTAACATTGGAAGTCAGGGCTGACATCTATGACACTGGAACTTCTGACAGCACTAATAGTATCGTATCTGGAAGCACCGTACAGGTTACCATTGAAGGAGCTTCAAGCAACAACAATGGAACTGGTTTGACTTCCGCTACCACTATTGACGTGCCATCAGCAGACGTTTCTGCTAACAGTTTGACCGTTAAGCAAGGAACTTTGACCTTGTCAAAGCTTACTGCTTACACTAACCAGACTGCCGTGGCTCCAGTAACTGCATACAAATTGGGACACTTTACCTTAACAGCTGCTACTGCAGAAGCTGTTAACTTGACTGCAATTAACGTTGCGCTCAACATGGTAAGCTCAAACACTACAAACTTGTATGTGAAATACGGAACCCAGACAACCACCGTCAAGCCAACCGTTTCAGCAGACAACTCATGGTCTATTAACTACACGTTGCCTGCCGGAACTACGATTGATGTTGTGGTGTATGGAGATGTTTCATCTTCCATGAACGCCGGAACTGGAATTGCTACCGTTGATATTGACGGAACAACTTCAAGCTCCGCAGTTACTGCTGATTCTTCAGCTGTAACCGGACAAACTATTTCTTTCAGCTCTGGATCGTTTGCAACAGCCTTTGACGGAACTCCTCAGAACCAAGTGGTTTCAGGAACACAGTCAGTATTGGCAGGAAGGTTCAAGTTGACCTCTTCTTACCAGGACTACACGGTTTCCGAAATGAGGTTTACTGCTAACAGCGCTGACTTGGCAATCGGTTCAGCAACCTTGAAAGATGCTACAACCGGAGCTGTGTTAGGAACTGTAAGCTATGATTCAGCTAACAGCTACTTCAACTTCACCGGCTTGACAGGAATCACCGTACCGGCTTCAACTTCTAAGAGGGTTGACCTGTACTGGAACTTGTCAACACCATCAGCCACTGCTTCATCTACAAACTTGAATGCAGTAGCTGCATTGACCTATGTTAAGTACTCAGATCCAAACGGATCTCAGAGCACTGATACAAACACTAGGACTGCAAACGAAACCTACGTGTTCAGGTCAGTACCTACCTTGGCACAAGTTGCCTTGACTAGCAGCACACTGATCAACGGATCTACTATTGATCTGTACAAATTCAGTGTTACTGCCCCTTCACAGGGACCAGTTGACATCAAACAGTTCAAGCTTGACTTGAATTGGTCTGATGGAGGTGGAGCCGGCGATTCCCTTGAGTTGGAATCTTTGACTCTTTGGAAGAACGGTGTAAACATCACTTCAGCTGTCACCATGCTTGAAGAAGACGGTGCTAGCGATGTGACCGATACGACTGGAGTAACCGAAGGTTCGTCCAAGATCATTGTAACGTGGACAGGTTCTACTGAAGACACAGTGTCTGCAGGAACAACTGTTACTTACACGGTTCGCGGTGTACCACAGGGCTTCAACGTAACAGACGCTTCAACAGCTTCAAACACTGACAGCGTTTCGTTGCAACTCGTACCGGATTCAGCTCATCAAACAGCAGGATACAACTACATCAACGTAGGAACATCCTTGACTGGAGTTCTCAAGTTGTTCTCTTCAGCTACAGCTAATGCTTCTGCTGAAAATGCAAACTTGATCTGGTCTGATGAGTCAGCCGTTGCACACTCTGCATCTACAACTGCAGGAACAAATGACTGGTCAAACAGCTATTTGTTAAGTGCTCCTGGCGCTCAGTCTTGGTCCAAATAATATTTGAACTAAGCAAAACAAAAAACCGCCTTTGGGCGGTTTTTTGTTGCAATGTCAGTTTTTTTAGTGATAAAATGATGGGAATATGAATAAGTTTGGCATTATCATGTGCCTTGGCATATTTTTAGCTGGCGCTGCGGCGGGGTATTCCGCCGGTTTTTATAACGAGCATAATGTTTTGGTGCAAAGTCTGGCCATGATAACCCCGCTGCGCGAGCATGATCCAAGATACAAATTCATTGACCCGCTATTGGCTTATGTTATTCCTAGTGTTGAGGAACAGGGCCTGGCATCGCTAAAGGGTGATATATCAGATATTATTACTGCCGCTAAAAACAAGGGCCAAGTTGCCGATGCTTCAGTTTTTTTGTCGGATTTAAACCGCGGGCGCTGGATCGGGGTAAATGAAAATAAAAAGTATAATCCGGCTAGTATTTTGAAGGTAGTCATCATGGTGACGTATTTTAAAGAACAGGAAACTCAAAGTGCTATTTTAGAAAAAGAACTGGTGTACATCGCTGATTTGGATGCGTTGCTCAAACAAAACCCGTATAATACGGGCACGCTGCTTGAAATTGGCAAAAAATACCAAGTCCAATATTTGATTGATACGATGATTACCGCTTCCGATAATGGCGCTGAGTTTTTACTGCTGGCAAATATCAACCAGACTATCTTGGCGGATCTGTACGCCGTACTGGGTATTGAAAACCCCGACCACGTGCCGGGAAATTTCACCATCTCCCCGCGCTCGTATTCATTATTTTTCAGGATATTATATAGCGCCACCTATCTTCGCAAAAGCCTGTCGGAACAGGCATTGCAAATTCTTTCCCAGGCCACGTATCGCGATGCGATGGTGGCCGGTGTGCCTGAAAACATAACCGTGGCCCATAAATTCGGACAGTATGTCACTGCCGACTCTAGTGGCGTACAAGCCGTGGAACTACACGATTGTGGTATTGTATATTATCCGCCTAACCCGTATTTTTTGTGCGTTATGACCAAGGGCACCGATGAGCGCGCGTTGCAGGCAATGATAAAAAATATTTCAGAGGCCGTATACAAGGGGTATATTTCTTATAAATAAGATTACCGGGATCTTTCGTATGTGTATTCGGTCCAGTACTTTTCCGGCATGCGACTAAGCAGATCTTCTATCGGTTTCTGCAGATCCGGCCGGAGTTTTAAGGTAATGAGAGCTTCTTGGTAAGCACGGTCATACTCTTTTAAGGTGTGGCTGATTCCCGCCAGGCTCCAGTGGTAGTCCCAGTTGTTCGGGTTAGTTTTTACTAGTCTTAAATAAATATTTTTGGCAGTAATAATTTCCTGCAGTGCTTTGGCATCCTGGCCCGTTTGTGTGTATACATATGCTAATGAAGTATGCAAAACCGGGTCATTGGGGCTTACGCCAAGCAAGGCAATTAAAAATGGTAGAGTTTCGGGGTTCTCGGGTTGTGCCTTAAACACCTTTAAGGCCTCTTGTCCGGCCGCAGTATAGTCACCGGCTTGGCGGTATAGATAGGCAAGGGTGGCGTGATGGCTGGCAGCTTGCTCTGGGTTAGTTGGTATGTCTATCCGTTCATATTCTATTACCGCTTCTTTCCAGTTTTTTTGTTGTATGTAGGCAATGGCCAATTGCTTGTGTGGGGGATTATTGTACCCCTTTTCTTTTGACAGGGCTACGTTTTTTGCTCCTTCTTCCTGTTTTCCCAGGAAAACTTGTGCAACTCCTTGGTACCAATAACACTCTCCCAATTCAGGGTCAATGGCGGTGCATTCTTGTCCTGTTTTTTCCATCATGGCAAAATCTTCAGCTACTAGGTAGCTTTTTTCTAGCTCCAGTAACATTTCTTGGCGACCCGGGCTTAGTTGCCGGGCTTTTTTTAAGTATTCATGCGCTTTTGTCAGCCATTCTTGTCGTTTTTGCAGGTTTTCCTCGCGCGCGGCAAGAACATTGGCAAATCCGCCCATGAAAAGCCATGTCCGACTAAAACCCGGTTGGTAGGCCGAAGCAATTTGCAGCATAGAAAGTGCCTTGGCTGAATTAGTAGCTTCTTTTTCGGGCACGGTCCAGGTGCAGTTTTTGATAATTTCAGAATAGAGCAGGTTGTTGGAAGATTTTAATATGCCGGAATGTTTAAGGTTAGTGGTATCGGCTATGGCCAGTGCCTCGGTGCAGCGTTTGTCATCGGCCATATGGCTGGCATACGACATGCGTTCAAAAAGATACAGAGGTTTTATGTTCCAGAACCAGATAAATAGTGCCAGTGAAGGAACGGCTACGAGGGCAATTACGGCTCCCGCTCTCAACGGTTTTTTTGGGGGAAGGAATGTAATTTTTTCCCCGGGCTCTGCCAATAGGTAGAGCGCAAAGGCTACAAAAAAGAATGAGGCAATCCAGGTGGCAAAACTGTCAAAGTTAAAGAAAAGGGCAATTAAGTAAGCAATAAACATGGCCTGCAGGGCATGGGGGAATATTTTAAGTCTGTTTTCTGGTTGGCTTTTTTTGTGCTGGTGCAGCTTCCATAGTAACACCGTCCAAAATGCAAGATAAGCCAATAATGCAAAAATACCCGAATTGGCCCAAATTTCAAGAAAAATATTATGCGGGCGGTCAAACCAGAGTTTTTGCAGGCTTGGCGGCAGTTTAGGGTCAAAATATGTTTCAAATCCAATGTGAAAATTTTCCGGGCCAAAGCCAAGCCATGGCTTTTCCATAATGGCTTGCCAAGTTATTTTCCAGGCGGAAAAACGGGTGCCCAACAAATCAGTGGCCACTACTTTAAATGAAAGCCGATCATGGACAATGTAAGAAATACGGGCGTTATTTTCTATGAACGAGGGTAGTGTCGGACTAGTGTTTATATATATGAGGGCCAATAGTGCCAGTGCGCCAAGTGCCAGGGCGGCAATTTTTGCATAGCGGATTTTTTTTACCAAGGAAGTGTTTCCGGCATGCGCGCTGATGGGCAGGAAAAAGAGCAGATAAGCCCCGCCTGCCAATACTGCAAGATAGGTGGCGCGCGACCCGGTAACCAAAATACAAATTAAAAATAACGTGGCCAGGCCCGCGTACCACATTCGTTTGCTTTTTTCAGTTGTTTTCAGTAATAACGCCGCCGCTGAAAACAGTAGAAAAATCATGTAAATGGCAAGTGCTGTAGAGCTACCGATAAACGAAGGAGGGCCTCCCGCCGCCCAGCTGACAAGGATGTCGCCAAAAAGTCCGAAATATTGAATAATGGCAAACAGGCTGGCTGCTATGCCAACAATAAAATTGGCATGCATTAGCTTTTCCCAGTCTTCGCCTTTGACAAAAAACGCAGCCACGGCGATAAATGCCAGGAAAAAAAGTAGCATTAGTATACCGCCTGATCGTGCCGGCCCGCCAAAAAAACTGAACAGGGTGTCTTGGGAAAAGACGGTTGAAATTAGTGAGATGGCAAAAAACGCTAATAAAAGTAACCATGGCAGCGCTGCCGAGTTTTTGCGCCCGGGAATGGAAAAAGAAATTTCCCGTTTATAAAAAAAGAGGTACGCTAGCCACGTAATGAGGCCCGTAATGATAAGTCGGAACAAAATACTGCGGCTCCAATCAGACGGCCGGAAGGATGGCGGGAAAACAAAATGGGGCAGCCAAAGGGCGGCTGCCAAGCCCCAAAAAATAATATTTCGCACTCTTGACGGATAAATAGCGTGGTTGTTTTTCATGTGGTTTCATGATACAAATTAACCATATAAAAAGCAATGAAAAAAATAGTCATTACTTCTGGATACTTTAATCCCGTGCATGCGGGACATATGAATCTGTTCCGGGAAGCAAAAAAACTGGGGGATCATCTGGTGGTAATTGTAAATAACGATGCCCAGGTAGATGTGAAGGGATCCAAGCCTTTTATGGCCGAGCAAGAACGGCTGCAGATTGTGGGCGATATAAAGCACGTTGACGCAGTATTTCTTTCTGTTGATAAAGGCGGGCATATAGCTGAAAGCTTGAAAGCGGTGGCGGCCAAATATATTGGCCATGAACTGGTATTTGCCAAGGGCGGCGATCGGCATTTTGATAATCTTCCCGAAAGTGAAAAAAAAGTGTGCCGGGATTTTAATATTACGGTTGTAAATGGTGTGGGCGGGGATAAAATACAGAGTTCGTCAAAACTAATCAACAACGTACGTACTATTTCATGAAAAAATCAGCTGAAAAAATAGGTATTTTAGGATTTGGCGAGATTGGCCAGGCCATTGCTAAATTCTACCCTTCGACAGGCTCAGGGCGGGTAAAAATCAAAGACTTGAAGCGTGACGACGGACTTGTAAGTTTGGATGTTTTACATGTGTGCATTCCGTTTAGTCCAAAATTTGTCAGCATTGTCAAAAAAGAAATAGCATCCTCAAATCCGAAATTAGTTATTGTGCACTCAACCGTGGCCCCGGGGACCATTAAAAAAATTGGCCCGATGGCGGTACATAGTCCGGTGCGCGGGGTGCATCCGAATTTATACAAAGGTATCAAGACGTTTGTAAAATATATCGGCGCCGATGATAAAAAAACGGGGCTCGCGGCCCAAAAGCATTTAAGGAGCCTTGGAATTACAACCCAGCTGGTTAATTCCTCGAAAACTACTGAAGCTCTGAAATTATGGGATACCACTCAATACGGTTGGATGATTATTTTAAATAAAGAGATGAAAAAATGGTGTGATGATAATGATGTTGATTTTGAGACTGTATATACCCATGCCAATAAAACCTATAACGAAGGCTATAAAAAATTGGGCCGGCCAGAAGTTTTACGGCCCCATTTAACGTATATGAAAGGAAAAATCGGTGGCCACTGTGTGGTGCCCAATGCCAAGATTTTAAAAAGCGACATTAGTGCCATTTTGGTCCGCAAAAATAATGGATTCTAAAGACTACCACGATTACGTCATCAAAGACGGCAAATTCATCGGTGAATTTGAGGCCATGTATCAGAATGTGGACGACCCCTGGCATCACGGGGCGGCAGATATTGCTTCTTATGACATGTGCCTGTATTTGCTTGGAAAATATTGCGGTAAAAATCCGAAGATTTTAGATATTGGCTGCGGCAAAGGGGCGTTTGATGGCCGTATAAAAACAGAGTTTCCGGGCGCGGAAATATTAGGCATTGATATTTCAGAAACAGCTATTACAAAAGCCAAAGCTTCGTATAACAATATTGATTTTTCAGTACTGGATATCCAAAAAGAGCACCAAGCTATCAAGGGGGAATTTGACCTGATCATTGTCTCAAATGTGCTCTGGTACATTTTGTATGATTTCAAAAAAATCATGGGCCACTTGAAAAAGAACTTGAAAAAGGGCGGGCCTTCGCCACGCCGAAGCGGGCTTCAGCCTCGCGAAGGCGGGTATGTGTTAATCCGCCAGACATTTTACAAACCCGGCCAGCAAAAATACGGCGCCGACTTGGCATCAACTCCCGAGCAAATGATTGGTTTGTTGGATTATGAATTGGTTGAAACTATTGAGCTAAACCGCCAAACCAATCACGAGGTGATTGTACTATTAAAAAATACGTAAAAAGTTGCGTTTTTCTTACACGTGTCGCGGTTTTTCCGTGGGAAATGTTTGCCATTGACAAGTTTAATTTAATCATATAATATATCAAGCTATAACTGTTCGTTACCAATTTAATCCTTCTACTCAAGAGGTGAAATGTGAAGAAGAAAATTTTGGCCACGGCTTCGCATCCGCGCGGTATGAACGCTTTGGTGCCGGTGTTGAAACAGCTGGTGGCAGATGAAAATCTGGAAGTTCTGATTTTCGGACAGCAATTTACGGTTGCTGCATTACAAACCGTTGGCCTGCCTTTTATGCCCCTGTCAGAAATGGGCTTGCCGGATGTATCTTGCCAGTCAATGGAAGTCCTGCTTGCGGCCGCCGCCCCGGACTTGATTTTGCTCGGAACCGCTGCCCAACAAGAAACGGAAGAGCTTATTGAGCATAGTCTGGTCCAAGCCGGCAGAAAGGCAAAAATCCCCACGCTTTCAGTGCTTGATTTCTGGGCGGGGTATGTCCGACGTTTTACCGACCAGCGGACGGGACAAGAACTTGATTGTCTACCGGACAAAATTGCTGTCATGGACAGCATCGCTAAACATGAAATGCTGGACCTTGGTTTTCCGCCAGAAAAACTGGTGGTGACGGGAAATCCCCATTATGACAATTTGGCGCAAAAGGGTCAGAATTTTTCTTGCCAGGACCGCCAGAAGATCCGCGAAAAAATCGGATTCTTGCCGGGCACCGTATTTTTTTTCGCCGGCAATGTCTTTGAGATAGAAAAAGAGCAGTACGGTTACTGGGATTTGGACATCATTAATTTGATTATCCATGCGCTGCCCATGTTGCCGAACGTTTATATCGCCATTAAGCTGCATCCGCGGATGCCAGTGCAAGACATTCAAAAAATTTCCAAGGCGATTGCGCCAGTGACCGACCGCGTCAAACTGGTCACAAATATTGATTCCCAAACTTTGGCGCTTGCAGCCGACCTGACCATTGTTGGATTCTCCACAGTGGGCATTGAAGCCGTGTACATGGGCCGTCCCTGCGTCAGCTTGCAGCCGGGTTTACAGGGCAAAGACCAGTTGATTATCAGTAGGAAAAAAGTTATTTCCGCAGGATATGTGCCAGAAGGTTGCAAAGCAATACTTAACTTGGCTCAATACCCTCAATATCGCTATTTGATTGTCGAAAAAACCACTGAATTCACCACTGACGGCAAAGCAACTAGCCGTGTGGCTGAGTTGATATATTCCATGATTCCTGACTAGAGAAAGGTCATGATGATGTCCCATGAAGATCTGCAAAGGAAACTCCTTTCCCAGTCTACGTTGCCGGCAGTAATTGACCAAGTGGTCGACTCCATCAAAAAAAGGCCGGCTTTGCCTGGCCGCAAAGATATGGCGAGTATGAACTCAGGCGCGACCTTTCCGATTCGCGGAACTGGTATTTGCTTGGCGACCATAGCACCCCAAGCTTTGACTACGCGATGAACTTCGCCAATGATTACCTTCGTATCGCCAGGGAAAAAGAACAACAAACCTCTTAACCGAGGTAAATAACATATATCCGCCGCGAACACCACGCAGCGGATTTTTTTCGATTCGATTCCGTCTACATTGACATTTTCTGTGGATTTGGTATTTAAAAGGTGAGTTGTTCTTTACCAAAATATCCCTTTGATAAAAGGAAACAAGCATGCAAGAACCGGGGTTGAGTTATTTCTTTAATCGGAGCGAGCGTAGCGTTTTTGTGGAAATTTACTTTCCCAAAAGGGCCGCTTACTATGGTTCTATCTTTGATGCCCTGCGTTACGGCTACGAAGAAACAGAGGTGAAGGCTTATCTGAAGTATGATGTGGGAAATTTGGTCGAAGAATTTAAGGCCTTCCCAGCACTCTTTGACCCTGATCGTTACAGTGAGAAAAAACCTGCTAATAAAATCATTTCAGTCGATGAAGCTATTCGCCGAATTGAAATGTATTCTTCGCCATTCTTCGGTTGGTCAGTTTACTCTGTTGATGGTGTTTTCTTTGATGCGGATCACAAACCTATCGAAGAAGCCACCCAGGTTGTCCGGATCATGTTTCGTTTCCAAAGTTCTTTCATCTCTCAAGCGGTTGATGAAGGTTGCTTAGATGTGCTTCGGGCCATCTTATTCTGGGTCATTCCTCAACAAGGCCGCTTGTCTGAACATGCAGTGTGGAGTAAAGAAGAACAAGCCCAGTTCATTAAAAGGCACCAACCATGGCCCAAGCACAAGCTTGCTTTTGCCAAGAAGCATTTCCAGGCAATCGCACTTGAGGCTGGAAAATGGGTGGATGACCGCGCACTCTTTGTCTTTGCCTATTTGGTCAGAAAATTCTGGCAACGGGTAGTTACTGAGAAAATGCGCGAAGATGAAATTTGGGTGACAGGATTGTTTGATGTGGTGCTTAATGTTGTCAAACCGAACACAATCTAACTCAGCAATGAAAGGAGAGTGTATGCTTACTAAGCCGACCGTTCAACTTTTGGAAGAGGTGTTTTCTCTGCTTGGTGAGAAAGCCAGGGAAAAGGCACAAGCAGAACCAGAAGCCTGTCTGGTTTCTCTCTTGCTCGTAATTAAGAAACGGCTTCCCGAAGGATGGGCTACTCTGGGTATGACCATTGAACAAGCGCCTCGGGACAGTAACTTGGATGACGCCAGAAAAATCTTGTCACAAGACAAGTAAATAACATATATCCGCCGCGAACACCACGCAGCGGATTTTTTTATGTATTGAACAAAAAAGTAAAAGGTGGTAGTATTTTGCCATGCAAGAACCAAACCCTTATAAAATCCCTTGGTCAGGAAAATCGGTGGAATATACGCCTGAAGAAATTGAGGCAGTGGTGCAGGCACTTAAAAAGGCTGATCCATTGACGCAGGGAAAATATTTAAAAGAATTTGAAACTAAATTTTCAGAGTATCTTGGAGTGCGACATTCTTTTGCCGTTTCCAGCGCAACCGCGGCTTTGGAGTTGGCCGCCATTTTGTGCCGGCTGACCAAGGACGATGAAGTGATTATTCCTGCACACACTTTTTGCGCCACGGCCATTCCATTTGCCCGGACGGGTGCTAAAATTGTCTGGGCTGATATTGACGCTGACACTCGCCTTGTTACCCGTCAAACGCTGGAAAAACTGATTACCCCTAAAACAAAAGTTATTGTGGTGGTACATTTATATGGCTTGATGGCCAAGATGGATGAAATTATGGAACTAGCCCAATTCCGCGGTATTTTAGTGGTGGAAGATGTGGCCCAGGCTATTGGCGCTGAATATAAAGGTAAAAAAGCGGGAACATGGGGGGATTTTGGGTGCTTTAGTTTTCATGGTCAAAAGTCTATTAACACCATGGGCGAGGGTGGAATGGTGGTAGTAAGGGATGAAGAACGGGTAAAGCTGGTGCCGGGGCTGCGCCATAATGGTGTGCGGCCGTTTCCGCCGGGCCGTGAAAAATACTGGGTGCCGGCCATGTCGGATGTTGATTTTGATATTGACGGTTTTTGGCCATATAATTTTTGCATTGGCGAAGTGCAGTGCGCATTGGGTGTTGAAATTTTAAAAACTATTGACCAGCAAAATGACCGCCGCCGGATGCGGGCTAAAAAGTTTATTGCTGCTTTTAAAGAATATCCCGAACTTTCTTTCCAGTTTGTGGGCGAAGAAAAAATGCACGCTTGGCATTTATTGTCTGCAAGGTATGATGGAAAACGTTACCGTAAAACTAACCATGATGTAATTGAGTTGTTGGCAGAAAAATACGGCATCAAAACCGTGGTGCAATATCATCCCCTCTATAGATATCCTATGTTTAAAAAAGCGGGATTTGGCACTGCCAATTGCCCCAACACGGATGAATTTTTTGATAACATGGTTTCGTTTCCGTTTCACTTGTGGATGAGTGAAACCGATTTTGATTACTTGATTGATTCAGTCAAAAAAGCATTGGAAGAGCTCCGCAACAAGCCTAAGATTATGAAAATGATCCCGCGGGCCGTATTTGGCGAAGGCAGGTTTGATGATTTGGTTGATGTGGCCCAAGAAATTTTTGGCCTTGGTGAAAAATATATCGTGTATATTATTGACAGTGTGCACCAAAAAACGGGGCTTCGCCACCGGTTAGCGCTGCGGGCGCAAGATGTATTGGTTGAGGCTGATGTAGCCCTGCACGAACCGACGGTTGAACAGGTTGATGATATTAAAAATACTCTGTTGGCGCGCAAAAATGGGGAACTGCCGGGGCTGGTGGTGGGTATCGGCGGCGGATCAGTTATGGATATTGCCAAGGCGGTTTCGGTTATGCTAACCAATCCGGGCTCGGCGGCTGAATATCAGGGTTGGGATTTGCCAAAAAATAGGGCGGTTTTGAAAATGGCAGTGCCAACACTTTCGGGAACCGGATCAGAGGCCACTCGCACCGCGGTGCTTACTAGTGCCATAAAAAAACAGGGCATTAATAGCGACCAAAGTATTTTTGACGCGGTATTGATGGATCCGGAATTGATAAAAACGGTCAACCCAGAACAGGAATTTTTCACGGGTATGGATTGCTATATCCATTGTGTGGAATCTTTGACCGGTTCGTTTATCAATGATTTTGGCCGCAGTTTTGCCGAAAGCAGCAAAAAAGATGTGGAAGATTTTTTCCTTCAGGAAAAAAATTATGGCAAGATGATGATGGCTTCGTTTTTTGGCGGGGCTTCTATTGCTGCCTCTGAAGTGGGGGTGTGCCATGCGCTTTCTTATGGATTAAGTTTGGTGCTTGGTTACCGCCACGGCATTGCTAACTGTATTGTATTTAACCAGCTGGAAGAATTTTACGGCAAAGACGTGCAAACTATGCGTGAAATGATGCAAAAACAAAACATTGTGCTTCCTCAAAATATTACCCGCGGCATGAGCGATGCGGACATGGACCGGATGATAGAAATGGCATTTAGAATGGAAAAACCGCTGACTAATGCGCTAGGAAAAAACTGGAGGAATATTTTAACCCGTGAAAAAGTGGTGGAGTTGTATAAGAGGATGTAGGTTTTGCTGTGCTTCGCTTCCCGGTTCCCATCCCTGCCTGCCGGCAGGCAGGCTTCAGCACCGCGACTTAGTGTGGAGAGTTAAGTTTATCTCCCTTTCCGCGATTGGGTCACCGAGGTACCACTAAGAACGCGGAATTAAGCTGAACTCAAGGAACCGGCTCGCTACGCAAACACGCACATTGGCTTCAATGCGTAAATTACCTCCGTAATCCAGTTGAGTCGTTTTTGACAATAATACTAATCTATACTATAATACAATCAAGAAGGCAGGTGTTTACCTGTTACTAGTTTTCCAAATTTTCTAGAGAGGAAAAGTCATGATTAAGCTCGTTGAAAAATCGGGAACAGTCCGTGTGCGGATCTACAAGGAACTTGCGGAGCGGATCTGTCAAAGAGCACAAAGCAAGTTTTCGCGCTTGCTCAAAAGCAAATACTAGCCGGGTTTCGTGTCCGCTGGGGACTGGTCATCGGAAGTGTTTTTCATTTTTGAGGTGTATTACCTTTTCGGAGTCATTCCCTTTTGGTGGTGCAAAGTGCTCAAAATCTTCCCCAATCAATTTGGAGGAGAACAGCGGTGCGATGTTTTTGATCAAAAGATTACAGAGGCTGCGCTAGTGGAAATGGAAACTTTTGCCCAAGTGCATGGCGTGAGAATTCCTGTTGTGAAAGAGTTCAAATAAGACTAATCTTACTATGGCTCGTCAATATCGGCGAGCTTTTTTTATACATAAAAAAAGAAGCCGTTATGTGAACGGATTGTGAGGTAGTTGACAAATCTTTAAAAATATGTAAGGGTTACCTAGTGTTCTTTGTCAAAAACAGATATCATCTAAGAGGTGAAACATGGATTGGCGAGTGGTGATTGCCTTGATTTTGGCCAATGCGGGCATCGCATTCTTCGCAAAAAAATTGACGAATGGGTTTCCTAAGTTTCGGGGCCTGTTTCTACAGTACTTCTGTGCCTTTTTCCTGGTTTCTTTGATTTGGCTTGTGTTTGACAGCTTCCCGTTTTCTTTCTACGATTTCGCGTTGATAGGGGGCGGGATGGGTCTTTTAAACTTCCTTGGCGTGTACTGCCAGTGGTCGCTTTTTAAGATTAGCATGAGCAAGACATCGTTGTTCGCCCCTTTGTCTAGCGTGGTAACTATTGCTCTATTCTGGATATTCTATCAAGAATATCAGCATTTAACATGGTTATCTATCTTGGGCATTTGCTTGCATTTTGGGGCAATCTACCTTTTCATCAGTAAAAAAGAAAGAAAGCAGGAAGAGGTTGGTAACATGGCAAAGTGGCTGGTGTTGGTTATTGTCTGGATACTGATATGCGGCTTGAAGGATTTTTTGATCAGGGTGTTCGCTTCCAATGAAACTCCTAATCATCATTTCCTGGTATATTACTACACGGGCAGTTTTCTTTTTTCGGCTATCGCTTTACTGTTTCTTGGTGGCGAAAAAAACCTTGCCGTTCCCGTGGAAAGTACCCCCAAGAAGTTATACATTTTTGCCTTGCTGTCTAGCTTTGCAATTATGTCTAACCAGGCGTCTGAATATTGGGGCTTTCAAGTTAGCGTGGGGAGCGCAGTTATCTCTTTACAGGGGCTGAACGGCGTTTTTATTCCCGTTTTGATAGGCTGTCTTCTTTTTGGAGAAGCCAAGGATTTGTCTAAAAAAGACATTCTCGGGTTTATCCTTGGAGCCATTGCAGCTATCCTTATCATCCTGTGTTAGTGCGGTCAACGGCGCCATTTGTAACAATGGCGCCTTTTTAATATAAGTATTGATAAAATGATAAAATAGGGTAGTATGATAGGTAATTAAAAAATTACCATGCATGATTAAAAATAAGAAAATTTTAGCCGTTATTCCGGCTCGCGGGGGGAGTAAGGGAATTCCCCGTAAAAATATTAAGTTGATTGCCGGCAAGCCACTGCTTACTTGGAGTGTTTTGGCGGCAAAAGAGTCAAAATATTTGGATGCCGTTGTAGTTTCTACTGATGACGCGGAAATTAAAAAAGTGGCTTTGAAGGCGGGTTCGGAAGTGCTTGATCGGCCGAAAAAATACGCCACAGACAAAGCAACCACCATTTCCGTTTTACAGCACGCCATAGAAAAACTACAGGGATATGATGCCATTGTGTTATTGCAACCAACTTCACCTTTACGGACGGGAAAACTGATTGACCAGGCTATTGAACGGTTTTTCAAGAAAAAAGCTGACACACTGGCAACGGGTTATATTTGCAAAGATTACGAATGGGGAAGTACCAATAATATTCCGCGTCAAAAATTGAAAGGTTGGTTTTATGATGATGGTAACATTTACGTGCAAAGCATTAATCACATCAAAAAAGGCCAGTGGACCGGAAAAAAACTGGAGCCCATGATAATTGACAAGCACTATAATTTTGAAATTGATGATGAAACGGACTTTCATATTGTGGAACAGTTGATGAAAAAATATTTACTTTCATAGTAAATGGAAAACGCTTTGCGGGAAAAATTAAAGAATATCAAAGCCGTGGCGTTTGATGCCGATGGAGTATTATTTACCGGCCGGGTTTTGGTAAGCCAGGAGACGGGGGAGATGTTAAAAGAGCGCAGTCATATTGACGGTCAGGGAATTTCTTTGCTGCGGGCCATTGGTATGAAAATCGCTTTTGTGACGGGGGAAAAGAGTAAATTTTTGGAAAAAGTGGTGGACAAGCTGAATAATTTGCCGACTGTGGTTGATGGGAAATGGGAAAAGGTGGCCATGTTCACTGGACAACAGGGAAAGAAAAAAGTAGAATCTATCGATATATGGTTGAAAGAAAAAGGCATTACTTGGACTGAGTGTGCAGCCATGGGGGATGATTTGGCGGACCTGCAATTATTACAGGCGGCAGGTGTGGCAGTGGCTCCCGCGCAAGCGGAGGATATTATTAAAAAAGTGGCGCAGTATATTACTAAGCGGGAAGGGGGCAACGGGGCAATCAGGGATTTGTGCAATGCCATTTTAGAGGCAAAAAATTTAGACCAAACTAATTTAGATTTACGATAATATGATTGATTTTAATAAACTGGAAAAGCCATATTTGATCGCCGAGGTTGGCATTAATCATAATGCCGATTTGCAGATTGCTAAAAAATTGATTGACGCCACGTTCGCCACGCAGTGGGATTGTGTTAAATTCCAAAAACGCGTGCCGGAATTGGCCACGCCCGAAGCCCAAAAAAATATCATGCGAGATACTCCGTGGGGCCGCATGAGTTATTTGGATTACAAACGCAAGATGGAATTTGGCAAAGCCGAATTTGATTACATTGATAAATATTGCAAAGAAAAACCTCTGGCCTGGACAGCTTCGGTATGGGACGTGCCAAGTTTGGAATTCCTTTCTTTTTACGACTTGCCGTTTATTAAAATCCCTTCGGCAAAAATAACGGAGAAAGATTTGATTACCGCTTGCGCAAAGTCAGGCAAGCCTATTATTCTTTCAACCGGTATGAGTAGCTTGGAAGAAATTGACGCTGCGGTGAAAATTTTGCAAGATAACCACGCCAATTTTTTATTGCTTCACACCAATTCGGCATACCCATCAAAAAAAGAAGATTTAAATATCAGGGTCATTGAAACGCTAAAATCACGCTATGGCTGTCCGATTGGCTATAGTGGACATGAATATGATTTGGAGCCTTCTGTTTTTGCCGCAGTATTGGGTGCCAAAGTGATTGAACGCCACATTACCATTGACCACAGTTTGTGGGGGACTGACCAGGCAGCGAGCCTGGAAGTACACGCCATGGATTTGCTGCGAAAACGCCTGCAGGATGTGAATATTGTGCTTGGGGATGGCATTAAACGCATTACAGAAGCAGAGCAGCCTGTTCGGGCAAAATTGCGGGGATACTAATTTGTTGCTGTTAAAAAAAAGCCTCTTTTTAGGAGGCTTTTTTCGTGACTAGGGATTTGAAAAAATTCAGTTCGCGCTGTTTGAATGATTTCAAGAGTAATAATAGTGAGCCATAGATTATTGCCCCGATTACAATGCTCATTAATATTTGCATAAGGCCTTTTGGATTTACGAAAAAAATACAGGCCGACATGGCTAAAGAAGCGGCAACACTTTTTTGGATAAATATCCAATCAATATGGAAGGTAAGATATTTTCGGGAGCGATGCCAGGTCAGGGATACAATAAAAGCGTAGGTAAACAGGTTGATGATTGCTGAGGCAACAATGCCAATGCGGCTGATGAAAAAATAGTTAAGCGCAAAATTAAGCAGCGCGGCGGCGATCCAGATATTGGTTACTAATAATGTCTTTTTTTCAAGGATGAGGATAAGGTAAATAATCCCATAAATTCCGTATAGCAGCATGCCAAAAGTTACTAGTGGCACCAGGAAATATCCGTTGTCAGCAATATTTTGCGTGGAAAGGATGAGCAAGATTTTTTTGGATAAAATAGAAATACCGAAAAAAGCCGGGATCGCCACGGCCAAAAAATATTTTAACGAATAAGAAAGGTATTTTTTGACGTCTTGGATGTTTCCCTCGCTATGTAACCTGGAAAGCGTAGCGGGTAATAAAAAAGAAAATGGGGCACCTAAAAATCCCATTACTCCGGCCAGCGTGCAGGCTGGGCCATAGTAAGCCACAAATGAAAGTCCTAGAAAATATCCAATTAAATACCGGTCAGAAAACCCGACCGTCCAGTTGGAAATATTTCCGGGAATGGTGGGCATGCCAAAACGCAAATATTCTTTTGTTTTTGAAAAATATGGCAGGGCGAAACCGATCTGCCGCACGGCAAGAGTGCCACTGATAAAAAAATTAATGATGCGTACCAATAGTAGCGCCACAATGGCGCCGGACAGTCCGTAGCCCAAAAGTACCGCCGCCACCGTAAACAGTATTTCTCCGATGGTTTGTAAAAGGATAAAAAATGAATACAAGTTTATTTTTTGGGAAGCTCGGAATAAGTGTAAAAATAGGAAATTAACACATTCAAATAACGTGATGATGGCCAGAATTTTAATGATGTTGGTTGGCCATTGTAAAAAAACACTGAGGCGAGCGGCACCAAAAAATAGCATACTACTCAGCAATATGGTGGTGCAAAGCGTAATAGCCATGACAGAATAAAAACCATCCTGAAATTGTTTTTTATCCTTTTCACCGGCCAAAAATCGGACCAGGGTGTAGGGCAGTCCGAGCGTGGTCATCAGGGCGACCAGGGGTAATATGGCGATGATTTGCACCCAGATACCATAGTTGCTTTCACCTAAAATTTTTGTTATTATTGGTAAAAGTATCAGTCCTCGCAGGGCGATGATAGTATTTGTTAATCCAATAATCCAGATATCCTTGGTGAATTTCTTGTAAGACATAATTCCATGGTATCTATTATAGGACGCTTATGCAACAGCGCAAAGAAATTACCATAGATTTTAAGAAAGGTTTTGAACTGCTGGCCGGCGCTGAAGAGAAATACGGCTTTTTTGAGACATGGCATGAAGGGATGCCTTTGTGGCTGTATGGTCGGGACCGGGCGCTCAATATTGTTAGCGGTATCACTTCTTACTCGGGGCAGACTATTTCTTCACACAAGATACGCCCGCTGAATTTGATAGCAAGGGCCTGGCATTTTTTAGCCAATGTGCACAAAATGTGGGGCAACGACCTTATTATTTTTACCAACGAACGGCACCTTGAAAAAGAGTTAAGTACGGGAAAATATTATAATCCCTTTGCTGAACTTGCTATCCGCGAATATCGGGAAGCCAAAAAAGTACTGGTATTTGAGTTTCCTATACCTATGACGCAAAAGTATCGAAGCGCCGTATATCCGCGCTATTTACCGCTCGATTTTTTCTTTTTCCTGCGCCAGATTTTTTCTCCGCTCGCTTTTTTTTACTATCCCCGTACAAAAAAGGTATTTGCGCCCAAGCTGAAAGCTTCGGGATTATTTACTGAAAACGAAATTACAGAATTGGTTCGCCGCTGTTACCGTTCGGCATATTTTATTACTTGTTACCGTATTTTTTTAAAACTGGTAAAGTGGCTTAATCCCAGGGCCGTGGCTATTTATAGTTGCATGGGGGGTTTTGATAAATTTCCCGGCGTGATTGAAATTCAGCCGGCGCTGATTACCGATATCCATTCGGTGTACATGTATCCGCAAACGCCGGAAATAAAACAATATTTGCAGACCCGCCGCATGGTGGTTTTTTCACAAGAAACAAAAGAGTTATTGGCGCGCCACGGATATTTGCGGGAAAATATGATAGTGCGGCAAAATCCAAAGATACAGTATTATTTCATTAAAAATATACATCCGGAGCTTTTGGAAAAAATACCTGCGCCGCCATATGAATTGGTTATTGTGGGTAATTGGGGCGGCAGTTTATTGGGTATCATCAAGCAAATTGTGCTGGACATTGAAAAGAATAAAGAAGTTTTTAAAGATTGGAATATCTCCCTGGTATTGCACCCGGCTGAAGAAAATACGTATAAACAGTTGAAGCTTCAAAAAGTGGTGGTATTTGAAAATCATAAGGTTTCGCTGTGGGGAAAACTTGCCCGCGCCGCGGCTACTATTGATATCGGCTCTACCGTCATTCAGGAATCTTCTTATTTTGGATGTTATAATATCATTTTAAAAGACGAAAAGTTTGAAAGCCAGAAAGATTTTATTGATTCGCTGTGCAGGGGGTATTCGTATAAAAACCTTGTTGTGCCGCAGGAATTTATTGTATGGTTTAAGGCAAACGAACAACAGTTAAAAAGTCACATTATAGAGAAAAATAAAATTATTAAAGCAAACCATCACACATGGCAACAACAGAACAAGACGTAAAAAATTGGTATAACGAGCGGCATATCAGGACTAAGGAAAAATCTTGGCGAATCCCGGAGGCATATTTGCTGACGTTGGATTATTTCAAGGAAGCGGGTATCAAGCCCGGGCAGAAAATATTGGACATCGGTTTTGGATCCGGTTACTTTTTAAAAGCGGCGGCTGATGCGGGCTTGGAAACTTATGGCGTTGATATTTCCGAAGAGGGTTTGAAAATTGCCCAGCAATCTTCGCCATCCAGCAAGCTGGTGGTCGGGAAGGGAGAAGCATTGCCATTTGAAGATAATTTTTTTGACCATGTGGCCTGTATTGGCGTTTTGGAACACTATTTGGATATTGAAAAGGGTATCAAGGAAATGAAGCGGGTGGTCAAAAAAGGTGGAACGGTTTTGATCATGGTGCCCAATAGCCAGTTTATTTACTGGAAAATAATGGGAATGGAGGGGACTGAACAGACAGAAATCAGCGAGAACCCAATGACATTGGAAGAATGGAAAAATAAATTTACCAAAGAGGGGTTTGAGGTGGTAAAAATTGATAAGGACAATTGGTTTGCCCAAGAGCCCATTGCATTTACCCCATTTTCAACATCTGTAATACTACGTGGCTTAAAAAGGAGCCTGTTTAAACTTGTCTGGGGGTTTGTGCCGCTCAAATATACGTACCAGTTTGTCTATATCTTGAAGAAAAATTAACGCTTAAGCCGCAATGTCGCGATACGAGAAAATATTGGTCGGTATTATTTCGGCACTATCCGTGGCCGGGGTAATTTCTGTTTTTGACAAGGCGTTGCTGGCGGCGTTGGTGTTTGCCGTATTTCTATGGTCGGCTACGATATTATTTTTTTTAAAGCGCGCAATGCTTAGTCGCGCGCTTTTTTTACTGTTTACCATTGTATTTGTGTCCAATATTGCCATGGTGGCAGGTATGCATTACACACATTTTCAGCCGTTTGCCAATGGGGCGGGAGATTTTGTAGAGTATCACGCCAATGGCTTGGAAATGTATCACCGGCTGCAAGGCGGTAACTTTAATGTCACGGGCCTTGATCGTGCCAGCCACTATTATCCGGTATTGCTGGGATATTTTTATATTATTTTGGTACCCAGTATGTTAGTGGGACAGTTGTTTAACGCCTGGCTTATTGCCCTGATTGTCTTGTTGGCTTATTTCCTTGCGCTCAAAATAGGTGCTTCAAAAAAAGGTGCTTTATTGGTGGCTATTATGGTCTCGGGTTACCCTAGCCTGCTGTTTTTTGGCGGACTCTTACTTAAAGATGCCATAATTTGTTTTTTGAGTTTGCTTGGGTTATTGCTGGCAATCAAGCTGGTGGAGCGTTTTACGTATAGTCTTTTTTTGATATTCTATATTGCTCTTGGGCTGCTCTTGCATTTTCGGTTTTACATTGCTTTTGCGTTGATGTTCACGTTTATTTTGTATTGGTTTTTATATGTAAAAAAGCCGCTTAAGCAGCGTATCATCTCTGGTCTTTGCATTATTGTGCTGCTTGGATTTTTACCTCAATTATTTGTGGTTGACGATACTGGTTATTGGGGTATCAAACTATTTAAACAATACGTAAACCAAAAAACGATTACTTATTATCGCGAAGAAGCTTACGCCCCGCAAGCTAAATATGTTGTCATGCCTGAACTCGCTAATGACGGTGATCTTTCGCCTGATTCGGTAGTGTCTGTTGATTCTACGGCGCTAATAATTGACACGGGCGAGGATACTGCGGGATCCACATTTATGGTGAAAACAGAATTCGGCAGCATTGGAAAATTTATAAAAAATTACACGCTTTCGTTTGTTTACACTATTTTGGGGCCGTTTTTCTGGCAGGTAAAATATACGCGCCAGTGGCTTTCGTTTATTGAAGTTATTCCCTGGTACATCGCCCTGTTTTTCATTATTAGGGGAGTGGCGGTGAATTTTAAATCATATTATCTTAAAAGCCACCGGCTATTTTTCCCGTTGGTGCTTTTTTCATTGATTGTATTTGCCAGCATCGCCCTGTTTATGAATAACTTTGGCATTATCGCCCGCATTCGTATTCCAGCGGTCATTTGCCTGCTTTGTTTTTTGCCATTGGCATTAAAAGAGGGCAATATTATTTACACCTCAATGGAAAAGTGCTACGCTTACATCACTAAAAAATGGACCATAAAATAAACAATGTGTGTGTGATTGGGCTCGGATATGTTGGCCTGACGCTGGCGGTGACGCTGGCCGAGCGCGGGCTGATTGTTTTTGGCGTGGAAAAAAATGAAAAAATATTGCGGGAACTCAAAAAAGGAAAATCGCATTTCCACGAAAAGGGGCTCAATGAATTGATTGCTAAAACCAAGGGCAAAACCCTATTGTTATCAAAAAATATCCCGTCAGATGCAAAGATAGATTGTTTTATTATCGCCGTTTCTACGCCCATAGACCCAAAAACAAAACTGCCCCGCATTGATTATATAGAAAGCGCAACGCAGGAAATTGCCCCGCACTTAAAGCCAGGGCAGTTGGTTGTATTGCGTAGTACTATTCCCGTTGGCGTCACTCGCAATGTAGTATTGCCCATTTTGCAAAAACAGTGCCAGGAGTTTTACTTAAGTTTTTGCCCGGAACGGACAGCTGAAGGGAAAGCGTTGGAAGAATTAAAAACGCTGCCCCAGGTGGTGGGAGGATTGGACGAAGCTTCAACTGATGCTTCCGTTGAATTGTTTTCCAAAATAAGCCCGCTAATTGTGCGTACCAGCTCGCTTGAGGCTGCTGAAATTGTAAAACTGGTTAATAATAGCTACCGGGATATGGTGTTTGCCTATGCCAACCAAATCGCCCTTATCTGTAAATCATTAGGACTTAACGCCAAGGATGTTATTGATGCGGCTAATTTAGGGTATCCGCGCTCGGATATTAAACTTCCCGGTATCGTAGGTGGATTTTGCCTGGAAAAAGACCCGTATATTTTAATGACTTCTTCAAAGTATGACACATCTCTTATCCGCGCGGCCAAAGAATTAAATGCAAATATTATCCATCATATTGTAGACTCCGTAAAAAAACACCTGAAAAAGAGGTCGCTCAAAAATGCCAAAGTATTTATTTCCGGCTTCGCCTTTAAGGGTCAGCCAGAGACGGATGATTTGCGTTCTTCGCAAGCCATAAAATTATTGGAATTATTAAAAAAACAAAAAGTAAAAAATATTTTGGGCCATGATTTTATCGTGCCTAAAGCCGAGATTAAAAATTTAGGAGTTATCCCGGTCAGTATTGAAAAAGGTTTACAACAAGCCGACATTGCCATTTTCATGAATAACCATAAGGCATACGCAGATGTTGATATGGAAAAATTGGCAAAAAAAATGAAAAAAGGTAGTATGATTTTTGATGGCTGGCACTTGTTCAGTGAGCAGCTGAAAAGCCACGGGCATATCAATTACGAATCTATCGGGTTTAAAAAGTCTTAGAAATGATATAAAAAATAAGGCGTAATGCATGATGGTACACATGCGTTACGCCTTTTGCGTTATGTTCCTTGTGGGAACACCCATCCTTGTGGGAACACCCACTTGTACAGATCAATAATCGCCGGGTCAACATTCTCGGTAATCAACCGTGTCAGATTGAATGGACGGAGCCCTTTGGTTTCTTTGTATTCTCGGTCATCCAAGTTCCGGGAAACGAACTCCAGTTCTTCGCGTGTCAGTTCCACGGTGAACGTGTCGGCCACGCTGTGGCAACCCAGGTCTTGCGGCAGTTGCTCGCGATTGTTGCAAATGTACTCCATTTGCGCTATCCAGTGAAACCGTTTGATGGGCAGTTCTAGCTTCGTTTCGCGTTTGAAGTTGGAAACCACGGCCATCTCTTTGGTTTGTCCGGCAGCCCTGGCGCCGCCAATGAGCCATTGCCCTTGTTTGGGCTTGAGCTTACGTGGCGCCAAATAGATCATGCCTTGGTCGCGGTCCATGATCAGGATATCGACGCACAAAACGGGAAGGCGCTGGATGGCGTCTGCGAACGCCCGGTCAGACAACATGATTTTGGGAATCATGGCTCCCGGTTCGAGGTACACCTTCGCCAACAGATTGGTCACAATCATACCGAATCTCCTTCATTAGGGGTGGTGATCGATAAGAAACAATAGCATTTATAGTTTACATTGTCAATATTTAAAAACCGGCTCAAGTAAGATAGTATAGTGCCATGACCACGGTACTCATTACTGGCAGCGAGGGCAATATCGGCACTTATTTAGTGCGGCAGTTAGAGCAAACCCGGCCTGATATTAAGGTCCTTTGCGTAAAATTCGGCAAGCTGGCAAGCGGCGCGCACAAAGAGGGTGGCGTATATGTTGGAGACTTAGCCGACCGTTTTTTTGTTGAGAAAATTTTCCAGGAGAACAAGATTGATTATGTTATCCATGCCGCGGCGCGAAGTTATGGACCGGAAAGTTTTAATCAAGGTTATGCCGTTTTTAATAATGATTTGGGTATTTTGATGAACGTGCTGCAATTTTGCGGGGGTACTAAAAAATTTGTCTATTTGTCTTCGGCCATGGTGTATGAATCAAGCGTCCAAACGCCATTTACAGAAAACCAAACAGAAAATATCCTGCCGCCCAAGTCGCCATTAGGACTTTCCAAGTATGTCGGTGAAAAGGCGGTTGAATTGTTCGCACTTCAAAACAATATCAACTATACTATTTGGCGGATGTTTAACGTGGTTTCCCCCCTTGAAGGCCATGAAGGAAAAGGCGGGCATGTATTTATCGATTTTTATCGGAAAATTTTTGTTGAGAAAAATACCCAAATTACCATTGCCGGTTCGGGCCAACAGATGCGCTGCTTTACGTGGGTCGGGGACGTGGCAGAAGCTATTGCCGGTTTTTTGACAGATGAACGCACGGCCAATCAAACATTTAATATTGGTTCCAGTGAACCCAAAAACTTACTACAGTTAAAAGAAACATTAGTTCAAATTGGCAAAGAACGGAATATTTTGTCGCAAGAGTATAATCCGGCAACGGTTACGGGTAGCCAGTTTTTTGGCCTTGATGTGGAGCTTCGTATTCCAAGCACTCAAAAATTACAAGAAAAATTAGGGTATGAATGCAAGACTACGTTTGCAGAGTGTTTTGAAAAATTTATTGATGGGAAAAATGGAATGCAAAGAAAGCAATGTCCCTTGTGTGCTTCGCATGACACCCAAAAAGTTATTGACCTTGGCTTACATCCCCTGGCTGACACGTTTTTAAAAGAAATTGATATCCTGCAAATGCGCTATCCACTGCAGGTGTTTTTGTGTAATGACTGCGGATATGCCGGACTTATTTATGTAGTTGATGCTCAAAAACGTTATCAAGAACATGAATACAGTTATACCTCATCGAATTCGCCAGTGGCCATCAATCATTTTTCAGAAATGGCCGGCCAAGCAATTGAACGGCTGAATGTTGCCAAAAAAGATTTGGTGGTTGATATTGGTAGTAATGCGGGCACGCTTTTGCAGGCGTTTCGCGAAAAAGCCGGGTGTGCTGTAGTAGGCGTTGAACCCTCAGAAAATATTGCCAAGCTCGCAGAAAGCCAGGGGGTGGAAACTATCCAAGATTTTTTTGACTCCACAACTGCCCGGAAAATCCTGCAAAACCATGGTCAGGCCAAAGTTATCACCTGCACCAATGTATTCAACCATATCACTGATCTTGCTGATTTCATGCAGAATGTTGCACTACTACTTGCCCCAGATGGGCAATTAGTAATAGAAACTCCTTATTTGTTAAGCTTGGTAAAAGACGTGGCATTTGATACTATATACTTAGAACATATTTCTTACTTTGCCGTAAAGCCGTTTGAGAAATTTTTCAAAACGTTTGGCCTGCATGTTACGCATTTGGAAATGAATGACTATATGGGCGGGTCCATCCGAGTATACGTTGGAAAAGGAAACCAGACGAATGATGTAGTGGCAGAATTTATCAGGAGGGAAGAAATCGCGGGAATTTTTAGCGGCAAAACATATGAAGCACTAATGGAAAAAGTCAGCAATTTAAAAGAACAGTTATTGCAGCAAATTACGACAGCAAAGGCGGGCGGGAAAAAAATTATTGGAATCGGGGCGGCCACCAAAGGTAATACATTGCTCAACTATTGTGGGATTGATGCTACGATGCTGGATTTTGTCACGGATAGCTCGCCACTAAAAATCGGCAAATTTATGCCAGGTTCAAATATTCCCATCAAAAGCGATGGGGATATTACCCAAGATATTACGCATGCCCTTATTTTACCTTGGAATATTGCCGCGTTTTTACGGGAAAAATTACAGCACTTGGGATTAACATTTATTACGCCGAAAATATAAATGAAAAAGATTTTGATTACCGGGGCCGTTGGTGCTATTGGTTGCCATTTGGCGAGGCACTTATTGCAAGATTCTAATAACCAACTCATACTGGTGGATAATTTACAGCGCGGAAAAATAGACCAGGATTTTTCTGAAATCACTAAAAATGAACGCGTCAAATTTATTGAAGCTGATTTGACTCGGCCCGATTTTTACACCACGTTGGATACTGACGTTGACCATGTTTACCATCTTGCCGCGGTGAATGGCACTAAAACATTTTACGAAATGCCCCATGAAGTATTGCGGGTGAATACGTTAACACTTATTTATATTTTAGAATGGATTCGCGGTCTGGCTAAAAAACCTAAGCTCTGTTTTACTTCTTCAAACGAGGCATACGCCGGGGCATTAGCCTCGTTTAACCAATTACCCATTCCGACCCCTGAAGAGGTGCCACTGGTAATTTCCGATACCTATAACCCGCGCTGGTCTTATGCGGGCACTAAACTGATTGGCGAACTGTTCGTTATCCATTATGCTAAGGCTTATGGGTTTAATGCTGTTGTGGTGCGTCCACATAATTTCTATGGCCCAAGGTCCGGGTATGATCATGTCATTCCCGAATTCATTGACCGTATTACCAAAAAAGTTGACCCGTTTCCGGTGTTTGGATCACAAGACACTAGGACATTTTGCTATTTGCCCGATGCTGTCAAAGCGATGCAAATGCTAATGGATTCTCCAAACACTAACAACCAGCCAATTGAAACAGTGCATATTGGAGCTAGTGATGAAATTATGATGTTGGACTTGCTTAAAAAAATGTTTAGCATTATGGGTTGGGAGCCGAAAAGTTTGGAGATCAAGCCTTCGCCTCTGGGTAGCGTAAAGAGAAGACTAGCGGATATTTCCAAAATAAAAAACCTGATTGGCTGGCAGCCGGAAACTTCTTTTGATGAGGGGCTTAAACAAACTATTGATTGGTATTTACGGCATCCAAAAACATGAAAATAATAAAGAAAAAAATAAATTTTAAAGACAGGAGGGGTACGATTACTGATATTTTTACGGCTGATCCCAAGCCGCACGTAACTCTCATTTTTTCTAAAAAAGGGGCGGTGCGTGGGAATCATTATCACAAAAAATCAACACAATACACGTTTGTGGTTTCCGGACAAATGGCTATGTACAGCCAATCAGTGGGAAAAAAGAAAGTGCACAAGCACGTACTTAAAGTCAACGATATGATGGTGCACAATCCGATGGAGGTGCACGCCATGGTTGCCGTAAAAGACACCGTTTTTTTGGCTTTTGCCGATGGCGTTCGCGGCGGCAAGGATTACGAAAAAGATACCTATCGCGTACCGGTAGGCCTTGAAAAGCAGTATAAAAAATAGAAATTACTTTATAATTATGGGAAAAATTGCTTTTACACAAGTTTCCGCCAAGCGGTCCGGAGGTAATGCCTGGGTCAAAGAGGTTTTGGAGGCTCTTGCTTCTGATGCCTCTTTTTTAGTTGAAACGATTGATGTCAGCGCCAAGAAATTCACTGGCCAAAGGATACTAAAATCGTTGGAAACGGTTTGGAATCTACTAAAACTGAAAGGTAAAAAAGATATCTGGCTAAGGAATTTTTACTCCGTAGTTTTTTTGAATCGCCGCCGCCAACCGGGAAAAAACGTGGCCTTTATTTTTCATATTGATTTTTCCGGTTTTTCAACCTCGGTAAAGCCTTTTTTGATCATGATGGAGAAGTTTGTTTTTTATCCCCAGTTAAAAAAAATGGATGCTATTGTGGTGGTTTCCGAATATTGGAAACAGCATTTTGTTAAGAGGGGATACAAGAATGTCCATAAAATTTATGGGGTGTTTGAAGAAAATGTTATTGCTGTTACCGACCAAGAAGTTGCTGATTTTACAATAAAGTACGGATTGGCCCAAAAACCCATTATTTATTTGGGGAATTGCCAGGTGGCCAAAGGGGCAGTGGATGCCTATGAAGCTTTAAAAACTATTGACGCGCATCTGGTAACCTCGGGCACTCGCGAGGTTACTATTGATGCTAAAAATTTGGATTTGTCGCTGCAGGAATATTTTGTATTACTGAAGGCTTCAACTATTGTCTTAACTATGTCAAAATTCAAAGAGGGTTGGTGTCGCACTACTCATGAAGCAATGTTGCTAAAAACACCGGTTATTGGTTCAGGTATGGGTGGTATGAGGGAATTACTAGAAGGTGGCAAACAGATAGTCTGTGAAGATTTTTCCGGTTTAAAAGAAAGCGTAATTAAATTACTTGGCAATGAACAGCTTCGTAAAAAAATCGGTGAAGACGGATATGCATATGCCAAGGGGTTTACCAAGGAAAAATTTACCAAAGCGTGGCTGGATTTGATGCATAATGTTTCAAAGTAATATATGGAAACTAAAAAAATCATAGCGCTTTTTTTTGAAAACATTGGGATCCGACAGACCGTTTCCAAGAATGTTTTTTGGTTGGTTGGTACCCAAGTTATCGTTTCGTCTATGAGTATGGTGTTGCTTGTTTTGGCAGTACGCTTTTTGGGTGCGGCCGAATATGGGAAATTTGCCTACGCCATGGCCTTTGTTTCCATTGCCGCCTGTATTGTTGATTTCGGCGTAGCCAGCATCACGGTGCGCGAATTGGCAAAAGAGCAAGCCAATGAAAAAGATTTTAATTTGTTTTTGTCATTTAAAATAATGCTCTGTACGGTGTTTTTTGTAGTGACGTTTATTGGTTCTTTTTTCATAACCCGCGACCCTTTCATCCGCCAGAGCGTCTGGATTTTATCAGCCTTTGTGTGTACGGAATCTATTTTTCAAATGATGTACGCTTTTTTTCACGCCAAGCAAAAAATGCAATTTGAATCAATTATTCACCTTGCCCAAACATTGGCGATTATTGCCGCGGGAGTAATGGCCGTTTTTTTATTTCCCACCACTCGCAGCTTAAGTTATGGGTATTTTATCGGCAGTAGCGCGGTGTTGACATTTGTTATCATTTACGTACATTTTTTTGTTATCAAGCTGAAATGGGCGTTTGATAAAAAAATCTGGATGGATATCTTAAAATGGTCATGGCCACTGGTATTTAATTTTGTGGCCAGTTGGATGTATTTGCACGTTGACGCTTTCATGATCGGGTTTATGGGCAGTTCAAAAGAAGTAGGCATGTTTAGCGTGGCTTCACGGATTATTGCGGTGATGGTAATTTTATCGGGTTTGGTGTCCCGGGGGTTTTACCCGGCGCTTTCAAAGTTTTTAGGGGAATCAAAAGAAAAATTCCAGCTGGTTTGGGATTATAATATGAAGACCATGATAGCTTTGGCACTGCCTATTATGGCTGGCGGTATTATTTTTGCCTCAAAAATAATCCATTTGTTTTACGGTACCGGATTTGAGCCCTCGGTAGCGGTGTTTCAAATATTGATCGTTTTTATCGGCCTTACGTTTTTGTCGTATCCTTACAGTATGGTGCTCGCAGTGTGTAATCGCCAAAGGACTAATTTTGTCATTATTTCATCAGGTTTTATCATTAATATAATTTTTAATTTGATGTTTTTTCCACTCTATGGAATCTACGGAGTGGCATTTGCTAGCGTATTAACGACGGCAATACTATGGGTGCTGCTGATGGTTTTTTTCAAAAAATTGGCACCTGTTCCGCCACTTGATTGGCAGTTGTGTAAAGTTTTCCTTGGGTCCGGTCTTTCCTGTTTGATTACCTTTTATCTCTTAACCCGGCCGGTAGTATATCATTTGCCTATTTTACTGTTAATCCCAGCAGGTGGCTTGCTGTATGTAGTGGTTTTTTATGCAATTGATCGGGCAAGCAGAAAATTACTTAAACAAAATATTTTTTAATATGGAAAATAATAATCATCCTTTGGTAGCGGTAGTCTTGGCTACACATAACCAGGCTGCGAAATTGGGGCGGGCTATGGAAAGCGTTCTGTCACAAAGTTACCAGAATTTACAGTTGATGGTGGTTGATGGCGGATCAACAGATAACACTAAAAGTATAGTTGAGATGTTTTTAAAAGATCCGAGAGTTAAATATCTTTATCAGGAAAAACGGGGGAGTAATGTGTTTTTGATGAACTATGGCATTTCAGTTTCAACTGCAAAATATATTGCCATTTTAGATGATGATGATTTTTGGGCCAATCCGGATAAAATAACAAAACAGGTGGAATTTTTGGAGGCGCACCCCGATCATGTATTGGTTGGCGGAGGTGCCATCAAAACAGATGAAACCGGTAAAGAAACCGTAAGGTATTTAATGCCTGAAACCGATGAAGCAATCCGCCAAAATTTATTGACCAGTAGTATGTTCGTGCATATTTCGGTCATGTATAAAAAAGATGCTTGGCAAAAAACCGGAGGATACGACAAGGAGTTTGGTGGCGCGGCTGACTGGGATTTGTGGTTGAAGATGGGCACTGTCGGCAAACTGCATAATATCCCTGAAATTTTTGTCAGTTACACTCCACATCCAACTGATAACCCAAGTTACGTGGAAAGAAGTCACAGTAAGTGGGATTGGTTGCAAATAAATTTGGCACTGAAGAAAAAATTTAAAAACCAATATCCGCATTATACCAAGGCGGTGGTGGTTGCTTGGCTTGGTTATGGTTATTCACTATTACCATTTAGGCGCCGATTATGGACAACGATGTTTAAGTTAAGAAGCCTCATGTTTGGCGATTTTACCTATGGAAACAAATCCTAATACTGCAACCCAGCCCATGGTTAGCGTCATTATTGCCACGTACAACCGGGCAAAAACATTGGGCCGCGCCATTGAAAGCGTTTTTAGCCAAAGTTATCCGGTAAAGGAAATCATTATAATTGACGACGGCTCAACCGATAATACCAAAGAAGTGGCATCGGGGTACGCCAAGAAATTTGGCAATATAACGTATATATATCAGGAAAACGCGCATTGCCATGTCAAAACCCGCAATAACGGGATAACAAGAGCGCGTGGAAAATATCTTGCTATTTTGGACGACGATGATTTTTGGTGTGATAACGATAAGCTAAAAAAGCAGGTTGAGTTTTTAGAAAAAAATATCGACCACGTGTTGGTCGGCGGGGGAGCCATAAAGATCGATGAAAACGGTGAAGAAATCATCCGTTATCTCCTGCCCGAGCGCGACGAAGATATCCGTAGTCAACTGCTTGTTAGTAATTCTTTCGCCCATGTGACGATGATGTTTCGTAAAGATGCATTTGATAAGCTTGGGGGTTATGATGAGGAATTTGACGGTATGGAAGACTGGAATTTATGGCTTCGCATGGGAACGGTGGGAAAATTCCATAATATCCCTGATTTTTTTGTCCGCTATACGGGGCACCGAAAAGAAAACCCCGGATACGTGGAAAAAAAGTATGGCAGGTTCAAGTGGTTTACCATGAACATTGCACTGCAAAAAAAATTCAAGAACTATTATCCCCATTTTACAAGAGCAGTCGCATTGAGTTGTCTTCGGGGGGCGTACTCGTTTATGCCATTGAGACGTAATTTCTGGTTAATAACCCTGAAACTGCGGGGTCTGCTAGGAAAAACTCCTTATACTTATGGAAAGAAAAATTAAAGTTTGCCAGGTTGCTAGTTCCGATTTTACACTTCAGTTCATGCTTAAAAACCAGCTGTTGTTTTTGCAATCAGAAGGTTATGATGTGACCGCCGTTTGTTCGCCGGGCAAGTGGGTGTCAGGGGTTGAAAAAGAAGGGATTAAGGTAAAAACCGTAAAATTCAAGCGTAGCATTAGTCCGTTGTTTGATATTGTCACCTTTATTAATTTATACCGTTATTTCAAGAAAGAAAAATTTGATATTGTACATACTCACACGTTTAAGCCTGATTTATACGGACAAATTGCGGCTTACTTGGCGGGGGTACCTATTATTATCCGCACATCACATGGTTTTGCGTTCGGCGAAACTTCTTCATTTTTGAAGAAAAAAATGTACTTATTGCTGGAGCGCTATTTTACCGGTTATTCAGATGTATTTTTATCCATCGGTCGGCATATTCTGGCCGAATCAATCAAAGAAAATATCGGTGAGCCGGAAAAAATGAAGTATCTCGGGCGCGATATTGATACGCAAAAATATAATCCTGCGCGGTTTTCAGACGAACAAATTATTGCCAAGAAGAAACAGCTTGGTATTTCTCCCGATAAAAAAATTGTTGGTATTGTGGCCCGGTTAGTTGAAGAAAAAGGGTACCTGGAATTGTTTGAAGCATTTAAGCTGGTATTGGAAAAATTTCCGAATACGTTATTGGTTTCCATCGGTCCCCATGAACCTGAAAAATTGGACGCTCTAGATATTAATGTAGTAAAAACATTCGGTATCGAAAAGAATGTCATATTTTTAGGTGAGCGCCAGGATGTTGATGAATTATATCCCTTAATGGATGTGTTCGTTTTACCTACGCACATGGAGGGATTGGGAGCCTCTATTCTGGAAGCATCAGCATTTGAAAAGCCCGTTATTGCCACTAATACCGGCGGCTGTCCCGAAACCATTAATGATGGTAAAACAGGTATGTTATTTCCGTTGAAAAATGTGCAAAAGTTAGCCGAAGCCATTATGTTCATGTTGGAAAATCCCCAAAAAGCCCGGCATATGGGTGTTGAAGGTCGTAAAAAAGTTATCCGTGAATTCAGTAACGCCATTGTTCTTTCACGCCTTGGCGAAGCGTATCGGCAAATTATTTCTGAAAAATTAGGAAGCTTTGAAGAACAATGGCTGGCAAAATACGATGCTATGGCTAAAAAACCGGGGGCCAGAGATTATGAAATTTCTTTTTGGTCAGAGCAGGGCTTGGAATATTACAAAAACTATTTTACCGCCTATTTTACGTTTGCCGGTGCTGATAAGTTACCAGCGAAAATCCTGGACATCGGCTCGGGTCTTGGTACTTTTTCCCGCATGATGGTAAAAAACGGGCACCAGGTTTTCGGCCTGGATTATTCCAAAGATATTGTTGACATGGCACGGGCACGCTTTGAAAATGCCGGTATTGAATTTTCAACTGGGAATATTCATCAGCTGCCCTATCCCGATAGTTCTTTTGATGCGATATTTTGTTCTGGGGTTTTTCAGTGCATTGGCGACTATAAAAAAGCGCTGGCCGAATGCAGGCGCGTATTAAAACCCGGTGGCACGCTGGCCATTATGACACTCAATAAACTTTCACTTACCATATTTTTACAAAAAGAATTGCTACATTTGTATAATCCCTATGTGTTTAAAAAAGAGTTGCAGAATATGGGGTTTGAAAAAATAGCCATACGCGGGATGTATATATTGCCAGCTTTTTTAAGCGGCCTTTCGCGTCGTATTATGAAAGGCAAGTGGCTTAATATATTGAACGCATTTTTTCCGATAACGATGGTGGTCAGTCATTCTTTCTATATAGAAGCAATAAAAAAATGATCCGCGAAAAAATTAAAAGGGTTTTCAGTTTTTTTGCAGCTTTGCTGGCATTGATATTATCAAGCCCGTTGTTTTTACTGATTACTCTTGCCATAAAGCTGGATTCAAAGGGCTCGGTATTTTTTATTCGCGAACGTGTTGGAAAAAACGGCAAGCCATTTAAGTTTTTAAAATTCAGGAGCATGTCCACACAGGCCCGCTACACTATTGAAGATGTCAGCCAACAAGACCCGCACATCACCAGGGTGGGCATGTTTTTACGCGAATGGACGTTGGATGAATTGCCCCAGTTAATCAATGTGATAAAAGGTGATATGGAATTGGTAGGCCCGCGGCCGATGCCCCCATATGATGGCACTGATGAGAATATGAAAGTGCTTTGGCATAAGAAGATTTCGGTTATGCCTGGCCTGATAAGCCTGGTAGACATAAAAGGAAGAAATTTAGTGCCATGGGAAAAACGCTTTGAATATGATGCCTGGTACGCTGACCATTGGACGCTGTGGCTTGACGTTAAGATCCTAGTTTTAGGTTTTTTTGCCGTTTTGGGCCGTAAAGGGGTGTATGGTTCCGATGAACAGCTAAAATAGATTGAAAAATAGCCAAAAACGTGCAAGGATGGGGTAATACTATGATATGTACCATCCACCAGCCCGAATATTTGCCTTGGCTTGGTTTTTTTGACAGAGTGGTCAAATCAGATGTTTTTGTCTTATTGGATGATGTTGGCTATGAGAAAAACCAGTTCAATAATCGCAATAAGATAAAAACAAATAATGAGGCTGGTTGGCAATATATTACGGTTCCTGTTCAGGGCCGTTCGCCTAACAAAAAGATCAACCAGATTCTCATAGACAACACTAAAAATTGGGGACAAAGTCATTTGTCTGCAATAAAAAATAGTTACGCTAAGGCGCCATATTTTAAGCAGTACTATGGTCTGTTCGAAGAAATTTTTGGGAAAAAGTGGGAAAAAATTTCTGACGTGGATGTGTGTTTGCAGCAACAGGTTTTCGATTTTTTAGGATTGAAGGTGCAGGTTGAAGTAAGTTCAAATATGCCAGTTGAGGGTCAAAAAACCCAGCGGTTGGTGAATATTTGCAAAGCGGTGGGGGCAGATACTTATCTTGCCGGGCCCGGATATGGCAATGGAACCTATATGGACTTGGAGCTTTTTAAGAAAGAAAACATCAAGGTTATTTTCCAAGAATTTACGCATCCGGAGTATCCGCAGCAATACATGGAAAAAGGGTTTTTGCCAGGTATGTCTATTATTGATCTTTTGTTTAATTGCGGGCCGGAGAGTTTACAAATAATAACAGGGAAAAAATAAGATGAAAAAAATATTAGTCATAGCCCCGCATCCAGACGACGAAGTATTAGGTTGTGGTGGAACCATCAAAAAGCACATCAATGCCGGTGACGAAGTTTTTGTGTGCGCGGTGACCAAGTCATACGCTCCTGATTGGACAGAAGAATATATCCAAACGGAAATGGAGGAATTTAAAAAAGCAGCCCAATTCATGGGCATAAAAGAAATATTCTCACTTGATTTGCCGGCCGTGAAACTGGACCTCGTAGGCCAGAAAAAACTTAACGACATGATTATGGAAATCGCCCTGAAAGTGAAACCCGAAATCATGTATATCCCGTTTTATGGGGATATTAATAGTGACCATCGCTTGATCTCAGAAGCCTGTTTGGTGGTAGCGAGGCCAAAACCGGGTTCATGCATAAAAAAAGTATTGGCTTACGAAGTACTTTCGGAAACCGAATGGGGCTCTCCTGCCCTGGTACCTTTTGTACCAACAGTTTACCAGGATATTTCGACAACTATCAAAGATAAATTGGGAGCCATGGCTTGTTATCAAAGTCAGTTGATCCCGTATCCGCACCCACGGTCATTGGAAACACTGGAAGTACTTGCCAAAAAGCGGGGTACGGAAGTTGGATTACCCTACGCCGAAGCATTTATGCTGATGCGTGACATTAACCAATAATACATGAAGCCTTCCGGCAAGGTAAAAATTTGTTACGTGGTTGCCGTTGACATTACCATTCGGCTCATCACAATCAATTATTTACGGCGGGCAAAGCAGGCGGGCTATGAAGTATGGATTGTTTGTTCGCCTAGTCCACTTTTGGCAGAATTGGAGCGAGAAGGTTTTTTTGTAAAACCCATACTGATTTCCCGCAGAATAAAACCATTGGCGGATTTGATTGCATTGCTAGTATTATGGCGGTTTTTTAAACAAGAGCGGTTTGATGTAGTCCAGGTACAAACTCCCAAAGCCGCTTTTTTGGGGCAGCTGGCGGCTATGGCGGCGGGGGTACCTATTATCATTAATAATAATTTCGGATTTTACTTTGAGAATTTCGGGCGCGTAAAAAAAGCAGTGTTTGTTTTTTGTGAACGTCTTGCGGCAAGTAAAACCAGCCTGATGTTTACCATTAATAAAGAAGACGCCAAAACAGCAGTCAGTGAACAAATCATGCCTGCCGGGAAAATCCAATATCTTGGCTTTGGTATTGATACTTCACGCTTTGACCCCGCAAAATTTTCCGAATCATTTATTACCGAAAAAAAACGACAGCTCGGCATTTTACCCGGGCAACAGGTAGTGGGGATTATTGCCCGGCTGGTTAAAGAAAAGGGCTATCTGGAATTATTTGAAGCGTTTACGTTGGTACTACAAACATTTCCCAATACGATATTGTTAATTATGGGAAGTGCGGAACCGGAAAAAAAAGACGGTATTGATATTTCAATCACTCGGGAATATGGCATTGAAAAAAATGTGATATTCCTGGGGCAGCGCAGTGATATTGAAGAATTATATCCGGTCATGGACATATTCGTTTTACCCACCCATCGGGAAGGATTGGGAAACACCATCTTGGAGGCTTCGGCGATGGAGAGACCCGTGGTTGCCAGTAATGTAAGGGGGCCGCGCGAATCGGTTGATGATAAAAAAACCGGCTTATTATTTGAAGTCAAAAATGCCAAAGCCATGGCAGAGGCAATTTGTCAGTTGTTGCAAAATCCGGTAATGCGTCGGGAATTCGGGCAAGCCGGCCGAAAGAAAGTATTGCAAGAATTTACGGAAGAAAAAGTGTTTGCCGTTATGAAAAATGCGTACGAAGCATTGCAAGAAACCATATGAATATAATACTGGCAGAAAAAAAACATGCCAAGCAAATTGCGGCCATCCATCAACAAGAAATAGGCCGGGGATTTTTGGCTTCTTTGGGTAAAGGTTTTTTGTCAGCATTTTACGAAGCTATTATTATCAGCCCCTACAGCTTTTGTGTCATAATGGAAGAATACGGGATCGTAACGGGATTTGCCTCCTCTGTGACCGATATGAAGCTATTTTATAGTTATTTTTTCAGGAATTATTTTTTACGTGCCGCATGGGCGCTGGTGCCAAAATTAGCAAACATCAAAACGCTAAAAAAAATATTCCAAAATTTACTATATCCTGCCAAGACGCAAAATTTACCCAAGGCCGAACTGCTTTCCATCGCGGTCAAAAAAGAATTCCAGGGCCAGGGTATCGGCTCAAAACTGCTTGATGAATGTAGGCGCCAGTTTGGCAAAAAGAATATTAAAGAATTTAAAGTTTTGGTTGGCAAATCCCTGCCTTCCGTGGCGTTTTATCAAAAGCAAGGGTTTACTATGAAAGGCGAGTTGCATCTGCACGAAGAAAGCTCTATTATTTTTACGCATACCACATGAAACTGTTAATCCTTTTTACGTATTCGATACTGGTATCGTTGATGCTGGTGTTTTTATTTAAAAAAATCGGCCGTAATTACCACTTTTTTGATATCGCCCCCGAAGATGACCCGTTAAAAATCCATACGCATTCCATTTCTTATTTGGGCGGCTCGGCCATGCTGGTAACCACGATAACCATGATGTTGGTTGTCGGATTTTTGGGGGAAACTTTCCAACTGGTAAAAATTGCAGCCATAATTCTGGCTCTTGGTGTAGTTTTCTTTTTGGGTTTTTGGGATGATTTGCGCTGGAAAAATCTTGCCGAACCGAAGCCTTACCGCAAATTAATCGGACTGATTATTTTCCCATTAGTTGCGGCCGCCATTCTTGCCAAAGTTCAAATCCAAGCCGTGTTTTTCCAAATTCCCCTGGCTGATTATTTTCTGACCTCGTTGTTAATTTTTGTGCTGGTTAATTCAATTAATTACGAAGATGGCATCGATGGTCTGGCCGGAGGCATGTCATTTATTTCTTTGGTCGGTTTTTTTACACTTTCCGTGGCGGATCAGCAATTACTGCCGGGCGTATTTTCCATCATATTGGCCGGCGCCATTGCGGGATTTTTAGCATTTAATTTTCCGCCGGCAAAAATGTTCATGGGGGATTCAGGAGCTTTTTTCCTGGGAGCTGCACTGGCCATGTTATCCCTATTTTTTATCAAACCGTACGATATTGTTTCGGCGGCGGGAATTATGTGTATTCTTGGGTTTCCGGTGTTTGAAGGCGTGCTTACCAATCTGCGTCGCGTTGCCAATAAAAAATCTATATTCCTTGGCGACCGGCGTCATTTTTATGACGTACTGTACTTGAAAAAAGGTTTTTCAATCCATAAGACGCTTTTGATATGTTATGCCATCCAGGCAGTATTGGTGACAGTTGGAGTTATAATATATTTATCAGCAACATAATCATGCAAATTCCATTATCAAAACCTGATATTACGAGAGCCGAAATAAAGGCTGTGACAGATACGTTAACCACGTCAAAACTGTCACTTGGCCCCAAGTTGCCAGAATTTGAAAAGGCGTTGGCCGATTTTGTTGGCGTCAAATATGCGGTGGCGGTAAATAGCGGAACCAGTGCGCTGCACTTGATTGTCAGGGCGCTTGGTATCGGCCCGGGAGACGAAGTTATTACTACGCCATTTTCTTTTATTGCTTCTTCTAATTGTATTTTGTATGAAGGCGCCACTCCCGTATTTGTAGACATTGACCCAAAAACGCTTAACATTGACGTAACAAAGATAGAAGCCAATATCACCAAAAAAACCAAGGCTATTTTGGCGGTGGATGTGTTTTCCCATCCGGCCGATTGGGATGTATTGAAAAAAATCGCTAAAAAGCATAAGCTCTTGGTAATCGAAGATTCGGCCGAATCGCTAGGGTCAACCTATTACGGCAAAAAATGCGGTAATTTCGGGGACGCTGCCATTTTGGCATTTTATCCTAACAAGCAAATTACCACGGGTGAAGGCGGAGCGGTTTTGACCAACAGTAAAAAAATCGCCGATTTCTGTCGCAGCGCCGCCAACCAGGGCCGACAAGTTAAAAATGGCAAGTGGTTGGAGCATGTGCGTCTTGGGTATAATTACCGGTTGGATGAAATGAGTTCGTCCATGGGAATTGTGCAAATGGAACGCATCAAGGAAATACTGAAAAAACGCAAGCGCGTAGCAGAAGCTTATAATAAAAAATTGGAAAATAGTACTGCATTGCAAATTCCGCATATTAGCCCAGAAAGCACATTGAGTTGGTTTGTATATGTGATAATACTGGCACCAGGCTTGGCTGGCAAGCGTGATTTGGTTATCAAAAAAATGGCCGGACGCGGTATTCACTGCAGTAATTACTTTAAACCCATCCATTTACAGCCATTTTTTAAAAAACAGTTCGGATATAAACCCGGTCGCTATCCTATTACGGAAAATATCAGTAACAGGACCATTGCCTTGCCGTTTTTCAATGATTTGACCGAAAAAGAAATTGATTACGTGGTAGAAAATCTTAAAGAAATAATTGATACCATAGCATGAAATCGTTACTCAGGAAAAATCCGCTTACCCGGGCAATCTTTTTTATCGTCATAGATGCCCTATTGATAGCCGCATCTTTTGAGATTGCTTTTTTGGTGCGGTTTGACTTGAGTATTCCACCCCATTACGTGCCGATTGTGGTCAGGATTATCATACTGGCCATTATTTTTATCATCCCCATTTTTTATTCGCAAAAATTGTATTCGTTTTCTTGGGCGTACGTTTCCATTCATGAGGTGGTGGCGCTGTTTAAGGGTACTACGCTGGCGTTTTTACTCCTTGGAATAACTCTCTATATTTCAAAATATTTTCCATACTTTGATTTTCCTCGTTCTATTATTTTCATCAGCTATTTTTTAGTGTTTACGCTTTGTGGAGGGCTTCGCTTCGCCAAGAAAATTTATTTTTATATCCATGGCATTGATGGCAGCTTTGGCAAAGATCGGACCTTGATTGTGGGGGCGGGAAGTGCTGGCGAGCAAATGTTGCGAAACATCATGTCATCCAAACAGGCCAATTATTTCCAGGTCGGGTTTATTGATGAAAACGATAGTATGCGGGGCATCAGTATTCATGGGTACAAGGTATTGGGGAAAATTTCCGACATACCGTTTCTGGTAAAAACCCACCAGATAAAGCAACTCATTATTACCATGCCTGGTGCCGATACCGCCACCATTAAAAAGGCGGTGGAGCTGGGCCGGCAAGCCGGGATTTATAAAATAAAAATTGTACCTTCTTTGACAGAAGTGATGAGGGGTGAGGCTTCGCTGAAAAATTTAAAAGATGTTGATGTGGAAGATTTACTGGGAAGAAGCGCCATTGACCTGGATAAAAAACAGATAGAAAGTTTCATTAAGGGTAAAACGGTGTTGATTACCGGCGCGGCTGGATCCATTGGCTCGGAACTTTCGCGTCAGGTGGCAAAGTTCAAACCATCACTTTTGGCAGTGCTGGATCAGGATGAAACGGGTATTTTTAATGTGTTGCGCGAATTGGGCCAAGAGGCTCCGGGCATACCTATCAAGCATTTTGTGGCTGATATTCAGGACGAAGAAAAAATTAACGCTGTTTTCAGTGAGTTAAAGCCCCATATTTTGTTCCATGCGGCGGCGTATAAACATGTGCCACTCATGGAAGATCATCCCGACCAGGCTGTCAAAAATAATATTTTGGGGACGGAAAATCTGGCCCGAGCCAGCGTGGCATCTTCGGTTGAAAAATTTATTTTCATTTCAACGGATAAGGCGGTAAACCCGACATCAGTCATGGGTGCTACCAAGCGGGTGTGCGAAATGGTTTGCCAGGCCTATAACCAAAAAAATGTCACCAAATTTATTTCGGTCCGGTTTGGCAATGTGCTCAACAGTAGGGGTAGTGTCATTCCGATTTTCAAGGAACAGATTAGGCGCCGCCAGCCGTTGACGGTTACGCATCCTGACATGCAGCGGTATTTCATGCTTACTTCGGAAGCATGCTTGCTGGTAATGCAGGCGGGAGCCTTGGGAAAGGGCGGGGAAGTGTTTGTGTTGGACATGGGTAGTCCCGTAAAAATTGTTGATTTGGCAACAGAAATGATTAAGCTTTCGGGGCTCAAGCCCGACAAGGATATTGCCATCGTGTTTACCGGTTTGCGGCCCGGAGAAAAACTGTTTGAAGAAATTTTGACGGCCGAAGAAGGAACTGCTGCCACACAAAACCAGAAAATTTTCATGGCTCGCCTGGCCAAGGTTGATTTTGCCGATATGCAAAAACACACGGCGGTATTTAAATCGCTGCTCTATCAAAAAGACAAAACCCAAATTGTTTCCCATTTGAAAAAAATCACTCCTTACTATAACTAGATCGAGGCGGGTATTTTTTTATTTTTGTGCTACTATATATTTTATGGACAATAAAAAGCAAAAAAACCATTTTTCCTTTTCAGTCGCCGTTTTTTTGGGACTGCTTTTTGCTATGCTGCCTAATGGGACTTTCGCGGCAAATATTGGCGAAGTTACCAATTTCAACGTGGCTTCTAATTTTGAGGCTACGGGAAAATCCCAAGTACAGGCTGTCTTGATTAAAACAGCCTCGCAGCTTAATTTTTACGTGGAAAAATCTTGGTGGGAAACGCAAGTGCCGGCAAAACAAACCGAAATTTTCTCCAATTTGGATACCCTTTCAACCGAGTTTAACGGTAAAATATATCCCACGCTTACTTCTGTTTTTGGCCAGGAAGCGAAGCCCGGTGTTGATGGCGATTCCAAAATAACAGTACTTTTTCATTCTTTACGCGAAGGCGTGGCAGGATATTTCCGCTCGGCTGATGGATATTTGAAACTGCAGGTCCCCGAATCAAATGAACGGGAAATGGTGTATTTATCACTTGTTAATATCGAAAATCCGCAACTGAAAGTGTTTTTGGCCCATGAATTCACCCACTTGATAGGATTTAACCAAAAGGACAAGGTACGCGGTGTTTTTGAGGAAACCTGGCTCAACGAAGCCCGGGCAGATTATTCTTCCACGATTTTAGGTTATGATAATACCTATGAAGGTAGTAATTTACAGCGACGGGTGCGGGATTTTCTGGCTTCGCCAGCCGACCCGTTGACCGAATGGAAAGATTCAAAATATGATTATGCTGTGGTTAATTTGTTTATGCATTATCTGGAAGACCATTACAGTATTAGTATTTTGGCTGATTCACTCAAGTCAAAGTCCATCGGCATTTCGAGCCTTAACGAAGTGCTGGCAAAAAACGGGGAGAATGAAACATTTTCGCAGATTTTCACCAACTGGACTATTACTACGCTGGTCAATGACTGTTCGATTAATTTAAAATATTGTTACCTGAATAAAAACCTAAAAAATTTACGCATCAGCCCGACGCTTAATTTTCTGCCGGTTTCGGGAAACAGTTCACTTTCGGTTACCAACGTCATTAAAAATTGGGCGGGGAACTGGCAAAAAATCATTGGCGGTAATGGGGATTTAAAACTTGAATTTTCCAGTTTGGCGGGTTTGGATTTTAAAGTTCCGTATCTTGTTTTTGACAAAGACAACCACTACACTATCACCTTTTTGAGCTTGGATAAAAACCAAAAGGGAGTGATTACTATCAAGGATTTCGGCTCAAAATATAATTCACTGGTCATTATCCCATCACTGCAAGCGAAGATAGCGGGGTTTGATGGTCCGGAGTTTACATATCCGTATTCTTTCAGTATTTCCATTAGCGGGGCTGTGTCCGATGAAGACCAGGAATTAATCCAGAAGCTGCTGGCGCAAATTGAAGAATTGAAAAAACAAATCGCTGATCTGCAAGTAGTCCATAACGGCCAAGGAAGCACTTGTCCTGCTATTGTTAATAATTTGTACATCGGTTTGCAAAACAAGGCCGAGGTAAGTTGCCTGCAGCAATTTTTGAAAAACCAGGGTGGCGGCATATATCCTGAAGGTTTAGTAACAGGAAACTTTGGTAGTCTGACGCGAGCTGCCGTTATCCGGTTCCAAAAATACTACGGCATTATTACTACCGGATATGTTGGCATTTTGACCAGGACAAAAATTAACGAATTGTTGCCATGAGCGATGCCATATTTGAAACACTAGCCAAGGAACTGCCGGGCGTGCAAAGAAATGTGCCGCTGGCGGAATATTCTAATTTTAAAATCGGCGGCCCCGCTGAATATTTTTTTATCGCCCAAACGCGTGAAGAGGTACTCAAGGCCATTGCGCTGGCGCAACAATCAGGTATTGCGGTGTTTGTGTTGGGCGGTGGCACTAATTTATTGATTGCTGATGCGGGTGTGAAGGGGCTCGTAGTAAAAATCGGCGAACTTGGGAAGATTACTATTGATGGCGAAGTAATCAGTGCGGGGGCGGGGGTTTTGATGGATAAAATGGTTGCCGCTTCTATTAATCATTCCCTGAAAGGGCTTGAGTGGGCCGGCGGACTACCTGGAACATTTGGTGGTGCTATTCGGGGAAATGCCGGAGCATTTGGCGGGGAAATAAAAGACACTATTTTAAAAGTAGAAGCCCTGGCTGAAAACATGCAGTTAAAAACATTTGATAATGCACAGTGCCAATTTTCTTACCGTCATTCCATTTTCAAAGAAAAAAATTGGGTTGTCCTTTCGGCCTCGGTAAGATTGACGTCTGCAAATGAGAAAGAATTGCAGGGTATTGCCGATTCGCACATAGCCTATCGCCAAAAAAACCATCCCTTGGAATATCCCAGCGCCGGCAGTGTTTTTAAAAATGTGGATGTTAAAAAAATCTTGCCTGAATTCATAGGTCAATTTTTGGATAAAATAAAACAAGATCCGTTCCCAATTGTGCCGGCAGCCTGGTTTATCATTGGTGCCGGGCTTACGGGTACGCAAATCGGCCAGGCGCAAATTTCCACCAAACATTCAAATTATATTATTAATTTAGGCGGGGCAAAAGCACAAGATATTTTACAATTAATTGAAGTGGTAAAAAATACCATCAAAGAAAAGTACAACATAGAGCTTGAGGTAGAGGTGCAGTATGTTAAATAACATTAAGGCGACACTAATCTACTAATTGCACACGAATCTACGAATAAGTTATTCTTATTATTCGGATGTTATTCGTAAATTAGTATCGCATTAACGAAGCACTATGCAAATCATCATCAAAACAAAAGACGTGGAACTTACTCAGCCGTTGGAAGCCATGATTAATAATAAAATCGGCAGTTTGCGCAAATTCATGAAATCGTTTGAGGGGCACCGCTTGCCGGTGGCAGGGGGCAAGAATTTATTTGATATTTTCGTGGATGTTGCCAAAGAAACTAACCGCCATCAAAAAGGCAATATCTTTAAGACCGAAGTCAGGTTGTATCTACCCGGAAAAAACTTGTTTGTAAAGGCTGTGGGTGAAGATGTGGTCCAAACCATTTTTGAAGTGCGCGACGAACTGGAAAGTGAACTGCGCAAATATAAAAGCAAAATTGTGGAGTTTCCGATTAGGAAGGCGAGGCAGGCAGGGCAACGATAGTAATGGTAGCGTATCTTTCCAACGGCTCACCCCTTTAACAGAGTGAGCCGTTGACGTAGGCGGATTTTTACGGTAGTATTTTACCACATACCAAGCACGTGTTTGGCGCTCTTACTGCGGACTCACAGTAGTTCCTTTACAACAAGGAGTATTAACAATGGCATTGGACACGATTCAAACGTTCTTTCGCAGGCCTTCTGATCTGAATGCGCACGTTGAGGACAGAGTTTTTGTGAGCAATGAGGCTGCGATCTTTGGCGTGGCTGACGCTGTTTCGGCGGCTTACAGCCCCTTAAATCCCCCGAAAATGGCCAATGGTTTCACGAGCGGGCAGGCGGTGGTCAACTGCTTGCAGGATTTCTACGATCCGTTGGGCAAAGATTTGGAAAAATCCTTGCTTGCCGCCAATGAGGTCATTTTGTACATCCAGCGAACGGGATTTAAGAAAGATCCCATCAACGGCGATGATGTTGGCGGTTGTAGTTTCATGTTCTGTCAGATTTTGCCAGATCGCGTCAAGTTCGTTTACGGAGGTGATTGTTTTGCCTTGGTGGTGGGGCAGGATAATTCTCATGAAGTTCTCTGTGGCTTTGACGAGGCGGCCTACCAAAAGGAGTTGGAAGATATCAAAAGCTTCGCCAAACACCTGGAAGTTGCCCAAGGCAACAAGGGCAAGGCGTGGGACTTGTATTGGAGCGAATATACCCAAAAGCGTCTGTTCTGTGCCAATAAAAACATTGGCAAAGGCGGCTATGCCACACTTAACGGCGACCAGGCCGTAGAGCAATGCTGGCAGACCCGGGAAATTCTGCTCAAGGATTTGAACCTTGTCTTGCTGGGCACTGATGGTATGTTGCCATTTTCCATGACCCACCCAGCCGAGCGCAAGCATCTGGGCGAAGTACTGCTGACAATGCCTTGCGACGGAAACTGGCTTGCTAATATTTGTGAGTGGCGCGACGACATTGAGAAGGAAGACAATGATTCGGCTCACTTAGTTGGCCACCCCGAAGCGTCGGCAATTTTGCTGACATTTTCCCCCGAGTAGTTTTATATGCCCCACGCAACAACGTGGGGTTTTTATTTATTTGACAAATATACTTAAAAAGTTTATAATAGAACTATGGGGGTAGCTATGTGTTTTCCCTCAAATTAGGGTAATTTGCCCTTTAACAGTTTTATTACAAGGAATAGATCATGCCAGCAGTTTCTGGTCCGACAGTTTCTTTTGATGATCCAGCCTTTTGGCAAACCGCCACGGGCAAATACGCTTCGCATGGCATCTGTGGGTTATTGTTCCTGATCCTTGGTCTTGTGCCTAAGGGTTGCGGTAAGTCAGTCAGCGAGCAGATGCTTGAGGTTGAACACCGTATTGTCAAGGAAAAGTTGGGGGAGTTTGAGAGTAAGAACACTTCCCTCCAAGCCCAGGTCAACGAAGCTCAGGCAAAACTCAATGTGGCCAATGCCACCAAAGAGAGTATGGAAAACAAGACGAAATTTCAGGCAATGGATTTTGCCGAAAAGCTGGCTATTGAGCAAGGAAAGCGTAAAATTTTCGAAGATCGTTTCACGATTCTTAGGGAGGATTTTGACCAGCGAGTCACTGCCATGAAAGCTGCCAAAGAAACGTACGAAGCGTTGGCCGCGGCCATCAAGAAAAAAGATTAAGGAGATTTCCCATGCAACGCTTGATGTGGTTATTCATTATCACACTTTGCGCGGGGTGCTCGTCGTCAACAGTTAAAGCTCCTCCCGTCAAAGTTGTTTCACCTGCGGCCGGTTTCCTGCCCGTTCCGCCCCTGGCAAAAATGGCAACGCCCGCAGTTACCGTGGCTGATTTGAATGCATCAGCAAAACGAATTGAGGATGCACTTAAAAAGTTCCATGAGGAACTAGCTGCCATTCCACCACTGAAGTTGGAAGACTTGATTCCGCCGGAGCTAAAAAAAGAAGTTCCCGAAGAAATTAAGCTTAAGGAACTAACGTCTGAACCTTCGTATGTTTCTGAAAGCCCGATACGGGTCATCAGAGACAACTACGAGCGTCGGTGGAAGGAGCTTTTCGAAAAGCGTTTGTTGCAAAAGCGTCGGACTATGACACACCGCGAAACGTCTTTGCGTATTGAGTTTGTAACTGTAGAAGATCGTAAGCTGTGCCATGCTTACTTGAAGCTGGCCCTAATCGATTTTGATAAGGGCCCACGCCATCGCGTTTGGCTGATAAACCAGCTGACCGCCCAAGAACGACAATTCGAAAAGCGTTGAAAAACGCAAACCCCGAGCATGCACTGCTCGGGGTTATTTTTTTGTTGCTTAAAAACGGTTTTTTAGGTAAAGTTACCATATGTCATTCCTATCAAAAATCTTTGGCGATGCCAATGAAAAATATATAAAAAGTTTGCAGCCTTGGGTTCAAAAAACCACTGCGCTTGAGCCAGTCATGCAAGCGCTTTCGGCTGAAGGATTAAAGGAAAAAACAGAGGAATTTAAGCGACTATTGGCTACCGGCCATTCGCTCGACGCTATCCTGCCTGAAGCATTTGCCGCAGTACGTGAAGCTGCCCGGCGCACTTTAAACCAGCGCCATTTTGATGTCCAATTAATTGGGGGTATGGTGTTGCACCAGGGAAAAATTGCCCAAATGCGTACCGGGGAAGGTAAAACATTAACCGCTACATTGGCAGCGTACTTGAACGCGCTGGAAGGCCGCGGGGTGCACGTGGTCACGGTAAACGAATATCTAGCCAAGCGTGATATGGTATGGATGGGGCAGATATTTGGGGCTTTGGGGTTGACGTGCGGATGTATTACCAGTGCATCGGGATACGTGTACGACGCCGATTATAAAAATACTGAAAAAGACCAGCTTCGCGATCAAGTCGGTTCTTACAAAGTTATAGAAGATTTTTTAAGGCCTGCCAGCAAACATGAAGCCTATGCCGCAGATATCACTTATGGCACTAATAACGAATTCGGCTTTGATTATTTGCGAGACAACATGGTCTACGAGCTAGCTCAGCAGTCACAGCGTGGGCATCACTTTGTAATTGTGGACGAAGTGGATTCCATTTTAATTGACGAAGCCCGGGTGCCACTGATTATTTCCGGCCAGGCTGAAGATGCCTCTGAAAAGTACCGCCAATTTACGCGCATCGTGGCGCCGCTTGAGCGTGATACGGATTACACTATTGATGAAAAATTAAAAGCAGTAAATTTTACCGAAGAAGGGCAAAACAACATAGTAAAAAGTTTGGGCAGCGACCCATGGGCCGAAAATGACATTACCGCCACGCACCAACTGGAAAGCGCCCTGAAAGCCAAAACCTTGTTTTTGCGCGACCGTGATTATGTCATCAAAAATGGGGAAGTGGTGATTATTGATGAGTTTACCGGCCGCATGTTGGCGGGGCGGCGTTGGAGCGCGGGCTTGCACCAGGCGGTTGAAGCAAAAGAAGGCGTGAATATTCAGCCAGAAAGTACCACGCTGGCAACCATTACGTTTCAAAACTATTTCCGGCTCTATAAAAAATTGGCGGGTATGACAGGAACCGCGCAAACATCTTCGGAAGAATTAGACAAGGTGTATAAAATGGAAGTGGCTGTGGTGCCAACACACCGGCCCATGGTGAGAAAAGATTTACAGGATAAAATTTTTAAAACTGAAGCGGGGAAGTACCAGGCGGTGATAAAAGAAATTCAGGAAATCCATGCCAAGGGGCAGCCTATTTTGGTTGGTACAAAATCAGTTGAGAAAAACGAGTATTTGGGAAAGTTGCTGGAGGTTAGTGGCGTGCCCCATCAAGTGCTCAACGCCAAAAACCATGAACGAGAAGGAGAAATTATCGCCCAGGCGGGCAAGCGGGGGGCGGTTACTATTGCCACCAACATGGCTGGCCGCGGGGTGGATATTATTTTGGGAGGAAACCCGGCAACCAAAGAAGATTCGGCAGTAGTGCGCGAACTTGGAGGTTTGCATGTCATTGGCACGGAACGCCACGATGCCCGGCGTATTGATGACCAGTTGCGGGGCAGGGCGGGCAGGCAGGGGGATCCTGGATCTTCCCAGTTTTCAGTTTCATTGGAAGATGATCTGATGCGCATTTTCGGCGGCGACAAAATCAAGGGAATCATGAACATGATGAATATACCCGAAGATGAACCAATTCAAGCCGGCATGATTTCGGGTGCCCTGGAAAGCGCGCAGGGGAAAATTGAGGGCTTTAATTTTGATGCGCGCCATCACTTGCTGGAGTATGACGATGTTATGAACAAGCACCGGGAAATTGTGTACAAAAAACGCAAAGAAGCTCTGGAAAATATACAATTTACAATAAACAATATACAACATACGGAGGAGCTAGAAAAAAAGAAACAGGAATTGGGCGAGGAACAGTTTCGCAATGTGGTCAGGTTTGTTACACTGCGTGTTATTGACCAGTTGTGGCAGGAACATTTGGCTAACATGGAACACATGCGCGACTCGGTGCGGCTGCGCGCGTACGGGGGAAAAGATCCGTTAGTGGAATACAAAAACGAAGGCCGGAGATTGTTTCAGCAATTACTGGACGAAATGGACGCTTCCATTGAACAGCACATTTTAACCGCGCAATTAAATACCGCGCCGCATAAGCATCAGCATGTCCCAAAAGTAGTGCAGAATTTGGCGGGCCAAGCCGCCTCCGCCCAAGGCTCCAGCGCGCCGAAGGAGGCGGGTCGCAATGATCTTTGTCCGTGTGGCTCAAATAAAAAATTCAAAAAATGCGGGGCGTTGAATACAGAGGAGCATCAGAAATTGATGGCGAAGAAATAGTATGGAACATAAAAGGAATGTTTCAATTTTAATACCGTATAAAATTGCCAATAAGAAAGAAATTTCGATATTTTTACAAAAACGAGAAAAAGATAGAAAGGTATTGCCTGGTTATTTTGCTTTTTTCGGTGGTAAGATTGAAGATGGTGAAACTCCAGAAAAAGCAATGGAAAGGGAAATTAGGGAAGAAATGTCTTTTACTCCAAAAGGATATGCATTTTTCTTAAAATACGATTTTACAGACTGGTCTGCAAATGTATATTGTTTGAAAGTTAATAATAATTTTGAAAAGGAAATAAAAATACAAGAAGGCGAATGCGGGAAATTTTTTTCAGAAAAGGAAATATCGCTGGAAACCATGATTGCTGATCATGACAGAAGTATTTTAAAAGATTTTTACGATCGCAATGAAATACAATAAACTTGTCCGTGATAACATTCCCGAATATATTCGAAGTAAGGGCGGAAGTCCGGTAACGCATATTGCTGACGACCAGGAATATTGGCAAAAGTTGAAAGAAAAATTGGCTGAAGAACTTGCCGAGTTCCAAAAAGATGAAAGTGCTGAAGAATTAGCCGATTTACTGGAAGTGATTGACGCGGTGATTGATTATAAAAAATTTGACCGGGCAAATATTGAGGAAATCAGAAGCAAGAAAGCGAAAGAGCGGGGAAAGTTTAAGGAGAGGATTATTTTGGATGAGTCATAAAAATAAAAAACCGCTGGGCAAACCATGCGGTTTTATGAGAGCTACTTTACTTTGCTGAGCGCGACAGAAACGCCATCTACCCCTTTTTCGGTTTCCACGGTTACTGATATCCCGCAAACCCTGACGCCATCTACGTAGATGCCCACTTGTGGACGTTTGCCACTTTCGGTACTGCTTTTAATTTCAACGTCAAATTCTACGCGGGGAGCCGGTTGGCTGCCAATTCGGGTTGTCACCAGCCTTGCCTCTGCCATGATGTGCTTCCCTCCAATAAAAGGTTTTGGAACTGCCGTAATGGTAGTATAAAATATAAATGATATCAAGTTATTATGGCAGGCGATATGTCTAATAAAGCCGAATTGATGCGCCAGATAAAAGATGAAGTGGTGGGTTTGAAAAAATCGCCGTTGGCGCAAATTCGCCGCAAAGACAAGGTGCTCCCGGTCATTGGGGATGGTAGTTGTGATGCCCGCATTATGTTTGTGGGTGAGGCGCCGGGAAAAAATGAAGCGGTAACGGGTAGGCCGTTTTGCGGGGCTTCTGGAAGGGTGTTAGATGAAATGTTAAAGCATATTGGGTTAGATCGGCAAGATGTGTACATTGGGAATTTGGTAAAAGACCGCCCGCCGGATAACCGCGACCCCTTGCCCGAAGAAATTTTACAGTATTCACCATTTTTAGACCGGCAAATTGACATTATCCAGCCCAAAATCATTGCCACGTTGGGCAGATATTCCATGGCATATTTAATGAATAAGTTTGGACTTACCACTGAATTAAAAACCATCGGTCAAATCCACGGCAAGATATTTGAGGTTACAACGTCATATGGTAATGCCAAAATTATCCCGTTGTACCACCCCGCCGTGGCACTATACCAAAATAGCATGAAGGCGAAAATGTTTAAAGATTTTGAGATTATTAAAGATTTGGTGTAAGTCTTCGTTCTTTGCTTCATTGTTCATCACCGAGATTGGGTCAGAAATATTTTTGAGTAGTATAGTATAATAAATACATGTTCAATAAAAAGTCCGTTATTATTTTATTGGTCGTGGCGATGGGATTTGGAGTTGGTCTTTTATTTAAAGACCGGGTTTTAGATATGGCTAATAATGCGGCAAAAACGTTGCAGGATATTAAGCAGTCTGATTTGGGGCAAGCGGTGCAGGAAATCGGCAAAGATATTTTAACTCCACCGCCGCTCGACATTGGGGGAAATGCAAACAATGCCACGCTTACCGCTTCACGAGTTATCATTGAAACGAATTTGCAACGTAAAAATAACGGCAATTTGCCGGCGTTAATTGAAAATGCAAAATTAAATGCCGCGGCAAAAGCCAAAGCCGAAGACATGTTTGCCAAGCAATATTTTGAACATGTTTCGCCTGATGGGACGGATCCGGGCGAATTGGTTAAGGCGTACGGCTATGAATATATTACCACCGGGGAAAACCTGATTTTAGGGAATTTTACTGATGAAAAAGAAGTGGTGCAGTTGTGGATGGACAGTCCCGGGCACCGGGCTAATATTGTAAATAATCGCTATACACAAATTGGTGTGGCTATGGTGAAGGGAAAATACAAGGGAAAAACGGCGTGGATTGGCGTGCAAGAATTTGGACTGCCACTTGAGAGCTGTCACCAGATTGATGAAAACCTCAAGGCACAAATCCAAACCAATAAAAATATCATGCAGACACTGGAAACAAACATAGAGACCAAGCGCGCAGAAATTGAAACCACCAGCAAGCGTTCGGAAAAATACAACCAGTTGGTGGATGATTATAATGTCTTGGTGGCAAAGTATAATATATTAAGTGATCAGACAAAAACACTAGTGAGCAAATATAATGCAGAGGTTAATGAATTTAATAATTGCGTGAGCGGGAAATAAATACATTATAAGAATGAAATTTGCCATTGTTTCGGATACTCATGACAACATTAAAAATTTTGATAAGATAATTGGTTTTTTGAATACGCAAAATATTATGACGATGTTGCACTGCGGAGATATTTGTAATCAGGAAATAATTGACCACGGCAATAAAAATTTCAAGGGCGAAATAATATATGTAAAAGGAAATGGGGACTATGAGCTTGATACTATTTCCGATACACAAGAACTTGATTTGGACCACAAAAAAGTGGCTATGGTGCATTATCCGGAATTGGCCAAAAAGCTGGCGGAAAGCGGCAAGTATGATTTGGTGTTTTATGGCCATACGCATCGGCCGTGGGAGGAAAAGGTGGGGAACCCTTCGACAGGCTCAGGGCGGGTCTGTCGCTTGGTTAACCCAGGTGAAGTGGCTGGGCAACGATATAAACCAACGTTTGCAATATATGATACAGAAACGGATACATTAGAGCTGAAAATCTTGGAGACGCTAGAAATTTGACATGACTATTTATAGATGCTATAATTAATAGTAGTGGGTACTGTTTGGTACTCTTTCAACTATCCTAATCTAGGAGAGATGTCGTGGAAATTCTTGATATGATGTTGTTTGTGCTTGATGCCAAATATCACAGCGAAGACCGGATCCGAAAGACGTTTTGCGCCATGCAGCGTGCCACCGGCGACGACGAGAAGGTGAGGGCAATCTACGATGCCTTTGTGACAGAGTTTGCCGCCTGGAAAACTTTTGCTGAATCGAATGTGGTCGAAGCGGGGCATACCCAAATACTGATAGACAAGTACATAGCTGCTCGGGATGCCCTGTCTCTGCTCTTATAAGAGCCGCTCCCAAATGCGCAAGACAATCACCTTGCGTTTTTTTTATGTGTGTAGTAACATTCAACATTGTCATGCAACAGAAATATTGGATATTTTTGGCGATTATCTTGATGGCCATCTTGGCCGGGAATTTTGTGCATCCGAATTATTTCAATCAATCGGCTGATTTTTTGAACAATAAATTCGATTGGCGTTTGCCACATTTTTGGGAAAAACCCTATGCGCTTGGGTTGGACCTGCAGGGTGGTGTAAACTTGGTGTACCAGGCGGATCTTGCCACTACGGATAATAAAACTGAAGCCATGCAAGGGCTGCGCGATGTTATTGAGCGGCGCGTGAATTTGTTTGGCGTTTCCGAACCCGTGGTACAAATCCAGGGCGAAGACCGTTTGGTGGTTGAGTTACCTGGCGTCAAAGATGTAAAACAGGCTATTGAAATGATCGGCCAGACCCCGTATTTGGAATTTGACGAACAGCGCACCGAAGCCGAAGCACAGCAGATTTTGGATAAATTAAAAGAGGTGCAAATTGCAGAGGAAAAGGGTCAGGATATTTCAAAAATAAAAGACTGGGAATTGGCTTTGCAAAACCCGTATTTTAAACCGACAGAGTTAACGGGAAAATATTTGTCCAAGACTACAGTAGTGTTTGACCAGACAACTTATAAACCGCAAATCCAACTGCAATTTAATGCCGAAGGTGAAAAATTATTTGAAGAAATCACTGCGCGCAACATCCAAAAACCATTAGCTATCCTCCTGGATGGAGCTTCTATTATTGACACGTCCGGCGATGGTAAAATTGATTCAGCTGATATTTACGCCCCGATTGTCCAGGATAAAATCAGTGGCGGCACAGCGGTTATCACCGGAAATATGTCGGCAGTTACCGCTAATGACCTTTCACGTAGATTAAATTCCGGAGCCTTGCCCGTAAAAATCGGCAGCCCGATTTCCCAGCAAACGGTGGGTCCGACACTTGGCGCCGCTTCCCTTGAAAAGTCCCTCTGGGCCGGTTTGTACGGATTCTTGGCGGTAGTTTTATTCATGATTATCATTTATCGCCTACCCGGGATTATTGCTTCGGTTGCTTTATTGGTATATGTAGCCTTAGTGCTTTCTATTTTCAAATTGGTGCCGGTAACATTAACTTTGGCCGGAATCGGTGGATTTATTTTATCTATCGGTATGGCTGTTGACGCCAATATCCTGATTTTCGCCCGCATGAAAGAAGAAATTTTGCAGGGCAAGGCTTTAGGTGCAGCTATTAATGAGGGTTTTAGCAGAGCATGGCCGTCTATACGCGATAGTAACTTGAATTCACTGATCGTTTGTGCCATTTTATTTATTTTTTCTACATCATTTATCAAAGGCTTTGCGCTAACCTTGGCACTGGGTATTGTGGTCAGCATGTTTTCAGCCATCTTTGTGACCAGGGTGTTACTGCAGGTGGTTATAGGAAATTGGGCGGAAAAATATAAGTGGATACTCTAATGTTCTCATTTACCAAATATTCTAATATTTATTATCTTGTTTCCGGCATCCTGATCGCAGCATCCATTGTGGCGCTGGTTATGTTTGGCTTGAAATTTGGCATTGAGTTTACCGGCGGCAGTAAAATGGAACTTGAATTTTCTCAAACCCGTCCGGATAACGAACAAATTTCAAACTCTCTTAAACAGTTTGATTTAGGTGAAATTATTATCCAGCCAACGGGTGAAAAAGGCGCCATTTTGCAATTCAAGGGAATTGATGAACAAATCCATCAAAACGTCTTGGCCCAAGTAATCAAGCTTGCTCCCGCCGAAGAAATGAGCTTCCAGTACATTGGCCCTTCGGTAGGAAATGAACTGAAAAACAAAACGTTAACTGCAATTGTGTTAGCCCTTTTGTCTATTACCGCTTACATCGCTTTTGCTTTCCGGAAAGTTTCCCGTCCGGTATCATCTTGGAAATATGGAGTAACTTCCTTGATTGCCCTGGTGCATGATATCCTTATTCCACTTGGCGTATTCGCAGTATTAGGAAAATTTTATCACGTTGAAATTACCATTCCTATTGTGGCCGCCTTGTTGACTATTATCGGGTTTTCCGTACACGATACTATTGTTATTTTTGACCGGGTGCGTGAAAACATTTTGCGGCGCGGCATGGCTCAGTTTTCAGATACCGTTGACCACAGTTTAAACCAAACCATTGGGCGATCTATTAGTACCGTAGCCACTGTTTTACTGGTAATGACGTCCATGTTCTTTTTCGGTGGGGAAACACTCAAATATTTCTCGCTTGTCTTGATAATCGGAATATCGGCAGGGGCGTATTCGTCTATTTTCATTGCCAGCCCCTTATTAGTAACTTGGAAAAACTGGGATGAAAAACGATCCCGAAAACAGGTATAGTCGGCCAGGGGATTGACAAACTATTGACATAAAAGCAGTCTTATGTTAAACTTAAATATACTGTGAATAAAGAGGGTTTAGGCTCGCTTGTTCACCTATAAAAATAGTATGGAAAAAATCAACTATTCGCAACTATATACCAAGCTTACCAAAGGTCTTTCTGCCAAAACTAAGGACATTTTTGACCGGCGTTTTGGGGTGAAAACGGGTAAAACCGAGACATTGGAATCTATTGGTGAAAGCCTTGGCATTACGCGTGAGCGCGTCCGCCAAATTGAGGAGGTTGGTTTTAATTTTGTCCGCAAAAACCACCAAGAAGCGTTGGAGAAAATCTTCAAGGGTTTTAGCGACTACTTTGTGCAAAAAGGCGGATTTAAAAAAGAAGAAATCGTATTGGAAGAACTGGGTGGAAAACGCAGCCGGCCGTACGTATTATTTTTATTGACACTGTCTGACCAATTTGTACGCGTTTGCGGTAAAAAGGATTATGAATATTTCTGGACGTTAAGCCGCGACACTGAAAAACAAGTCAAAGATAATTTAAATTCCCTGGTCAATGATATTGAAAAACATGCAACTTTGCTGACAAAGCCGGAATTGGCTGCCAACTTTGCTTCAAAATATAACATGCATGATGAAGCAATGGCTTCTTATCTTGAAATTTCAAAAAAAATCCAGCCAAATAAAGAAGGAAAAATTGGTCTGGTGAACTGGCCGGAAATCAAGCCGCGGGGTGTCAAAGATAAAGCTTACTTGGTATTTAAAAAATCAGAGAAGCCGCTTCACTTCCGTGAAATCACTAAATTAATTGACACCTTGAATGTGGGTGATGCTGACAAAAAAACGCATCCGCAAACGGTTCATAACGAACTGATCAAGGACCAGCGCTTTGTATTGGTTGGCCGCGGGATGTATGCCTTGAAAGAATGGGGATATGTACCCGGAACTATTAAAGATATTATCACCAGGGTGCTGCATGAAAAGCCGCACTTGGTAAGCCAGGAAGAAATTGTCAAAGAAGTGTTGAGCCAGCGCTTGGTTGCCAAAAACACGGTCATGATTAACTTAAACAACAAAAAATATTTCGGCAAAGACGAACAGGGTAAGTACATGGTACGCCAAATTGAAATAGCGTAATCAATATTTACAAAAAAACCGTAGTACTCTACGGTTTTTTTGTTGCTTGTTTGATTTCCAATATTGGCAGAGGTATAATAAACAAATATGTCCTACTTTTTTTTGGGAACCTTGGTGGTGTTGGTTTCCACCCTCATTTATTATATCGTCTTTTTTTCTTTGGTATATTACTGGCATGAAAAAAAGACTTCCTTGGTAGTGGTACCGCTACTGTATGCATTTGAATTTTTTACCATCATCTTTTTGGTCATGTGCATGATAGTATTGACCATCCAGTACTGGGCGGAAATTGTCATTATATGGAATATCATTTACGGAAACAACGACGTTGGTAAACCTTTCTAAAATTTTCTTTTTTAATAAGCAGATAAAACGGATCGTTTGGGACCCGTTTTGGTGGCTGATTTTGATGGCCATCGTTTTATGGGTACCGTTTTTACGCGTTTGGTGGTGGGTGTTTTTCCCGCTCATATTATCCATTGAATTGCGTACCCTATATACTTGGTGGATGAATTGGGATTATTATTATCCTAATGTAAAATGGATAGTACTGGAAATAACCCCGCCAAAAGAAATCTTGGTGCCGCTCAAAGCCATGGAGGATATTTTCACCATCATGTGGGGGCCGCTGCTCAACGTGCCCAATTGGCGGGAGCACTGGTGCGAAGGCGTGATGAAGGACGCTGCGGGCTGGATGTCTTGGGAAATTGCTAGCATTGAAGGAAACCTGCACTTTTATATCCGCATACCTCGGGATTTTCGCCTTACTCTGGAAACAGCGTTATATGGTCATTATCCTCAATTGGAAATAACCGAGGTTCCAGATTATACCAAGTCGGTGCCACAAAATATCCCAAACGAGGAATGGGATGTGTACGGGGAAGATTTTGTGCTGGTTAAACCTTCGGTATATCCGATAATAACGTATGAGAATTTCTTCGAGCCGCAGGGCGAAAGGATTGCTGACGAAGAAAAAAGACTGGATCCTATTGCTTCACTTTTGGAATTGATGAGCCGTCTTGGCCCTAATGAGCAGTTTTGGTTACAGTTTATTACCATGTCGGTTGATGATAATTCTGAACCGAATTGGAAAAAAGATGTCAAAAAAACGATCAATAAACTTGCCAAGCGTCCCGAAAAGAAAACTACCACCCTATTGCAAGATATTGGAAATGTGCTGAAAAATTTGGTATTAGGGCCAAAAAAAGAAGGATCGGGGGAAAAAGCCACGTATACATGGTATGATTCAAAAACAAGCGATGAAGATGATAGGGAGTTGTTGCTTACTGGCGGTGAAAAAGAATTACTGATTGCTGTTGAAGATAAGGCTAAAAAACCCATCTTTCGTACCAATATCAGGGGTGTATATGTGGCCAAACGCGACAACTGGAAAACTTCGCACAAAACATTGACCCGCTCATATTTTGCGCATTATTTGAGCGATAATTTAAACACCATAAAATTCACTTCTGCCACCCGTCCAAAAACCGCATATATTTTTCGAAAACGTATTCCGTTTTTGCGCGCCCGCCGGCAGTTCAGGAATTTTGTGACCCGATTTACCCCATTGTTTCCGGACCGCAAAAAAGAAATGGCATTGTTTAATCCGGAAGAATTGGCAACGCTGTTTCACTTTCCAATCAAAATCACCGGATTGGTTGCGCCTACCATGGCGCGGGTGGAGTCTAAGAAAGGAGGTCCTCCACCAAATTTGCCAATGGAGTAGGGTAATGCAAATCTATAAATTTCATGGAACAGAATAAAAAAATCAACTTTTTTGGGCTTACTTCCTTCCGCAACCAGCGCAAGAAATTTGGCATCAAACAAGACGACCGCCGCCGTCATTTTTACACTATCGGTAAAACCGGTATGGGTAAATCCAACCTCATGGAAAATATGGCCATCCAGGATATTCAAAACGGCCATGGCATTGCTTATGTTGACCCGCACGGCGAAGGCGCTGAAAAGCTACTGGATTTTGTGCCAAAAGAGCGCATTAAAGATGTTATCTTTTTTAACCCTGCCGATTTGGATTTCCCGATTTCGTTTAACGTGATGGAAAAGGTGGATTTTAAGTACCGCCATTTGGTGGCGGGCGGGCTAATGGGCGTGTTTAAAAAAGTCTGGCCGGATGTCTGGTCGGCCCGAATGGAATACATTTTAAATAACACCATTTTGGCGCTTTTGGAATATCCGGATTCAACACTACTTGGGGTTAATCGCATGCTTTCAGATGTGGAATACCGAAAAAAAGTGGTGGCTGTGGTACGCGACCCTATTGTTAAAGCCTTCTGGGAAGTGGAATATGCCCGATACAGCCAAAAGTATGAAATTGAGGCCACGGCTGCCATCCAAAACAAGGTGGGACAGTTCGTTTCCAATGCTCTGATCCGCAACGTTATCGGCCAACCCCATTCCACCATCAATATGCGCCAGATTATGGATGATGAAAAAATCCTGATTTTGGATTTGTCCAAAGGGCGCATTGGTGAAGATAATTCAAGGCTGCTGGGGGCTTTACTAATTACTAAAATCCAGCTGGCCGCCATGAGCCGGGTGGACATTCCCGAAGCCGAGCGTCGTGACTTTTATTTATATGTTGACGAATTCCAAAACTTTGCCACCGAATCGTTTGCTAATATTTTGTCTGAAGCCAGAAAGTACCGGCTATGTTTGATTATAGGGCATCAATATATTACGCAAATGGAAGAAGAGGTGCGCGACGCAGTGTTTGGTAACGTGGGAACTATGGCCGTGTTTCGGGTGGGCGCCGAAGACGCGGAATTTTTGGAAAAAGAATTCACTCCGGAGTTTACCGCCGAAGATTTGGTGAACACGGCAAAATATAATATTTATTTAAAATTGATGATTGACGGCGTGGCTTCACATCCCTTTTCCGCGCTGACGTTGCCACCGCCAGAACCCTTAGTAGAGTCAAACCGCGAAAAAATTATTGAAGCTTCACGGGCCACGTATGGCATTAAAAAAGAAATTGTGGAAGAAAATATTATCAGCTGGATGACGCCGGATCAAGGAATCCTGGCTACTGCAAATGCTAAACCCACGGCAGCTTCCCGGCCTTTGGCTGCGCGGCCGCCGTCATCTATGATGTCCATGACAGCGCAGGGTGATGGGCAAACGGTTTTGTATGATGCTATTTGTTCCACCTGCGGCAAACCAACCAAAGTAATTTTTGAGCCGCAAGAAGGCCGGCCGATTTACTGCAAATCTTGTTTGAAAAAAATGAAAGACAGAGAAAAGCCGCCGGTAACGCCTAATACATCGCGCCCGCCGATTGCGCCAGCGGTAGAGCTTCTGCAACCAGAGCCGGTTTTAGATGCGGTAATCAAAAATATTTCTTTTCAGTCAGCCGGGAGACCATCAAAGGAAGGGCCAATGCGACCATCTTCGGGTCGCAAAGCAATTAATTTGTCTGAACTAAAAAAAGCGCTGGATGATTCACTGCAAAAGAAAGAAGATGTCCAAGAAAATACCGATACCAAACCCGATGATGATGGGAAAAAAGGAGTTATTAATCCCGGCGAAAAAGTTACCCTGTGAAACTGTTAACAAATTTTGATGTTGCGGGCAAGCGTATCTTGGTAAGATGTGATTTTAATGTGCCTCTGGATGACAACGGCCAAGTTTCGGAAGATTTTAAAATCCGCCAAACCCTGCCGACGATTAATTATTTGCGGGGCAAGGGTGCCAAAATAATTTTGATGTCACACTTGGGAGATAAAGAAACTGCTCCAAGTTTGGAGCCCGTAAAAAAAGTATTAGAAAGTGTATTGGGGTTTGCAATTAAAAAAACCGATGACTGCATTGGCACGGCAGTAGAAAATGAAGTGCTAAAACTCCAGGATGGGGAAGTGCTGTTGTTAGAAAATGTACGAATGCACAAAGAAGAAAAAGAAAATAACCCTGAATTTGCCAAAGAATTATCGCATTTGGCCGATATCTATATTAATGATGCTTTTGCCGTTTGCCATCGCAACCATGCCTCGGTTGCTGGCGTGCCTCAATATCTGCCCCATGGCGCCGGTTTGCTATTGGAAAAAGAAGTAGAAAACTTGGGCCGCATTTTACAAAATCCGGTACATCCCATGCTGGCATTAGTAGGCGGCACCAAAGTTTCAACCAAGGCTACATTCATCGAAAAAATTTCACAGGTGGCTGATGTGGTTATTGTCAGCGGGCTGATCAAAAAAGAAATGCAAGAAAATAGCCGCCTTCGCCAAGGCTTCGGCGTGCCGAAGGAAAAAATTATCGGCCCGGTGGGGGACTTGGCGGCGTTAGATATTAGCGAAGAAAGTATAACCCTGTTTAAGGAACACATCATGGCCGCCAAAACCATTTTGTGGAACGGCCCGTTTGGAAAATATGAAGACGAGCAATATAAAAAAGGTACTCTGGAAATTGCCAAAGCTATTGTTGCCAGCGGCGCATTTTCGGTAGCCGGCGGCGGTGAAACGGTAGAATTTTTGCAAAAAGAAGGCATGATGGACCAGTTCAGCCATGTTTCAACCGGCGGCGGGGCGATGCTTGCGTATTTGGCTGGCGAGGAATTGCCGGGATTAAAGGCGTTGGAATAGCATGGAAGAAGAACTGGCGGGGATTAAAAAGGATTGACGTTCTTTGTGTGGTAATTTTTGTAATGATCTTCGGTAAAGCATTTGTATACGCTTTGCAAGAAAATGGATGCAGTTGACGGCGGCTCTTCTGCCCAGCACCTGCCTGCCGACAGGCAGGGGGCAGTAAGGCACCTACAGCATCCATTTTGGCAAAGCTTTAATCAAGGAATTGTCTTTACCTC